>CALMRZ010000066.1 GCA_937872225.1 uncultured Spirochaetota bacterium
GTGGACTTGTACCATAGACCTTCCGTGGTGCCTGTTGGCGGCACCCAGACGTTGTTGAGCTTTTCCCTGAACCAGAGACGGTCATAATCATACCAGGTGCCGTAGCCGATGCGTCGGGCATACTGGTATTCCACCCTGAACAGGTAGCCGTGTTTGACCCGCGCAAGGCTTTTTTCCCTCACGTCCGAGAGCAGAAGTTCTATCCCCGGCTTAAGCTGCCAGTGGCGCTTAGGCATATTCACATACTTATGTTCGTTGGATGCGAGGAGAAACAGCCTGTAAAAATGGTATGAGGCATGGAAGGTCGCCTTGGTGGACAGGATGCGGAGCCAGTTGTACTGGAAGAAAACCCCGGCCCCGGCGTTATTTCCGCCGAACTCGCGGAACTTGTCATTGTAACCTCTGTTATATGATTTCCACGCTGAATACGTCGAATGCTCGAGGAGCGGTTTTACTCCGGCAAATATTTTATCGGTTTTCATGGCCGCGATAAAATAAATCCTGGTCGTTGTCATCGTGAACTGCATGTAGAGGTCTTTATTCTTGAAGTCATCGCCGAACCAGCCATAGAAGAACAGCGGCGAATACTTGTTATATCCTTTGCTGAAGGGCTGGTTGACACCCAGCACAAGGACATGCTTGTATTCCCTGATCTTTTCCTTTGCGATCATGTCGCTGAATTCTGTTTTTGTAATTTCCTGGCTGAAGGCGGGGACAAGGCTGAATGGTATGACCATGAGACTTAACACAACAATTACTCTCCGCATCATAAAGGCCTCCTGGATCTGAAGTTATCTTTGCTGACCGGGTAATACTTTGTTTAGCCTGGCAAATTCCTTGTTAAAAGATCTTACAGCCATGACAAAAAAAAGAGCAAGTAAAAAATTGGTCGCGAATAAATATTTCATTACTCCGGGCGGCAGGCCCCCCTCGCGCTTACCGTGGTTTTTTCTTTTTAAAACGCCAGTCTATGCCCCTTTTTTTCAGATAGTCTTCGAATTCAACGCGGGTATGGAAATAATGAAGATAGGGCGAGTCAAAATATTCGCATTCCTCTTCAAGGTTCCCATGGTTGCGGCAGATATGGGGCCGCATATCGTAGATGGCGCACCGGTAATCCGGCCCGAGATTGTCGCACGGACTGCGGAACTCCACGTGCCATTTCCGGTCATGGTCGATGAAAACATGCACGTTCTTATGGCACAGGTACCACCTGATGTTGTCATAATCCGTTTTTGAAGTAGGTCGGTCTATCTCGATGGCCGTATACTGGCAGCACCTGCCCCCGCAATCATCGCAGGGAGGCGAAAATTGGTTGTTCTTTTTTTTCATGATCTTCTCTTCACTTGTGATTCATAGCTTTGCGGATATAAGGGATAAGATCGGACGACTTCAGGATGGGACCGCTCTGGGCCGCGGTCTGCAGATCGGCCGCCTTGCCATGGACCCAGGCTCCCCACGCTGCGGCGTGAACCGCCGGCGCTTTTCTCAGCAGCAGCGCCCCGATTATGCCGGCGAGTACATCGCCGGAACCGGCGGTAGCCAGCGCCGGGGACCCGGTCGTATTGATATAGCGGCGCCCATCGCCGGCGACGATAGTTCCGGGTCCCTTTAAGAGGGCCGTGCAGCGCAGCTTCTCCGAAAGGAGAGATGCGGCGTTATACCTGTTGCTTTTTATTTCATCAACAGAAAGGCCGAGGAGCCTTGATGCTTCCAGGAAATGCGGCGTGATGACCCATGAAACAGATTGGTCAAGGCGTCCCTCTTTCAGGAGCCCAGCCAGGTGGAACAGGCCGTCTCCGTCAATCAGGACTTTCCGGATCCCGCACGCGGGAGCCGTGTTGATCACCGCTTCCGCAATCTGGCGGGAATAATCGCTTCGGCCGAGTCCGGGACCCAGGATCAGCGAGTCCCATCTTTTCGACCGGAGAATCGCATCAACATCCTTCATCGCATCGGCTGCATCAGTTCCGAGAGAGATCGTCATGAGCTCCGGGATACGGCCTGCGACGGAGCTGCGCGCCTTCTCCGTGGTCGCCAGCGTGGCCAGGCCGACGCCGGTTTCGAAGGCGGCCGAGGCGGCCAGCATCGCCGCCCCCTCCATGCCGTCGAACCCGCCCAGTATCAGCAGGTGTCCCCGGGCGCCCTTGTGTAGGTCAGGCGCCGCGCAATATTCCGATTCTATTGCAGATATCGCGTTGTTCTCGAAAAATTCGTCGTCGATCAGCTCTGCCGACAATCCGTCGGCCCCGGTCAAGGCCCCGGGAAATCCGATGTCTGCGACATGGAGCGTGCCGGCGTATTCTCTCCCTGGATAGGTGACGAGGGATATTTTGGGGAGTCCGATGGTGACGGTACAGTCCGCGGCCACGGCCTCGCTTTCAGGGGCCGCGCCGTCGGAAGGCAGTCCGCTGGGCACATCAACGGCAACCACGAAGGCATCGGCATCATTGATGGCCCGTATCGCGTCAGCGGCAGGGCCCCTGACCGCCCCGGAAAACCCGGTCCCGAGGATGGCGTCGACAATGCAGTCGTATCCTTCCGGATCAATGGTCTTATCAAAGGCCGTCACCCGTATGCCGGATTTTTTACAAAGACTGAAATAGACGCGGGATGTTTCCGAGATCCTGTCCTCGTCTCCCACGAGGAAGACGTCCGCCTGCAGTCCTTGCATGGCCAGGAAGTACGCGGCGACAAAACCGTCACCGCCGTTGTTGCCGGTGCCGGAAAACACAGCCGCCTTCCTCATCGAGGGACACGCCGCCAGGGCGCGTTCTGCAACCGCCTTTCCTGCCAGGCCCATGAGCACTTCCCCGGGAAGTCCCAGCTCCCTGATGGTCACCCGGTCGATTTCCTGCATTTCAGAGGCAGTCACAACCTTCATGGAATCATTCCCATTTTAGTATGTCGACCCCGTTTCTTACAATGTTGTATGAATATATCCTTCCGGAATCATCCAGCAGTATCCGTGAATAATAATTCCGCTTGTTTTCCATGTTAAGATATACGTTGTTCACGATGGTCCCGTCAAGATTGGCTACTTCAAACTTTACCTGGTCGTTGCTGACATTCCAGAGGTAGATATACTTGTCGTCGACGATATCGAACAGCACGTTCTTGGGATCGGGTATTGTCATGATGTTCCTGGAGATCTTCCCCTGGTTGATAGGAAATTCAAAGATCTTGATGTACTTGAGCCGGAGGCCGTGGTAGTATGAGACAGAGATCAGAAGGGTGTCACCTGATGAAAAGACCCTGACATTGTCGATCTTTCCCTCGTAGACATTGCCCTCCTCCCGCTCCTGCAGGTTCAGGGCTCCCAGGTTGACATAATAGTCGCGGTTCTTGCCGTTGAACCTGAAGACGCTCCACGAATCCATCGAACGGGATATGACGAAGAGCCGGTCGTTGGAATCGACATAGAGGCGCTCAATATGGGAAAACGGGGTTTCGGGGGCTCCTTTCTGGCCGAGGGTATACTGCAGCTCGCCGCTCTTGTTGAACTTGACGATATACGACGGCGAAACATCAATACTGTCGCTGCCGCCGTCCTTTTCCTTGCCGGTATCCCGTATCTTTGAAAACTTGTTCTGTATGTACACATTATCGTCGTTATCCATGACGATGTACCCGATGGTGCCGAAATTAAAATTCTCCGTTGGGATGTCACCGGTTTTCACGTTCTTCAGGGAGCCGATCATCAACCCAACCTCGCCATTCGGCTTCATGACCTGCACCCGGTGCAATTCGTTATCGGCGACACAAATCATCTTTTTGCATACGCTGATTCCGATGGTGAGGTCTTCAAGGCCGTATTCATCTGTCTTTACCATCACCTGGCCGGGTTTTGACCCGTTTGGGACAAAGGCGAAACGCGTGGGGCTCAGCGTGGTGGATTTCCAGAAGGCGCAATCGGTCATGATAAAAGGCACCGCCAGAAGCAGGGGGACTATTCTCTTCATACAGCCTCATCGGTTGCTCGTGATATGCCGGGCACGTCACCAGTCACGCAAATTTAACGCATGATAGAAATATACCCGCTTTCTTTGCGATTAGAATCAATAGCACCGTATTTTTCAAGATAATTTTACCCTGTTTATTATAAAAAAGCCCTTTAAAACGCCCCATGGATTCCCTGCGGGCAGGTTATCCATGTTTGTTTAATGATTTTTACAGCAAGTCGACTAATCATCATTTTCCGGTATGTTATTCGCCTTGACAAATAATTGAAGCTTTAAAAAATAGCATTTATTAAAGAATACATAGTACCTGCAGTCGGTATGCCCTTCAGCCTGTCCCGATTCCGGGTGAAAAAGCTGAAAGGCATCGGGTTCTCGTCGATTCATCATGGTACAACACACATACATATACAATACAAAAGGGGTACATCATGGACTTTACATTATCAGAAGAACAACAGATGCTTAAAGATACGCTGCGTAAATTCGCCGAAGAAGACCTGAAGCCGAAGGCCGAGCATTACGACAGGACGCATGAATTCCCGTTCGAACACATCAAGAAGCTCGGGGAAATGGGCGTCATGGGGGTCGTGTATCCGGAAAAATACAACGGCGCCGGCATGGACTATTTGAGCTACGCCATAGCCGTCGAGGAAGTCTCCCGCGGAGACGCCTCCGCAGGGGTCATCGTTTCAGCCCACAACTCCCTCTGCCTCTCGCCGATATACTATTTTGCATCCGAGGAACTGAAGCAGAAATACCTGACCAGGCTTACGACCGGCGAATGGATCGGCTGCTTCGGGATTACCGAACCCGAAGCCGGGTCAGACGCCTCCGGGACCAAAACGACCGCCGAACTGAAAAACGGCAAGTGGGTCCTCAATGGAACAAAGAACTTCATCACCAACGGCGGCGTTGCCCAGGTTGCCGTCGTTACCGCGGTGACCGACAAGGGCATAGGCCATAAGGGACTCAGCTTTTTTCTGGTCGAGAAAGGCACCCCTGGCTTTAGCGTCGGGAAGACGGAGGACAAGCTCGGCATATGCGCCTCCTCCACGACCGAGCTGGTCTTTGACAACTGCGAGATACCGGAAAGCCATCTGGTTGGCAAGCGCGGCGAAGGCTTCAAGATCGCGATGCACACCCTCGACGGCGGCCGGGTCGGCATCGCCGCGCAGGCCGTCGGCATCGCCCAGGCCGCCCTTGACGCCGCTATCGTCTACGCCAAGGACCGTAAACAGTTCGGCAAGTCCATTGCCGATTTCCAGGCGATCCAGTGGATGATAGCCGACATGTCAACCGAAATAGAAGCAGCCCGCCTGCTCGTCTACCAGGCCGCGATGCTGATCGGGACCGGCGAGCGCCAGCGGTATTCAAAATATGCCGCCATGGCCAAACTGTACGCTTCCGAGATGTCGCACCGGGTGACCCACAAGGCCATACAGATCTTCGGCGGATACGGATACGTCAAGGACTACCCGGTTGAACGCCACTACCGCGACGCGCGGATTACCGAGATATACGAAGGCACATCCGAGATCCAGCGTCTTGTCATTGCCAGCAACGTCATCCGCGAATATTAATTGATTGATACTGAATCCGCCCGGCATACATATGCCAGGCGGATTTCATTTCAGCTCTTTCCCATACATTTCCTCAGCGAGGTATACAATGAAAACACAAATTACCAAGATTTTCAACATCAAGTATCCCATCATCCTTTCCGGTATGAGCTGGATCAGCACTCCTGAACTGGTTGCTGCGGTCGCCAATGCCGGCGGACTCGGGATCCTGGCGACGGGCATTCTCAAGGCGGAGGAAACGCGGGAATACATCCAGCGGACGAGAAAGCTCACCAAGAACCCCTTTGCGGCCAACGTGACACTCTATTTCCCCGGCGCTGACCGTAACGCCCGGGTCATTATCGAGGAAAAGGTACCCGTGGTCAATTACGCCCTCGGCAAGGGGGACTGGATCTGCAAGGAAGTACACGCCTACGGAGGCAAGGTCATCGCCACGGTTACAACGCTCAAGCATGCTCTAGCGGCGCAGAAGGACGGCGCAGACGCCCTCATCGTCACCGGCCATGAAGCCGCCGGACACGGCGGCGCGGTCACCTCGCTGGTGCTCATTCCCAGCATCGTCGACGCGGTCACAATTCCGGTCATCGCAGCCGGCGGTTTTGCCGACGGACGGGGCCTCGCGGCCGCCCTCCTTCTCGGCGCCGACGGTATCTCCATGGGCACCCGGTTCATGAACTCGGTGGAGAGCCCGGTGCATCCCTCACAGAAAGCCATCAGCAACGAAACCGACGTATACAGCACCGTCTATACCGATAAGGTCGACGGACTCCCTGCCCGTTTCATGAAATCAAAAGGCTCCCTGCGGCTCATGAACAAGAAGCTGAACCCGCTGACATCCCTTATAATGTCCAGGAAAATCGCCAAGCTGCTCGGCTTCCCCTGGCTGAAGCTCGCAATGGGTATCGTCTTCATGGGTTTCAATAAATCAATGCAGATGGCCCGCATGGCCATCGGGTTTGAAGCCTTCAAGGTCGGGACCATTGACGGCGACAATGTGAAAGGCGTTCTCCCCATAGGCCAGGTCACGGGTATCATCCATGACACCCCGACGGTCAAGCAGATAATCGAGCGTATTGCGAAAGAGGCGAAAGAAGCCCAGAAGGTGCTTGCTTCCAAGATATAACTTCGCCGCTAAAACAACCGCCGTTCAACGGCAAAAATGTTACATGATTTTTGCGGCGTTCTTTTTTTACGGTGAATGGCGGTTATTTTTTATTTTACAATTTGTATTGACTTTTATCAGTTTTTTTTGTATTTACATAATATCATTTTTAAGGGGTGATTATAATGGGAATACTCAAAGAAACCGGTGAAACCATAGTCAAATACGGTGAAATCATCGTCAACAAAACCGAGGAGCTCGCGAAGATAGCAAAACTCAACCTTGACATAAAAAGAATGAAAATAGACCAGGGCATCGTGGAGAAAGAACTTGGCAGGCATGTCATTTCCCGCATCGACGAGGGCGCTTCATCCATTGACGTCTCCGACGCGAAGGTGAAAGAGTTGCATGAAAAAGTGGTCGAGCTGAAGAAAAAGATCGAAGAAAAGAAAGCTGACATCGAAAAAGTGAAACTGGAAGCACGAGAACAAAAATCCGACAAAAAGCCCGAGGGCGGCTCGCAATAGCCCTGTTCATGCCTGTAACCTCCAGAAAAATAGTAGCTTACATCAATGCCCGAAGCGGCGAGTTCACCAGGAAAGATCTTGTCAACGACCTGATCGGCCACAGGTCTGATACAGGCGGAAAGAAATCGCGAAGAAAATCAAAACAGCCGGCAGCCGCCCGGGATCTGTCGATCATTGACGAAACTCTTGACGGAATGGTTGCCGTCGGACTCATCCGGAAAAAAAGAAACAATTACATTAAAGTGCACGCCTTTGCCGTCGAGGGGAAAATCCGCATCAATTCCAGAGGGGATGGCCTGCTTCAAGTTCTGGACAATGAGATATTAATAAAAAAAGATGACACTGTCGGTGCTCATTTCAACGACCTGGTCGCAGTAAAGATCATCGATGTAAAACAGGGTATACTATACGGGGCTGTTGAAAAGATAGTACACCGTGAAAAACACGCCTATTTTGCCAGGGTTGTCCATGCGACGCGCGACTCCGTTATTTACAATCTCATGGATGTCCCCGGCAACCGTGAAGTTTGCGCGCCCAAACCTTCCGGCAGCTTCAACAGGGGCGACATGGCACTCATACAGCTTGAAGAAGGTCTTCACAACAAGCGCGAGAAATGCAGGGTCATCAGGACCTTCCCGCCCGATGATGAACGTTACGACCTTGAACGCATTGTGGTCAAACATTCGTTGCCCGGTCCCCACAGGGACTATCATGAACTGAGGGACATGCAGGCCATTCGTCCTGACGCAGGGCCGAGGAGGGACTACCGTGATCTCTTCACCGTCACCATCGACGGTGCCGACGCGAAAGACTTCGATGACGCCCTTTCCATCGAGCGCAAAGGCGACGGCTATACCCTGTACGTCCATATCGCCGATGTCTCCTCATACGTCCGGAAGAACTCCGAGCTTGACCGCGAGGCATTTAAGCGCGGCACCAGCTATTACCTCGGCAATACCGTCATCCCCATGCTCCCGGAAGTCCTTTCAAATGACCTGTGCTCCCTCCGGGAAGGCATAGATCGACTCGCCATGTCAGTGGAGATGGACATCGACCGGCACGGCGCGGTCAAAAGCAGCCGCTGTTACCGCGGTCTCATACGCGTCGACCGGAGGCTCACCTACACAGGGGCCGACGAAATCCTGTCTGCAGGAGGAGAAGCCCGGGTGACGGACATGCTGCGGATGCTGCATGAGTGCGCCATGCTGTTGCACAACCGTCGCGTCAGCCAGGGCAGCCTCGAGCTCAACCTTACCGACCAGTCCCTGGTTTACGAAAACAACGTTGTCACCGATATACAGTATGTCGAGCGTCTGAAAAGCCACCTGATGGTCGAGGAGTCCATGCTCTGCGCCAATGTAGCGGTTTCCTGCTTCATACGCGAGAGCGGCGTACCGTCACTCTACCGGAACCATGAGCCGATCAGCCCGGATTCTCTGGTCTCATTGAAAGAGTTCCTCCGTCAGCTCGGGATCCCCTTCAAGATAGCCGGCAACACAGCCGCGAATCTACAGAAGGTCCTCGCCCGTGTCGCAGGCTCTGACATCGAGCATGTGGTGAACATGGTTATACTGAAATCGATGATGCAGGCCTTTTACGGCGCCTATCCCGAAGGGCATTTCGGCCTCGGTTTCAAAGATTACACCCATTTCACATCCCCCATCCGTCGTTACCCCGACCTGGTCGTCCACCGCTGTCTTAAGAGCATCATCGACAGGACATCCCCGCCGTACAGCCTCGACGAGATCGTCGAAATCGGCGACAAGAGCTCCGAACTGGAACGGGTCGCTCAATCGGCGGAACGCGACTTCAGGAAAATTAAGACCTGCCGGCTCATGATGGACCGGGTGGGCGAGAAATTCACCGCCATAATCAACGGCGTCAGCCGCTACGGCTTCTATGTGACCCTGACGGAAACGCCGATTGACGGCATGGTCCCCCTCTGGACTCTGACCGACGATTTCTACCTGGTGAATGAAGACGAATATACCGTGATCGGCAGAAAGCACGGCAGGCGTTTCAGGATGGGCGACCGGGTGAACGTCAAGCTCACCAGCGTCGAGCTTGACCGCATTGTAATTGATTTTGAAGTGCTGTAGCCATGGGCGCAACATTTGCCATCCATCATTATCCCGATCCCCCCGCTTTTTACAACATTATAATCGACCGCGGTGATTCGGTAGCGACATTCCGCATTGTCCAATTTGACATGCTTGCGCTCCAGGACGGCACCGAGGTGAAGGCGGAAAGCGTCGACAACGGCGGCAGCGGCGACCTTGGAAGACCGGTCGATTGCGGACGCGGCACTGTGCGGCTTTTCGACAGCGGATTGTGCGCTATCGAACGATGGAGCCATCCGGTGTACATTGTCCATATCGCCGGCCGCCAGTTCTACGGCACCCTTCACATTTTAAAGGCGGATGAAGGATACAGCCTGCGCTATGTCAGAAGCAGGGCCAACAAGCCGTCCCCGCGTTGAACGATTTCATTTTAACCGGCGATCCGTTTTAAAAAATTGTTGAATCAAAACGCGTCGATGGTAAAAAGGTGTACATGCGAGGTGTGTGATGAAGCTCATTCCGAAACAAAAAGTGCCATCTTTCAAGAAAAGCGACACGGTCGTTCTGTTCATTGGCGAAGAAGAAGCCGCGTCACGCGGTAAAAAAATGCCCGGCACCTTTTCCCATATTGAAGAGACCATCGACCTGTCCTTTTTCAAGGGCAAGCGGTCAGAGATCATTTTTGTGCCCCTTGCCGACAAGCCGAATTTCATTCTCTGCGGCACCGGCAATGACAAGGAACGGGATGCTGAATCGATGCGGCGTTGCGCCGCCGCTGTCGTGTCCCAGTGCCGTGACAGGTCCATTGAACGCATCCATGTGCTGGTTCCCCCCATGAAGAACATGGACGCGAGCATGGCATTATCAGCGGTTTCCGAAGGCCTCTACCTTGGCAATTACAGCTTTGACCGTTACAAGACCAACAAGAAAGACAACGGCGCACACCCTGTCTCCACCGCGGTACTCTACAGCAGCGCCAAGAATGCGTCATCAATATTGAAAGATACCGAAATAGTCGCGCGAAACACCCTTCTCTGCCGCGACCTTATCAATGAAACCAGCGAAAAGTCAGACTCCCGGGGGATTGCCCGCGAAGCCGCCTCCCTGGCCGCCCTGGCCGGGGTGACCTGCAGGGTCTTCGGCAAGAAAGAAATCGAAAAGATGAAAATGGGACTGATTCTCGCCGTCAACAAGGGAAGCACGCGGCCGCCGCAGCTGGTTGTCCTGACCTATCGCGGCAATCCACGGAGCAGGAAATTCTTTGCCGTAGTCGGCAAGGGGATCACCTTCGACTCAGGAGGCATGAACCTGAAGCCATCGGGCCATATCGAGGACATGCGGACCGACATGGCAGGCGCAGCGGCCGCGCTCTATACCATCAAGTCAGCGGCGGAGCTCAAGCTGAAAAAGAACGTCTATGCCGTCCTTCCGCTGACCGACAACATGCTCTCCAACGACTCCTACCGCCCCGGCGACGTATTCACAGCGTACAATGGCACCACGGTAGAAATCGGCAATACCGATGCCGAGGGGCGCCTCATCCTCGCCGACGCAATAGCATATACCGAGAAGGTACTCAAACCGGCGTGCATCGTGGACATCGCGACGCTGACCGGCGCGTGCCTGGTCACTTTCGGCGAAATTATCGCCGGCTATGTTACCACCAGCAGGGACCTCGGATCGCTCCTTGAAAAGGCGGGCGAGGCAACCGGCGAGCTGATCTGGGAGCTGCCCATTCACAAAGATTACGAGGAAAACCTCAAGTCGGACATTGCCGATCTGTGCAACATCTCTTCCGAGAAAAACGCCGGCACCATTATGGGCGGCATATTCCTGAAGAATTTCGTGAACGATGCGCAATGGGCCCATATCGACATAGCCGGCACCGCGCGGTCGTCAAAACCGAGGGGGTATCGCCCTAAAAACGCCACCGGTTTCGGCGTCCGTCTCCTGGTAGAGGCCATACGGCAATGGAACGACTGAAGGCGCTGCCATTATTATTGACTTGACCTGAACCCATGTAAGTGATAGTTGGCATGTAACAGGGGTAATTGCTAACCGCCATGAAATATTCTGTCAAAGAAATACTTGATATAGCTATCGGCATAGAAGAAACCGGCTATGAATTTTACACCAGGTGCGCCGTTCTTTTCAAAGACGCAGGTATGCGGGATGTTTTTGATTTTCTTGCCAGGGAGGAACAGGAGCACAAGAAAATTTTTCAGTCCCTTATCGGATCCGACGAACCGGATGGATTATTCACCGAAGAATACTTTGCGTACCTGAAGGCGATCGGCGGCGCACGGATTTTCGAAAATAAGGCGGCGGATATCGGCCGTGTCGTTGCCGGCATCGCCGACCCGGTGGATGCCGTCAAGCACGCCTTCGGCACCGAAAAAGAATCCATCCTCTTTTATGACGAAATGAAGCGCCTCTTTGAAAACGACAGGAAGACCGCCGCACTGCTTGACCGCATCATAGAGGAAGAACGCAAACATGTGGCCCTACTCCTTGACCTGCTTGAAAAGATAAGACTATCATCATAATCCCGCGGTTACCCGCCGATACAGCCCCTGTCGTTCCATGCCGAAAATTTTACACGGTTGAAACCTTCGCAGACTAATTCTGATGGCAGCCCGGTACGCCTCCTGTTACTTTTGTCCATGAAGCAGGATGGTCTCGTGTTTGCTTTGTGCCATTACGGGATGGTGTAACTGGTAGCACACTGGGCTTTGGACTCAGCAGTGGAGGTTCGAATCCTTCTCCCGTAGCATTTGAAGAAAGCGCTTCCTGTCACTGCCGACAGCTTTCACTTGAAGATGTCGCCGGTTTCCATGTACCAGAGGACAAAATCGAGGTGGTCAAGCGGTATTCCGACCCGTACCGCGAAGGCCCTGAGCTTAGCCTCAAGTTCGAAATAGAGCCGTGGAGACAACGATACGGGGATCCCTTCAATGAGGCCAAGGGATTCCATGCTCCGGAGTATGTGGCGGTCCAGTATGGCGATCGAATCACCGAGGCCGATATTGCGCAGAAAGTGGCTTGCCTCCTTGTAGCCCAGGCCCTTTACATTCTTTACAAGCCATTCCCTCCTGCCGGCGCCGTCTTTCAAATCGCACAGGATCCTTCTCAGGGAATTCCCCTTTGTCATAAAAAAATCACGGGCCTCCAAGATATACGACGACTTGTTGTTCTTGAAACGGACAATATTCAGCACCCGGCAGATGTCTTCGAAACAACCACCGAAAAGGCAATCATCCTTTACAAGGATTTCCACGGCCTGCCAGCACCTTCTCGCCCCCGATTGGGGCGTGAGCAGGCAGAATACGAGCTCTACGAAAAGGGCCGTGTCATCTCCGGTCTCCCAGATTCTCCTGAATTCATCGAGGCGGCCCTGGATGCGTCCTGATATCTCATTGTGCACAAGCAGTATCTCTTCGATTCTTTTTTTTCTGCTACCAGTTGACATGATGTTCTTCATGGAATATACTTCATTATTGTGCAATCTATTATTTTATCGCCTGTCCTGACTTTGACGGGCAGAGTTTGCAATAACCTGCAGTTGTATACATACTATATCAAATTTGAGGACATTATGGCGCAAAAAAAACTCACCGCCGGCTCCCCGGCACCGGATTTTTCCCTCCCTGACGCTTCCGGGAACATGGTATCGCTTTCCACCTTTCGCGGCTCCTGGCTAATCCTTTATTTTTATCCCAGGGACAACACCTCGGGATGCACGCTGGAAGCAGTCGATTTCACGGATCGGGTAAACGATTTCAAAACATTAAGGGCATCAATCCTCGGCATAAGTCCGGATACCGTTGACAGCCACCGGAAGTTTATCGAGAAGCAGGGACTGGGCATAACCCTGCTGAGCGACAGCGAGCGAAGGGTGGTTAAGGAATACGGCGTATGGCAGATAAAAAAACTATACGGCAAGGAATCATACGGCGTGGTACGGTCGACGTTCCTGATCGATCCGGAAGGGATTATCCGCCAGGTATGGGAGAAAGTAAAGGTCAACGGGCACGCCGACGAAGTCATGGAAAGCCTGAGAAAGATGTCCTGACCGGCACCCTTACATTATTCCGGACTGAACCTGGAGGCCGATCGAGAAGCCGCGGAAGTCGCGGTCGGATATGCCCTGATAGCTCACCCCCCATGATATGCGGTACGATGTCCCTATGCCAATGCGGGCATGGGCCGGAAGGTTGACGAATAAATACAACTCGGGCTCAAGGATGGCGAAATTCTTTCCCGGGCCGCCGGCATAGTCCCCGCCTAGGTGCCCGCCACCCGCCAGCGCTCCAAGGGAAAAATTTACGATTGAATCGTGGAAAATATGGTAGGACAGGTAACCGCCGCCATACACTGTCCTGACGACCTGCCCTGCGGAAGCAAATGATGCAAGCAACCGCTCAGCGTAGTTACCGCTCTCCATTGATGAGCGCCGCGCCGCGACCGAGAGCTCATATCCCGCGCCAATGGCGAAAATATGATCCACCAGCAGGGCAGCCCTGCCGCCGATCATGCCGCCCCACCCTTTCCTGAAGTGCGCCGCCTGCCCGACCAGGGAGAGGTAGAACCCGTAATGGATATACTGGGTGTAATTGAGCATGTAGAGGTCGGCTCCATGCTCTTGCTTCACCGGATATTTTTCCTTGAATATTGCGCTGTCAATTTCTATTGAAGAAGCGGGCAGCGCCAGGGACAGAACAAGCAGGATTATGGCAACCGATCGTGAGCATAACCCACTCGAATATCCTGCCGTTGGCTCATCTCTCGTCATGAGGACTCACCGCGCTATATCATATTTTCACCTTTTTTTTATCCGATGCCATGAGGACCGGCGGAATTGTTATTTTCCCGGGGCCGACCACCGCATCCACCAGTTCCTGCGGCGCCAGCCGGTACAAGAGTTTCACTTCAACGGTCACGCTCTGTTCGTTAATCCGCGGCAGTCTGAAGGATTCCCGGGAGCTTTTCAGCGGTTCAATCCTCTTATCCCGGATAATTTCCCGTGCCTTGGCGACATTCATGACCATGTTTCCTTTCCCGTCGCCGAAAACAGTATTGTACAGCACCGTGTCTTTTTCCAGACGTCCCCGCCGGTCCAGGCCTCCATGTTTATAGAGCACCTTGCCCCCCGCGCCAGTTACCTTCACCTCGAGCCACATCTGCCTCACATGGCTCAATCCGGTAGGCAGGCTGTGCCCGGCGCCCGTGTTGGTAACGGTCACTGTCAGAGTGCCCTCTTGCAGCGTATCGCCGATCGAAACGGTTGCCGCGTGCTTGAGCCGCTCTTCCGCCATGGATACCTGGTCCTTGTTGCCGAACTGCCCGGGGACAAGGTTGTTGGTGCCGGTAAAATAATGGGTGTAGATGTGCTTCCTTCCCGGCGCGCCTTCTGCCGACGATCCCGGATTGTCGGGCCTCTCCGTTGATCCGGTGGCGGCTATTCCGGGCCGCTGCCTCATGTGACAGTCCTGGCAGGGAATGCCGCGTTCGGCATAGGGCCCCTTTTTCCATTCTTCGTACGGCGATTCAAGTTTTGTGCCGAACACGACATGCCGCACATCATGGCATGCTCCGCATATTTCAGCCCTGGTATGGAATTTCGAGTATGCCGCCCTATGGAACTCCGGTTTAGAGTCGGCATGGGGTCCCCTCTTGGTGCCGGGATCATTTTCACCATTGCCGGGGTCCAGCTTCAGGTCGGCATTATAAATTTTTCCGGCGCCGGTGGCTGAATGGCAGAAATCGCACTGGACGCCCTTCGCCGCCAGATCGGGTATTTTCTTCAAATGGTCAGATGTTTTCGACGGCATTCCCGAAAAAAAACCGACCGGCGTGTGGCATGAAACGCAATGTTCAGCTTCCTTAATCTCGTCCGGGTCGGTCAGCCCCTTGAGGTCATGGAACGCCACTTCCTTATAGAGCGGATCGACATGGGACAGGCTGTGCATTGAGCCTTTCCACTGCTCGTATATATCCCCATGGCAGCCCCCGCATGTTTCCGGAGAAATGAATCGTGACAGCTCAAAGTGCTGGATTTTCCCGCAGGAAAGAATCGCAAGGGATATTGTTAACGCCGTTAGTGTGTATCCCACCATACCTTTATTCATCGGGGCCCTCTTCGTTTTGCATGCGACATGTGATGAGAATATATTTGCATTATATCAATATCGCGTATTTTAGCAACCATTTTTTCCGCAAAACAAACTGCAAGGTATTTCTTTGTAATGATTACATTGTTGTATGAATTATAATTTATAAATCATCCATCCATGAAAAGTTTAGTTGACAAATAGGGGCGCCGCATTAATGTGCTGGCAAACAATCTAGATCGGCATATGCCATCTGTTTTTCGCGCACAATAAAATATTCAGAATCGTCAATGGAGCACGCTCATGAAGGCAATTCAAATTAAAGAAAATATCTACTGGGTCGGCGGCATAGACTGGGACCTCCGTAATTTTCATGGATACCTCACCCAGCGCGGATCAACCTATAACGCCTATCTCGTCATTGACGAAAAAATCACCCTTGTCGACACGGTGAAATACTATCTCTGCGAAGAAATGATCACCCGGATAAAATCCGTGGTGGACCCTTCAAAAATCGATTGCATCATATCCAACCACGTGGAGATGGACCATTCGGGGTCGCTGCCGCAAATCGCGAAGATCGCCCCCGGGGCCACCATTTACACCTCCCCGAACGGGCTCAAGGGCCTGACCGAGCATTATAAATCAGGATTGAAACTCAAGGCCGTCAACAACGGCGAGTCCATATGCACCGGCAAATATAATTTCAACTTCGTCCTTACACCCATGGTCCACTGGCCGGACAACATGATCACCTACCTGGCTGAGGAACGACTTCTTTTCTCCAATGATGCCTTCGGTCAGCATATAGCAAGCTCGGAGCGCTTTGATGATGAGTATCCCCTCGACATCATCATGATGGAGGCCCGCAAATATTATGCGAACATTGTCCTCCCATACGGCGAGCAGGTCAAAAAGGCCCTTTCAGCCGCATCCGGCCTTGCAATCGACATTATTGCTCCAAGCCACGGTATCATATGGCGGAAAAACGTTCCGTCAGTGCTGAACGCCTACGCCGAGTGGTCCGCCAACAAGACCTCCAACAAGGCGCTCATCATATACGACACCATGTGGAATTCGACCAAAAAACTGGCCGGCGCCATTGAAAAGGCCTTTGAAAACCGCAATTACCGGACAATCATGATGAACCTCCAGACGAACCATATTTCGGACATCCTGACCGAACTTATTGACACCCAATACATCTGTGTGGGTTCGCCCACTCTCAACAACAACATGCTTCCCACGGTAGCGGCATTCCTTACCTATATGAAAGGCCTTGCCCCTAAAAACAGGACCGGCCTTGCCTTCGGGTCCTATGGTTGGGGGGGGCAGAGTATCGGGCAGATCGAGGAACTATTGAAGTCCTGCGGATTTGCCACCCTGGAAAGCATCAAGGTCAAATACATTCCTGACGATGATGTGTTAAAAAATATCACACGGAAACTTGAAAACGAAATACAATAGTCATATACTGAAGGTGGCGATACAAATATCACTGTTTGATCTTATTATATTAATGCCGAAGGTGTGACATATACAATATTGCGGTCATACTATTCAAATTGTCAGGTTATGTAGCGTGGTTAATCACTTAAAAGATATTTTAATCGATAACGGCATAAGTCCTTCATATCACCGGCTCAAGATCTATGAGTACCTTGCCCATAACAAGACCCATCCTACCGCAGACATGATCTATGAGGAAGTCATTAAACAGATTCCCACTCTTTCGAAGACCACGATATACAACACCCTCAAGACCCTTTCGGAAAAAGGCCTGGTGGCACCCATAACCATAGAGGATAATGAAGTGCGTTATGACGCGGACATTTCCTTCCATGGACATTTCAAATGCGCCAATTGCGGCATGCTCTATGACATCGAACTTGACCAGATGAGCATTGACAAACGTCTGTGTGTCGGCAGGAAAATACAGGGCCACCACATCACAGAGAGACAGATCTATTTTAAAGGCATTTGTAAAAAGTGCCATAGATAATCACGATTATCACCGGCGCATGGAGCGAAACAATGTCCGGTTATCCGGTCGGTGCGGGAATGGTTATCAATGTAATGCTTTCATGGAATTTTTCAAAAAATCACCGCGATTCCAATTTTTTTACTTGCCAAATTGGCCACGGTCGATAATTTATACTTAATACAATTGTTAGTTAAATATAATTTTGTTTGGCTTTCATTGCGTTCTAAAAAATTTGTTTCCAAAAACAAACATATACGGTATAATGATTGAACATTTACAAAATCCGTATAACAAACCTTAAGTGGCCCGTATCAGCCAGGTAGAATGTATATACAAAAAATCAATTGGAGGTTACAAGTATGAAAAAATATGTATGTTCAGTATGCGGCTATGTGTATGATCCGGAAGCGGGCGACCCCGACAACGGGATCAAGCCCGGAACGCCTTTTGAAAATCTGCCGAAAGACTGGGTTTGCCCGCAGTGCGGCGTTGAAAAAGACCAGTTTGAACCCTACGAAGACTAGCCACTCCCCATCGAGCTCCAGATTTAACCATAAAAATAGGGAGGTCAAATTATGGACGCAGTTATTCTATCACGAATACAATTCGGGTTAACCGCGGGTTTTCATTTTATTTTTCCGCCCCTCACCCTGGGCCTGACTCTGGTCATTGTTATTATTGAAGCGTTCCATTTTAAAAATAACAGTGAGCTTTATAAAAAGATATCCAACTTCATGATAAAAATCCTGGGGCTTGTTTTCGTGATGGGAGTGGCCACCGGCATCGTCTTGGAATTCTCCTTCGGCACCAACTGGTCCAATTATTCAAGGATGGTCGGGGATATTTTTGGTGCCCCCCTCGCCGCCGAAGGCGTATTCGCTTTTTTCATGGAATCCGTTTTTCTGGGAATTCTCGTGTTCGGCAGGAACCGCGTTTCCCGGGGGGTCTTCCTGCTCTCAGCGGTCCTTGTATTTTTCGCATCGCACCTTTCCGGCCTCTGGATCATCATTGCCAATTCATGGATGCAGACCCCGGCCGGATTCGCCATTGAAGGCGGGCGGGCGGTTCTCAAGGACTTTTTCGCCGCAGCCTTCAACGACTCAACCCTCATCAGATACCTGCACACCGTCATGGGCGGTTGGATCACCGGTTCCCTCTTTACCGCCGGAATCGGATCATGGTACCTGCTCAAGAACCGCGACCTGGATTCATCCAGGCCGCTGCTGACAACGGCACTCTGGATCTTCGTGGCAATAGCAATCCTCCAGTTCGGTTCCGGCCACGGACATTCGGTCCAGGTCGCAAAGACGCAGCCGGCGAAAATGGCCGCCTTCGAGGCGCTCTGGCAGGGTCAGAACGGCGCCCCCATGTCTGTCATCGGAATCCCTGATCCCGCCCAGAAAAAGACCAATCTCGAGATCGCGGTGCCCAAACTCCTGAGCATTGCCATTTATTTCGATCCCGGGGCAAGGGTCCAGGGCCTCGATGATTTCAAAGAGGAGGAACTGCCCCCGGTAGTGCTGTCATATCTTACCTATCACGGCATGATAGGTCTTGGATCGCTTTTCGCCCTCCTGGCCGTTATTTCCGCGGTACTCCTGATCAGTAAAAGAATATTTGAAACGCGCTGGTTCCTGTGGGTACTGACGGTTGCTGTGCCCCTGCCCTTTATCGCAAACGAACTGGGATGGATGGCCGCAGAATTTGGAAGACAGCCCTGGGCCGTGTACAAAGTCCTCAAAACCGCCGAAGCGGCCTCGGTAGTTGTTCCGGCATGGCAGATTCTTCTTTCCATAATTGCGTTCAGCGCAATTTACTGCCTCCTATTCGCCGTTTTCTTGAAGATTTTATTCAGCATCATTCGCAAAGGGCCGGATAATATCACCATCGGATACGTGGGGGAATGATATGGAAACAATGCAATTACTGCAGATGCTCTGGTTTTTCCTGATTGGCATTCTCTTTGTCGGTTATTCGATACTTGACGGGTTTGACCTTGGCATCGGCGCGATGCTGCCCTTCCTGGCAAAGGACAAGAAGGATATCACAGCGCTTTTTACCGCAATCGGTCCCGTTTGGGACGGGAATGAAGTGTGGCTTCTTACCGGAGGAGGAGCCCTTTTCGCCGCCTTTCCCCACGTCTATGCCACGGTATTCAGCGGCTTCTACCTTGCCCTCATGCTCGTTCTCTTCGCCCTCATTTTCAGGTCCGTCTCGCTTGAATTCTGGTCTCTCGATGAGACCAGGCGCGCCTTCTGGAAGTGGGCCTTTTGCGTCGGCAGTTTCCTGCCTGCGCTTCTTTTCGGGGTGGCCCTGGGAAACGTGATACTGGGTATACCCCTCAATGACAGAATGGAATTCACGGGCAATTTTTTTACGCTGCTTCGCCCTTATCCGCTCGTCATCGGTCTTCTCGGGTTTTCTGCCATACTTCTTCAGGGCTGCACCTTTGGCGCCCTGAAGACCACGGGCGGGCTCCATGACCGTCTTGTCGCGGCGGGCAAAAAGATCGTGGTGGCATATGCGATCCTCATGGCCGTATCCAGTGTTCTGACGGCTCTATTCATTCCCTGGAGCATGGGCAACATCCTTGCATGGGTTTGTGCTGCGATAGTATTCGCTTCCTTGTTTTTAACCGCGCTACAACTCGGCAAGGGAAGCGGCTTCCAGGCTTTTCTACTCTCATCCCTTTCATTCATGGGCTTGTGGGGCATTGCCGGATCGCTTCAATTCCCCAACCTGGTCCGGTCAATCGACGGTGGGGGACTGAACCTGGATATTTACAATACTTCATCCAGCCAGTTGACGCTCACGGTCATGCTTATCATTGCGTTGATCGGAATGCCCATCGTGATTGGATACACAATATACGCGTACCGGGTATTCAAGGGAAAAGTCGCACCCTGAGTCCCGTAGAACATTCAAAGGGATAGCCCCTTAACAAATCAAACTATGGAGGTCCATCATGACAAAGAAACTTGAAGTTTACAAGTGCCAGGTCTGCGGCAATATGGTCGAGATAATCCATGAAGGAGCCGGCACGCTCGTTTGCTGCGGACAGGAAATGACCCAGCTCAAGGAAAATACTACCGATGCGGCCAAGGAAAAACATGTCCCCGCAGTCAGCAAAACGGATCATGGAATCAAAGCCAAGGTCGGCGAAGTCGCCCATCCCATGGAAGAAAAGCATTACATCGAATGGATACAGGTCATTTCCGCTGACGGCGCCTCTGACAGGAAATTTCTCAAACCCGGTCAGGCTCCCGAAGCGGATTTCTGCTGCGTTGACGAGGGTTCGACTGTGCGGGAATACTGCAATCTTCACGGTCTCTGGAAAAAGTAGCGTCATGGGAGGCATATCATGATACATAAGAAGGTAGAAGATGCTATCAACAGCCAGGTCAATGCGGAGCAGTATTCAGCATACCTGTATCTGTCCATGTCGGCTTATTTCCAGAACAAGGGCCTGAAGGGCTTTGCCCACTGGATGGAGGTTCAGGCTGCCGAGGAATTCGCCCATTCAAGAAAATTCTATCGTTATCTCTTTGACAGGGGCGGGAGGGTCATGCTTAAGGCTATTGACGCTCCCCCGACGGAATGGAAATCACCCGAGCATGTATTCGAGGAGATATACAGGCACGAGCAGAAGGTGACGGGCCTCATCAATGACCTTGTCAACCTTTCCATTTCCGAAAAGGATCACGCGACGAACAACATGCTGCAGTGGTTCGTGGCAAAACAGGTTGAGGAAGAGGCATCGGCTCTTGAGATACTTGACGAGCTCAAGCTGATAGCCAACGACGGCAACGGTCTCCTGATGAAAGACCGCGAACTCGGTCAGCGTGCACTCAACCTTTTGCTTTACACCGGACTTGCGGGCCAGGGCGCCTGATCTGACCGGCATGATGCCGGATATGAAATATGCACGGGCGTCACCGCCCTGCAATCAACATCCAGGAGAAAAGAATGAAAAGTTTAAAGGGCACCAAAACAGAAAAAAATCTTCTTGCTTCCTTCGCCGGCGAATCGCAGGCGCGGAACAGGTACACCTTCTTCGCGTCACAGGCAAAGAAAGAAGGGTATGAGCAGATCGCGGCGATTTTCCTTGAAACCGCCGATAACGAGAAAGAGCACGCGAAGCGCTTTTTCAAGTTCCTTGAAGGCGGCGTTGTCGAAATAACGGCCTCCTATCCTGCCGGCGTCATAGGCGACACCGTCGATAACCTGAAGGCTGCCGCCGAGGGCGAAAACGAGGAGCACACCAAGCTCTATCCCTCTTTCGCCGACATAGCCGAACAGGAAGGCTTCAAGGAAATAGCCGTTGCCTGGCGTAAAATAGCCGAAGTTGAAAAACATCATGAAGAACGGTATCTTGCCCTCATGAACAACATCAAGGACGGATCTGTGTTCAAGAAAAAGCAGAAAACAAAATGGAAATGCCGCAATTGCGGGTACATACATGAAGGTGACAGCGCCCCCGAAACCTGCCCGACATGCCTCCACCCGAAGTCATATTTCGAGGTACTTGCGGATAATTTTTAAGCCGGGTCTAAAACAACTGATAATTGAAAGCGGCATGTTGCAATGCCGCTTTTTTTATCATGAGATTACGTAAGCAACCGTTTCAGCAAGTTTTGAGACCTTCAAGGACAAAACCGGATCCATAGTTCGATTCAATATAGTTAACTGTCAAGGCAGGTATGCTTTCCAGAAAGCCTGAAACACGCTCATCAACAATAATTGATATATCATCACTTTCAACGATCTGGTCGCTGCAGTTTTCCAGCTCATCCAGAGCCAGTCCCAATCTGGGTCCGCCTCATCCAAAACCGGAAAAAACGACCCTCAGAGCCGGTTTGTTAAATTCAGATTCAGCAAGTGCCTTATGAAGTTTTGCGCGGGCATTTGGAGTAATTTTAATGTTCACAGTATTCTCCCTAACACAAGATTAATTAGAAATTACTAATTTTCTCAATTATTGTCAACCTGATGTTACAGTATTTTAGAATTTTCTATATATTTTTTCTTTATCATTGACGATTGAAAAATAATTTGCTATGTATTATTAAATAGCATTCGATTATCCATCATATACACGAATTTAGGGCGGGTTTGATATGAAAAAATATGATATTATCGTAATCGGCGGCGACGCGGCGGGAATGAGCGCCGCGTCGCAGGCCAGAAGAATAAATAGCCGTTTATCAATTACTGTTCTGGAAAAAGGCCGGCATGTTTCCTACGCCGCGTGTGGATTGCCGTACTTTATTGCAGACGAAGTGACGGAATCGGAAAACCTGATAGCCATTGATGTCAATGAATTCATTGCCAAGCGTAACATTGAAATTCGCATGAACACAGAGGTTCTGTCCGTCGATTTTTCCGGCAAAATTGTAACTGCGCAATCATCCGGTGAGACAATTCAGCTGTCTTATGATATTCTTGTCATTGCCACCGGGGCGCGCGCCATTGTCCCCCCCATCGAGGGAATTGAAACTCCCGGTATTTTCTATTTGAGGAACCTTGACCATGGCATACAGATAAAGGATTACATTGCCAGACGCGGTCCTGGTTCCGGCATCATTATAGGTGGCGGTTTTATAGGCCTTGAAATGGCCGAAGCGCTCCGGAAAAAATCGATAGACGTCACCATCATTGAAAAATTCAATTCAGTGGCCATGCCGCTGTCGCCGGAAATACGGGAAATCATCGCGCGCACCCTTCATGACAACCGTGTCAAGGTGCATACCTCGGCCGCGATACATAAAATCGAAAAAACCGGCGATGGCATCTCCGTCATCACCGATGGTGAGGTTCACAGGGCGGATTTTGTCATTGCTTCGGCAGGGATACTTCCAGCCACTGATTTTCTCAGGGGCTCCGGCATTCTCATGAATGACCGCGGAGCCATCGTTGTTGATGAAAAATCTATGACCAATATCCCCGGCGTCTTTGCCGCCGGTGACTGCGCAACGGTCAAAAATCTGATAACCGGAAATGACGTGTATTTCCCCCTGGGGACCATTGCCAACAAGCAGGGCCGGGTTGCCGGCCTCCAGGCGGCCGGCGTGGCGGGTGAAGTGTTTCGGGGCACTGTCGGATCACAGCTGGTTAAAGTTTTTGAACTTGAAGTCGGCAAAACGGGGCTGAACTCCGAGGACGCCGCGCGGAACGAGATACGGGCTGATTCGGCAACAGTCCTCTGGAGGTCAAGGGCCTCATACTATCCGTCATCACGCGACCTGACCATCAACCTGACCATCAACGCGGATACGGGCGAGCTGATCGGCGGCGAGGTTGCCGGCACGGACGGCGCCGCTTTGAGGACCAATGTAATAGCCGCAGCAGTCACCGCCAGGATGAAGATTGAGGATGTCGCCTACCTGGACCTCGGCTACGCCCCGCCCTTTTCACCGGTATGGGACCCGGTGAACGCCGCCGCGCAGAAGCTGTCGAAGCGGAAACACGGCTAGATCCCGAGTCCGCCGCCGAAATAATTTTCTTCGGCCCTGGACTGCATGACGTGTGAACCGGGGGCAACGTCCCGGGTTAGCCACACGTTGCCGCCTATCTCTGCGCCCTTCCCGATGGTAACCCTCCCCAGGATGGTGGCCCCCGAATAGATAATGACATCATCTTCAACGATTGGATGGCGCGGAATGCCCTTGATGGGGCTCCCCGACGCGTCCAGGGGGAAGCTCTTGGCCCCCAGGGTGACGCCCTGGTAAATCCGCACATTCTTCCCTATGACCGCTGTTTCCCCTATGACGGTGCCGGTCCCGTGGTCAATGAAAAATGATTCCCCTATCTCCGCTCCCGGATGTATGTCAATTCCTGTCTCCGAATGGGCCATTTCGGATATGATCCTCGGAATCAGGGGGACATCGAGGCAGTATAGCTCATGGGCAATGCGGTGGTTGGCCAGGGCAGACAGGCTGGGATAGCAGAAGATCGTCTCCCCCACACCTTTTGCCGCGGGGTCTCCGCGGTACGCCGCCTGCGCGTCAAGGGTCAGCAGACGCCTGAGGCGCGGCAGGGCCGTCAGGAATTTCTTTGATACATCCTTCGATTTCCTTTCGCAATCCTCGCATTCGTGGCCAGTTTCCCCGGCTTCGGCGCATGAAAAACAGAAACCGCGCTTCACCTGTTCGCCCAGGTTGCGGTACGCTATATCTATCGATGATCCGATATAATATTTCATGGTTTCGGGCTTCACGTCTGAGTTGACAAAGTAGCCAGGGAACAGGATCGACTTGACCAGGTCGACGAATTCCCTGAGACTGTCCACCGACGGCATGGGAAAATCATGATAAGTCCGGTGATATACCGACTGGTATGACTCCGGCCTGCAGAGCTCGCCGACGATCTCGCTGAAGAAATCATCAGACAGACGGTCATTGATGGCGCCAATGCCACATTTCATGTCATCCTCCGGAATCGTTAATATGATTAATTACATATATCTGCTGGCAATAATGTCAAGCAGTTCAGGCGGGATTCTAATCGGCGTTGCCGGTCTGGAGGTCAATCAGCGCATCAGGGCGGGCAAATGGCGCACACGGACCTGAATACTTCAGTTGAGAGGTAGCGGTCGCCGCGGTCAGGGAAAAGAACGACAACGGTGGATCCCCGGGACAGATCTTTCGCGACGGTCATGGCGCCCCACAGGGCCGCTCCGCTGGACATGCCGCAGAAAAGACCTTCCTGGAGCGCGAGATTGCGTGTCGTATCAAAGGCGTCATCATCAGTGCACTCAAGCTTCAGGTCGAGAAGAGAGGGATCATAGATTGCCGGAACGATCGATTCATTCATGTTCTTAAGACCCTGGATACGGTGATTGAGGGTCGGCTCGACGCCGACGACCCTGGTTCGGGGATTGTGCTCCCTGAAATACCTCGAACACCCCATGAGGGTCCCCGTGGTGCCCATCCCTGCCACAAAAAAGTCCACCTCCCCTTTTGTGTCCCTGATGATCTCAGGGGCGGTTGTCTCATAATGGGCCAGCCAGTTTGCCGGATTTCCAAACTGGTTCGGCATGTAGTATTGCTCGTGGAAATGATCGATGATATGATGGGCCCGGGTTATGGCGCCGTCTGTTTTGTCGCAGCCCGGCGTCAGCTCGAGCTCCGCTCCCATGGCGATGAGGATCGACCGGCGCTCCTCGCTTACGCACGCCGGCATGGTCAGCTTGATCCGGTAACCCATGGCGGAAGCTATCATGGCCATGCCGATGCCGGTATTCCCCGACGTCGGCTCGAGAATCACCTTGTCCTTCGTCAGTTCGCCGGATTCAATCGCTTTCTTGATCATGTAATACGCGGGACGGTCCTTTACTGAACCGCCGGGATTCGCGCCTTCAAGCTTTGCCAGAATCCTAACGCCGGACTTATCGGCGTCCCAAATCCTGCTCATTCCAACCAGCGGGGTGTTTCCTATTGCTTCAAGAACGCTTATGACGTGCCTCCGGATTCAAATGTTGAGTTATGTTAGATTTTTTCACATCACTATTTGCAAGTAATTTTTTCATTAAGATTCAAATTATTGCATCATGTGTTTCGCGTATTGAAACATGGGACCTTGAAATTACTACCGGCATTACATTTTTCAGTTATATGGTATTCCGTCCTAGAGCAGTGAACCCTAGGGGCCTCTAATGCAATTATAAGATTAACAATTGTTAATCTATCGGCGGATTTTATTAACTATAATCAAGATGAATATAAAAAAATAAGAAAAATAAACTGGATGGGGTGCCCCATGATTAAAAGCAATGATTCAGTGCATGCCATCCCCAGGAGAAATTCCATTCGACAGAAAGGAATAGCCGCGTCCTTTGTTGCCGCTCCGAATCTTCCAGTATGTTTATCAGCCATAATACAGAACGTCACCCGGATAGATTATTCACGGGATGTGATCGTCGGGAATCGCCATGTCATAGACGTTATAAGCGGCAGGAAAAAAGCCGGATCAGCGATCCATGACCTTGGCCTTCTCCGTGGACACCGTCGACCTGCGCGGCACATGGCGTTCCAGAAGCGTCAGTTCGCCATCGCCGCCCAGTATGGGATTACGACATACGGCTTATCGCTCTCCGGATTTCGTTTTGAAAGAAGGCGGAATTATAATCAGCAGGAAGTCCCGCCGGTCACACAGAATCTGACAGTGTCAACCGCTGACAGGCCGCGCGACAACGCGTTTCGGGTTTCCGTGTCAACATGCAACTTGCCGATGACCGGTCAGTTTTTTGGTCGGACGTCCAATTATTTTTTTTGTCAGCCGTCGTTTGTGCTTGACACGACGGCAAAAAATAATCCGTAATAGGGAATCATCGGTTGTAACGCATATTTTTGAGGAAAGAGGCATGATGGACAGATCAAGCGCCTTCAGACGGCTGATACTGACGCATCTAGCGATCACATTAATTTGTGAATTGTCAGCGATCGCCGTCACATTAATACTTGCCGAACAGGCCAAGATTAAAACCGTCGGCCTCACCGCCATCGGCATTTTTATCGCCATATCACTCGTCACTATCATCACGAACCTGCTGCTTGTCGCGAGGTTTAAATCCGCTTTTTATCCAAAGACCGATGACGCCGTAATCGACGAAGCCACGAAGAAAAAACTCCAGCACTACATGACGAAGCTTTACATTATGGCCCTTGCCATCTTCGGGCTTGCCCCTGCATGTTACATGGTCATCCAGACCATCAAAGGCATGCCCGCTTCCATGGGGAATATAGCGGTGGGCAACTTCTGCCTCGTTGCCATCGCCGTCATCACGGGAAACCTGTATTACACGTACCTGTACCCCATAATAGTGAAGGTCCTCTTCAGTTATAAAATCCAGTTTAAAAGGATCAAGCTGAAGCATAAAATTGTTTTGCCGATCATGAACATGCTTCTTATCCTGCTGATTATCCTATCCCTCTATGCCTATGAGACGGCCCTGGGTCTTTTTCAACCGGCGACCTAGAACAACATGTTGCTGACCTTTAAGACAAAGATCCTTACGCTCCAGCGGGAATACCGCGACGCTCCGGATATCGACAAGGCCGAGTTTCTCATCGGCAGGCTAACAAAAGACAATGTGTTAAATAAAAATTTTTATTTCGTCCTTGACAGTTCCGGCATCATTGCTGAATCCAGCTTCAAGGATACAATCGGTAAAAACGCCCTTACCGATATAGAAAAAGACTGGAAAACCACTGACTTTTTCGCTTCGAACATCAAGAAGCTCTTGGCCGGACAGCAGGGCGTCTGCGATATCTTTTACGAACGCCGGATATATTATTCATACTATTCTCCTCTGCCCGGCACCGATCTCTATATCCTGACGGGTGAAGTTTCCCGGTCATTCTTCCAGCCCACCAACAATCTCGCTGTATTCATGGTCCTCATCGGCATTGTCTTCGTCATAGGGATAACCATGTATTCGCTTTACACGGCGACACGAAAATTCGCCACCCTTGACGAAGTGTCCTCATTTTTAATCAAACTCTCCGAGGGGGAGCTTATCGCGACAAGGATATCCGGCACCTATGAGGTAGGCGACGAGATCGGCGACATGGTAAAGGCCGTTGAAAATGTCGCCTATATCTTCAGGGGCATTTCGGTCAACCTCAAGGGAGCTTCGGCGGACCTCAATGAGATGGCCCAAACGGTATCCGCCACCAGCCAGGTCATATCAGACGATGCGCGCATCCAGGCCAGCACCATAGAGGAGTTTTCAGCGTCAGTCGAAGAGATCACCTCTTCAATAGAACTCATCGCTGAAAACATCAAAAAACAGTATGAGAAAACGCAGGGTGTCTTTGACGCGATCCGTCATTTCAAGGAATCGATGGAGCAGATCGCCCTTAAAACCGACCGGGCTGAAGAAATCGCCGAACAGTCCTATGCAAGCGTGACGGACATTGAATCGAAGCTGAAAACCACCGTTGACGGCATCAAGGCCATAGGGGAAAGCTCGAACAAGGTGGCGGAAACCCTTTCGGTTATCCAGGATATATCTGACCAGATAAACCTGCTGTCGCTCAACGCGTCCATCGAGGCGGCCCGAGCCGGCGACGCGGGAAGGGGGTTCGCCGTTGTCGCCGACGAGGTGGGCAAGCTTGCCGACAAGACCAGCTCAGAGGCGAAGGAAATCGAGCGGCTCGTCCAGGAGAGCAACCGACGGGTCCAGGAAGGCGTTTCGTTCATCTCGAACATATCGGACTCCATTCAAAAAATGACGTCGTCCGTCCGGAACACCTCTGATATCATCGTCAGCATAGCATACAACTCCAAATCATTCATGGAGACGGCCCATGCTGTTTTCAAGGAAGTCAGCGCCCTCACCGATCTTTCCAATGAGAACGCGGTGGCCTCCGACGAACAGCTCCACACGGCCAAGGAGGTGCTGGGAGCCATAGACCAGATGAACGGCGCGATCCAAAAAACGGCGGACAGCATAAACCAGTTTGTGCATATAATTGACAAACTTACCGGCTATTCCAGAAAAATCTCCGAGACTTTATCGGCGATAAAAACCGAGTGATCCAGGTCCTCCCGGTATCAATAATTATTCTGTTCCGGCGTTTCCATTCAAAACAATGATACTCCTGACGTTCATCATCATTTTTTTCACTTGATTTCCTGGACCGCGCAATAATAGTTACCCCAATTACAGCGGTCAACTGATGGCATCGCTGTCATTCAGCTTTTTCACGAAATATTTTTCATCGGGTGCGAGGATCATTATCATGGATGTGGCAATTACCGGTTCAACAGGCCATGTGGGCGCCAATCTTGTCCGGGCGGTTCTCGACCAGGGCAGATCGGTCCGGGTCCTGGTCCGCAAGGACCTGCGCGGAATACAGGGCCTGGACGTGGAAACGACCGACGGCGACGTGCTCGACCTTGACTCCCTCATGGAGCTTTGCAAAGGCGTGGAGACCGTTTTCCACGTTGCGGCGAAAATATCGATAGTCGGGTCCGAAGGGGGGATGGTTGAAAAGATTAACGTGGGCGGCACAAAAAACGTCATTGAAGCATGCCTCCGCAACAGGGTCAGGCGCCTCATTCATTTCAGCTCGATCCACGCCTATTCCCATGACCCCATAGACGGGATGATCGATGAGACCAGGAAACTCGCCCTTGACAGGAACGACTTTCCCTATGACAGGTCAAAGGCCCTGGGCCAGCTCGAAGTCCTCAAGTCCGTCGACCGCGGCCTCAATGCCACCGTGATCAATCCCACCGCGGTGCTCGGCCCGTATGATTTCAAGCCTTCACGGATGGGAGAAGCCCTTCTGGACATATACCACTGCCGGTACCCGGCTCTTATAGACGGCGGTTATAACTGGGTGGACGCACGGGATGTCGCCGCCTGCGCCCTCGCCGCGGAAAAAAAAGGAAAGGCCGGGGAAAGCTACCTTGCCAGCGGTAACTGGTATCACGTCTGCGAAATCGCCCGGATCATATCGGAGATATATTGCAAAAAAACGCCGCGTTTCGCGACGCCTGTCTGGTTATGCAGCCTGCCCTCCTACTGCGTGCTCGCTCTTTCGAGGATGCGCAAAGTGACCCCCAAATTCACCCCCATAGCCATTAAGACCCTTCAGAGGCACCGTCACATCTCGCACCAGAAGGCCACGAAGGAACTGGGTTACCAGCCGAGGCCGATCGAGGAAACGATCACGGATACCTTGGAATGGTTCCGCGGCCAGGGGATGCTCGAGGCGGAGTGCAAATAAGCGACGTTACGGCAGCCTGTGACGGGAAAAGAAATCCCAGATGAATCGAGACGCGTTGAAGTCGCGGCTTATCCTGCCGGCGTTTTTTTCCGGAAGGCATTTTTCTGCGCCAGGCCATGTATGGCCGCCCCCCTGTATCGAAACGAGGAGGACCTCATTGTCAGGGTCTGGGCACCCGTAGGCCACCAGGAAGCTCACTGTCCTGTCACTGGTTTCCCGGTTGGGGAGGATCTTGACGGACACCTGCGAGGTGCAGCCGTTATTCCGCACCCAGCAGGATACCGTATCTAGCACCGACAGGACTTCGCCCCTCTTCCTCTTTTCCCTCATGAGAACGCCGCCGCCCCAGGGGACCGTCCTGTCTTCAGTGCCATGTATCAGGAGAAAAGGCATCATCCGGCCCGGCCGGACCAGCGAAAGATGTTTCGGCATCAGGCCGGCGACGCTCGCGACTGCGGCTATCCTGTCCGATGCCGCAATGGCGATCCTCATGGCCATCATACCGCCGTTGGAAAAACCCGTCACATAAACGCGTTTTGGGTCCACCTCTGACGCGGCGACCATCGAATCAACCAACTGCATGATGAATTGCACGTCATCCACGCCGGTCCTGAAAGAGATCGAATCCATGTCCACGCGGCCGTCATTCCACAGCGGCCCGTATGCGTCGGGATACAGAACGATAAAACTGTTTTTTTCAGCCAGTTCATTGAACCCGGAAAACATGCTCATGACAAGACCGTTTCCGTTCATGCCATGGAGCACAATGACCAGGGGGAGCGGTTTCCCGGCAACGGCGCCGACAGGCCGGTATGCCAGGTAGCTCCTGCTTGTGGCGCCCACCATGATGGTTTTCCTGACGCATTCCGCTTTTTCAGGATAGCCGTGCAGCGGCAACTGCATGATCACGAGGATCGCAGTAAAAACCGCCATTATATAGTTGTATCTACCCATAAACAACTCATCACCACCTTTCAGGGTTTTAGTAAGGGATGTCAGCAGGGATGCCGCAGCGGCCGCAGAATGCCCATCCCCGTGAAATGCGGGAAATGGACGTCTGCGAAAGCGCTTCTACAGCTTGATAATTCCCGAGTTTTCCATCCCCTTGATGATAAAACTGGCCGTGTCCTCTATCGTAAGATCGGTCGTATTTATCATGATGTTATAAATGGAAGGATCGTTCAAGTCAACGGTGAGGTGCTTGAGCAGAAACTGCTCCCGGACTTCGCCTTTTTTTGCCAGGATATCCCTGGCTTCGCTCTTCTTTACCTTGAACTGATTGCAGATGTTCTCCACTTTCTTTTCCGCAGAAGCGAAAAGCCTCACATGATATCCCTGGGGCAGATCGCTCGTGATTACATTCCCGACGCGGCCTATTATGATCGCATGGCCGTTGGCGGCAAGTATACGGATCGTCTCTACCAGTTTCCGGTATACCATGGCCTCAGGGGGATATTTCCTGAAGCTTGTTTTAAAGAAATAGTCCATGGCGTTCCTGGCTTTGTCGGTCAGTGTTTCCGCCAGTTCAAAGGAAATATTCATGTCCTTCATGAGATGGTCGATTATAGCGCGATCATAGACCGTCCACATCGGATCGTGGCGGTATTCCGTGTTGAATATCCGGGCTATTGCCTCGCCGACGCTGTACCCAAGGCAGCCGTATTCCCGGGATATGGTAAGAAAGGGCAATGATTTCTTAGCGCCCATGTCCACGGTTTTCTTCCTGAGTTTCCAGTTGCGTTCCTGGTAGGATAGCGCGCTGTCCATTGAAAAAATCTCTTTCATATTCGCCCCCTTGCGTACCGTATTATCTACTATCAATGAAACCAGGTTTGAAGCAGAGTACCATTAAATCATTCCTGCATCAATAAAAAAAACATCCTTTCTGTAAAAGTGTGCATGGCACGGACTTGTGCCACAAAAAAAATTCATGGACATAACTTGGAACACCATGATTGGTCTTGACAATTTAATGTATCGCTTGTTAACTATATAAAAACAATCAGGATGCCGCCATGGACTTTAAAGATTATTTTGAAAAAACCCCCGGTCTCGGGATACTGGCAACGGCCGATTCCGAGGGGAACGTCGACCTTGCCATCTACTCGCGGCCCCATTGCATTGACGACGGCACCATAGCATTCATCATGGCCGATAGCTTCAGCCACAGGAACCTCCAGTCGAATCCCAAGGCAGCCTACCTTTTCAAGGAAGACGGACCCGGATACAGAGGGACCAGGCTGTATATTGAGAAAACAAGCGAAGAAAAGAACAGCCCCCTCATCGATGAAATCCGCAGAAAGAAAAAATCAGCCGAGGATGCCGAAGCAAAAGACCGTTTCCTGGTTTATTTTAAAATAAACGGCACAAGACCCTTGACCGGAGACCTCAGCGGCACCCCATGACATGAACCAGATCCAGCCCGAAATCATCAAGGTCAAACTGGATGATACCGAAATCCAGTTCCTTCACTACCCGGCTGACGGGCCTCCCCTGGTATTACTCCATGCCACCGGCCTGTTACCCTGGCTCTGGCATCCGATCGCCCGGGCTCTTTCTCCCAAATACCGCATCATAGCACCCTATTTTTGCGATCACCGGACCTGTGAACCCGAAGAAGGCGGCCTGAGCTGGGAAATCCTCGCAAAGGACCTCGTGGCGCTGTGCGACCGGCTTTCATTGATACAGCCGTTTCTCGTCGGGCACAGCATGGGAGGCACCGTCGTAACAATCGCCCATGCCGCCGAGGGACTCCAGGCGGAGAAAATTGTCCTCATCGAGCCGATATTCCTCCCCCTATCTATTTACGAAACGGGACTCACCGTGGAAACGCACCCCCTTGCTTCCCGATCCATCAAACGCCGGAACGCCTGGGACACCGAAGAAGACGCGAGGAACTATTTGCGCTCCCGGAAGATGTTCGAGACGTGGGACGATGAAATGCTTGACCTCTATATCCGCCACGGGATGGTGAGCGGCGAAGGAGGCGGGCTGGTCCTGGCATGTCATCCCCGCCGTGAAGCTTCAATGTTCATGGGCGGAATGCGGTTCAATCCGTGGCCTGTCATCCCGATGATGCGGTGCCCGGTCCTCGTGGTCGAGGGAGAAACCAGCGAGAACAGAAGCTTCATAGACCTCCCCGGTATCGCGGCAATCATTCCGAAGGGGCAGTATCGCCTTGTTCCCGGCGCGGGACACCTGATACCCCAGGAACGTCCTGCCGAAACCGTCCGGATCCTTGATGATTTTTTCGCATCCTAGGCGCTACCACCAGTTCAGCACGTCCTCGGCAAAACCAAGAAAGTTCTCTATGCTCAAACGATTGCCGTCATCGAGGGTGACATGGCCGCTGAACGTCCCGAACACCTGGTGCTGTATCGATTTCATGACCAGGAGGTTCATCGAACTCGAGCGGTCTATGATGGGGGCGAAGTCCATCTCGAAGCGCCCGTCATTGCTCGTGAATTTCCACGGCTTCATGTAGTCCTTCGTGTCAATATGGAAAATGACGTCCTGGAGTTTGTGGGCCTTCCCCCGGTAAAACAGCATGTTTTCGGAGGCAGACGTCCTGTCGCTGAAGCCGTACCCGATGTTCCATCCGAAGGGGACACCCTTTACAAGGCCCGAGGCGGATCCCCAGTACCACCGGTTCCGGAACGTCCAGTTTCCGCGACCCCAATCAAGGCACCCGAAATCGGTCTTCGGCGAAAAATGATACGACCGGCTGCCGATGGTCACGGTCCCCCGCGCCGGCATGCAGTTGACCTTCTGGTTGTAATAAAAGGCCCTGCGGTTCTCCTTCCAGGATGTTGCTATTGCCATGGTATCCATCTTAGGGTCCTGGGCTAGCTCAATGGTGGCGGCGAGGCCCCGTGATCCGTCGTGAAAGACAAATGAGGGAGCCTCGACTGAGATGATCCTCCGGGAATCCTTTACCACAAAGGCTGTTTTTATCTTTTTATCCTCATAAAAAATATCTCCTGCAACTGACGAAGGAGGGAACCCTATCCTGCCCCGGGACAACGGCTTTATAGTATCAAGTTGTACATAGCTTTTACTATTAAAATCAAGCCAGCATACGGCGCACAGGGCAATATAGCTCAAATCGGCAATGGTGAAGGTGATCCCGTAACCTTTATCATGGGACAGCACCGCGTAATAATCCCATTCCTTGATGCGGTGCCAGGGCGCGGCGATCCTGCTCCGGTCGTAGTTCCAGAAGGGCTTCCGGGCCCAGCCCTCTTCCGTGATGCGGCCTTCGCCGTCAAGAAGATCAAGCGGTGCGGTTATTTCGTGCTGCATGGCATCCTCCTGCAAATGTCTAACCCTATCATGCGGCCGGATATATGTCAAGTTCCCTTCACCTGGGTTAATTAATATTTGACATGAAGTATCGGTCACATATCTGTACCATGACGTTATTAAATTTATCATGTAAGGATAGCACCATGCCACGATACCTTGTTATTGGCGGTGTTGCCGGCGGGGCAACCGCCGCGGCCCGTCTCCGCCGCCTCGATGAAAAAGCCGACATCATTATTTACGAACGCGGAGGACATGTATCATACGCCAATTGCGGCCTTCCCTACTACCTCGGCGATGTTATCCGCGACCGCAACAGGCTTTTCGTGCAGACCGCGGCAGGCTTCAAGAACCGATTCAACATTGAAGCCCGCGTCGGCGCCGAGGTCATCTCCATAAACAGGGGCGAAAAATCCATCCTGGTCAAAGACCTTTCGGCGGGAGAGGTCTCAGCCATCAGCTACGACAAGCTGATCCTCTCGCCCGGCGCCGAACCGGTGAAGCCGCCTATACCCGGGATCGACGCCGACGGAATATTCACCCTCCGCAACGTCATCGATACCGACCGGATAAAAAAACATCTTGTTGAAAAGAAACCGAAAAAGGCGCTGGTTGTCGGCGGCGGCTTCATCGGCCTCGAGATGGCCGAGAACCTCCATGGTCTCGGCATCGGTGTCACCGTTGTCGAGATGGCAGACCAGGTCATGGCAAACCTGGACCGTGAGATGGCGTCTGAAGTGCACCATCAGTTGACGTCACAGGGCGTCGAGCTTATCCTTAAAGACGGCGTCAGCTCCTTTGAAAAATCAGGAAACGAAATCGTGACCCGCCTGTCAAGCGGCAGGGAAATCTCGTCCGGCATGGTCATACTTTCCATCGGAGTGCGGCCTGACACGAAGCTCGCAAAGGAAGCCGGCCTTGCCCTGGGCCCCCGCGGCGGCATCGCGGTCAACGAATTCCTCCAGACGTCCGATCCCGACATATACGCCGTGGGCGATGCCATAGAATTCATGCATCCGCTCACGAAACAGCCGGTTATAACTTTCCTGGCCGGGCCTGCAAACAAGCAGGGGAGGATCGCGGCGGACAACATCGTGGGCGGCAACACCAAAAAGTACTGCGGAAGCATCGCCACCGCGGTGGCCAAGATTTTCAGCCTCACCGTTGCCTCCACCGGGGCAAACGAAAAAATGCTGAAGGTTTCAGGCATCCCGTACCTGGCGTCAATCACCCACAGCGCGTCCCACGCGACCTATTATCCGGGCGCCACGCAGATGTCCGTGAAAATACTTTTTTCGCCTTCAGACGGGACGCTCTACGGAGCCCAGATCGCCGGATATGACGGCGTGGACAAGAGGATAGACGTTTTCTCATCTGTCATCGGGCGCGGCGGTAGCGTCCGCGACCTCATCGAATTCGACCACGCCTATGCACCTCCCTACTCTTCAGCAAAAGACCCGGTCAATATAGCGGGATTCACGGCGGAAAACATCCTGGATGGACTCACCCGCACCATACACTGGCACGAAATAGGTGGCCTTGATCCAACATCGGCCATGCTGATCGATGTCCGCACCGCCGGGGAATTCAGGACGGGGACCATACCGGGGGCAATCAACATCCCGGTGGATGAACTCCGCAGCCGCCTGGGCGACCTTCCCCGGGACAAAAAAATCGTGATCTTCTGCGCCGTGGGCCTGCGGGGACATGTCGCCGCCAGGATGATGCTCCAGAGCGGATTCGACGATGTCCGGAACCTCGCCGGCGGATACAAGACCTACAGCCTCGCCGTGAACAACATTCCCGGGACCGTCGGCGCATGCTGCTGATGCTGGAATGAATCCCGTCCCGTTCCGTACGAGGGAGATTCCCGTTCGGTTTTATATTTGACACGGTGCTGATTCAATGCCTACATTGCAGGAAAAGGGGCGACCCATGCTGCCATCCTGTTATGACAAGAACGGCAATATCATCGACTTTTACACCATATTCAACCTTCCCGGCACCGCCGGCCCGGGCGAGATCAAATCCGCGTTTCGCGACCTGATCAAGCGCTACCATCCCGATACCGCGTCGATCAAGACGGACAACCTGACTGAAAAGCTCGATCTGATAATCCGCGGCTACCGCATACTCATCGACGACGACCTCCGCATGGAATACGACCGTATCCTTTTCCACAGCAGGAAAGTTGATGGCCGCGGTTATGCAATCATATCCAAGAAAAGGATCAAATATTCAGCCACGCTGGGCGAAATGCTCAAGGCCCGATTGATGCCCAAGGGAATGAAACACAACGACATCCTGTACAATTTCGGCCAGGATATCGAAATATTCATTACACCCTTTGAGGCCCGCAAGGGCGCCCTCGCCTACATTGAACTGCCGGCGCGGATGACTTGTCCGCTCTGCATGGGGAGCCATTCCAGGATCAATGACAAATGCCATGTCTGCAACGGTGTCGGCAGGATCCATACCACCTCCCAGCTGGAGGTACAGATCCCCCCCCATGTCGACGATACCACCTATATTGATGTTGACCTGACCAGGATACGGCCCGATAAACTCACTTCTTTCAACGTTAAAAACCTCAGGATCAAGATAACCATACTGGAAAACCGGCAGTAACCGCCCATTACCAGCGGCTGCATCATTCCCGGAAGACTGAAAATCAATCTTGACATATTTATTCTTTAATAAATATCTTGATATATTCCGTATCGTTGTTGCATGCTTTCTGACTCCTGTATAAAACAGGATTATTTTTTAAGTTGAAAAACTGACTGGCCGGTTTATCATAAGCAGTAAATTGTAATCCCGGCTTGCACCAGGACTGCTGTTAGACAACCCATGGACATTAGCGGAAAAATCATTCATAATAAATATCTCGTGGACAAACAGATATGGGAAGACGCGGTCAGTTATTTGCACCTGGCCCATGACACGACGCCCCAGCGCAAGCCCCTCATAATACGATTCCTTAAAAATAACGTTATATCCAAGCGGGTTGAAGACCTCATTCGGTTCAGGATAGAGGTGAACGCCGTTTCGGGGCTGGAACATCGGAACATAACCCGGATCATCGAAACCGGTGAACTTATTGAAGTCATCTACGTGGTCATGGAATATTTCCCCTGCATCAGCCTCAACGAGGCCGTTGAAAAGCAGGTTCTCTCCATCAGCCAGAGCGTCGATTGCGTGAAGCAGATCTGCAGCGCCCTTGACTGCCTTCACGGGAACAACATAATCCACCGTGATCTGAAACCGGCCAACGTGCTGGTGGACAACGAGACGGTAAAACTTACCGGTTTCGGCCTGTCTCACATCCGTGAATTCAACGAATCGATACCGTTTGAAGAAATCAAAAAGAACTTCCTGTACCTTTCCCCGGAACAGTGCGGCATACTGAAGCGGCCGGTCGATGAACGAAGCGACCTCTATTCCCTGGGCGTAATTTTTTTCCAGCTCCTTACCGGCAATGTCCCCTTCGACGGTCATGACATCTGTTCGATTATCCACCAGCACATAGCCCGCGTCCCGGAACCCCCGGGTGCGTCGAATCCCGAAGTCCCGCCCATCCTGGGCCGCATCGTGATGAAGCTCCTTGACAAAGAACCGGAAAACAGGTACCAGAGCGCCCGGGGCGTTATTTCCGACATCGAACGATACCAGTCCGGCGAGCATGAATTCATGCTCGGCCTCGACGACCGCCTCACCAGGCTCAGTTACCGCACGAAGCTCATCGGGCGGGAACGCGAGATGTCCCAGCTCACCGAGATCATCAAAGACCTCGACGGCGGCACGGGCAGCGTCTATTTCATTACCGGTGAAGGCGGATGCGGCAAATCACGGCTGATCGAAGAACTGAAAAGTACGATTTTCGCGAATGACTTCATCCTGGTGAGCGGCAGCTGCTCGATCCAGAGCAACAAGATACCCAACGCCCCGATCAAGGAAGCCCTTGACGAATTCATGGTCAACTTCCACAACCTGTCGGAGGATGAGCGCAACGGCATTGCCGAATCCCTGCGGGAGGAATTCGGCGACCTCGGCGAGATCCTGATCAAGTTCAATCCATCGCTGGAGGAACTCCTCGGCCCCTGCCCGCCCCTGGTGGCCCTGGAACCTGTGCGCGAGTACAAGCGTTTTTTGATGGTGGTGAGCCAGTTCATCTTCAAGTTGAGCGACCTTGCCGGCGGCCTCGTGGTGGTCCTGGAGAACCTGCAGTGGACCGACGAAGGCACCGTAAACCTCATGCACGAGCTGTTGAACGAGATCAACGACCACCCCCTCGTGATCATCGGGCTCTACCGCGAGGACGAGGTCCCCGAAACGCATGTCCTTGAAAAGTTCCACCTGGACATAGCCAGCAAGGAAGTCCGCTATACCAGGATCCACATAGAAAAGCTCGACCCGGCCGCCATGAACAAGTTCGCCGCGGGCCTCCTCATGGAATCCGAGGACCAGATCCTGCGCGTTTCGGATTTCCTCTACCAGAAAACCGGGGGAAACCCCTTCTTCGCCATAGAGCTCCTGAAACAGCTGATCGACGAGGGCGCGCTGACGCATAAAAACAACCGGTGGACGTTCAACGACGCGAAGCTCAATGCCATTGAAATCTCGGCTTCTATCGTCGACATCATCCTCAAGCGCATTAACAAGCTGACGCGGAACGAGATCGACATCCTATCGTGCGCTTCAGTGATGGGCGAAAAATTCAACATGCGGATATTGTTCAAGGTGAGCGGCCTTGACCGGACGGAAATCGTCAGAATCATCGACAAGGCGATAGACCTTCAGCTCCTGATCGACCTGCCGGCATGGGGTGAGATAGGATTCGCCCACGACAGGATCAAGGAGGCCTTCTACGGCAGTCTGGATGAAGCGAAAAGAAAAGGACTCCACATAGGGATAGCGAACGCCATCGAGGAAAACAACAGGGACAACCTGTCCCCGGTCATATTCGAGTTGGCCCACCATTTCATTGAAGGGGGCGACACAGACCGCGCCATCATATTCGCTTTCCCTGCCGGCATCATGGCGATGGGCAAATACGCCAACGAGGAAGCCCTCAAGTATTTCCGCACCGCCCTTGATCTGCTCGAAAAGGAAGGCCACCGGGGAAGCATCCAGTGGATCAGGATACAGGTCAATATGAGCCGGGTTTTCCTCACCATAGGTAGCTATGACAAGGCGATCGAAACACTCAGTGAGATTGCGCCGCTTATGGAGTCCGACGTTGAGAAGGCAGACATCTACAGCCACATATGCGCGGCATATTTACGGAAAGGCGATTGGAAGAAGTGCGAGGAGTACGCCATGAAGTCCGGCGAAATCCTGGGAGAGCGCTTTACCGACAACAAGGTTCTTCTCATCGCGACCCTTGTCAAGGAGCTGGCGCTTCTGGGGCTGTTTTCGCTTTTTCCCCGCCTTGTCGTGCGTTTCAGGCGCAGGAAGTTCGTCGAATTCAACAAGCTCAAGGCGAAATTCGCCGTACCGGTGCTCTGGTCATACATTTACAGCAACACCCTCAAGTTCACCAGGTTCACCCTGAGGGTCCTCAATATCGCCATCAGCAAGATCGGTAAATCACCCGAGCTGGGAATGGCAATCGGCGGCTTCGGCAGCATCCTCATGGCCATCTCGAGGTTCAACCTCGCGCTTAAATACCTCACCATCGCCCTGGAAATGAGGGAAAAGCTCCTGGACCAGTGGGGATCAGCACAGTCGTACCAGTGGCTGGGGTACTGCCACCAGTGGAAGGGAGACTACCGTTCAAGCATCGACTGTTTCGAGGAATCCGTCAGGCGCTTCAAGAAAATGGGCGACATCTACGAGCTCGGCAATTCCTACGCGGGCCTGGTGCATGATTACCTGTTCCTTGCCGATTATGAAAAGCTCAAGCACTTCCTTGACCAGTATTACATGATAACGAACCAGACGAACGACTTTTACGGGATCAACGAAGCATGGATATACAGCACGCCGTATTTCCTTGAAACCGGTAATATTGACACGGCCGAATGGCTCGGCAATGCCGCTTATAATTACAGCCTTGACACCAACATCCATTTCACCCAGTGCACGTCCTGCATCGAGCTCGGGAGGGTGTATCTCGAGAAGAGGGACAGCCAGCGGTCGCTCAAGTACCTCGAAAAGGCCCATGAACTTTACCGGGAAAACAGCTTTCTCAAGCAGTACACGGTCCAGCTCTTCCCGGCCCTCGCCGAGGCCTACCTGTACAGCTACATCAGCGGCAAGGACTCCGGCGACGGCGTATCGGAACAGCATCTTCAAAAGACGAAGGAATTCTGCAGAAAATCACTCTCCAGGACCAGGCGCTGGGCCACCTATTACGGACAGGCCCTCCTGGTGAACGCTAAATATTATGCGGTCCGCGGCAATAAAAAGAGGGCCCAAAAACTCTTTCTGCAGAGCATAGAACACAACAGGAGGATAGGCCGACGGTACTGGCTGGCGCGCAGCTATTACGAATACGGCCTGTTCCTGTCACAGGCCGACAGCGTAACGGCCGCGAAGAAAAACCTGGAATCTGCCTACAGCCTGTTTGCCGAGATCGGCGCAAACAGGTATATTGAAGAACTGAAGAGCCTTCTCGGCATAAAGGAAGACGACATCGGCGTCTCTTCGATCGAACGGCGCATTGATAACGAACGTCTCTCATCGGTGATAAAACTGGCCCGTGAAATAAGCACTATTTCCGGCACCGAAAACCTGCTGGACATGATACTCTCCAAGGCCGTCGAAATCACCGGCGCTCAGCGGGGGGCCATATTCATAGCCGATGACTCGAACCGGCTGGAAAAGAAGGCTTTTTTCTCCGTGCTGGGGTATGACTTGGTGATCGACCAGTATTCCCTGAACATCATCAAGGCCGTGTACAACACCCAGACCATGGTCATACTCGGCGACGCCAGCGCCATGCCGCCGGCCCACGACCAGGCCGCCGCGCGGCCCCATTCGAAATCGATTCTCTGCGTCCCCATCAAGGAGCGGGAGAGGACCGTCGGCGTGTGCTACCTTGACAATTCGCTTACCAGCGGCATTTTCACGGAAAAAGAGGCCAACCTTCTGCTGACGTTCCTCTCCCATGTCGCCTTTGCCATGGAAATCGAATTCCTCCACAAGAGGTACCAGAGCACGAAGTACCCGGACAAGAAAGCACTTCAATCCCCGCTCATTAATGAAAAGATACAGAAGGCGGTGGAATATATCGACCAGAACTACGCTTACGAAATTTCTCGCGAGGGACTGGCGTCGCACATAGGGCTGCACCATGACAACCTGGGAAGGTATTTCAAGCTTTACCAGGGCAAGAAGATGAGCGACTATATCAATGAACTCCGCATAAAAGAAGCTGCCCGCAAACTGCAGGAAACCGACGAAAAGATCATCGACATCGCCTTTTCGGTCGGTTTCGGAAGTCTCAGGACCTTCAACAAGTCGTTCAGGGAAATCATGAAGATGTCCCCGGCGTATTACCGGAAAAAACGCCCCTGAAAACGCCGGTTATACCCTGGCCTCCGCAGACTGGAGGCGGGAAATCTCGTCCTTAAGCTCGATCATCACCTTCAGATCGCCTTCCACCACCAGCCTTCCGGTTTTCCACGCCTCGATCTGGTTCAGCGTCCCGTTCTGGAGGCAGCGCCAGTCCTCGGCCGTGGCCCTGACCGTGCAGGTGGGGTCCTTGACCGTGCCCTCGTGCCGCCGGGCCCTGCCCTGTTCAGAAACGATATACCAGTCAGACCCGCCCGGCCCGGTGAAATTGAACTGGATGGTCACCAGGTCTTCCTTGACATTCACCGTCTTTTTATGCTCACCGGGCGCTTCCAGGCCCAGCACATCAGCGATGCGCCGGGTACAGCAGTTGTTATGGTACATGTCATCGGCAATTGGGACACCCTGGCGCTTCATCTTTTTCAGGACGGAAATGAGGATCATCCCGAAGCGCATCGCGGCGAAGACCTCGTTGTAGTCGAAATTCCGCACCTTCCACCCGGTCAGTTCCTCGTACCGCCTGATGGTTTCATCCCGTCCCGGCGAGCCGGGAAGCCGAGGAAGGCTGTATTCCGCTGAAAGATACCAGTCCATGAAAACAAACCAGGCAAGGTCTGCCTCGGGATCGCCCAGGAAGGCCATTTCCCAATCGAGCACCGCGACCACGTTAAAATCCGGTTCGCCGTAGAGGACATTGCCCATGCGGGCATCGCCCCAGCAGAGACATACCCGCTCCGGGACGTAGGCGTTGTCCCTGAGCCACTGGAGCGCCTTTTCCAGCACCGGATAGCTTTCGGAGGGGTCGTCCTTTATCCAGTCCAGGAACCTGCTCCAGTAGGCGAGCTGCCGGTCGATCGGGCCCGTGCCCGCCTGCGGCACGCCGAGAAAATCGAGGCCGAGCTTTCTCCAGTCCGCCATGTTGGTCCTTGCCAGCATTTCAAGGGCGCGCCACCACATCAGTGACCGCTGTTCCGGGGTCGCGTCGAAGTAAACGCCTGACCCGTGATACGACGGATAGTCCTTCGGCATGGTGCCGCTCAAGCGCTCCATGATATAAAAAGGTGTGCCGATGACTTCCGGGGCTTCCTCCTGCCAGAACATTTCCGGCACCGGGACATTGCTCTGCCTGAGGGCCCTCATGATCAGGAACTGGTGGTTGAGGTGATACTCGGGAAACACCTTGTGGTCAAGGGGCGCGGCGCGGAGCACCATCCCCTTCGTGATCCTTTTACCCTGCTCTTCCCATGCCAGGTCAAAGAGGAATGTCTCATTCGAAAGTCCCATGCCCGGCTTCTGGATGCCTGATATCGATAGGTGCTGCGCGCCCGGCATCCGCTTCTGCAGCCAGGGCACAAGGTGGGTCATGATACGCCCGAAGGTATCCTGTTCGTTTTTCATGGCAATACTCCTTGTTTTTGTCATCGCCCGTCCTTTGCGGGCGATCCGTTATATTTATATTGTGGGATTCCCGCGCAGGCGGGAATGACATTCACTCAATCAGTATGAAAGGTATCCGTACTTCGGATACTTCCCTATCAGCACCAGTTCGACGATCCCGAAACCGGTTTCGGCGCCGCACCGGAATTCGCACATGAAATCCTCCAAGAAAGACACTTCTTTGAAGGTATTCAGGTCGGTGAGGTCAAGCTTGAATCCGTCGAGGTATTCCGGCCCCATCCAGAGGCCGTGGGTGAAACCCCTGAAACCGAAATATCCCCCGGCCCGTATATGGCAGACGCTGAGGGGTTTTATCGAAAGTTCAACGGGTTCTCCCTCTTCGGGATACAGAACCACTGCGCCGCCGTTGATATGGCGGACGTCAGGCTTGAAGGTATAGTTATGGTCAACGCGGACCATCTTCTTTTCTTCCTTCCCTGCTTCCGGGGGATACATTATGGCCCCGCTGAAGGCAAGCGTCCGGGAATCCCATGACTCCCTGGTGTGGTATGTCACGCCCCAGTCCTCAAACTGCGCCAGAATGAAATTATACAGATAACCCTGGGGGACCTCGCCCGGCTGGACACCGGTCTCGGGGACACCGCCGCCGCGGCGTATGCCCCAGGAATGGTCCCGTTCGGCCCTCCAGGACGCGGCATCCACCGTGATCTCCTGCCCGTCGGCACGGACCCATCCCGAGGGGCGTCCCACCTGAACATATCGCTTCACGTTCTCAAGGACACGGCCGCGGAACTTCGCCGTCTGGGCCTCCTCCTCGTGGGGCATCATGGCAGCTTTGAAATCAATCGAGCAGGACAGGCCGTAGGGGTTATCGGCGACGGAAAGCCTCACTGCGCGGAGGGGCTCAATGACCTCGTAGGACAGGGGACCGACGCTGACCCGGTCAAAGCCCGGCCTCAGCTCCCTTGACGCCCGTACGCAGTACTGGGTCTTGCCGTCTATGACGAAGCACGCGAAGGCGTCCATGATGTTGCGGTTCGGGTAATGGCCGAAGCCGGCTATAAGCTGGTACCTGCCCACGGTATCATGGGCCGAAAACCATATCCTCTCGGTCCATTCACGGGCGCTGGTGGCGACAGTGTCGAAAGTATCAACCGTCTGATGACACAATAATTCATCGTACGTGGTGAGCATAACAACCTCGTTTTATATTTATTTTGTACAACAAGGTGAGCGTTTGCTCAAGCAGTATGTTGTTTAATCACTTTATCCAATGCAACCATATCGGAGGCCTGATTTTTTGTCAATACAATAGCAACGTGACAAATATGACGCGGTGTCTGATTTTTTAATTCATCATCCACTTGAGATTCCGCCATGGGTGACTTGTCGTTTCAAACACCTCCGGCCGGGGTTCGTCGAAATGTCAGATTTACAACAAACATACTTTATTTTTCCTTTACTAAAATATACCTCATCGATAATATTGAATTAACTTGGTGCGAAACAGCGTTGTGCGCTTGCAGGGTTCTCCTGCCGTGGGCTTGCAAGGGTATTCGCCCTTCAGACCCGACGGGAAGAGTCGGATTTGCAACAAGTCTGCTAAATATAAAGCGTCTGCATGGATTGCGGATCACCGCCCAGCGGGCGCCACGAGGTATTACCGGTCATGAAAAAATATTTCACCCACACCACGATGGGCCGCACCGCCGTGGTCACCGGCGCGTCAAGCGGCATCGGCGAGGCCTTTGCCAGGCGCCTGGCAAAGGAAGGTTTTAACTGCTTCCTTGTTGCCCGAAGAAAGCATGTTCTGGTCAAGCTATCGGAGGAGCTTGAGCGTGAACACGGCATCAGGGCCACGATTTTGGCCGCTGATCTCTCCACCGACGCCGGGGTCCGCCATGTGGAAAAAATCATCGCAGCGGACGATTCAATCGATGTCCTGGTCAATGCCGCCGGTTTCGGGACACGGGGTTTTTTTGCCGATGTCGAGCCGGACAAGATCCAGCGCATGGTCTATCTCCACACGATGGCACCGGCGCGTCTCACGAGGGCCGTGCTCAGGAGAATGAGGTCAAACCGTCGGGGCTACATCATTAATGTTTCCTCGATCGGGGCCTTTTTGACCACGTCCCATTACGTCACCTATTCCGCCACCAAGGCCTTTATAAACATGATGACCATGGGGCTGCGCGATGAACTGGCCGGCACCGGCGTGAAGATACAGGCTCTGTGTCCCGGCCTCACCAGGACGGGGTTCATGTACACGGAGGAATTCAGCGACTTCAATTACGGGGACATCCCCGCCTTCGCCTGGATGACCCCCGAAGAAGTGGTGGAGGAATCACTTGCCGCCCTCATGAAGGACAAGATCATTTTTATCCCCGGGCGGGGCAACAGGATCTTTGTGGGAATCCTGAAGGCCCCCCTCATCGGGTCCGCCGTCGGCGGTATATTGAGTTTCCTGGGGCGCGGCAGGAACTCCTACTGACAGGGTTACGCGGGCTTGAATCCCCATTGCTTGAAACCGTACCTGTCAAAGGGAGCGAAGATCATGTTCTCTATGATACCGTACCCTGTTTCGACTCCGCAGCGGACCTCGACAACGGTGTCGTCAAGGCCATGGACGTCGTTGGCGACCGACTCGTCGCCGATGTTCCAGGTCTCGCCGTCCTCCCAGTATTCGCCCATCCACGTGCCGTGGCGGAACCCCTTATAGCCGACATAGGCGCCGCCGCGGAGGTACATGGTGGTCAATTCCTTCATGGCAAGTTCAATCTTACGGCCATCCTTGCAGGTGAATACAACATTCCCCGCCTTCATCCGCTGGGTCCCGGGATGGTACTCATACTGGTGGTCCACCGCTGTGATGGGCACCGGCGCCTTCTTCCCGCCAATACGTTCCACGACCGATCCGCCCAGGTATTGCACGGTCCCGTCATTCTTCTCAATCAGGTAGCAATAAAGGCCCCATTCATTGAACTGGATGGTAAGCCAGTTGATCATCATGGCCGTGAATTTTTCATGGTCCGGGGCCTGTACTCCCTGCTCCGCCGCGCCGGTACCCATGCGGATGCCCCAGGAATGATCGCGCTGGGCATAGTAATTGGCCTCGTCGATGTCGTATTTCCTTCCTTCAACAATCACCCATCCCCGGACCCGGCCCAGCTGTGCATACCGACAGGTATTCATGTAGAGCCTTCCCCGGCTCCTGCCGAACTGGGGCTCCTCCTCCCCCGGGTCCATGGTCCCCAGGAATTCCAGGTCATAGCTGAACCCGTATTTATTCTCACCCATGATAATTCGGATTTTCCGGTACGGCTCGACCACCTCGTAGGAAAGGGGGCCCAGGGATATTTCGTCGATCTTAGGCCTGAGAACCCTTGAGATTCTCATGTTGTACTGCTTACGGTTCCCGATGTTGACGCAGCCGTACCCGTCCAGGACGTTCCTGTTGGGATATATCCCGAAGCCGGTGGCAAGGACCAGTTCCCCCTTCGTGTCGTGGATATTGCACCAGAGCTTCTCGGTCCAGGCGCGGTCGCTCGTGTCCGGATGGTCAAAGGTGGACACCACCTGGTGGCAGGTAAACTCATCGAACGTGGTAAGCATCGCGATCTCCTTGTAAATTTTATGGTAATACTACTATGTATATATAAACATGATAGAGCATAGATCATGCCAAATCAGATAATCCCTTCTGCTCCAGAGGCGCATTGGGAATATTTTCTGATTCATATAACACAAAACATGCTCGTAAAAAAGTCAAGGAAAATGATTACGATCTGCCCATTTAATGTTTGCAATTCTGGCGACAATTTGATAAAATAATATAATAACACATTCAGAAAGTTTCTGCCAAACATAATCTTGGAGGTTTATGATGCGCATTAAACGATTAGTGTTGTTATGCGGAGCACTGCTATTTTTATTATGCTTCCGAACGGCACCGGTCCATGCCTTCGGATTGGGTCTGTTCGGCAACTTTGACGGCGGCAAGATGATATGGGAAGGATACCCTGCAACTTTTATGAACTACGGCGGCGGCTTTGTAATGGACACCAACCTCGCCGGCGATCAGGTCTTCAATTACCGTCTGGAGCTCGGGTTCAGCAATCTGCGCACCCCATACGAGGTTAAAGAATGGGACTTGATCCCGACCATGATTGCCTCTTACATGATGGGGACGATATTCCCTGTTGAAAAGTATGAAACGTATTATGAAAACAGCCTGGCCCTGACCACGGTTCATTATTTCGGCTTTGGTGTTGTCCGATCCAAAAATGTGCGCTTCTGGCTGGGACCGCAGATAACCATCGGGGGCATGCTTACCAATCTCACCGGGTTTATTGCCGGTATAGGGTTCGCCATGGGCCTGAACATCAATATCGGCGATGTTTTCACCCTTTCCTTTGTGGGCTCGGGAAGATACATCGGCGGTGTCAGGTTCTTCTCCTATCAGGGAACCACCTACAGCCAGGGCGGCTATGGCGGCGACGGCATGATAACCGTTGGATTCATATTCCGTATCCCCGGAGACACGTACAGGCGCTGATAAACGTGCCGCAAAAGAAACGCAGTCAAATTGAGCGCAACAACCTCTGCGCCGCGCTGATAACGCAAAGCGGATATGTCAGTAAAGCGATTGGTTCTCCGGAAATTTAACTGCCAGCAGCACTAGTCAGGTCCTATTTTTTTTGCAGCGCCTGTGCGGCAGGAAGCGGGCGTGCCCACTCATCAACTTCACGGTCGACGGCGTATATCCCCGACCGGGGTAGGCTTTGCTTGCGGTACCGCCCGACGATGCCGAGGGACAGCCTGGTGAGCTGAGAGATTATTGCGTCCATGGATTCTGCCGGAACACCGTAGTAGAGGAAGTTTATCGGCGAAAGGTCTCCCAGAAGGTAAAGGGTGCGCCGCACTGTTTTGCGCCCCATGGAAATATCAATGGTCACCATCCCACCCTGATCAAGCCCTGTCTGCGGGTCGTTGATCCTGTTGAACTGAACTTCAGCCGGATGTCCCCCCACGTTCGGCCTGGGAGCTGTCGAAAGGGCATTAAGGTACTCGATCACGCCGGTGAATTCCAGCGTTTTGGTCGATCCTGATGCAAAGAATATATTCCGGTTCTTTCCCTTCAGCAGGAGCGTTTCGAGGTGCTTCCCGGTCAGGACCGATTTTCCCACCAGGCCTATGAAAAGGTCCGTTTCAAGAAAAACCGGAAGAGGCACGTCGTCGATCTGGCGGTATTCGTCATTCACGCTGCAATCAAAGCAGAGGTCGATCCGCAGCAGGTTCTTTTCCAGAATACGGGTCTTGTCCCGCGGATATTTCTCGCACAGGAACCTCCCGATATTGCCGCCGGCCCCGAGGACCATGGTTTTCCTGCCGGAAAGGGTCAGGCCACGGCCATACAGTATCGATTCAATGGCGTTCAGGATTGAACGCGCCACCTCCTTCGACTCCTCGCTGACCTTTTTGTTCGAAATGGCTATTGAAAACGACGGAACGCATGAACCGTATTTTGTTTCAAACTGTATGAGACGGTCGTAACCGTTCCTGGTGTGCTCGACGGTGCCCACGAGAATGCCGGTCAGCCATTTCCGGAAGGACATGTCGCGGCCCGCCCGTCTGACGCCGAACATCGAACAAACCTGTTCCAGTGTCCTGTCCTCGTGGACAAGTTTATTAAGGAAGGGCGCAATGTAGCCGCCGTCTTCAATCAGGAGGACCGTGCGTTTCAGCCGGTATGACTCGATGCAGAATTTGAGGAACATGTGCCCGGCAAGGAGTTTCATGGCTTCGAAATAATCAAGCTTTCTCTTTTCCAGCATTGATTGCACGTCGGCCAGGGGGCCGGTATCGCTGAACTGGTGCGACAGCGAATAGTACACGACGTTCCTCTTGCTCCTGTTCCTTTCGAGTGAGGCCATGTAGAGAGATTCCTGCGGCACATCGAGGAGTATGTCGAGGTACAGGGGGGGCACGGTGCCTGCGTATTTGACAAAGGAGACCCATATGCGGCCGGCCTGTTTCCTGAACAGCACTTCTATGAATGAAATGATCTCAGAGGTTATGTGGTGGAGAAGAAATATATCGACATTCCGGAAATCCATGTCGGGATACCCTTTCCTTGAAACGGCATCCAGCTCAGGCATCCGGTGCATGAAAAAATCCATGCCGGTCTTCCGACGTTTTTGGTTAAAGCTGTAATTGAGGATGCGCGAACGGCGCGAGAGGTCCAGGAAGACGTTCGTGTTTCTCAGGGCGACCTTGATCGTGGCGCCCGCCGTTAGGAGCTGGCATATTTCATCGGACTCGAGGCAGAGGAGAAGTTTTTTGGATTCCGGAAGGATCTGCCCCGGCCTGGACCTCATGATGAGGTCGGAAAACGCGCGGTCCCAGTACACGTTGATGCCGTCCAGGACACCCAGCCTCGTCTTGGCCAGCTGCTCGAAGATCTGGTTGTTGAGCCTGTTCTCCTCGCCGTAGAAAAACGTGCCACGGTGGCAGGCACTATGGATGTTGTTGGTCAGCGACTCCGAGATCCTGGTGCTTCCCTCGATATAGGTCCTGCTGCTGATGTCATCAACGGTAACGTGGGGTATACTTTCCAGGTTGATGCCCGCTTTCCGTTCGTTTTCTATCGTCAGCCTCAGGAAAAACTCGCCTGTAAAGACGGGGTTTTTAAGCCGCTCCATGATGAACTGGTAGCTGATATCCCGCCTGCCGCCGTCAGCGTAAAACGGGAAGACAAGGGCCCGTGAAGGACGCGATTTGCCTTCCGATTCGGGATGGAGCTTCCCCATCCAGGACGGCATCTGGAGTGTGCCGAGGACGGTCCTCAGGTGGCCCCTGAATTCATCGCGGCGGACATACTCGGGCAGCAGTATGCCGGCCCGCGCGTTGACCTGGATATGGAATATGTTCATGGCATAGAGCTCGGGATTGATGCCGGGATTGATCCGGTACAGGAAACTGACGTCGCCGACACTGCTGTCGACGCGGTTGAGGATGTCATCGCAGAGGATGTGGGCCAGGACCGACAGTCCGAAAAACACGCGCAGTCGCGAGAGGTCGATTTCCCAGTAATCGGCCCGCCTGATCAGCTCGGGGCCGAGGGATGATTGTATCCTACGAATCATGGCGGATCAATATTTTGAGCATGTCGCTGTCTTTTGCCTTCCTGTAGGCCCCGGGCAGATCTGCCTCCCCTGCTTCATGTGTTATGAGCCGCGCGGTCATTATCTCCGCAACGGCCGGGTTTTCCGCCAGCAGGTCAACGGCGCGGTGAAAATCGCCGCACCGGGAAGTCCTTATTCGCCTGCCTGATGCCAGGAAATTCAGGAGCGGGTTACCGCCGTCGCGTCCCCTGTAGAGGATGCCGCCGCGGGGCCGCACCAGAGAGTTCTCATTGCCCGCATCGGGCCGTATGATGACGTCTATCTCTTCAACGCTTGAAGCGATGCCAAGGTCAAAACGGGGCAGACGGTTCCGGAATCCGCTTCCCCCAAGGAGCGCCGCTGCCTCCGTGGAAGAGCCGGAGAAACAGTCCATGCCGGCCGTCCCGGCGTCTTGGACGGCCCCGGGAGCGCAATACACCTTCTCATTTGTTCTATTCTCATGTTCCCAGGTATACTCAAGGCTTTCCTTTGAATACGGCAGGAGGGACAGCTCGTCAACGACAAGTTCAGTCATGTGTTTCATCCCGTAAAACGGCTGTCCATGGGTGGATTTCAGGTGCACTTCGCGCCGGGCCATGACCAGGGCCGATTCAAGGCCGCCGGGGGACCCCGTTGCTTCAAACACCAGATCAAAATTATTTTTCAACGATTCCGGCCTGACCTGCTCCATGTCAACGGCATCGTCAGCCCCCATTTTCCTGGCATGGTCCATGCGCCAAGCGCCGAGGGCCAGGGCCGTTACGGAACATGCAGTACCGGAGCTCCTCCGCCACGCGGCAAGGGCCGCGATTATCAGGGAGCCGAGCCTGCCGGTGCCGATCACGGCGATCCTGTCCCCCTCCTGCGGACGCGACGTGTTTACCGCATGGAGGGCCGCAGCGAAAGGCTCCACCAGGGCCGCCGTCCTGGGGGGAAGATTGTCAGCCGGTATGACCGCGTTGACCGGCGCCAGGATATAGGGGCCGAAACCGCCGGGGAGACGGTCAATCCCCAGCACCATCCGGTCCGGGCAGTGGGTCGGCAGACCTGCAGCGCAGAAGGGATCAGGGTGGGCGTCGCCGCGGGCTTCGCAGGTGTCATTTATCTCGACGACATACCGGCCGCCCGAGTCGGGGTCCGTTGCCACAACCTCGTGGCCGAGGACCTGGGGAAGCGGAAAGGGAAGAAAGCGCCTCGCTATATCGGTCGAGCAGATGCCGCAGATGAGGGTCCGGAGGAGCCGATGCCCCGGACCGAGGGAGAGGTTCTTTTCGCCGTTCCGGATGATCGTCCATCCCTCCTCCCTGCTGCCTTCGAATTCATAGCGGGACCTGACAAAGGCATCATCCCTGGTATAATCAAAAGCCTCAAAGGCGATGCGGGTCACCGGCAAATCCCTCAGGTAATAAAATTATTCCCATAACAAGCGACACCTGCAACCAGTATCCGGCTTATTAAAGGGAATTGCAAGGAAAAAAAAACGTACATATCCGGCAGGGTATCCCTGAAGAATGCATTAAAAAGACCTCACCGATCAATCAGACCAATTGGGGTGCTAAAACACGACGGATGCGGCATGTGTCATTTTGCAATATGAGGCAGCAGGGCTTCGCGCCAGACCCTGTATCCCTGCCCGTTCAGATGCACGCCGTCAATGGAATAGGAAGGATTGAGCCCCCCCGAGGTGTCCTTCATGGCCCTGTACAGATCGATGTAAAACACGTTCCGGCCATCCGCCAACATCTTCAGTTTCGCGTTGAGACCGCGAATAAGATCGAGGGGCATGGGCACCAGCCGCTGAACGGTCGGCAGCATGCTCTGGATGTACACGGTCGTCCGCGGAGATTCGGCACGGATTCTTTCAATGATTTTTCTGTAATTCTTCTCGATCTGCGGGATGTTCCTCCCGATGATTAAATCCGCGCCCCCCACCATGATAAAAATCTTCGCCGGTTTCATAGCAATGATTTCATCCAGCCGGTTCAAGACGCCGTCCGTGGTGTCCCCGTCAATGCCCCGGTTGATGATGCCGCACCGGTCAAAAAGCTCGGACCACTCGCAGCGGTCGGTATGGCTGTCGCCGACAAAAACAATATCAGCCTTCTTTCTGGGAAATGTCGAAAAAAGGCCTGCCTTGCCCTCGTAATAGTCCGTGCGGAACGGCCTGGTCTTCGCGCGGTAATATTTCCACCCGATAACCCCGGCTATCCCGGCTACAAGCAGGACATTGATTGATATTGAAAAAATAAGAATTGTTTTCCCTTTCGTCATGGCGCCATGTCCGGCTATATGATCTTTTTCCTCTTGCAGTATTCGATAGCCGCATCGATGTCCAGCATTTCTTTCAGGCCGGGATTTTTCCCGATGAAGTCGAGGAAATCGACGAAGGACTGGTTATGATACACGGCGAAATGGACGGCGGTGTCCTCCCCGGCGGCAAGGTTTTCGAACAGCTTCTGGATGCGCGGGATTCTTTTGGCGATCGTTTTCTTGCCGGCACCCGCCCTGTAAAGCGACTGGAATTCAAAGATTTCCTGCGACAGTCGCAATGATCCATCGCCGGTCTTCAGCATTTCTTTCTCTTGGATTTCGACCGGCGCCGGGCCTCCCTTAAATTCAGCACCACCGCCGCCGGTTGTCCCCGGTCCGTCATTTCCATTGTCCCGCAGATATTCATTGGGTTCCCCGCCGGCGCTGTCCCGTATCTCCGCTGCATACGACTCGATTTCTTTCGTTATTTTTTCCAGGTCGCCTTCATGTGGCGGCTTAAACCAGCCCCTTTCATGACCAATAATCTTGAGCCATTTCTCAAGAATGATTATCTTTTCGTTATAATCAAATAGTTCCGACCCGGTAATGCGATCAAAGGCCTCTTCAAAATCATTACAGCCGACAAGATCGGAAATTCCATATTTAATGGCCGGGGTGACCCCGGCACCCACCAGGAACCGAGAGACATCGGCAGCTGACCCGGTTTTCGACAGCAGTTCCACCAGTTCCAGCAGGTTTCTCCTGCTCTCGGTATCCGCGATATCCCTTATCGAAATCCGCGTCCTCTGCGGTTTCGCCCGGGCGACCGGTGTTCTTTTTGCCAGGGACCTGTCCTCAAAAAGTATCTCGTCTTTTACATCAAACGGATCCTGATCGTCGTGGATCATTTCATGCGGCACGGGTTCGAAGTCATCTTCCTTTCCTGGAGCCGGGGCACGGTCAGCTTCATCCGCCGGCATATCAAGCGAGATGTCCGCCAGGAGCCCGTCAAGCTCGCCGTCGGCGACTCCGGCCTCATCAGACGGCTCAATGCCATGTTCACGGGAGGATACCGCTTCAGCGTCAGAAGCTTCACCGTGAGCCTCGCTCAGCAGCGCCTCCGGTTCGCCACCGGAAACGCCCTCATCATGACCGGCTTCAGAAACAGAAACCGCGCCCTCTGTCCCGTCCGAATGTTCATCGGAGATATCGGCCAGCAGGGCCTCCATTTCACCGCCGGAAACGCCCTCATCAGCAGTTGCGTCATCTTCAAGAACGGGGCCTGCTTTCTCCCGTGCCCCGGGAGATCCGCCGGCTTCATCATCCGGCAGGATTTCCACTTCTTCACCGGAAACATCCCCATCATGGGGAACAGCCATTTCGTCCTGGATAGGCTTCAATTCATCGGCCGGAATAGTTTCAATTTCCTCAGCACGGAGCGTATCGAATTCATTGCCGGAAACAACGCTTTCACCGGATAAGACCGGCGCCGGCCCAGGGTCCGCCTCTGTATCTTCTCCCATCTCTGTTCCATCGGAGAACGCACCTTCCGCGATACCGCCATCACCGCCGTCCGCATCTGCCGCGATGATTTCATCTTGCCGACCACCGGCCGGAGCCGTTTCATCCGCTGAATAGTCATTTTCCGATCCGGAAGAAGCGGTCTCTTCGGCTGCTATTTCACGGAGTACGCTCCGCACGTCATCGTCCAGCGAATCATCGGCAAGCCATATGGCAAGGACCTCGCGGACAACAGCAGCCGCCTTTTCGCTGTCATAGACCTTTTGATTCTTGAGATACATGCCCCTGACTATGCCCCTTACCTTTTCTTCATCATCGGGATCGAGGGCGTCCAGATAATCCTGCCTGATAAGACGCGCATATCTGGCGATGGCAGGTTCACTGTCACGGCGCATTTCGGGTTTTACCGCGTCTTCTTCCCTGAGCTGTTCATCAGTATTTTCGGAGGTATCGTCCCAGTCGGCGGCCGTTTCTTCCAGGGGCGCATCCCCGGACGGGTTTTCTTCGTATGCCGCAGCATCGCCATGGCCCTCCAGTCCCGCTCCATAGGCCCGGAGAACGTCGTCCCACTCCATTCTTTTTTTGAGAAGTTCCGCAGCAGCCTCTCCCTTGCCGTCCCGGAATTTCCGGAAAACAGCGTTCACGTGCGACAGGTTTGCCGCTTCATCATCCCCCGGAAGCCGCTTCATCCGTATCACCGCCTCCTCAACCGGCTTGAGTGACCGGCACAGGCCGGCATCAATGCCGCGCAGGACGAGGTCATAGAACTTGATGACCATGTAGTGGCCTTCATGCGCCGCCATGTTCACAATTATTTTCCTGATCGCTTCAGGATCAAGGCCTTTTCCTGAAGCAAGGGCCACGTTAAGTTCCCGTGAATAGACCGGGTACCGCTCGGAGAAAAGGGCATTGACCTTGATATCGGCAACGACATTGAGGTTGAGACCGGCCATCAGGGGATGAAGCGATCGGGCCAGGAGTTTTTCAAATTCATAGTAATCGGAAAAGGGGCCTTCCCTGAGGCGCTCCGCTATGCGCCGTGCCAGGCCGTGACCGGGCACATTCAGGGTGAGTCGGCCGGTTCCGCCGATGAGACCATTGACGATCGCCGGTCTGAGACGGGGATTGTTCCTGAAACGTACTATGAACTCTTCTATTTCATCGCCGTGCTGTTTCTGTGTCATTGGCGGTTTATTGCCTCGCTTGATGTGCTTCCGTGAGGGAGACGGTTCCCTGTCGGGCGCAGCACTGCCGTTTGTCAGGAGATAATGGGGCCGTCATCGGGCCTGGTCGGTTTTTTCCTGGCATGGCGCTCCCCGTATAAACCGTAGATAATGAAGCCGATGAACATCCAGATGAGCAGCCGCATCCACGTGTCCTGGGGAAGGGCGAACATCTGGGCCAGGGAAACAAGGGCGCCCATGATGGGGACAAACGGCATCAGGGGAGTCTTGAAGGGCCGGTGCAGCTTCGGCTTCGAGTAGCGAAGGACCATGACGCTGACGCAGACTATCACAAAGGCAAGGAGCGTGCCTATCGATACCATTTCACCGAGGAGGCCGATGGGAAAAAGCCCGGAAAAGAAAATGGCGGCAGCCCCGGTGACCAGAGTAGTCACATACGGAGTCCGGTATTTACTGTGCACCTTCGCGAAGGCGCCAGGAAGCATCCCGTCCCTGGCCATGGTGTAGAAAATCCTCGACTGCCCGTAGAGGAGCACCAGAACGACCGAGGTCAGGCCGGCGATGGCCCCGAGTTTGACTATGGGCCGGAGCCAGAAGAAATCATCGCCCAGGGCGTTGATGCCAACGGCAATCGGGTCCGGTACCCTGAGCTGGGTAAAGCTGACGATGCCGGTCAGTACAAAGGCGACCAGAATATAGAGTATCGTAACGATGGTGAGAGAGCCGAGAATGCCTATGGGCATGTCGCGTTTCGGGTTTTTAACCTCCTGCGCAGCGGTGGAGACGACATCGAACCCGATATAGGCGAAAAAGATCACCCCTGCCCCCCGCAGAATGCCGCTCCAGCCGTATTCGCCGAAGTTGCCCGTGTTCTCGGGGATGAAGGGAGTGAGGTTGTCCATTTTTATGAAGAATATGCCGAAGCCGATGAAGAGCAGGATGACGGTTACCTTCAGCACTACAATGACATTATTGAACGAAGCCGATTCCTTAATGCCAAGTATCAGCAGCAGAGTGAAGGTCAGCACGACCAGGACCGCCGGGAGGTTGATGACCGCGCCGGTGGCATACCAGCCGATTTTCGGGTCATGGGCAAAGGGCGCGCTGGCAAGATATGTCGGGATCACGATGCCGAAGTCTTTCAGGAAGCTGGTGACGTAGCCCGACCACCCGACCGCCACCGACGACGCGCCGAAGAGGTATTCCAGGATCAGGTCCCATCCAATGATCCAGGCAAAGAGCTTGCCCAGGGTCGCATAGGCATAGGTATAGGCGCTGCCGGATACCGGGATCAGGGAGGCGAATTCGGCGTAACAGAGACCGGCAAAGCCGCATGCCACGGCGGATATCACGAAGGACAGGACGATGGCCGGTCCGGTGTATTGCGCCGCCACCTGGCCGGTCAGGACAAAGATCCCGGCGCCGACGATGACGCCCACGCCCAGCATGGTCAGGTGCGTCGGGCCCAGGACACGTTTCAGACCGTGACCATGTTCCTCGTGGCTGTCCACCATGAGTTCTTCGATCGGTTTTCGTTCAAGGTGCCGTTTAATTCTGTGCTTCATAGGGGCTGGTTTCCTTCCTGATCCGCCGGAAATAGTGAAATATCGTTGTCAAAATACCAGTTAAGCGGCAGATGACAAGTACATTTTGGGTTTTCACCCGTCCGCGGGCATTGCCTGCCTGCATAGATTTATTGTAATTCGCAAAAAATTTACTTGCAGAAATTTAACCATTTGGTTAAACACGTCCAATCACCAAGATCTGCAGTTTGCAAGAGTTATTAAAAGGACATATCACACATGAACATAGCCCGTTTAGCCATCAAGCGCCCCATACTTATCAGCAGCATCGTTTTCGTTCTGCTCTTTGTGGGCATTATTTCCATGAACCGACTCGGCATTGACATGTACCCCGATGTCCAGTTCCCCTATGTCGTAGTCCAGACCATTTATCAGGGATCGGCTCCGGAGGAAATCGAAAACCTGATCACGAAACCGATCGAGGATGAAGTCAGCTCCATTTCTGGCCTGAAACGGGTATCATCGCGAAACATGGAGAGCGTGTCCCTGGTCATCTGCCAGTTCAATCTTGGCGTAGACGTCAAATACGCCGAGCAACAGGTAAAGGATAAGGTTGCACGGATTCGGCGCAACCTTCCCCAGAATATCGATGAACCGCTGATCCAGCGGTATGACCCGGCTGATATGCCGATTGCCAGGGTCGCCGTATCGGCTGACCTGAACTCGAATGATCTTTATGACCTTGCCAAGGAAGATATCAAGGTCGGTTTCCAGCAGGTGAATGATGTCGCTTCAGTACAGATAATCGGCGGCCGTCGCAGAGAGATACAGGTCGAGCTGGACCGCCACAAGCTTAACCGTTACCGGATACCTGCCCTGGCCGTTGCCAATGCCATCAAGAATGCCGGAATGAACGTCCCTGTCGGCAAGCATGAAAAAGGATCATCTGAACTGGTATTCAGGACCGTTGCCCAGTTCACCGATATAAACCAGATAGCCAATGCCCTTGTGCAGTTTTCCGGCGATGTGGGCAATGCCATATCTGTCAAATCCCTCGGTACCGTGAGCGACGGATCTGAGGAGAAGACGACCATCGGCTACCTCTATGCCCCCGTGGGTGCAGTGAAGTCAGAAAAATCCGGACTTTTCGGATTTAAAAAGACAAAAGTTAAGCGTGAAACAAACCCGGCGATGTTTCTCGAAATCTACAAACAGTCCGGTGCCAATACGGTCGCCGTGGTCGACGGTATAGTAGAGCGCATGAAGAAGATCAACGAACATATGAAAGACCGGCCCGGTAAACCCAAACTGACCCTTATCTATGACGGCGCCAACATCGTTCGAATGAACCTCGAGGAGGTACGGACAACCATCATCATCGGCATTATCCTTGCCGTCATTGTCGTGTACCTGTTTTTGGGCAATGCCCGGTCAACCTTCATAACCGGCATCGCCCTGCCCAACAGTCTCCTCGGCGCGTTCATCCTCATGTACATCATGGGGTACACAATAAACGTCATCACTCTTCTGGCCCTTTCTCTGACGGTCGGCCTCCTGGTTGACGACGCCATTGTCGTCCGTGAAAATATATTCCGGAAGCTTGAAGAAGGCATGCACCCCATGGACGCGGCCGAAAAGGGCACCACCGAGGTCATGCTTGCCGTTATAGCCACCACATTGACCATCATGGCCGTATTTGTTCCCATCGGGTTCCTGAGCGGCATCGTGGGCCAATTCTTCAAGCAGTTCGGTTTTACCATTGTCTTTGCCATGGGTATCAGCCTTTTTGACGCCCTCACCGTGGCCCCCTTCCTGTCGGCATATTTCGCCGGCACGGGTCACGTGGCCCAGAATGTCGTGATACGCAACTTCGAGCGCTTCCAGCGCTGGATTGAGAAATGGTATGGCAGAATCATGTCATTTACGCTGGATCATCCCCTGCTGGTTATGGCAATAACCACGGTTATTTTCATCGGAAGTCTTTCAACGGCGCCCTTCATTAAAAAAACCTTCATGTCCAACAGCGACTATGGAGAATTTATCGCCCAGATCCAGATGCCTTCCGGAACCAGCCTTGACGGCACCGGCGAAGTCGCCTTACAAGTCGCCGATCGCATCAAGGCTGTCGCCCCGGAAATGGATAAAATATCCATCATCGTGGGCATGAACACCATGCAGCAGCAGCAGCCCAACTTCGCCCAGTTCGGTCTTTCCCTCGTCAAGTACAATGAACGCAAGCGCGGCGCAGCCGAAATCAAGGAAACAATCAGGAAAATGCTCAACAAGGAATTTGCCTACGCGCGGCCAAAAGTCAACGAATACAGCATGGGCATGACGTCGATGGCCCCGTACTACCTCAACCTGATCGGCAGCGATCTTTCCGAGCTTGATGAATATGCGCAGAAACTGGTCAAGGAGATCAAGAAAATCCCGGACCTCACCGACGTCGACACCAGTTCCGAAGAAGGGAAACCGGAATATCAGGTTCAATTCAATCCGAACGAAATGCAGAAATTCGGGATCATGCCGGTCATTGCCGGCGTGGAACTCCGTTATCAGATTGCAGGCGAAGTGGTCGGTCAGCTCCATGCCAAGGGCCTGGAATATGATGTCCGCCTCCGCCTTAAGCCTGATCAGCGCGATCTCAGATCAGCCTACGCCGAAACCAAGATCCCGAACCAGACGTACCGGCTGGTGCCGCTGTCGGCAATAAGCAAAGGGATCGAAAAATCCGGCCCCTCGCAGATACTGCGCGAGGACCGTTCACGTGTCGTGCAGATCACAGCAAACCTCGCCCCCAATGGCGCCATCGGGACAGCGCAGGACATGTCGCTGGCAATCCTGAAGAAGAAGCTGCCTCCTCCCAAGGGAATTACCTACAGCTTCATTGGACAGACGGAGGACCTGAAAGAGCTCCTGACAAACATTACCTTTGCCATGCTCCTCGCGGTCATATTCATATATTTCATTCTTGCCAGCCTGTACGAGTCTTTCATTACACCGGTAACCATACTCATGGCCCTCCCACCGGCGCTTTCCGGCGCGCTGCTGGCCCTGTTCATGTTCGGCGAGATGCTGAACATGTTCAGCATGATCGGCATGGTCATGCTCATGGGCCTGGTCACCAAGAACTCCATCCTCCTTGTTGACTTCGCCCTTGAAGGGTACCGATCCGGCATGACGCGGAAAGAGGCCATCTACAAGGCCGGCATGACCCGTCTCCGGCCGATCCTGATGACCACCTTCGCCATGCTGGCAGGCACCCTTCCCGTCGCCCTTGGGATCGGCGAGTTATCCAAGTTTCGGATGGCCATGGGGATCGCAATCATAGGCGGACTGATCCTTTCAACATTCCTCACGCTGATCGTTGTTCCGGCCATGTTCGAGTACATCGACATGTTTCGCGAATGGATTGAAAGTAAATTCCGCCCCAAGTACAAGAAACATGAGTACAATGTGGTGGAAGAAATGGACGAGGAAGAGGAAGTTATCGATGAAAACATGATCAATAACGCCGTTAAAGAACATTCCGGCGCCGCGGCACCGCTGGAAAGATCAACCGGGAAACCTGAACGGAGCGGCGCCAAGCCGAAAAAAAGAAAATAATTGAATCGGTGTCCAGCTCCCCGCTTTTTTAGGCGGGGAGTTGTTATATTAATGATTGACTTTTAAACCGCCTACTGTAAAAAAATACCGATTTATTAAAAAGTAGAACCTATAATTATTTTTTAGACTTGTTGCAGCAATCATTACATTATTGAAACGTTCGATCTGGAGCATGAAACAGGTGTACTATTCATAAATTTAACGATTCGCAGCATGTCTAAAATAAACCCAACTATTCAGCACACGCATGCTGTACGTATCAAGCGCTGGATAGATATTCAATTAAAACCTCAGGAGGTAGTTTCAGATTATGGCAGATACAAAACTTTTCGGGATGGCTGCTGAAAAAGGGAGATGGCTTTTCGTTGTTTTAGGTCTCTTGATGAACCTCTGCCTTGGCAGCGTCTATTCCTACAGCGTATTCAAACCACATGTACAATTCGAATTTAACAAAAAAACAGCCGAAAAGGCCGGCGTCGCAGTCAACAACATCGACAAGGAACTGCTCAAAGGCATTTTCAATCTCAAGAAAGAATCTGCTGATAAGTTCTACGCATCTACGAAGACCATCACTGCGGAACAGGTGGCTGAGTTATTCAGTTTAAAGCCGGATGTCGAAAAAGACAAGGTCAAGATCGATTCTTTCACCAAGCTGATCCCCGAAATGGCGGACAAAGATCTTGAACTTCTCAAAGGCATTAAAAAGGTTTCATCCCTCGAGGGCAACCTTCCATTCATGCTATTCCTCGCGTTTTTCTCCATCCTCATGTTCTTCGGCGGGAAGATAATGGAAAGGCTCGGCCCGAAAAAGCTTGCCCTCATCGGCGGGCTTATCGTCGGCCTCGGCTGGGGACTCTCCTATTTCACCCAGAACATCTACATGCTGATGCTTACCTACGGGGTTATCGCCGGTTCCGGTGTCGGCCTCGCCTATGGCTGCCCGGTTTCTCTCGGAGCCCGTTGGTTCCCTGACAAGAAGGGCCTCGCTGTCGGCCTCATGCTGGCCGGTTTCGGAGGATCAGCTCTCATTACTGCCAATATTGCTGGCGCCCTGATCCCCAAGATAGGGCTCTTCACCACCTTCATGTATTTCGGCATCGCCTTCGCGATCATCCTTGTTCTCCTTTCCCTGCCGTACAAGTTCCCGGAAGCCGGGTGGAAACCCGCCGGCTGGACTCCCGCGGGTGGAGCTGCCGCGACCGTGGATTTTACACCCGGCGAAATGGTAAAGACCTCTACATTCTGGGGCCTGTTTTTCGCTTATATCATCGGCTGCCTCGCCGGGCTGATGGCTATCGGCGTTTCTGCACCCGTGGGCCAGGAGATCATCAAGATTACCGCAGCCACTGCGGCTTTGCTGACCGGTATCTTCGCCATATTCAACGCCGTCGGCCGTCCCCTCTTCGGTGCCCTTACTGACAAGATCACCCCGAAATGGGCTGCCATTCTTAACCTGATCATCATCCTCGTTGTTTCACTTATGATGCTCCAGGCCGGCGAAGGAAGTGTTGTACTCTATGTGGTGGCCTTCTGCGGCTTCTGGCTCTGCCTGGGCGGATGGCTTGCCATAGCACCCGCCGCTACCGCTTCATTCTTCGGCATGAAGGACTACGCGAAGAACTACAGTATCGTTTTCTTCGCCTATGGCCTTGGCGCCATCATTGGAGGCCTTATTTCCGGGTTCGCGAAAGACCTCTTCGGCAGCATGAAAGTCGCCTTCTATCCCACTGCCGGACTTGCGGTACTGGGAATTCTTCTTGCGTTTGTTTTCATTAAACCGCCCAAGAAGTAACCCTGCTTGCATTACATGTCAAAAAAGCCGGCTTTATGCCGGCTTTTTTGTCTTTGTTCATGACCAGCGTTTAAAAACCGTCATATGTCTTTCCTTCTTTTTTCTTTTGAGCTTCCTCTGTTTTTTTCTGCTCAAATCGTATCTTGGCGTCTTTCAGATTTATATCGAGATACTCCACATAAATGACGCAGGGATTCACCTTTGATTTACGGCAATCCTCCGTTTCCCATGCCGATATTGAGTAGCGTTTATCGATGGACCATTTCGCCATCAAAAACGAACCGGTTGACCTGTCGAACTCCTCGCCCCTGAAATCGTTGGGCTGTCCGTACTTGTCTATGAGACGCTCTTTGACCTTTGCTATTTCGCCCCATTTTATCTCCACCTGTATGAGATACAGTTTCTCCTGTTGGTCAAAAAACAGCCTGGTAATCGTCATTTCCCCTGTTTCGATTGTCATGTCGCCATTGGCCGAATAGCTTACCTTGTTGTATGCGCCCTTAATCTCTTTTCTGATTTTTTCTTTCGTCTGTCCCAGGGCGAATTCCTTGTATCCGACACTGGTTGTTTCAGGGAATAAAGGCACGGAAAAAACGACTACGCAGCAGCACACTGACATAACTTGTTTTATCATGTCCACCCTCCTCCATTTTTATCGGTGCTAGTATCTCCATTAAAAAATTCTGCAGTCAAGTTTTTTTATCTTAACCCGCTTTACTATTCCCCTTAATCCCGCGTCATCGTACAATCATGCCATTAGCCGCCAATGGTATTCATGCCTTCAAGTTGTTATTGGTTGCCGTCCAATTATATCCATGTATTCTGTATTGACAAATTTTCGTTGTCTGCATATGATATTATTAATCATCAAGTAATGTTCCTGATATGTTTTACACCGGGGGATCAGAAATTTAGCAAGATGATAATGCCTCCTTTATTTTCCACGAAAGCCGCACCCATTGTATCCCGACCTCTGTTTTTGCAGGGGAACCGTGAACGGTTCGCCATATTATTTTTCATTTCGACTGAAGGGGGAAACCTATGAGCGATGTCTATTCTGAAAAGCCGTGGCTGAAAAAGTATGACAAGAATGTCGCGCCTGCCCTGACCTACGAGGAAAAATCCTTTTCCGAAAAATTCGCCGAGACCGTCGCGAAATACCCTGACAAGACGGCCCTTGTCTATATGGGCCGCTTTCTGACTTTCAGGGAGGTGGACGAGCTTTCAAACAGGCTCGCCAATTTCCTCATCGCCAGCGGTCTTCGGCCCGATGACGTAGTGGGCCTTCACATGCCGAACATCCCCGCGAATTACATAGCCGTTATCGGGGTCCAAAAGGCGGGCTGCGTGTCCACCGGATTGAGTCCCCTCCTCACGGCGGCGGAAATGCAGCACCAGCTCATCGATTCAGGCACAAAGGTCGTCATCACCGTTGATATTTTGTTCGACAAGATAGCCGAAGTGGCCGCCAAAGCACCCTTTACCACGGTGGTCGTCACCGAGATCGCTGATTTTCTCCCGGGCATCAAGCGAGTCCTGGGCAAGCTCCTGAAAAAGATACCCACGGCCGAGGTGAAGCCCCTGACCGGCAAAACGGTGAAACGCTTCATGGACGTACTCAATGAATCAAAAGCCGATCCGGTGCAAGTCAAGCGCGGCTTCGACGACATGATCTTCATGATGTACACGGGCGGGACCACCGGTCCGGCAAAGGGCGCCATGCTGACCCAACGAAGCTACATGAGCAACCGGCACCAGGTGCTCACGTGGCTTGACCTGAAGCCGGAAGATGTCGCGCTGTCGGCATTTCCCCTCTTCCATATAGCCGGCCTGGCCCTGGGCGGGTTCAGCATAACCAACGGCATCACCCAGATCTGCGTACCGAACCCGCGTGATTCGCATTTTCTCATCGAGTGCCTGAAGGCCTACAAGCCAACCTTCGTGGTCAACGTGCCCACGGTCTACTTCGAGCTCCTCAAACAGCCGGCATTCCGGAATCTCGACCTTAAGAAACACCTAAAATGGTGCCTCAGCGCCGCAGCCCCCTTCCCTGCCGAATACATAAAGGAACTGGAATCGATCATCGGCGAAGGCAATTTCATCGAGCTTTACGGCATGACCGAGATGTCGCCGGTCATGATCTGCAACCCCCGCTACGGCGTGAAGAAACCCACATCCATCGGCATGCCCATATCCGACACCCTGGTGAAGCTCATCGACCCTGAAACCGGACAGCCGGCAAAACAGGGCGAACCGGGAGAGATTGTCATCACCGGTCCGCAGATCATGAAGGGATATTTCAACAAGCCGGATGAGACTGCCAATGCGGTCAGGGACGGATGGATGCATACCGGCGACGTGGCTACCATGGACGGGGATGGCTATTTTTACATCGTGGACAGGGTCAAGGACATGGTCATAGTGTCCGGGTTCAAGGTCTTCACCAGGGAGCTCGACGAGGTCCTGGCGAAGCACCCTGACGTCGAAATGGCGGCCTCGGTAGGGATCCCGGACCCTGACCGTCCCGGCTCAGAGCGCGTCGGCATCGCGATAGTACTCCGCCCCGGCATCGCCAGGAACGACGAGGAAAAGGCGAAGATACTGCAGTACCTCCGCGACAAGGTCGCGCCGTACAAGGTGCCGAAAGTCATTGAGTTCATGGACGCGCTGCCCACGAGCGGCGTCGGCAAAATACTGAAGCGGGAGATCAAGAAGATGATGACGGGGGCATAGCGTATAATCTGCTGCAGGCATTGGACGCATCTCCCTTATTACACAGCCGACGGAAATGCAGTCTGTTGCGTTATCTTCCAATCATTTCTTAAATTTATGCCGGGGCCCTTCCTCATCCAGGCAAGAGCCCCGGCACCCGCCGGCAGAGCCATCAATCAGTTAAGATCAGGGAAAGGATCTGGAACTTCAAATGGCATCTTCCGGGCCGGCAACGCGACTCCATATTTGTCAACAGAATAAATGGTTAGCGAATTGGCATGGAAGTCCTTGAGATAAAATGTTGTTTTGCGTAACACATCCGTCACCGACAGCGGATTGTCATCGGAGACAAACTGTTTAATCTGCCATATATCTGATTCTGTACGAACTGCGTCCAGGGGGACGTTGTCTTGCGGCGTAGGATCATATCTTAACAGTCCCCACTGCATCTTGGTGTAATTTACATAACCGCCGATTGATGTAATGGTAATCCCTGCGGGAGGTTTTATTTTTAAATACAACCTGCCATAGTGATAATTGTGAAGATCGTGAACTGAACCGCTCCATATGTCCCATACAGAAGATGGATGGGCGGGATCAAGATAATCCACATCGAAATCAATATCCATGGGAATCCACACCTCTCCGCTATAACCATAACTGCTCCTTGTGCCGCTTGGGAACGTGGCGTAGGCCCTCACGTAATATCTGTTTCCCGGCGTCAACCCGGTTATTCTTCCGCTGTTATCGGTAGCGATCCACGTGGAGAATCCTCTTTCACGATATTCGATGACATTACCCGAAGAACCCGGCATGGCCACGGTTACGACCATGCTGGAACGGTCCCCTTCGACAACGGCAGATACCGTCGGCGATCCGTTAACGCTCGTGTTTATCGTTATAACAGCGGAGTCCGGGCCGCATACCGTTGGGCTGCAAACATGGCCGATTATTTCATAGGTGTTTCCCGTGGCAAGACCGCTAATGGTGCCCGTGTTCGATGTCAGGGTGACCGTCGTCCATCCTGACCCGTTTGTAATATTCCTCCATTCAATGGAATAGGTGAAATTACCAAGCCATGTGAGTGCCACATCTATGGAACTTTCATGCGCACTGGCCCACAATACCGGAGCGCTTCCGATTGTCGTTGATCCGGATTGTACCCCGCTCAATGGCCCCTGCAGGCCGTTCCAGGCCATGGCTGAAGCGCGGAAATCGTACAGGGTCCCCGATTCAAGGCCCGTTACATCGAAGCTCCATGGTCCGGTTTGCGGTCCCAGCTGCCGCGAGTCACACCGTCCGGTCCATTCAGAGTCGCCGCGTGCTTTCCATTCAAGCAGGTACCGGTTATAACCGGCAAGAAATATATTGCTTACGGTAATGGAAGCCGCCGAGCCTGACACGGCCGGCACAGTAAATCCTGGCGCATCCCGGGGAGGTATATTGGTAAATGGCGCGACGGTGACGGGGTTGTCCCCGGTTTCGTATTTGTCGCCATAATAGCGGAGCTCGCTGTCGCTCATGCCCGCAGCGCCTCCTTTTACCGCCACGATATATTTCAGATCCGATCTCAGCGACGGGATGACGAAACCGAGATTTTCCTGACCGGCGTTCACTATTGCGCTTCCCCACGTAGAATCAACCCCTCCCATGGATGCGGTATTGCAGACCGGACCCGGAGGGCACTCCTTCCAGTACACGGTATAATACTCCGCGAACATGGAATGCATGCCGTCCAGAAAGATGCGCTGCGGACCAGCGCAGGCATTGAAGCGCGTGTAATCCACCTTTGATGGGGGCTGAGACCGGACCATGAAGTCCTGCGACAGGGTCGCGCTCACGTAGTATCTCCGCTCCTCCAGGGGAGAGAAGAAATAGCGCGCAGGGTTGCCGCCGTCGATCAGGCCTATGCCACCCTCGCCCACCGAATCCGGCGAAGTGACGCGCCATGACTGCAGGGTTTTGGTGAAGTTTGACGCGTCCGTCTCTTCGCGGGAGACCCAGTACTGGATGAAATTGTCGATGTCGGTATTCTTAATGATAATACCGCTCGCCGCGTCTCCGACCGGTATTTCCCTCATCCAGAAGGTGTCGCGGTAGCGGTTTTCGGCCACGGTGCGTATATACATTTTCACGCTGTCGTTGCTGCCGCCGAACACGCTCCACCATGAATCGGTCACGCTCGATGGGGGTTCGAAGGAGATGTGAAACACCTGCTCATCCTGTTCCATGTAGCTCGTAAGCCGGCAGTCGATCTCCCTCCCGTTGGTCCGCAGGTCGTCATTGGCCAGCTTGAGGCGCCACCAACCCGAACCGTCGTTGAAGTTCACCTCAAGGTCAATGTCAGTGAGGCTTTCCGGCATGCCGCTTACGATGGGCGCCATCTTCCGCTGGTTGCGGTAAATCGCGTAGTTCACGCTGGCGTATACCTCGCCGCTGCGCGACTCGGTCTTCGCCAGGAGAACCGGGTCTTCGTTCGCGCAATTGGCATTCACCGCGAACACCTGGACCCTGTACAGTCCCGGATTCATCGCTTCCCGTGATGGATCGGAGGCGTAGGGATGCGGCACCGCTATCTCGTTCAGACCGACATGGCCCCTCTGCAGAATTTCCGAAGAGTCGGCATCCTGGTAATTTCCGGGGCCGGTGCATTTTATGAGAAAATATTCGGTGTTCAGGTTCGGCGATATCATGACATATATCCTTTCAAAGGCGCCCCTCACGCTAAAATTGAAACCGCTGTACGGCAAAACCTCCGTCGCCTGGGTCACGACCACGGATGTTTCCGCCCGCGCTGGATCGTCCCTGTGGAAATTGTTCTTCGCGCTCCGCGTGGCTACCGGTACGCCATAGAACTTCCCGCAGGCCGTCACGTCCACCCAGTAACTCCCTCCCGGTATGACGCCAATGGGGGTTCCGTTTTCATCGCCGGTCCTGCTGTTGACGTACAGTACGCCGTCTGCAGCCAGAAGATCCGCGGCTTCAATGCGTATTTTTTTCTGATAGGTTCCGTCGCCGATCCTGCCGAAGGTCACGATGTAGTAATGCGCGTTGATCGACTCGCTGATGCTCACCTTGAAGCCATTGACGCCCCCCTCCGCGTAGTGGTCAAATCCGCCGGGAATGCCACTGGGCAGCGGTGTCTCCGGTTGTATCGTGTAGGCGAAATTATTCCACTTGTTCCCGATGGGGATGTAATTTTCGATGATCGGCTGCGGCGCGCCGACTCCCGCGCCGTCGCATGAATACCTGTCGAAAAGGTGCCGGGTCTCGTCTATCTTGACCTTCAGGTTGATGACGTCCCCCTTGTTGACACGGCCCATGTAACGCGCGCGGGAGCGAATGTCGCCGTTGACGAGCTTGTTCCACCGTGTGTTCAGGTATACCTGCTCCTGGGTCTGGAGCGGGGTGAAGCTGAAGGCATCGAAGTGTTCGTTGAAATCGCCCACGTCGGCGCATACGATCTCGTAACGCTCGCCGGCAACGATAGGGTCGTTGATGTCGCCGTTATAATAGCGCCCGTTATGGAGCACGACCCAGTATTTCATCTTCCGGATCTCTTCGGACGGCAGGAGCTCGTTCTCGTTATACGCGGGGTTGTCTTCCTTGTCAAAAGGGTTGTACGCCACAAGACCCTGTTCTTTTTTTCCGATACGCCTGATTGCCTCCATGCGGTGAACCTGGTTGAACTCATCGGTATAGGTCTTGACGTAGGTTTCCAGCATTGTCCATGAGTTCCCTTTTTTATTGTCGCCGTATATATATTCGGACCTGTCCTCAGCTCCGAACTTCCATTTAAGCCCCGTGTCCGCCACGGTGAGACCGTCGCCATTGCAATCGACCTTCCAGTCCTCCCTGTTTCCGATCCGATCAGCCAGTATATTAAAAAGGGCTTTCTTGAGCGATATGCCGTTGGTAATGGTCCCATCATCGCCGACGTCCACCGCCGCGACCCGGTATGTTTCACGCATCTTCGAACCTATAATTTTTATTACGGCGGTCCTCTTCTTGGCTCCTTCCTCTATCATTTTCAGGTTCTCCATGCCGGGCCTGTAGTTCGTATTCTTTACCGGTTTCATGTCGTAACTTACGATGGTCACCTGGGGGATATAGCCGAAGGTGAGCGCATCCATGATCATCTTGGTGTTGAGGCCCGTTAACTCTATGACATAGGGCCCCTTCTCCTCGTCGCCGTAAATCTCCTCCACAAAAGGGGTATAATCATCGTTGCGCACGAAGAAATCCTTGACCGGAAGGAACTTGCCGGCCGGCGTCCTGAACGAGAGGGTGCAGCGCACGTTGCTGATACGCACCGGCATGTCCTTCGTGGGGTTTTTAATGTAAAAGGCCGTGCGCACGAGCCCGGCTTTGCTCCCGATCTTCGTAATATTCTTCATGACGGTGCTGTTCCTGAACCTCTGGGACATTTTTTGCACCGCGTCGTCTTTCATCTTGTACCCGTCCCGGTCAAGGTTGTCCTTATAGTCGACGTCCTGGAATACGGTTTTTTCCGATGATTTCGATGATGCAATATTGTCGGAAACGCTCCGGTTGATGCTGGTGCTGGTGCTGGTATTGAGACCCATGCTTGTTTTGTTGCTGGAATTGGTATTGAATCCGAGTGATACTCCAACGTTAGCGACCCTGAGTGATGATTGTACACCATAGCCAAACGAATATTCATTGGAATAATTATATCCGAAAGAATTCGCGTCACTGGCGCCCCAGCTGTTTGACGATCCTGCGGAATTCGAATAAGCCTCTTTGGTCACATATGGAGTCGTCTTCTGGTTGAGCTGTGTATAATGCTCGAAATCCATGCTGTTATTTATGGTATGGTCGAAACTGTCTTCGGTAAGAGTTTCAGAAGTGCTCAGCTTCTCTCCGTCAACTTCCTCTTCAATCATCATGAATATGGGCGCAGTGACGCGCGTCACCAGGCAGGGGTAATCGGCGACATAGGGATTGCCGGAGTACTCATCCAGGTTGGTCACGCCGTCAGCGTCGTAGTCATCCTCGACCTTAAGGCCGGTATTCGGGTCCACCATGTCGTTTATCACCATGTCCAGGGGGATCATGGCAATACCGCCGCCGCTCGGGTCGGGACCAGTCGGCTTGTTTGGTGTATTGCCTCCCCCCGCCCCATCAGGATTATCTCCAGGTGCGTCGGGATTTGAGCCCCCGCCACCCCCGTTTGACGAACCCGTGCCGGATGAACCGCCGCTATCATCATCTACAGAAACAACAGCGAGAGGTATCTGATTATTTTTCAGGAAATCCATTTTTTTGTTGCAGCCGGAGCCTGACGCGATGGCGGCACATGCGGTAAAGATGCATACTATTACTTGAATTGATAATTTTTTCATTAAATCCCTCCATGTTTGTCAGATCACAACAATCACATCCACATTGACCATACAGTATACCATTTCAATCTCGAACTCAACCGGGCTTAACGCAACGCCCGCCAACCTGTCGCTTTAATGGCTTCTTCAAAGCGCAGAAGAACCCCGGCGGCGTTTTAATCCGCTAAAGACCGGCTATGTTCGACGATTACCGGTTGTTTGTATGGTAACAGGTGAAATGATCAGTCAGATATTGTGCAATCTTCTATAAGATGAGTAGCAATGCATGGATTAAAACGACAAATTTTTTCTGAAAATTTTATTATTCAGATATTTTTTCAGGAGACCAGGTTATATAATCTGAATCCCATGGGGTCATGTTCACCATGATTATATAAAAGCCGACAGGAAACCCTGCCATTTCGAGCGATCAAATGCCGCGATGCGGTGGAACGAATCATCGGCATTCTTGAAGGTGCTTCAATTATCGATATCCATCAGGGAAAGCCCTGGCCGCAGGTGAGGATGTGTGCCGCGGCCGACCAGCCCCTGAGGCAGATCGGCAACGGCGCTGCATTTAAACAGCTTGTCGAAGTATTGAAAGACAGGTACAGCCGGGTGCGCACATGGGCCGGCACAGGCCTCATCTACCTGAGAATGTCTTTTAAATACGAAAAATTGAAGAAAATAATTTACGAAGTCCCGGGATGAATATGCAATCCAAAACCCCGATTTGCCGGTCATAGGCGTGCCGGAATGTGGTCCCGGCCCGGTTCCGCATGCAGTTATTCCCACCGTAACGCCTCGATCGGATTCAGACGCGACGCCTGCACAGCGGGCCAGAGCCCGAAGCCGATGCCGATAAGAACAGAAACGACCGTTGAAAGCATGATGGCTGATATGGAGACTTTAACCGACCATTGCGCGAAAAATGATATGAGTACGGATATGCTGGTCCCCAGGATGATGCCGAATAACCCGCCGGTGAGGGTCAGGAGGGACGATTCGATGAGGAACTGCACCAGGATGTCCTTTCGCCGCGCGCCGATGGCCTTGCGGAGGCCGATCTCCTTGATGCGCTCCTTGACCGACACCAGCATGATGTTCATGATGCCGATGCCCCCTACCAGGAGGGATATGGCCGCCACGATGCTCAGGAGAAGGCTCATGGTCCGGGTGGTCTGGGACATCATGTCACGTATCTCCGACATGTCCCGTATCTCGAAGGAGTCCTCATCGTTCTGACCGAGGCGGTGACGCTTGATGATCAGGTTCCTGATGGTGTCCTGCAATTCATCGATCATGGCCTGGTCCTTTACCTCCACATCGATGGAGTCGACGTATTCCTTGCCCAGGACCCGGTACATGGCCGTTGTCACCGGAATCACAATCACGTCATCCTGGTCGAACATGAAGGATGTGCCTTTCACCGGGAGAATGCCGATGATCCTGAAGTTTATCCTGTTTATCTTTATGGTATGACCGACCGGATTCACGGAACCGAAGAGCTGCTTGATGACCGTCGCACCGATAACGGCGACCTTCTGCCTCGACCTGATCTCGTCCTCGGTGAAAAATCGTCCGCTGATGGGAACTGCGGCCTTCATGGAGGCATAATCGATCCCCGTGCCCCATATCTGCGTGTTCCAGTTCTTCGTGGCATAGACCACCTGGCCGCGGCCCGTGACGGCCGGCGAGACCCGCTTCACTTCGGCCAGGTGAGCAAGGGCCTTCGCGTCATCAAGGGTCAGCTTCGTCACCAGCCCCGCCTGCAGGGCCACCGGGCCCTGCCGGTGGGACCCGGTGCGGACGGTGAGAATGTTAGACCCGAGGGAGCTCATGCTCTGCTTGATGGATTCCTTGGCCCCCTCCCCCAGCGCCAGCATGGAAATGACAGCGGCCACGCCGATGAGGATGCCGAGGATTGAGAGCAGCGACCGGAGCTTGTGCATCACTATTGCCGAAAAGGCCTGGCGCAGATAATCGCTGAATTCAGCGGTGCCGAAGGTGCTCTGTTTTCTGCCAAGGATGTCCTTTATCGACAGGCCGCTCTTGCGCTTCCCGCCGGTTTTGTTCCCGCCGACATTCTCATCGGATATTATCTTCCCGTCCCTCATCCGTATGATGCGCTTCGCGTGCTCGGCTATCTCCATCTCGTGGGTTACCATTACGATGGTGATCCCCTCGGCGTTCAACTCCTCAAGGAGGTAGATAATTTCCTCCTCGCTCTTCGTGTCGAGGTTGCCCGTCGGCTCGTCGGCAAAAATGATCATCGGCCTGTTCACCAGGGCCCGGGCAATGGCCACCCGCTGCTGCTCGCCCCCGGATAGCTCGTTCGGATAATGCCCCTCGCGGTGGGAGAGCATGACCTGGCGCAGCCTGTCCTTCGCCTCGGTTTTGAACTCCCTCTTGCCCCCGTAGATCATGGGGAGCCCGACGTTTTCCATGGAGTTCATCCGGGGAAGGAGGTTGAACTGCTGGAACACGAATCCCGCTATGTTGTTCCTGATAAGGGAAAGCTCGTCGTCATTGAGCTTTGTTATATCATCGCCCATGAGGGTATAGGTCCCCGTGTCCGGCTTGTCCAGGAACCCGAGGATGTTGAGCATAGTCGACTTGCCCGATCCTGAGTGGCCCATTATCGCCACGAACTCTCCCTCTTCGATCGTGAGGGAGACGTTGTTCAGGGCATGGACCTTGACCTTGCCGGTATCGTATGTCTTGGAAACGTTTCTGAGCTCGATCATGATTCCTCGTCAGCGCATCTTCTTCCGCTGCGGCATGAAGGGGTTGGTGCTCTTTTTTGCTTCAAGGCTGATCCCGGCCTGGGCCAGTATCGCCACCCTGTCATTGGCGGTGAGGCCCGACAGTACCTCGGTATTCTGGTCATCGGAGATGCCGACCGTTATGACTCTTTTTTCCGGGCTTTTCCTGCCCTGAGGGATGATCCACACGACTGATTTCCCGTTATCGGCGGCTACCGCCTCGGTCGGTATCAAGAGGATGTCTTTCCTTGCCTTTTCGATTATAGTGACGTTTGCCGTCATACCCGAGCGGTATACTTCGGGGACCTTGTCCGGTATGATATTCACCTTGTACATGGTCACGTTGTTTACGATGGTGGATTCGTATTCAATGAGGTCCACCCTTCCGCCGACATTGACCTCGGGATACGCGTCAAGGCTGATGACGACGCGCTGGCCTTCCTTCACCCTGCCGATATCGGTTTCGTCCACGTCGGCCTTGACGATGAGACGGTCGGAAAGCACCAGTATCGCCGTGGCGGTCTGCACCGCCTGGCCCGGCTCGATGCCGCGGACAATGACGGTACCGTTGATGGGAGCAATGACCGCGATCGGCTTGTACGCGTCCTCCCAGTACTTGAGGGACGATGCGCCCTGTGCGCGGGCGGCATCGATGAGGGCGGCCCGTTCCGTGGAGCTCATCCATCCCAGGATCTGTCCCTTATGCACTTTCTGTCCCTCGCTGACGAGGACGCTTTCCATCCTCCCGTTAACCTGCGGCTTGATCTCCAGCCTGTTGTACGGCAGTACCGTCCCCGTGGCTGAAACCGACGTATGCATCTCGCCCAGGTGGGGCCTTACTATCCGGCTGATCGTTTCCGTTTTCCCGTTCTTTTTTACCAGGTAGAAGACAAGAACCGTCAGGACCGCGGCAGCCGCGGCGATAATCAGCACTATCTTTTTCTTATTTATCATATGCAAGCGTCTCCCCTTTTGCCTGTATCCATTGCGCCTCGGCCAGCAGCTTGTTGGCCCGTGTCTCCAGGTAGCTCTGCTTCATCTGCACCAGCTGGTCCTCGATCGTTATCCAGATATCGAACACGACCAGCCCCAGGGAATATTCGGCCTCGGCTATCTTTGCCCGCTCCTCCGCCGCTGCCAGGTACTTCCGCTGGACCTCCACCGAGTCGATGGCGTTCTGCCAGGCGATCCAGTACTGCTCGAGGTTTGTCATGACCTGGTCGCGGGCGCTCGCCTCGTCCGCTTCCAGCTTGCGCGATTGCGCCTTTGCCTGCTCGAGGTTGTAATAATTGCCCCCTCCGGTGAAGAGCGGCATGGTCGCCGACAGGCCTGCCTTCAGGTTCACGTTGTTCGTCCTGGTGCCGGCGGTTTCCGCGAGGGACTGGTCGACGCCGCCCGTGGCGCTAATCACCGGCAGGAAGGACGCTATCCTCGACTTTTCGCTGTAATCCGCCGCCTCGCGCTGCTTCCGGGCGCTCAGGACAAAAGGGTGCCGTTTCACTATGGAATCGAAATCCGGCCTGCCTTCAGCCGCGGTTGTATCGGTCAATGATCCCTGCGCCTTGATGTTTATGTAGGAGTAAATGCCCATGACGTTCAGGAGAGCCCTCTGGGCCGACGTGATGTTCCGTTCCGCCTGTTTGAGGTTGAACCTCGCCTGTTCCAGGTTCGCTTCCGCGCTCATGAGGGACCCCTTGTGTTCCCTGCCGGCCAGGTAACGCATCTTGACCAGGTTGTAGTTTTTCTTCCTGATCTCGATAATCTGCTTCGCGATGTCCACCGATTCCTGGGCCTTGAGCAGTTTGACGAAGGCAGTCCTCAGCTCGAGGCGCACTGCGGCGGACTTGATATGGTACTGGAAAAGTGAGTCATCCGCCGCGCTTTCGGCTGCCTTTATATCGTAGATGGTCTTCATGCTGTCGAAAATCAGCTGTTTGCCGCTGACGCCGTAGCTGAAGCTGTTTGTTATCGATGAAGCCGACTTGTTCATCGACGCCAGGAGCTGGGTCTGGGACATGGTGAGCTTTTCCTTCCGGTCCACCGGCGACTTATCTATGGTTTTGGACGTGTTCACGCCGGCATTGGCGTTTATCTGGGGAAGATAGGCGCTGCGGGCCACGCCCGTGGCAGCCTTGCTCTTGTTGATTGCCTCCAGCGACGACTTCAGGTCGGGGTTGTTCAGGTGGGCATAGTTGACGCATTCCTGCCAGGTAATGGTCTCCTGCCCGTATGCTGCCGCAGACCAGGCGGCCATGGCCAGAAGCATGATTGTCTTATAAAAGGACTGTTTCATTTCCGACACCGTTTTACCATCAGAACTTGATATTTTCATTATCTTACTCGTTCTGCCGGTCCACATTCGTCCTGACCGTCCCGAGTATTTCCTCAAGCTTCCTGATATCATTATCATTCAGCCCGCGGAAGGCCTTCTCGTCGACCTCTTCGATTATTTTCATGAACATGGCTATTTTTTCTTTGCCTTTCGCGGTGAGATAAATTCTATAGGCCCGCCGGTCGCCCGTATCAGACCTTCGTTCGATGAGTTTTTTCTTCTCCAGATTATCAAGGATACGCGTTATGGTGGGCTTGTCCTTCATTGTTCTTCCGGCAATTTCGCTCTGTGATATTCCTTCGGATTCCCCGATGGCATTGAGGACGTGCCCCTGCTCCGGCGTTATATCGTACCCGTATTCCTTGATCTTCCTCAAAACGAGTATCCTCAGCCTTGTCATGGTTGAGGCGATCAGAAATCCCAGGGATTTTTCGATAACAATCGGCGGCTTTGATCTATTCAGGTTTACCAAGAACTTCAGCTGGTCATCCACTGATCCGTCGAACTCTCCCGGATGAACCGGCGTTGATTTTGTTCGTTTCATCTGCATCCTATATTAGTTGTTTATACAACTATTATATCAACAATTATTATAATTGTCAACTATTTTTATGATGTTTCTCCCGAAATTATTCATAAGACCCCTTGACACAATGGAAGATGTTCAAAAATTTAAGCCGAGGTGGGATAAAAAAAACCCGGCATCCGATGCCGGGTTTTCATGAATTGTCTTTCGGGATAGATTAATTCACGATAAATTAGCTGATGGTTTTGACTGAAACGGCCCTCGGACCTTTTTCACTTTTCTCAATTTCAAATTCAACCCTGTCGCCTTCATTGAGCGTCTTGAAACCGGAGCCGACGATACCAGTGTGATGGACAAACAGATCCGCGCCATCATCCTGGGAAAGGAACCCAAAACCCTTTTTCTCGTTGAACCATTTGACTGTGCCTTTAGGCATAAGAAAAACTCCTGTAAATATTAAGTAATGCGGGTTAACCCCTCTGAATAAACTTCCCCGACTGCAATTTTATTATGCTGTTTTGAAACATGCGGTAAGAAAATTGAAGAATTGTTCGAAGTTATTCACCTTAATACTATTATCGTGCTTTTGGAATTAATGTCAATATTTAATTCTTTTATTTTGTATATTTTTTTTTACTTACTTGTACTGCTCATTTATTGAATCTTTCCAGATTTTGTTAAGGGCTGACCTCCATTTCCGGTTGGTAAAGGCCTTCCCGCGCCACCGCGCGCCGTCAACGGTGCTCGATTCCATAATCGTCCAGGCCTTCTCATAGTCGAAATCCTCCCAGAGTGTCCCCGCTTTGTATAGGTACTCGGCATTCCCGCAGGCAAGAAGCCTTTCAAAACCGCGATTAAAGTCGAAATCCTTCCAGTGGGAGCCGGCATAAAAAATAAATTCGGCATTCCCCATGTCCATCAGCGCCTCGAAGCCCCTCCGGTAGTTGAAGACCTTCCATTCCTGCCCCGCGTAGTACACGTACCGCGCAATGCCTATGCCTATCAGGGCATCGAGGCCCGCCTCATGGTCAAAGACCTTCCAGAACCTTCCGGCACGGTACAGATACTCCGGGTCAGAAAGTTCCACCAAAGCCTTCAGGGCCACGGCAAAGTCGAATTGCTTCCAGAAGATGCCCGCCTTGTGGATGAACTCCGCGCTTTTCAGCCTGATAAGCGCATCGAGACCCCGGCGGAAATCGAACCGCGGCCAGTTCCTGCCGGCCAAGAATATATATTCCGGGTCATCCATGTCAATCATGGCTGAGATTGCGGAAGCAAGGTCCAGGTCGTACCGTTCAAGAACAGCCCCATAGAGGCGCGCGGCATCCCGCGATAGAATACACTCACGGATTATTTCATCTGGTTCCATAGCGGACTCTCCACTGCTTTCATCTTCACCGCCTGTCCGAAGGGAGGCGTGAACGGCTCCTGGCGGCTCTCCGATATAAGCCAGATGGTCGGCGTGTACCGCCTGAGCCTGTCCAGGTCATAAATGAATCCGTCGGTAATCACGATGAGCATCTCGCGGTGTCCCTTCATGTGCCGGTTGAACAGGGGCCCGAAAAAGGTGGTCCCCCCGCTTCCGGTCTTGATATAGCGCCAGTCTCCGTGGCGATATACGAAGGGCTTGCCGGCCGTTTTCGATGCCTCGAGCAGATCGCCGCGGCGCTCCGGCACAAAAAGGTCCTCGTCAAGGCAGACCAGGTGTATGCGGTATTTCCCCATGAGCTGTTCGATCACCCCGAAGGCCATCTCGATGTCCGATGGCATCATGACCATGGAGCCCGACACGTCCACCGCGACGGTGATGAGCTCCTGCTCCTTGAATACCCGTCCGGGTGAATAGATTCCCTGGGCGAAATAACGGCGGTTGAACCTTCCGTAGGTATAGGACCATTCATTCGACTGGGCCGAAAAGTCGACAATGCTCTTCAGCTGCCGCTCCCACGAAGCCGTGTCGCTCTCGCGGATGCGCTCAATGATCCCGATGATGTCCCGGTACGCCCGCTCCTCCGCGCATTCCCGGTCCTTGTCGGCCAGGCTTATGATGTTCGTCTTCCGGGCATCCATGTTCATGAGGGAAATCCGGTCGTGGAACAGGTGCACCCCGGTCGGCACGACGGAATCAAGGTCATCGGTGAATACCATGCCCTTCATGTCGCTGAAGGTCATCATGCTCATGTCGCCGGGCCTGCCGTCAAGAAGCGGATCGAAATTAAAGGCCCGGTTCAGGCTGTCCGACAGGGATTCGGGCCCCGGTCCCTGGATCCCGGGTGTGGCATGCTCCTGTGAGAGAAACTCGGACACCGAGCGCCGCGGCTGTTTCTTCAGCCACCGGTACAGGTCCTCCCACGATGGATCGGTTATACCGGTCGCATTGATGAAATCTCGGGGGATTGACGGAAGTCCCGGCGGCAGGACGAGCTCCGCGCACGGACCGGTGCTGTCCCTGCGGGAAAAGAAGGTCTTCCGCGCACCCGTGAGGTAGCTGTTGATCACCATGTCCTGGGATATGTTCTGGAGATAGAGATCCTCCTCAGGATAGGCCCGGTGGTCATGGTTCAGGACGATATGGAGCATTTCATGGACCAGGAGCCCCGAAAACTCATCGGGTGAAACGGTGTTTAAAAATTTCCCGGAATAATAAAGGGTGAGACGGGATTCCTGGACCGTCAGGGCCAGGGTCGGGATAGCTTCATCCTCAACGAACTGAACGGTCTGGTAAAAGTAAGAAACGAATCGGCTCCGCCGCCAGAGTGTTTCGAGGACGGATGCAAGGCGCTCATTCATCATCGCTCTCGATGATCGAGGTGAATTTTTCAAGTAGACTTTTACGCCTCACCTCGTCAGGGATCAGGCTCAGGGCGGCAGGCACCTGGGTAAAGATGCCGCAGTCTCTGAGGAGCAAATAGAAGAATGAAAGACGCAGATCGGAACGGGCCGATCCTATGAATAGAAGAACATTGGCCAGCCCGGCAAGGTCACGCCGGTCGAGGTCTCCCCTGCGCTGGAGTTTCAGGTCGCGCAGGGCGCGGACAGCCCCGGACAGTGCCCAGAGTATGTCCTCGGAAGGGATGGACCCGTCGATCATGCGGGCCAGCTTTTCTTCGCTTCCTGACAGCACCTCGGCCGTACTGAGGGCCCGGGGCGCCGTGAGTTGGGCTATGAAATCCGCCCCGGCAACATGGCCGATCAGGGAATGGATGATGCTTTCCAGGGAGCCTCCCGGATTCGACGCGAGACGTCCCAGCAGTTCCTCCTCGGTATATATAGCATAGGAAGCGGCAAGGGCGCGCGAAACCTGGTGCCATCCCCGCGGGTTGGGATTGATGTTCTCCTCGTCCCAGAGCCGTTCCGGGAACAGGGCAATATAGCGCATCACGGAGGGGTGTATCCCTTCCCGCTCCGCCCAGGCAAGCCAGTCCTGGGCGGAGGGCTTGAGCTGGAACACGGCAAGCCTTCCGTCCAGTGCCGAATCGTCGAACTCCGTGATGGTGGTGTCGTCACCCTCGCCCAGGTTCCCCGCGAGGATGATGGAGGTTTTTTCCGGCAGCGCATGCTCCCCGCAGGTGCGCTCGGTTATAATCTGGAACAGGGTCTGGATCACCGTGGGATGAGCCCGGTTCGACTCATCGAGGAACCAGACAATGCCCCGATAGTTATCGGGCACGGTTTCCGGCGGGATGAAGCGCGGCCGGTAGTACACCATCCGACGCGCCTCGTGATCCGGTACCGGGTATCCGCCCAGGTCCACGTTCTCTTTGAAGGCGAGACGGGTGTCTATGAAGTACAGGTTTTTTCTTTCCGCGACCTGCTTTACGATGGCCGACTTCCCGATGCCGGGGTGACCCACGATCTTGAGGGCATAATTGAGGCCGGAACCGGCATCGAGGTAATGGTCCAGTATTTCTTCAAGCTCGGAGGCGGTCACGGGGACGGGTTTCTTCTTCATGGCTGTATTCTGCTTGTCACTCTCATCTGTCCTCCCGGGGAAAGCACGAAGGATATAATTTTCGAGGAAATCATTATATAGTTATTGTTATTGTTCAGCACATTATTTTTAAAATAGTATCATTGTCATGTTACATGCCCCCTTGGGGGTTCAGAGGGCTATCACCTTTCTGTATGCTCTTCTCCAGAAGCTCCCTGAAGACCTTCCCCACGCGTTTCATGTGGGCTATTATCTTATCGTCGCTCCTTCCCTCGAGTTTCCTGAAGGTCACCAGTATGCCGTTCATCATGGCGAAAAAATAATGCGCCAGTATCCGGGTGTCGCCCCTATAGCCCATTTTTTTAAAAATGGTTTCAAAGAGATCGAACCCGCGCCGGACAACTTCAAACAGTTTGTGCTGCGATTCCTTTCCTAGGCTCCCCACGGTCATGAAAACCACCATCATGCGAAAGTACGAATCATGCGCCGCCAGAAAATCTACGAAGGCCTCAATGCCGCGGTCAAGGATCTGGTCACCTTCGCCGGCGCTGTTGACCATTCGCTCGATCTCATCGATAAGCCCGTTACTGTCGCGGACCGTGGCCTCCACGAAGAGTGACTCCTGGTTCGGGAAATACGTATAAATTGACGAAGGGGCGATCCCGGCTTCATTGGCGATTTCCCTCATGCTCACCCTGTTGAAAGGCTTGTTGGAAAAGACCTGCTCGGCGGCGTCAATGATGAGATGTTTCCTGTCTTCGCGCTCTTTGTTTTTCATTTTTGACAGTGTGTCTTTTTGTTTAGTATTCATGTAGTAAACCATCCATTACTTATTGTCATTACAGAAATAAATAAAAATTATTTCAAGGATATTTTCCGAAAATCGTTTGACATCCCGAACGCTGTTCGAGAAACTATTTATAGTTCAATAATAAATAAACACCTGTGAGGTTTTATATGATTTTATTCAACCCCAATAATCACACCCGTCAGTACAAAGATGAAAAATCGAAGCAGATAATGCTTAAAACCATAGAATTCTTCGAAAAGAAAGGCCTCAAGGCAATCAAAAAAGATTGGCACGAGAAAAAATGGAATTATGACTTCGTTGAATTCCTCAAGGAAAACCAGATCTTCGCGACCCTCATGACGCCTTCCGGTTACGGCGCTCCCGACTCCCGCTGGGACACCTACCGCAATTGCGAATTTTCCGAAATTACCGGCTTTTACGGCATCACCTACTGGTACACCTGGCAGGTATCGATGCTCGGCCTTTGTCCTATCTGGAACGGCAGTAATGAAGAGGTCAAGCACCGGACGGCCAAGCTTTTACAGGAAGGGGGCGTTTTCGCCTTCGGACTTTCCGAGAAGGAGCATGGCGCCGACATCTACTCAAGCGACATGATGCTCTACCCGAATAACGACGGGACCTACCGGGCCAACGGTGACAAATATTATATCGGGAACGGCAACGAAGCCGCCCTGGTCTCCACTTTCGCTAAAATGGCCGACACCGGCGACTACGTATTCTTCGTGGTCGACTCGAAGCACGAGAAGTATGAATGCGTCCGCAACGTCGTCAACGAGCAGAACTACGTCGCCGAGTACGCACTGCACGACTACCCCATCACCGACGCCGACATCACCGAGCGCGGCCCCAAGGCCTGGGACGACATGCTGAATACCATCAACGTGTGCAAGTTCAACCTCGGCTGGGGCGCCATCGGACTCTGCACCCACGCCCTGTACGAGTCGATAGACCACGCGGCGAACCGCAACGTCTACGGCAAGTTCGTGACGGATTTCCCCCACGTGAAGCGCCTTTTCGTTGACGCCTACTGCAAGCTCGTGGCCATGAAGCTCTTCTCCGAGCGGGCCCAGGACTACATGCGGTCGGCCAGCAATGAAGACCGCCGCTACCTCCTGTATAACCCCATGGTGAAGATGAAGGTTACGCGTGAAGGTGAAGAGGTCATGAATATACTCCACGATATCATCGCGGCCAAGGGCTTCGAGAACGAGCCCTTCTTCGAAATAGCCAAGCACGAGCTCCCGATGCTTCCGAAGCTGGAAGGCACGGTCCATGTCAACATGGCCCTTATCGTCAAGTTCATGGCCAACTACTTCTTCAATCCCAAGGCGTACGCCGAGGTCCCCCGCCGCGACGATATAGCAAATGACGCTTTCCTGTTCCATCAGGGGCCCACGAAGGGACTCGGTAAAATCCAGTTCCACGATTACAACATCGCCTACAACAGCGTTAACCTTCCCAATGTGAACATCTTCAAGGAGCAGATCAACCTGTTCAAGGACTTCCTCATGAAGGCCGGGCCGGACAAGAGCCAATCGGCCGACATCGATTACCTCCTCGCCCTGGGCGAAGTGCTGACCCTGGTGGCCTACGGCCAGCTCATTATCGAAAGCAGAAAATTCATCGAGGTTGAGGACGACCTCCTTGAAGAGATCTTCGACTTCATGGTCCGCGACTTCTCCAAATATGCCCTCAACATCCACATGAAGCCGTCCAACACCGACAAGCAGAAAGAGCTGTCACTGAAGATCATCCGCACCCCGCTCCCCAACCCGGCGCGGTTCGAGAAGATCTACAAGGACCACGTGTATTCCCTGAAGGGCGCGTACAAGATGAGGGACCAGAACTTCTAGCACATGCTGATTCGATCCACGCCGCCTGCCGGGCATGGCATGCCGTTCCCCTGCAGGCCGTGCGGGTATCATGCAAGTCACACTATCACCAGGAGAACAAAATGGAAAAAATCCTCTTAAACCCCAAAAACGTCATCGCAACATATGCTGACGAGGAAACCAGGCAGATCATGTTGAAAACCATCGACTTCTTCGAAGGCCGCGGCCTCAAGAAGATGAAAGACGACTTCCATGCCTGCAGATGGTATACCGAGTTCCTTGATTTCATGAAGGAGAACCAGATCATGGCGAAGCTCCTGACGCCCAAGGGCTTCGGCGATAATGCCCGCTGGGACACGTCGCGCATCGTCGATTTCGCCGAGATCCTCGGTTTTTACGGCCTCACCTACTGGTACACATTCCAGGTTAGCGCTCTGGGCCTGGGACCCATCTTCCTCGGGTCCAACACCGAGGCCAAGCACAAGGCGGCCAAATACCTCAAGGAAGGAGCGATCTTCGCCTTCGGCCTTTCAGAGAAGGAACATGGCGCCGACATCTACTCCAGCGACATGATGCTCTATCCCGAGGGCGACGGCACGTACCGCGCCAATGGCGATAAATACTACATCGGCAACGGCAACGAGGCGGCCATGGTGTCCACCTTCGGGAAAATCGCCGACAGCGGGGAATATGTATTCTTCGCCGTAAATTCAAAGCATCCGAAATACGAATGCGTCAAGAACATCATCAATAACCAGGACTACGTCGCTGAATACGCGCTCCACGACTACCCCATCACCGAAGCCGACATACTCGAGCGCGGCCAGAAGGCATGGGACGATATGCTGAACACCATCAACATCTGCAAGTTCAACCTCGGGTGGGCGTCAATCGGTATCTGCGAGCACGCTTTTTATGAGTCTATCAATCACGCTTCACACCGGCAGCTCTTCGGGAGCTACGTGACCGATTTCACCCATATAAAGCAGCTTTTCATGGACGCCTACTGCCGCCTGGTTGCCATGAAGCTCTTCGCGCTCCGCGCCACGGACTACATGCGCGCGGCGAATGAAAATGACAAGCGGTACCTCCTCTACAACCCCATGGTCAAGATGAAGGTTTCCACCCAGGGCGAAGAGGTCATCAACCTCCTCTGGGACGTCATTGCCGCCAAGGGCTTCGAGAAGGACATGTACTTTGAAAACGCCGCGACCGACATCAGGGCCCTGCCCAAGCTCGAGGGGACCGTGCACGTCAACATGGCCCTCATCATCAAGTTCATGCCCAACTACTTCTTCAATCCCGGCGTTTTCCCGGACGTGCCGCAGCGCCGCGATGCCGCCAACGACGACTTCCTCTTCAACCAGGGGCCGACGAAGGGACTGGGCAAACTCCAGTTCCATGATTATAACATCGCCTACAACAGCGTTGACCTGCCGAACGTTAACGTCTTCAAGGAGCAGATCGCCACATTCAAGGATTTCATGATGGCCTCCATGGCCACCATGAAAGAGCAGTCCAGCGACATCGACTTCCTCCTCAACGTAGGAGAACTCTTCACCCTGGTGGCCTACGGCCAGCTTATTCTGGAAAACAAGAAGATCTACGGCATCGATGACGAGATCATCGACCAGATCTTTGATTTCATGGTGCGGGACATGTCCAAGTTCGCCCTTACCATCTACGGCAAGGCCATTACCTCCGATAAACAGCAAGAGCTCTGCCTCAAGATGATCAAGAGGCCGGTGGTGAACAAGGAGCGGTACGAAAGGGTATTGAAAAACTATGTATACGCCCTGGCGGACACATATACGATGAACGAATAGCAAGGTCACGGCATGCCGCCGTGCTCCGTCTTGAAAGCCATGAAAAAACCTGGCCGCATGAGGCCAGGTTTTTGTTTTTTCATGTGTGAAGTTCTAGCTGATGGCCCGTACTTGTACGGCGCGGGGTCCCTTGTCCCCTTGCTCGACCTCGAATTCAACCCTGTCGCCTTCGTTCAGCGTCTTAAAACCGTTTCCGACGATGCCGGAATAATGGACAAAGAGGTCCGTGCCGTCATCATGTGAAAGAAAACCAAAACCTTTCTTTTCGTTGAACCATTTGACTGTTCCTTTAGCCATAAAAAACTCCTGTTAAAATAATGCGGGATCAACCCCTAAAATAAGACTCATAAAACTACAATTACTTAAACCAGGACTCATTCGAGGGTAAGACAATTGAAGAATTTTGAGACTATTTAATTAGTCATTTATACCAGATGTATAATTATTGTCAATTTTTTTTCTTCCGGCCGCTCTATCCGTCTACAACCGTTATTCATCTCTCCACTCATGTTTCCCTTAAAATTTGCTCTTGACAATGGACAACCTGTTACAATAATGGCCACTCTATACGGTGGATGTAGTTCAACGGTAGAGCCATGGACTGTGGATCCATTCGTTGCGGGTTCGAATCCCGTCATCCACCCACTCAAAACCCCCGTCCTCCGGGGGTTTTTAATGATATATCAAATCTCCCTCGTCATTCTGGGATGACATTATGATCCTATTTCTCTTTTTTTTCGCCTTGTACAGGGCGGCATCGGCCCTGTTTATAATATAATTTATGTTCATATCGAATTTATTGATCTGCGTCACCCCTATCGAAACGGTTACATTTCTTTTTTTACCGTTCCATGACACGGTCAGCTTTTTTTCGCAGATCAGTCGGATCGTGTTCAGGACGCTGAATATGCGCGAGTAGTTTATGGACCGGGGGAAAAGGATGATGAATTCCTCCCCGCCATAGCGGACCGGGATGTCGGTTGTCCTGATATTTTTCTTTATAATATCAGCAAACTCCCGCAAAATCCTGTCGCCCACTGAGTGCCCTCCCCAGTTGTCATTGACGTCCTTGAAATGGTCAAGGTCGAGGATCGCCAGATACAGATCATAGCTTATTTTCGAGTTCTCAAAATAATAACACTCCTGCAGTTCCCCCGCGTACTTCACGTTGCCGACATCTATCATGTGGCTGGATTTTAGCTTATGAAGGGACCTGTTCAGGATATCTTCATTCCTTGTTTTTTGCTTTGATAAAAACTGGTTCCTGATGATTGACGAGGCCACTCCCTCTGACTTCATTATAATTTTCAGCACGGCGCTCTCATGGGCATTCAGTTTGGAGAAAAGGTCCACGCTGTTGAATTCCTCGGTGAGGCGTTCAATGAGGAATTTTCTCGAGTGCAGGCCCGTCAGTGCGTCTTTTATGGCAAGTTCCTTGTTCTGTATCTCTAGTATGCATTTCTCAAGGAGCCTTTTCGTAATGAGTATCTCGGCCTCGATCCTCTTGTCAAAATCGCAATCCTTTTCCATGGACTTGTATGGATACCGTCCGATGATGATCCGTCCCAGTTTGCGTTCGGGCAGGTCCATGTCCTCCAGATCGAAGTAATAGACCCTGCTCCTGGTAAAGTCAAAACTGGCGGAATCCTTCTGCTTTTTGCTGATAGTGATGGTCAAGAGGTTTTTCAGGTCTTCAGTTATTCCCCTGCAGTTGATATATAGGTACGAGCAGTGCATGTCATTGAGAAAAAAATCCTTTATATTCTTGCCGTATTCCTTCAGTTTCTCCTGGCCCGGGTAACATTCTATGTCTATATCGACAAAGCGGGACTTATATTTGTTATACTCAAGATCCGAAAGAAGGTTCACTGATGCCTCGGCGGAGATCTGGTAATTCTTTTGGATCCCTTCTAACATCTCATTCAGGATCTCGATCTGATTTTGCAGAGCGGCTGTCTTTTTTTTTAACTGCCTGTTCTCCGATAGCAGCTTTTTCATTTCTGCGGTTAACTTTCTTTCGCTGCCGTGGCTTTTAGCGACGGTATTGTTATGCTTTTCCACAAGGGC
>CALMRZ010000067.1 GCA_937872225.1 uncultured Spirochaetota bacterium
AGACTTGTTGCAAAACTTAATAATTATTTAATTTTGCCTCCGCCGCCGAAGGCGGCGGAGCAGAATATATTAGTTTTAAGCAGTTATGCAACAATTCTAATATAAACTTTTATACCTTCGGCAACCTTGTTGCTGGCAAGATTATGAGTATCCGTTAGGAGTAAAACCCGCCCCTCTGTTTCGCCGAGCATCGCAGGCAGACGCGGAAAAAGGGTGAGTGAATGCTAAGGGCAGGAGGCCCTAGTGCCGCACCCCGACATGGTTGTCGGGAAAAGTGCGGCGTTGGGTCTGCCGAAGTCAGGCGGGTTCCGCAGCCCCCGCGTCTGGCGAGAAGCGCAGGAGCCGAAGGCCGAAACAGCAGGCGGGCACTTTTCTTTTGGTGACAAAAGGAAAGTGTGAAGGAAATGCCGCGTAAGCGGCATTATTAATAATGGTCCATGTTGTAGGTGTATTCTTCCAGTTTCTTGAGGTTGTCCAGGAGGTCCTCGATCTCCTGAATGGTGGTATTGATTGACACCATGCCGTCCTTGAAGGACTGCTTTTCATGGGCGTTGACCCACCTGATGTCGTCAGGATTTTTTTCCTCCAGGAACGTTTTCAGGCCCTTCATGATCCTGTCAATATTCCTGTAGAGGACGCGGAAGTTGTCAAGCATCTCGGCAAGGTATATAAACCGCATCACCTTCCTGTTGCTGCTCGCCAGGGTCTCGATTATCTCCCGGGCCTTGTCGTCCATCTTGGCCTGGTAATAGGTAAGCGACCGCGGATAGTTGATCAGCTCCTTCTGGTAATTGGTAAGGTTGTCGAGGGTCTGGAGACAGTCAATGTCGATGTTCCTGAACATGTCCTCCATCTGCGAGTTTTCCGTCTTGTTCTCCTTAGAGATAATGTTGGAGTTGCGGATGTTCATCATGATCCCCTTGAGCCGCTCCTTGTGGGTGCGGGTCAGCTCCATCGTCTTTTCGATAAAGCCTTCCGGGTTGAAGAAATCCGCGGTGTCTTCTTCATTGTCGTCAAAATGGGAGGCCAGGGCTTCTTCGGCGCCGGCGGCCGTTTCCCATGCGCCCCTTTTCTTCTGGATGATTTTCTGCTGGAAGCTCGCCGCGTTCTTTTCGTGGGTCCTGACTATTTTTATGACTTCGATCTTCCTGAGGGCCTTGTTGTACCTGAGGCCGTACATGACGCCATGGGAATCCACGTAGCGGTTGTTGAGGTCATAAACCGATATTTTTGATGTGTCGATGTCCGAGATGTCGTTGATGCGTATGATGACGTTTTTCATGTCGGATCACAGTTCGTCGCCGGTTAATTCAATGGGCTCCTTGAATTCGACCGCGATATAAGCGTCGCCGAAGGAGGCGAATTTGGACATCTTCTGGGCCACCTCGGTGGGGTTGTTTTTCAGGAGACCGGTCCTGACGATGCGGCCGTGTACCGCCAGTTTCTGCTTCCTGGTCTTGAAGTTAAGAAGGGTGGGGACCCCCGGGGCGACCCGGGCCGAGGTTATGAGGAGAGCGCCGCCCTGGCTGATGTCGCAGATAACACCCTTGTCCTTGCCGGGGACCATTATTTCATAATCAATTTCGTCGGGATTTCCCTCATAGTAATTGAATTTTGTTTTCAGTTTGCACTGGTAACGGGGAAATCTTCGCTTTTCTACCATGGTATCCTCTGAAAATGATTATGTGATTATTATCCCCTTCGGAAGCCTCCTGGTACTGAAGGATCCCCGGGAATTTCCCATTAGGCGTCACTTATAATAAATTCAATTGTCAGTATAATGTCAAGTCATGTTTTATCGGGGGGCGCATTAAATTTTTATGCTAATATTCCATGATTTGTGTAATTATTTAGGTCGATGGCATATTATATACTCATAATACCCTTGATGAAAAATTTTTACGGCAGGCGCCTTATCCATTTTGTTTGCGTCACCGGATTGCGCCCTGCTATAAAAAATTAACATCCATGTAATATAAAGACATGTTTTTAAGTTTACAATAGATATTGCGTTATGTCATATTATTCATTTGGATGATTACATCATACCCGCAGGGGATGGCGTCCTGTGCCGATACGTCCCGTGATGTCGAGGAAGTGCACGACGCGGCCGGAAGCTGTCCCGATGATTACACGTAAGACTGGTGTCCTATGAATATAAATACAAAATTCATTATCGTTACTGGGGGCGTATGCTCATCCCTGGGTAAGGGCATTTCCATAGCCTCGCTGGGGATGCTCCTTGAAGGCCATGGATACAAGGTCTCGATCATCAAGATGGACCCCTACATTAATATCGATCCCGGGACCATGAGCCCCTTCCAGCACGGCGAGGTGTATGTCACCGAGGACGGTGCAGAGACCGACCTTGACCTGGGCTACTACGAGCGGTTCACCAGCGCGGAGTATACCAGGAAGAACTCGGTATCAACGGGACAGATATACAACACGGTAATCCAGCGGGAGCGTCGGGGCGATTACCTGGGACGGACCGTCCAGGTGATACCCCACATCACCGACGAGATCAAGAGCCGCATTTACAACGTCGCGGCGAGCTATGACCTGGATTTCGTCATGGTCGAAATCGGCGGGACCGTGGGGGACATCGAGTCGATCCCCTTCCTCGAGGCTGTCCGCCAGATTCGCCAGGAGCTCGGCTCCAACCGCGTCCTCAACGTGCACCTGACCCTGGTGCCCACGCTCTCCGCCGCCGGCGAACAGAAGACCAAGCCGACGCAGCATTCCGTGAAGGAGTTGATGGAGCTGGGGATAATCCCGGACATACTCCTCTGCCGCTCCGCCAACCCGCTGACCACCGACCTGAAAAGCAAGATAGCCCTGTTCTGCAACGTTTCGGAGCGGAATGTAATATCCGCCATCGATGTCCCCGGCTCCCTCTACGAAATACCGTACATGTTCCATGACCAGGAATATGACAGCATTGTGCTGGAGAACTTCAAGATGGACGCGAAGCCGCTGAAGATCCCTGCATGGGACAGCTTCCGCAAGTCCCTGAAAAATCCGGAAAAGGACGTAAGGATCGCCGTGGTGGGCAAGTACATTGCGCTCCAGGACTCCTACCGGTCGATCTACGAGGCGATTCTGCACGGAGCCGTGGCCAACAGAGCCCGCCTGGACATCGTCCGCGTCGATTCGGAGGACCTGGAAAAGTCGCCGGAAGGTATTAACGACCTGCTTGGCAGCGTCGACGGTATCCTGGTGCCGGGCGGCTTCGGCGACCGCGGCATCGAAGGGAAGATCATGGCCATTTCCTTCGCGCGGAAAAACAATGTCCCCTTCTTCGGCATCTGCCTGGGCATGCAGTGCGCCGCCATTGAATTCGCCCGCAATGTCTGCGGTCTTGCCGGCGCCAATTCAAAGGAATTCGATCCCGCGACCCCGCATCCGATCATATCCCTTCTGGAGGACCAGGAGATCGTCCTCGGCATGGGCGGCACCATGCGCCTCGGGGCGTACCAGTGCACGCTGAAGGAAGGGAGCAAGGCCAGGGAGATTTACGGGAAAGAAACGGTCATGGAGCGCCACCGCCACCGGTATGAGTTCACCAACCGGTTCCGTGAGACCTTCGAGAAATGCGGTATGGTCTTCGGAGGCATCCATACACCCGCAAACCTGGTGGAAATAATAGAATTGCCGGGACATCCCTGGTTTATCGGGACACAGTTTCATCCTGAATTCAAATCCAAGCCTATTCATCCCCATCCGCTTTTCAGGGAATTTATCAAGGCATCAATAGCTACAAGGGAGAGCAAGGCTAAGTAAGCGCCCTCACAGGTTTCTTATTAGCTATTTTCTCTTCCCCGGTGTAACAGCAAGGTTCCAGATATTATTATTTTTTCAGGCCATTTTTTGATTAATCTGATTTTGGCTAGACGTAGAATATATATTGTGTATATTACTAATTAAATATTTTATTCAATTTTTAACAATTTCTTGTTTGGATTGATTTTTTATAGTATATTATTCTGGTTGTCATAATTTGTGGATTTTTAAACTCTACTTTTTTTTTACATAACTATAAAAATACCGGCCGGACGGTTTTTTATAGTTATGTAAAGTATTGAATCAACTACAAGGTTAACTTGAGGAGGTAGATACGCTGATGAAGAAATTCATATTTAATGTATTAAGCGTAATATTACTACTGGCGATATATACTGGCTGCTCCCAAGACCAGCTTGGCTCCTTTCAAAAAAATGACCAGGAGCCGCAATATAACCTCCTCAAGCTTTTCGAAGGATTTCCCGCCCTCAACAGCGCCATTGACTCACTGGACTCCCAGAAACTCAATGACAGCTTGGGGGATATGCTCACCAACGGTTTTGAAATACCTCAATTTTTAAGGGACGCCGCCGGCCTGGTCCAGGCGCCCTTCCTGGTCCCCATGATAGGGGAGCTTCACGGGCTGCTGAATATCATGATGGATACCGCTGATTATCATTACAAGGATGCCGGCAAGGCGGACAAGGGCTTCTATGACGGCACGGACGGTTCCATTGACCGGCTGGCGCAGTTCTACAGCGCCCTTGACCAGGTCGTCGACAACACGGAATTGAGCAGTGATGTTCTGGCCATGGCCGGCCGTGTGGTGGATTACATGGTCAATGAAAAGGACCCTGCCGAGATAGAAGAGGATATGGGGAATATGATGAAGGTGAGGGTTTATCAGCACTGCATGTATGACACCTCCGGGTATGCCGTGGACCTGGCGGTGGGTGACTACACCCTCCCCTCTGCCGGCATTGCATCGGCAGATGTGTCATCACTGAAAATCCCGATCGGCATGAAGGTGACGCTGTTTGACGGCTCCGGCAATTCCATTGAATTGACTTCCAACGACCGGTGTCTCACCGATAATCTCGTGGGGGCGACTTCGAATAATTGGAACGACCGGGCAACGCGCATCAAGATAGATTATGACATTTCCAAACTGGCCAAACTCCTGGGCAAGATGACCATGAGCTGCGATTACCCGATCTGGGTCAACAGCAGCAACGTGCCCCCGGCGAGCCGGGACCTGGTCCTCACCGGCGACTACACCAGGAACACCGACCTCGGGAACGCGGCGAAGGGCCTTGTGATGCTCCTCTACGGACTCAACCAGGTGGCGGCTACCGATGAGACGGCACGGGATGCCATCGATGCCATGATGGAGACCGATCTCCCGGCACTCCTGAATTCCAGCGGAAGCTATGATGCCGTTAAAACAGCGATTATCAACCTGGAGGATTATTTCGCGCCGGTCGAGTTCAGCACCAATACCTATAACACCAGCAGCGATTACCATAACGCATCGAATCCCTATGTGAATGCATCATTGAAGGAAGCGCTGCGTGACATGATGCCGACCCTCGCAAAACTATTTATCCGCGATGATGACAGCAGCACGAATGATGACACGGTAAGGATATTCCATGATCCGACGAATAAAAGGTCCCCGATAGAGGCGCTGGGCGATGCGCTCTATCAGCTTAAGGAAATAGGCATAGACTATTCGCAGAGCGAAAATGCGCTGGAACCGTCCCTGAAGCGCATGGTCGACTATAACGCGTTCGGACAGGAGCGGAGCTCGGCATCGTATAAGGTTTCGATGTTTGACCACCTTCTCTACACTATAGCGGCGGGCTACCATTTTGGTTTTCTGACCCGGGCTACCTCCGGGGCCAGCGGCGAACCGTATAACAACCAGCCTTCGTCTGGAATAAATACTTCATATCAGCATGGTGCCGCCACGAGGGGCATCATAACCATGAATGACAGCATGTACTCATTAACGACCGGCGGTCTTAATGTCAGGGCCACGGCGATCGGATGCGTCACGGCGATGAATGAATGGACCGATTCATATAACCTCGCGTTATCAGTACGGAGCACCCAGGGTCCCTATGTATGGCGGTCCAACTCGTTTTTTACCCATAATGCGGCCAATAAATCAGACTACCGGTTTTACATGGGGTACGATTATCCCACGCTGTTGCTGCTGCCTAAATCATGCGCCGGCGATGCGGGACTGCCCAACGGCGGACAAAAGGCGATTACACCAACATCGAATGCCACCACGGTAAGCACGCCGTCCAGCGTTTCCCAGAATGATTATCGGACTTATTTCCCCAAGGTCGATGACGGTGTCGGAGAGCTTAATACCGACAGCTGGATGTTTGGCTGGATTGCCCGGGCATGCTGGGACGGGGCAGGGCCATACTATTATGCCGATCCGTCGGCAGGTACGCAGACGATAAACGGCCATACCGGTACCGCTTATTACAAGCCTAACGGGGAAATCTATGCTCTGGTTGATAAGTCGAATACTCCCTGGGTATATTATTATCCGGCGACGGGCAACGATGTGGTTGATACCGATCCCGGCGCCGATGGCCAGCGGTCGAACCGTTACAAGGATATCTGCCGCTCTGATTATTACATGGTTCAAAAGGGCCATACGCATTCCGATTATTGGGTCCTTTTTTACCATCTGGGCGCAAATCCGACCGCCTATTGCGTTCCTCCCATGCATCCGGGAGGAGACAGCTATGCTGATGCCGGCGGCAGGGGGAAATATTATCTGACCAGCAGCGAAACTTTCGACGCGCAGTATTTTCAGATTTACGAAAAGGTCCAGGAGTGGACGCAGAATGACGTTAGTGTCGGCGACGGCGACTATAAGGCCATTGGAAATGTACATCGCGAATGCGCCAGCCAGGAAGAGGCGATGTTCCGGAACTACCAGTGGCTCATGCTGGAAAAGAAATTCATGTTTATAATACCGAT
>CALMRZ010000068.1 GCA_937872225.1 uncultured Spirochaetota bacterium
TTTCTTGCGTTTTCCCTGGCGGGCTGCAGCGGCTCCGTGTTCCAGTCGCTTTTTGAAGACCAGAACGCCACGGACCTGCTGATAATGGCCGTGATGCTGGAAAACGCTCCCCCCAAGGTGAAGACCATCACATCCTCGACAGCCAACGGACTCTACGGCAGCGGGGATGACATCAACATCACCGTGAACTTCACTAAGCCGGTGACCCTCGCCGGCGGCGCGCTCAATGTGACCCTTGACACGGGTGCGGCAGTTTCAATAAGCGCCACCTCGTACCCGGCGGAAACATTGACCGGCACCTATACCGTTGCAAGCGGGGAACAATCACTTGACCTCAACGCGACCCTGATTGCGCTGGACACCGGCGCCACCCTGGTCAGCGAGAAGGGAAAGGCGGCGACGCTCACCATGCCGTCAACGACGCTCGCGATGACCAAGAGCATCATGGTTGACGGTGTCTTCCCGGTCGTAACATTCACGTCAACGCCCGACATCAATGACGCCAATTCAATAGACTATACCGTGACCGGCACCTGCTCGGAAGAAGGAAGAACGGTCAACGTCCACCTCGGCGGTACGGATCCCGCGGCGTTTAACAGAACCCTGACCTGCACCGGCGGGGCCTTCACCACGGGGTCACTGGACGTCAGCGCCATCGCCGACACACTAACCTTTGAAATCACGGCGGACCAGACCGACGCTGCCGGGAACACCGAAACCGCCTCTGCCTCTGTAATCAAAAATACCGTGAACCCGGTTGTTGTATTAATGTCAACACCGGCAATAAACATCGCCAACAACACGAGTTATTCCGTATCCGGCGACTGCTCCGAGGAAGGGCGGGCCGTTGACGTCCTTGTCGAAGGAACGCTCCTTGACAGCCCGACCTGCACCGGCGGGTCTTTTACCGCATCAGGCATGAACGTGAGCTCCATCCTTGACAGTCCGTCTATTAACATAACGGCTCGGCATACTAATTCCGCCGGGAACCTGGACCAGAACTCCACCACTGTCGTCAAAGACACGGTGCGGCCAACGGTATCGATCGGCGCGCCCAGCTCTACTCTCGTCAATTCGAGCGGAAGCTCTACATTTACTCTGACCTATGATTTCGCGCCCTCACCGGCCCTTGTGCCAGGGAACATCACGGTAAACGGAAGCGGCGGCACGACCTGCAGTACGGTCAATATCACCGGCGGCGGCACGACCACTCCGTCCGTGACCGTATCGGGCTGCACCGGCAACGGCTCTTATACCATAAACGTCGCGGCAGGCCGGTCAGCAGACGCGGTCGGGAACCCCGACGCCGGGGCGGGCCCCAGCGCTTCGGTCGCCGTGGACAACACCCTGCCGACGGTATCATTCAGTCCGGCGCCGGTGAACATCAACAATTCCAACCTGACGACCTATGCCGTATCAGGAAGCTGTTCAGAGGAGGGTCGGACAGTGACCGTCACCGTCGGCGGCACGGTCAGCGCAACCCCGGCCTGCACCGGCGGGACCTTCTCCACCGGCACCATGACCGTGAGCGGCATCGCAGACGGCGGTTCCGTAAGCGTTGCGGCAGCGCACACCGACGCGGCGGGCAACAGCGCCACCGCCTCAACCACGGTAATAAAGGACACCGGCAACCCGACGGTCGCTTTCACATCCACGCCTTCGATCAACAATTCCAATGTCGCCGGCTATACCGTGACCGGCACCTGCTCGGAGAACGGCCAGGCGGTTAATGTCAGCATCGGCGGCACGGTGAGCGCGAGCCCGACCTGCGGAGGCGGCGTTTTCAGCACCGGTTCCCTGGGCGTAAGCAGCATCCCCGACAATGCTTCAGTGTCCATCACCGCCAGCCATTCAGACGCGGTGGGCAACCCCGCCACCCCGGCATCGACGACAGTCATTAAAGATACGGTTGACCCGTCGGTGGCGCTGACCTCGACACCGGTCATAAACATCGCCAATGCGTCAAGCTACACCGTATCCGGCACCTGCTCTGAAAACGGCCAGATAGTGACCGTCAGCGTCAATGGTGTGCCGCGCTCAACGCCGACCTGCACCGGCGGGAATTTCACCGCTTCGTCCATGGACGTAAGCGGCGTTACCGACGGCCCCGGGATTAGCGTAACGGCCGGCCATTCAGACATAGCGGGAAACACGGCCCTTGACTCCACCACGGTGGTCAAGGACACGGTGCGGCCCACGGTGTCGATCGGGGCGCCGGACGACACGCTCATCAATTCCGGCGGGACCTCCACCTTTGTGCTGACCTATGAAGTCGCGCCCTCCCCGGCCATTGACTCAAGCGACATCACGTTCTCCTACACCGGCGGCGTGACCTGCTCCACGGTGAACGTAACGGGCGGCGGCACCACAAATCCGTCAGTGGCGATTTCGGGATGCTCCGGAAACGGAACAGCGCGGATAAACGTGGCCGCGGCCCAGTCAACGGACGCGGCGGGCAACGCCGATGCCGGCGCCGGCCCCAGCGCGGCCGTCACGGTGGACAACGCCGCTCCGACGGTGTCCTTCACCTCGACGCCGGTCATTAACATCGCAAACTCATCAGGCTATACCGTTTCCGGCAACTGTTCCGAGAACGGTCAGACGGTGACCGTCACGGTCGGCGGTTCGGTCAGCGATTCGCCGGCCTGCGGCGGCGGCACCTTCACCACCGCGGCCATGAATGTTAGCGGCCTGGTCGACAGCGGCACGGTCAGCGTGACCGCCAATCACACCGACGCCGCCGGGAACAACGCGACCCAGGCCTCGACCACGGTGGTCAAGGACACGGTGCGGCCCACGGTATCGATCGGAGCCCCGGATGACACCCTGATCAATTCCGGCGGAAGCTCCACATTTGTATTAACCTATGAAGTAGCCCCCTCCCCGGCCATTGACGGCAGCGACATCACGGTCACCGGGGCTGGCGGCGTAACCTGCAGCACGGTCAATGTCACCAGCGGCGGCACAACAACGCCTTCCGTGACCGTTTCAGGCTGCTCCGGCACCGGAACCTTTACCATATCGGTCGCGGCTGCGCAGTCCGCTGACGCGGCGGGCAACGCCGACGCCGGGGCCGGCCCCAGCGCGGCCGTCACGGTCGACAATACGGCTCCGACAGTTGCGTTCACCTCGACGCCTGCGATAGGCAACGGTAACGTGTCTAATTATTCAGTATCCGGCACTTGTTCCGAGAACGGACGAACGGTAACCGTCACCGTAGGCGGCACGGTGAGCTCGAGCCCGACCTGCGGGGGCGGGACCTTTACGGCTTCAGGGATGGATGTCAGCAGTATTGCCGATGGTCCGGCCATAAGCGTAACAGCCACCCACAGCGACGCAGCCGGAAACGCAGCCACCCCGGCCTCGACCACGGTCCTGAAAGACATCTCCAGCGCATTCGTATCGTTTACCTCGACACCGTCCATAAATAATTCGAACAAGTCCAGCTATACCGTAACCGGCAGTTGTTCTTATGATACATGGCCGGTGAGCGTCAGTATAGGAGGAACGGTAAACGCCAACCCGACCTGCACCGGCGGGACCTTTACCACCGGGGCTTTAGATGTGAGCGGGCTTGGCGACAGCGGTTCTGTAAGTATAACAGCGGACCATAATAATACCGTGAACTTTGCCACTCAGGCATCGACGACAGTAATAAAGGACACGGTGGACCCGACGGTGGCATTGACTTCGACTCCGGTCATCAACCTCGCCAATGCGTCGAGCTACTCGGTATCCGGCACCTGCTCGGATAACGGACGGCTCGTAGTCGTCAGCGTCAACGGCACGCCGTACGCCAGCCCGTCCTGCACGGGCGGCAATTTCACCGCATCGTCCATGAACGTGAGCGGCGTCTCCGACGGCGGCGCGATCAGCGTGACCGCCGGCCATTCCGACGCGGCAGGAAACACGGCCCTGGCATCAGGTTCAGTGGTCAAGGACACGGTGCGGCCCACGGTATCGATAGGATCGCCGAGCGCGTCACCGATCAATTCCTCCGGCAGTTCGACCTTCATACTGACCTTCGAAGTGGCGCCCTCCCCGGCCCTTGTGGGCAGCGACATCACGGTCAACGGGAGCGGCGGCGTGACCTGCAGCACGGTTAACGTCACCGGCGGCGGAACGACCACTCCATCAGTGGCTGTTTCCGGATGCACCGGCAACGGCTCCTTTACCATAACGGTCGCGGCGGCCCAGTCGGCCGACGCGGCGGGCAACGCCGACGCCGGCGCGGGCCCGAGCTCGTCGGTCACCGTGGACAATACCCTTCCGACGGTATCGTTCACATCGACACCGGTCATTAATATCGCAAACGCATCAAACTACACGGTAGCCGGCGCCTGCTCCGAGAACGGGCGCACGGTCACCGTCAGCGTCGGCGGCACGGTGAACGCGACCCCGACCTGTACTGCCAACGCCTTTACCGCATCCGGGCTGGACGTAAGCGGCCTCGGGGACAACCCGGCGCTGAGCATTACCGCCAACCACACCGACGCCGCCGGGAACAACGCGACCCAGGCCTCGACCACGGTGGTCAAGGACACGGTGCGGCCATCGGTTTCGATCGGCGCTCCAAGCAGCTCCCTGATCAATTCCAGCGGCAGCGCGACCTTTACCCTGACCTATGAAGTGGCGCCTTCGCCGAACCTGGTTTCCGGCGACATCACGGTAAATGGCAGTGGCGGCGTGACCTGCAGCACGGTCAACGTCACCGGCGGCGGCACGACCACTCCTTCAGTGGCGGTATCAGGCTGCACCGGCAACGGTTCCTTCACCATCACCGTGGCGGCGGCGCAGTCGGCCGACGCGGCGGGCAACACCGACGCCGGCGCGGGCCCCAGCTCATCAGTAACAGTAGACAACGCGGTCCCGACGGTCTCTTTCACGTCGACGCCAACCATCAATATCGCGAACCAATCAAGCTACTCGGTCTCCGGGAACTGCTCCGAGAACGGGCGCACGGTCAGCGTGAGCGTGGGCGGATCGGTCAACGCCAGCCCGACCTGCAGCGGCGGAACATTCACTGCCACCGGAATGAACGTGAGCGGCCTCAGCGACAGCGGATCGCTCAGCGTCACCGCCAACCATTCCGACGCTGCGGGCAACGCGGCGACCCAGGCCTCGGCCTCCGTGGTAAAAGACACGGTGCGGCCGCTGGTCACGATCGGATCGCCGACCAACTCTCTCATCAACTCCGCGGGGAGCACCATCTTCGGCCTGACCTATGAAGTGGCCCCCTCCCCGGCCCTTGCCTCGGGAGACATCACGGTCACCGGCAGCGGCGGCGTGACCTGCAGCACGGTGAATATCACCGGCGGCGACACAACGACCCCGGACGTGACCGTATCAGGCTGCACCGGCAACGGCTCCTTCACCATCACCGTGGCGGCGGCGCAGTCGGCCGACGCGGCGGGCAACACCGACGCCGGCGCGGGCCCGAGTTCGTCGGTATCGGTCGACAACACGGCGCCGACGGTCGCCTTCACCTCGACCCCGGCAATCAGCAGCAGCAACGCCACAAGCTATGTCGTATCCGGGACCTGTTCCGAGAACGGACGCACGGTAAGCGTCACGGTAGGCGGCACGGTCAATAATTCGCCGACCTGTTCGGGAGGGAACTTCACCACGGCATCCATGAACGTAAGCGGCATTGCCGACGGCGGTTCCGTGAGCGTGGCGGCCAGCCACAGCGACGCCGCCGGGAACACGGCCAACGCATCGACCACGGTGGTGAAAGACACCGCACCGCTGACGATCACCTCGGCCCAGACCGTGGATAACGACCACAACGGGAAAATAGACCATTACAAAATATCCTTTAACAAGTCAGTCAAAGATTCGACGTTCCCGGGATTCGTGGACAACGCATCCATGGGATCATCCACCCTCGACTGGCTGGTGTCCGGCTATAACAACAGGAAGATAGTCGGTGCAACCCATGCCCCGGACATCGACGCGTCGGACAACGCCAATGACGCGGTGATATACCTCGCCTTTGACGAAAAGAGCGGCGCCTGCGATTCGACGTCCCAGGCGGGATGCGATTCCGGCAACAAGCCCGACCTCACCACGACCAGCACCCCGGGCCTACAGGACATGTCGGGCAACGTCATCGCCCAGGTCGATGTAGGCACGGTGACCGAAGCTGACGGCGCGGCCCCCATCGTCGTGAAGGCGACGGGCATCAACAATACCAGCGCCAGCGTGCAGTTCTCCGAATCGGTGCAGGCATCGACAGCGGAATGCGGCGCCGGCAGCTCGCAGTCCGGCGTGGTCTGTTCGACCCGGTACACGGTCAGCGGATCCCCGGCAGGCGTTTCCGTATCGAGCGCCATCATGTCCGGCGGCGCCGGCGTTGACGGCACGACCGTGGTCCTCACCACTTCGGCCCAGACCGACCTCCGGAGCTATACCGTTACGGTGACCTCCGGCGTGGTGCGTGACCTGGCGACCAACCAGCTCACCAGCGGCAACACGGCGACCTTCACCGGCCAGCCGGTGACGCTGACCGTTCTGAGCGCGGCCGCAACCAACAACACCACGGTCAGGGTCACCTTCAACGACAGCGTCGCGGCGGCCACTGCCGAATGTTCCGGTGCGACGGCCTGCGACGCGATCTACACGATCCCGAGCCTCGGGTCAGTCACCAATGCGGTGATGGCGGGCGGCTCCGGCGTTGACGGGACCATCGTCGTACTGACGACCGGATCACAGACCAGCACCAGCGCCTATACCCTGACGGTGGCCTCCGGCGTGGTGCAGAACGCCACCCACACGGCGTACTGCAGCACCCCGAACAACACAACGACCTTCAACGGGGACACGCTGCCGTACCTTACCCTCGCCGCGTCCATCGACGGGACCCACGTCGACGTGACCTATTCCGAGGACGTCAAGTGGGACACCAGCGCCACCGGCGCGCTGCTCAACACGAATTACTGTATCGAGAATGCCACTACCGACTCAACACCCCAGGTCTGCGATAACCCGGCCCTGGGCGCTTCGAGCTCATTTACTATAAGCTCTCAAACGGCCGGCAGAGTTGTCCGCATCACGCATCCGACTACGCAGACCAGCGGCACCCTGTACCGGGTCACGGTGCAGAACGTGGTCGACACAACGCCGACGACGCCGAACCCGATCAGGACCGCGGCCAACGCGAACACCCAGAACTTCGCCGGCCTGGAGGACATCAAGATCGTGTCGGCCGAACGGGTAATCGACAACAGTCCCTCCTTCACGGTGTTCAAGGTGACCTTCTCAAAGGCCTTCCAGATGGACGGCGGAATCCACTCCGTCAACTATACAGGACTGGCAAACTGGAGCTTCCCGGCGGGCCTGAACACGGTGACACTTTGCACCAGCGCCGACGACGTGGTGTGCCCGACCGGCATTACCTCCGGCGATTCCGTGATCTACTTCAAGGCGACGCCGGAACCGGCCCGCGGGGCCTACACGGTGGTGGGCGCCACCGCAGCCGGGTCTCCTCCGGGAGCGGTGGGCTGCATCCAGAACCTGAACGGATCGCCGGCCTGCCTGCAGGCCAACCCCAACGACCGGGCCACGCTTACCATCAGCCTGCCGGAAAATATCGGCGAAGGTCCGGTGTATGACGACCCGTTCAACGATTACGCGACACTGTCCGGCCAGGTGGTGAAGTACAACGACAAGCTCCTCATCGGACCGAACTACACGGATTCGGGCCTCTTCCAGGTTGACAACAACCTGACGAATTCGGTTTCCATTATCCTCGATGCCGATAACGGAACAGCGGGAAGCCAGCCCTTCAGGGGCAACGCCACACCGAATACTCCACCCAGCCTCGGTGTATGGGAAAGCTGCCGCAGCGGCTACGGCACATGGCCGAACTGTACCCAGGGGAACTACCTGGCAGGCATCGACTACTTCTACGCCGGATGCTATGACAGCTCGTCGCCGTTCGCAAGCAGTACCCTGACCGGCTCATCATGTACGGCTGCCGGCGGTACCGAATACCTGATGATATTGGGCTATGTCACCTCGGCGACAAACCAGGGATATCAGTCCAACTGGAACACCACCAGCACAACATCACCCTTCTCCTTTGCCCATGTGCTGGGCCTGTCCAACTACCAGCAACGGACATACCGGGCCATGAGCGCGGTAATCTTCAAGGGATATGTATACCAGGCTTCGCAGCACCAGATGGGTTCCGTGGGCATTCGGTGGAACAGGTTCACCCCGAGCGGAGGTACCATTGTCGACTTGAGCGGTCAATACCTCCACAGGATGGGCCAGCGGGGTTCGATCTACAACGGTGAAGCGCCCTATGTAGACACATTCTGTACGACCAACAACTGCTACCTGATATCCATCGATACCATGTATGAATATGATAACGATGATACCGGTACCAATGTTTCCTCGCTGTATATCGCCAATGGCGGCGCCTGCGGTTCCGGATGCCTCACCTCGCCATATCCGCGCACCACGACGACCTATTCGGACGGCGGCGTTCTGCGGTTGAAGCAGGATTATTCGGGCACAACGCCGCCGACGGCATGCACCGACGCAAACGACTGCAACACCAAGTGGGAAGACGTTACTCCCAACGCAGTCAAGTGGCGCCAGTACATGTCCAAGGCACTGCCCAAGAACGCTTCCGCCGGCAATGACTGGGATTATACCGTCCCGGCCAATACCATCACCCCGGCGCTGAAGGCGATCCCGAAGATGGTCACCTTCAACGGAGATCTCTATATGCTGAGGAACGCCTGCTCGTCCACGACGGTGCAGACCCTCAACGCAACAACGCACAATACCTGCCCGTCCGGCAGCGAAGTGCCGCAGCTCTGGCGGCTGCCGAAATACACCGGCACCTGTTCGGCCAATCTGACCGGCACGATACAGATTAACAACAACTCCCGGACAGTCAACGGAACGGGCACGTCCTTCACCACCCAACTCGTTATCGGCGACGTGATCATGGCTGGCGGACAGGCGAAGATAGTCCTGTCAATCGCAAGCGATACGCAGCTGACAACGACCGAGGCCTGGAGCCCGGCCATAAGTGCCGGAACAACCGCATCGACGGTGAAACCGCCCGCGACATCAAGCGCGTGCAGCGCCGGGGGCTACACCTGGACGGCGGGAACCAACGGCAACAACTATGCGGCCAACTGGGAACTGGTGGCTGAGAGCGCGACCTCTGCCGGACGCACGAGCATGGCCAATGCCACCTGGGTCGGCCGCACCATAACTGCGGCCAACATCGATGCCCGGAACACGGAACTGACCCTGCTGGTAGTCAACGGGGACCGTCTCTACATCGGATATGACAACGCCACAGACGGCGTTAATATCTGGCGGACGAAATCAGGGGTGACGAAACCGACTTCAGAGTCTGATTTTGAAGCGGTGTGTCAGTCGAGCGGCACGGTGTGCTCCGTCCCGAGCAAGCAGTTCGGCCTGGGTGGCGTTGACACCAGGATCTTCGACGGCATCTCGGTCAATGACGCGGGCACCGATTACGTCATCGTATCGGCCCGGAACGGAACGAACCCGCTCCGGATCTACCGAACCGCAAACAATTAGGATTCTGCATGGTTGGAGGAGTGAAATTGAATAACACCCCGGCATGAGGCCCTGGCCTCATGCCGGCTTTTGGCTTGCAAATCAAGGACGTATTCAGCAAACTCCCCCAGATTAACGGATATCAAGGCAGGTACTATTCCATGAAAATCATTAAGCTTATCCTGATCTTTTCCTTTGCAGCTATCTGGCTGATCCCCGCTGCCGGCTGTAAAGACGACTTTATGCAGAGGCTGTACCGTAAAACGCCGAAACCGGAATACACCAGGGACGACCCTGGCGAATGGGCAGGGATGGAAGATGACCACATTCCGGTCGTGACCTTCTACCCAGACCGGGAACCCGATATCGTGGTCCGGGTCAACCTGCAGAATCCGACCGCCATCCATTATATTGAAAAAATCGGCATCATGGATGAAAAACGGAACGACCTGGTCTGCAAGGAATTCCGATCAGTTGACAAGATATTTGAAGCACAATTTTATTCCGCAAATATTCCCGGCAATAAAAAGAACCTTAAGGTCTACGCGAAGTGCAGCCTTCATGATTTATGGACGGATAAGTTCGAAAAACCCTGATGCTGCATAAAACAATTTATTAAAATAGTATTTATCACCCGCCAGGAGACAATCTTTTATTTATTGTTTATTTTGGTGTTATTTATACAAAAATAACAGATTCCGCTATTATCTTATGATGACATCAGTTATTGCTAAAATACTTAAATATAAATATAATTTATATATTCAATAATAATTTTTATACATATTAGGGATTTACTCTATGTTTTAATACTTTTATATAAAAATATCCAAAATATTGGATTATAATGGATCTTGATGAAAAAGATAATTACTATAAAAATTAAAAAACTATGTCTATAAAAATCATCAATCAATACAATAAAAATAATCCCATCCGGATGGGTTTTTTTATTGACAATTTAGCAAACAAGCATTATTTTGGTTTTGATATTGTATACAGTATACCATGAATAACTTTGTTAGTAATTATTATTTTAGAGAGTCAGATTACTTGAAACTAATAATCTAGTATTAGTAACAAGGTCAAACCGATGAAAAAAAATTTACTTTTAACTCTAACGACTTTACTTACGCTTTTTATTACAACGATTAACATTGAAGCGGCCACCATCGTTCTCCGGTCAGGCGTGACCGTCAAGGGCAAGCTTGTCGACC
>CALMRZ010000069.1 GCA_937872225.1 uncultured Spirochaetota bacterium
GGCGTCATCGTGGCAATCCCCCCGGGATCGGTCACGGTCATCGCCTGCCAGCGGGCCCTCCAGTACGGCTTCAGGAACAGCCTGGTTTTCACCATGGGGTCCAGCCTCACGGACATATTCTATATCTGCCTGGTCTATTTCGGCCTTACGAAATTCATTCAAAGCGACGGGAACAGGTTCATTCTCTGGGTCCTGTGCGGCCTCCTCCTGGTCCTGATCGGCGTCGCCACCGTGGCATCGGCAAAAGAAGGGGACGGCGCGGACGCGAAAAGCGCGGCCACGCTCCAGTCGCGGCCCTGGGTCACCTTCGTTTCCGGAATCCTTATCACACTTACTAACCCCATGACCATCATCGGGTGGATCGCCATCGCCGGCAATTTTTTCCTGGTCTGGAAGGACCGGGTCCCCGGATCCGCCGCCGGCGCCGTAATGACCGTTGCCGTGATCATGGCGGGCGTGCTGGCCTGGTTCATCCCGCTGATCTATGGCATCAGCAGGCTCCACAGGGTCATCAATCAAAAATACCAGAGATACCTGATAGCCTTTGCCGGGGCATGCCTGGCAGGCTTTGGTATTATTTCATTGGTGTCCGCATACAGGATAATCGCTCAGTAACCATACGTCCCGGTTTTGCCGTGTCCCCCCCATGAAAACGATCATTTAGTTGTTGCAGTCACGGCCATAACCTGCATACTGATGCCATGAATAAAAAGGTACTGATCGCCCTGCTGGTCCCGGCTGTCCTTCTTGCCTCGGCACTAGTCATCTATGGAATCATATACAGGGACGCGCAGCGTCTCCCGGACAACAATCCGCGCTCTTTCCTGGCGAAGGGCAGAGCCGCCCGGCAGTGTCCCGTGGTGGTGTGCGCCGGCGACAGCATCACCCACGGGAGGGTGAGCGTCGACTACGTGGACATCCTCGCACGGCGCCCGAAGCTCCGGGGATATGCCTTCGTCAATGCCGGAATCAACAGCGAGCTTGCCTTTAACCTCCGTCTGCGCCTGGACGCGATCATCCGGTGCGATCCCGCTGTCATCACCATCCTTATCGGCACCAACGACGCCAACGCTTCCCTTAATGACCGGTCCGCGCAGCGCGCCATCAGCGAGATGAACCTCCCGCGGAAACCGGACAGGGAATGGTTCCGCGAGAACCTGACGGCTCTCTGTGTAAAACTGAAGGCCAGGACGAAGGCCCGCATCGCCCTCCTGTCTCTTCCCCCCATCGGCGAAGAGCCGGGAAGCGATGCGTACCGGCGCGCTGCTGAATACAGCCGGATCATCCGCGACGTTGCGGCGGAGCAGAAGGTAGACTACCTGCCGCTGAACGAGACCATGTCGCGCGGCATTGAGGGACGGGGTGTTGCCCCGGAGCTCCGCTACGAGGGTGACACCGAGATGCCCCTGTACATCGTGCTGGCAAAGCACTACCTTCTGCGAAAATCCTACGATGAAATATCCGAAGAAAACGGTTTATACTACCTGACGGACCTTCTCCACCTGAACACGCGCGGCGCCTCCGCGGTGGCGGACCTGATCGAGGAATACATACACAAAGGGAATCCCCCAACCCCCCCGGAGGGGGGCTTTAGGGATCAGTACTGATTATATATCCACTCTCGGGGGCTGGGGGAAATTTCAGCACGCCCCCCTGCGCACACCACATAACCGATACTTATCCCACCGTCAGGGCGCGGTAATGAAGGGAACGTTACCGCCTAGTTGGGACTTGCTGCAGCCGTCCTTGTTGCAGCCCCCGAAGCCGCAGACCTCCCCGGTCTGGTCGATGGGATGGCCGATGCCGTCAAAGCAGCCGTCGCCGCTGCAGTTCATCCACGACGGCGATGAGCCGCCCCGCTCTATGGCCGCCAGGTTGTTCCAGGTGTCCATGTGATAATCGTTGCTTCCAGGGTTCCGGAAATCCTCGAAATAGAGGCACCCCCCGGAGCCGCCGGAATCGTGATAGGAACCGTGGGCGTTCTTCCCGACATACGCGACCGGGTGCGTCCCGCCGACGGTCTCGAAGCTTCCGGCAGTGCGCGTGTACCATCCGCCATGCTGGTAAAAGGCGGCCCGCTTCAGCTGACCGTCGACGATCATGACAGCCAGGGACTCCCAGTCGGCCGCGTGGGAACCGAAGCTGGTGAAGCAGGTGCTCTGCCAGGCGTAGAAGTACCAGTAGCGTATGATTACGGTGTTGGTGCCGCACTGCTTGGCTATGTAAAAAACCGGGACCCGGTTGTTCGCGATGGTGGAATAATCCTTGTTGCACAGGGCAACCGGATTAACGCCAAGTGACCGCTGCGTATAATATACCTGGGGGTCGCTGGGAAAGCATTTGCTCTGTTCGCCGGAATCGGTGCCGAAGAGCTGGTCGAACCTGAGGCGCGGCGCGAACTTCCGGGCAAGGGCGCCTAAATCGGCCGGGGCCGTGTCCCCGTCGGCCCGGCAGAGATAGAACTGCATGTTGTCGCAGTACCTTCCGGAGCAGCGGGCGCCGGCCACGAACATCGATTCCGGCGCGACAAAGGTCCCGCCGTCTTCTTCCGAAAGGTACCCGGTCCAGTAGCAGTCCCGCCGGATGCCGCCGTTATTCAGCTGCGAGCAGCGGAGGGACATGTTGTCGCAGTAGCTCCCCGTGCACCGTATGCCGGTGACGAAGGCATTGTTATCGCACACCCGCCAGTTGGTCCCCTCTTCCGAAAAATAGTCGGTCCACCAGCTGGAGGTCTGGCTATACCCGGAACCCCGGCACAGGAGGTTGACGTTATCGCAGTACCGCCCGCTGCACTTGACTCCGCCCGTGAGATACGACGCCCCGCATTCTATTGACGGCGATCCGTCCGTCGTCCAGTTGAGCCAGTGGGGAGGATATATACTATCGTAATAATAACTGCTCGATCGCGCCGGATAGTTATCGGTAACCAGGCCCAGAAGCGCGGTGGGATACCCCTGATTATCGGCACAGCTCATAAGGGAATACCCCAGGCCCATTATGATCAAAGGCAGGATTAGAAAAAATTGAAAAAAACGAACCTTCATAGGAACCCCCTCGTATCAATAATGTTGAGAAACCGGTTTCATACGTTCACAATCATTTCCGGTGATCAGTATATAAACCGTCCGGACTGTCTGCAATAAATTTATTAAAATATTGTATACAATTCCAGCCAAAACCAGATCGATCTGATTTTGCACTAGATCGGTCAGAATTTGAATTATTGTGATCAGATAATGATTAGGCCGGATTTATCTATCCTGTTAATCCTGTCTACCTATTCATAAATTGAAGAGATATGAAATTTTACTTTTTACAGGTCTTTATGCTGGAATCGTCTTGATGATATGCACGGCCGTGGCTTTGAAGGATGCGGTGATCTCACCCCCCTCCCTGATGCCAAGGTCTTCCATCGACCGGGCGGTGACATATCCCATGAGGGTAATGCCGCAATCGACATACACCTTGCGGTACAACCCGGCCGGCACAACTTTCGTCACCCTGCCGTTGAAGGAATTACGGGCGCTTGTCCCGGGGCGATCATGGGAGAAAAGAATGCTCTCCGGGTGCACGCAGAAGGTGACGATGCTTCCCTGCCCGGCATCCCCCGCCGCTTCAATTACCGTGCCGTTAACCGACAGGACCAGGAGGCCGCCCCCGGACCCGGTTACCCTGCCGGTAAGGATGGTCTCGGTCCCCATAAAGGAGGCGACGAACTCGCTGGCAGGGTACAGGGAAATTTCGTTGGGGCTCCCGGTCTGGACAACGGCGCCGCCGTTCATCACGATGATCTCATCGGCAAGGCGCATAGCCTCGCCGCGGTCATGGGTCGCAAAGACCGTTGTGATTCCTCGTTCCCTGATGATGTGTTCCAGATCGGCGATGAGTGCCTCCCGCGACGGGGCATCCAGGGACGAGAAGGGTTCGTCCATAAGAAGGATCTCCGGATCCACGGCCAGGGCCCGGGCGATGCTGACCCGCTGGGCCTCGCCGCCGGAGAGCGCCCCGGCCCGGCGCTTTGACAGGTGGGATATCCCCAGCAGTTCCATCGCCTGTCCCGCGACGGTCCTGGTTTCTTCCCGCTTCACTCCCCGCAACTTCAGGCCCGACGCGACATTGTCAAATACCGACCCGGTGAACAGGAGCGGCTCCTGGAACACCATGGCCAGGTTCCGGCGGTACCGATGGGCTGATGCTCCCCCCGGAATATCCGCGCCGCGGTACCGTACTCTGCCCCGGTCGGGCCGCACCAGGCCCATGAGGGACAGGAGCAGGGTCGACTTGCCCGCGCCATTGGGCCCGATCAGGGAATAGACGCGTCCCTCGCTGAAGGAGAGGCCGGCAACGGAAAGGGCAGGCATGTTGTTCCGGATGACCTGGAGGTCCGTTATTTCCATGATGGGTCCGCTCATTTCTGCTTCCTCTGCTGGACCGCGGTAAGGATATAATTCACCGTGAAGGCGAGGATGAGGAGAATCACGCCGAGGGCAATGGCAAGCTCGAAGTTCCCCTTGCCGGTTTCCATTACCGTGGCGGTGGTAAGGACCCTGGTGTAGCCCTTGATGTTGCCCCCCACCATCATGGAAGCGCCGATCTCGGATATGACGCCGCCGAAACCCGCCATGACAGCGGTGAGGAGGGGAAGACGCGCCTCTTTCATGAGAAGCCATACCAGCTGACGCCGCGTGGCGCCCAGGGCGAGGATCTGCAGGCGCAGCCTGGCCGGAAGCTTCTGCATGGCGGCAAGGGTAACGCCGGTGATGATGGGCGCAGCTATGACGATCTGCGCCAGCACCATGGCCGCCGGCGTGTAAAGAAGTCCGAGTCCGCCCAGGGGCCCGCTCCGCCAGATGAAGAGGGTAACGAAGAGGCCCACAACCACCGGCGGAAGGCCCATGCCGGTGTTGATCACACTGATAACGAAGCGCTTTCCCGGGAAGCGGAGGAGCGCCACGGCCGTGCCCGCGCCCACGCCTATGACGGTGCTCGCCAGGGTAGCGGCCCCCGATATCTTCAGGGAAAGGAGGGTTACCTCCACGACCTCTGGGTCAAGGGAGACGATCAGGCTGAAGGCCTGGATGATGCCGTTTACTATGAGGTCCATCTATCGTACGTTACTTCACTGCATCCGGATGGAAGAGTATGGCGCCGTATTTCCTGATCCCGAAATCCTTGATCAGCTTCTGCGTTTCCGGGGCTACCCAGAAATCCGCAAAGGCCTTCCCGCCCTCCGCGTTGACCCTGGGGAACTTTTTCGGGTTCACCTCGATCACGTGGTAGATGTTCAGCAGGGCGGCATCGCCCTCCACCAGGACCGCGGCGTCGATCTTGTTTTTCCGCGAAAGATAGGTGGCGCGGTCGCATAGGGTATAGCCCCTCTTTTCCACGACCACCGCCAGGGTCTGGCCCATGCCGAGGCCGGTCTGCTGATACCACTTTTCTTTTTCAGGATTGAGCCCCGCCTTCTTCCAGAGCTTCTGCTCCATCACATGGGTTCCGGACTTGTCTCCCCGCGACACGAAGAGCGACTTCGACGCGGCAATTTTCCTGAACGCATCCGCCGCAGATGCAAGGCCCCTGATCCGTGCCGGGTCGTCCTTCGGTCCCAGGATAACGAAATCATTATGCATGACAATGCGGCGGTTAATGCCGAAACCATCCTTCACGAACTTCTCCTCCGCGTCCTTCGAGTGCACCAGGAGCACGTCCGCCTCGCCCTTCCCGCCCATGGCCATGGCCTGGCCGGAACCCACGGCAATGGTCTTCACCCTGTAGCCGCTCTTTTTTTCGAAGACCGGTATCAGCTCATCCAGGAGGCCTGTATCCTGGGTGCTGGTGGTGGTGGCGAAAATGATGTCTTTTTCTTTTGCATAGGCAGGGATTAAAAGAAAAAAGACTGCTGAATATATTGTCAATAATATGCCCGTAATTTTGTTCATATACAAACTCCCAATTGATATTAATGAATTTATAGTTATATATAATTTGTATATGATTTTTTGTGATTTTTTTCTTATTTAATAATATTAATTATCAAAATAATTATTACTTGAAAAAAATACCAAAAAACTACAAAAAAATACTAATTTTCATCATATTGCTTGACCATATTGATAGTTACTATTATCAATGAAAAAAGCAGCAGATAATAAAAACAATTAGTTTCTTAATAGTATTGGTTCAAAATGATTTTCATCGGCATTGACGACACGGACACACTAAAATCGCGCGGCACCGGACGCCTTGCGAGGAACATCGCCGCTATCCTGGCAAACGACTTTACCGTGCAGGGCGTGGTGCGGCACCAGCTCTTACAGGACGCGCGGGTCCCCTTCACCAGCCATAACAGCAGCGCAACGATAATCCTTCAGGAAAAAAACAGCACCGACCTGACCGCCCTGTTCACCAGAGTAAAGGCCCTCATGCTTTCCGATTTCCAGGTCGGCAGCGATCCCGGCCTCTGCGTGACACGGGATATTCCTGACCAGGTCATTGCGCACGGCCGCAATGCCCAGAAACGGCTGGTCACCCAGGCCGAGGCGCGGGACCTCGCCCGGACCCTCGGCATTGCCCTGGAAGGCCTGGGGGGCACCGAGGACGGCGTTATCGGCGCCCTGGCCTCCGTGGGACTCACCGCAACCGGCGACGACGGGCGCTACCTTCTCTGCGGGCGGGTGCGCGATCTGAGCGGCCTCCTGCCGGTGGAAGCGGTCCTCGAAGCCGGCGTGATGGAAGTCCGCACCATTGATGAAAAAACCGTAACCGCCGGCATGGTGATGTCGGACAAAATACGGCCGGCGCGCCGGGGCGGAAAACCCGTTGCCTATGTTGAATGGCGCGAAGACCACTGGGAGCCGCTCAAGCTGAATTGACATGATACAGATACACGAATTATCCTACGCCTATCCCCAGCACGGCCGGGGAATCGGGCCCTTCGATTTTTCCGTGAGGTCAGGGGAGATGCTGCACATGACCGGCTCGTCAGGGTGCGGCAAGAGCACCCTCGCCCGCTGCATCACGGGACTCATTCCCCACATCTACCACGGCACCATGAAGGGCAGCGTCCGCATCGGCGGACTCGATACTGCCGGCACACCCCTCTGGAGGCTTGCCGAATCCGCGGGATTCGTTTTCCAGAACCCGGCCATGCAGATGCTGGGAAATTCCGTTGAAGAAGAAATACTGATGGGCCTTGAAAACCTGGGCCTTGGCCGCGGGGAAATGCGGGACAGGATGGATGAGGCGCTGGAACGTTTCGGCCTCGGCAGCTTCCGTGGCCGCGCCCCCCAGACCCTTTCCGGCGGGGAGCAGCAGAAGCTTGCCCTGGCGGCCATCATCGCCCGCAGGCCGCCGGTGCTGATCCTGGACGAGCCCCTGTCGATGCTCGATGTCACTGCCGCCACGGAATTCGCCGGATATCTTTCGGAGCTGGCCCGCGCAGGGACCGCCATCGTCATCTTCGAGCACCGTTCCGATTATCTCGCTGGACTGCCGGGGATACGGATAGCGGCCCTTGACAGTGCAACAGCCCCGGAGCGCACCGGGGCGCCGGGACGATGGGCCCGGGCCGCGTCCGATGAAAAGCGAGGCCCGAAGCTCAATGTCTCGGGCCTGGCCGTAACCATCGGCGGAAAAAATATCATCAGGAATCTTTCCTTTTCCATTGAACCGGGCGAGGTCACCGCGGTTGTCGGCAGAAACGGCAGCGGCAAGACCACCCTGGTCCGCGCCCTGGCGGGACTCCAGAAACACGGCGGCAGCATCGACATTGACGCCATGCGTCCCGACTTCGGACAGGTCTACCAGAACGCCGATCTCCAGCTCTTCAACGCGTCTGTCCGGTCAGAGATCCTCTACCGCGTGAAAGACCCGGACATGGCGTGGTACGCCTGGCTCATGGAGACCCTCTGCCTCCGGCAGTACGAAGACACGCCGCCCCTTATCCTGAGCGAGGGGGAGAAGAAGCGCGTGGCCCTGGCAACGGTGCTCATGCGCAAGGCGGCCCACGGCATCCTGCTTGACGAACCCTCCCTGGGCCAGGACATGGCCCACAAGAAAATGCTGATTGATATCTGCCGGGGCCTCGCCGCCCGGGGGAAAATCGTCCTCTTCACCACTCATGAACTGCACCTCGCGGCCATGGCCGACCGGGTGATCCTCCTCGGGCAGGACGGGATCGCGGCGGACGGAACGCCCGAACAGGTCTTCCGCGACGCAGACGCGTGGAAACGGGCCGGCCTATTCGTTCCCCCATGGCTGACGGAAACGGGACAGAGGGTGATAACGGCATGAACCTGAACTCCACATACGGCATGACCCATGCCATGCGCATAATAGAGTCGTCGCCCATCCGCAAAGCTGACCCGCGCACCAAGCTGGCCCTGTGCCTGTGCGCATCCCTGGCGGTGATGCTCCCCCTGGGAAAAATTATTTTTTTCGCCATCATATATGTAATATTTCTTCTATGGGCGCGGCTCCTCCCTGAAGCGGCCCGGCAGGCGTGGAAGCTCAAGTGGATACTGGGGGTTCTCTTCCTGGTTGACTGGCTGGTCATATCCCTTGATCTTGCCGTGGTTGTAACCCTGAGGCTCCTCCTGATGGCGGGGGTCTTCGCCATGTTCTTTTCCACCACCACGCCGTCGGAGCTCTGCCTGGCCCTGGTGTGGCTCCGCGTCCCCTACCGGTACGCCTTCAGCATCAGCCTCTCCTTCCAGACCGTGAGCAGCATAGACACGGAATGGCGGGGGATACTGGAGGCCCAGAGGGCCCGGGGGGCCTTCGAAGCTCCGAAAGGGTGGCGGTATATCGTCGAGCAGGTCCGCAACCTGGTGAGCCTCACCGTGCCGGCGGTAGTGCTCACGGCCCGGCGGGCCTGGTCCATGACCGAAGCTGCCTACGCCCGAGGCTTCGAGTCGCCCCATCGCACGGCCTTCAACAGGCTGTCCATGAGAGCCATCGACTGGGCAATCCTGGCCGGGGCCGGCATGGTAGCAGCAGCAATAATCATCTGGAGGTAATATTCCATGAGTACCACACGCCGCATCATCATCGCCATCGTAATCATCGCCGCCGTTGTCGGAGCGATCCTTGTCATCCACTCGTCCCGCCGGGGAGGATACCTGTACCGCGCCGGCACCTCCGGGGACAAGGAATTCACCGAGGGGTGCGTTCCTTTTTTATCCGGCGGCGAGCTCCTGGCAAACTTCTGCCAGAAGAACACAACAGGGCTTGCCAAGGCAGGCTTCAAGGATAAAGCCGAGAACAAGCTCCAGGAAGGATGGCTGCTCCGCGATGTGCTTCTGAAATATATCAAGGAAGAACAGCTATCGCCAGACACCATGGTGGTGGTCTCAAGCTCCAGCCGCGGCAAGAAAGCGGGGCTTACGTGGAAGGATATATCCAACGAGAAGAATAAAATCATCCTGGCCCTGTCGCGTCAGGGGAGCCTGAAGCTGGTATCGACCATGAAGGACCTTGACACCAGGGAGAAGTGGGTCCAGGACATAGATAGAATCGAGATACTTAAAAAGTGAAGGAACGGTATTTTTCCACGTTCCAGCTCTTCCTGCTGGCCCTGTTCGCGGCCCTGATCGTGGTGGCGAAGATAGCCCTGCACCTACCCCTGCAGCTTTCGGGACACTCGGGGATTTTCTGGATGGCCATCATCATCGTGGCGGCCCGGGTTGTGCCGAAGCGGGGAGCGGCGAGCCTGGTGGGCCTCACCTCGGGCATCATGGCTGCCTTCCTGGGACTGGGCGACCTGGGCGGGCTGAACACCCTCCTGTCCTATACCATGGCCGGCATCGGCGCTGACCTGGGCCTCCTCCTGCTGCGCGACCCGGAGAACTACGCCTGCGCCATGCTGGCCGGCATGTTCGGCCACCTGTGCAAGTTCATAGTCAAGTGGATCTTCGGCATGGCAGCGGGGGCGCCGGTGGGGTTTGTCGTCCTGGGACTGGCCAAGGCGCTGGTAGGCTACATCGTCTTCGGCGCCCTGGGGGGATTGCTGGGCGCCCTGACCCTTGCCGCCCTCAGGAAGGCGGGCTTCTTCACGTATCTGCTGGAAAAGAAATAACTTACAGCTTCGCCTCAAACCCGCCGTAGCACGTGAATCCCGGCCCGGGATTGAAAGGATCAGGATTGTAATCATCGAGGATATTCTTGAAGAGAACATAGAGGGTGAAATGCTCCCATATCACCTGAGAAATCTTCACATTAAGGTTGAACTGGTTATGCATCTGCACCGTGTCGAAGAACTGCCGTGAATAAAAGAACGTCCCGGGCGGCGGGGCCACACTCTGGACGTACATGACCTGGTCTATCAGGGCGGTGCCCCAGATCCCGAAGGAAGTCCCGCTGGAAAAGGAAAACCGGACATCGGCAATGACCTGGTGAGCCGGCGTATTCTCAAGGTATTTCCCCTTATTCACCGCCTCTTCCCACGACGTGTCCAGGTTCCGGGCGTGGAGGAACGTGTATGACGCCGACGCTCTGATCTCCATGACCTTGGCGATATTTTTCTTACGATAGGCGACCGTTGTTTCAAAACCCTGGGAATCAACGCGGTCGATGTTCACCGGCGGCTCTTCGCCCCCGGCTATCTTCTCTATCCGGTTCCTGACAATGTTGTAGAAGTAATCGGATCCGAATTCAAGATCTTTCTCCAAGAAAAAAAACTGGAACCCGGCATTCACGTTATAAGACCGTTCAGGCTTAAGGCCCCGGTCATACAGTGGGCTGGACACCTTCTCGTATTCACCCAGGGTAGGAAACCTGGTCTTCATGGAAAAGGCGCTCTTCATGGTCAGGAGGTCCTCGACAGCGTTGATCACCAGGCCGGCCACCGGATTGAAGGAATCCCTGGTGCCCCATATCATCGATTTTCCTTTAACGATATAGGCGTTGCCGTAAATATAGGAATTCTCCTCGTGCCTTGTTTTATGGGTGAGAAAATCCTGGGCGTCATAGGAGACGCCGGCAGTGATTTTCAACTTATCCTTTATGGAAATTTCATCTTCGACTGCGACAGTCAGGAAGTAGGCCTTCAGGTAATTGACCTTGTACTTCGACATCCCCTGCTCCATGAAAATCCTGGGGCTTAAAAGGATGGATTTTGCCTGCTGCCGCCCTTCCATTTCATCTCCTCGCCAGAGGATAGCAAAATTGAGCCGGTTCCATGACGCTATCCTGAATGAAGGATAGACCTGGATGCCGTAGGATTCATAGGTTTTATAGTCGTAAAAAGGTTCATAATTTACAGCACCAGGTATTACCGCTGCCGGATCTTTGGGGAAGAGGCAGGCATTATCCAGGAACCCTTCCTGCTTGGCATAATTCTGAGAGTAGAAGCCCTGCACCTTGATTGAAAAGAACTTATAATTGATCTTTGCATAGGGAGATACGGTTATATAATATTTTTCAGGCCAGCTGAAAGACCGATTCGCGAGACCGGCTTTTTTTATATCTTTCCCTGACGTGAAATGAAAAACGGGATCACCCCACGCAAGATTATTGATTTTGTAGTCGCTGTAGCAGCGGTTCTGATAGGTGTTGGTCCTGTTTGATCCATAGGTAAAGCGGGCCGAGACCCCCACATCGAGGATATCTTTATATTCATACCCGAACCGGGTCAGGGTGCTGTACTTCCTGAAATCGGTATGGTTCCATTTACCCGTTTCAAAAATATATTGCCAGGGTCCCGGCACATTGATATCCGCCGGGCTGACGCCGTAGACGTAATAGCGTATCAACCTGTTGGTCCAGGCAAGCCTTTTACCGATGTCGAGATGCCGCGAGGGCCGCCACCCGTCGGAATTCTGAACCGACGCGGTGATCCAGCCGTAGAAATTCTTGAAGGGCCCGCCCACAGCTGCATCAATGGTATAATTGTTATACATGCCGTATTCAACGCCGCCCCGGGCAAAAAGCTTTTGCGGTTTTTTCGACACAATGTTGATGGCGCCGACAGCGCCGCTTGCACCGTACAGGGCCGACGACACGCCGCGGTTCACGTAGATGCGGGAAATGTTCTTCACCGATATATCCGACAGGTCTATGTCCGTTGAAAAGACGTCCGCCACGGGCATGCCGTCAACCAGTATGGCTATCTTGTCCTGGTCGAAGCCGCGAATTTTCACGCGCATGTGCCCCTTCTGGTGCGCCTCCACCTGCACCCCGGGAACCGTGGACATGGCTTCGTCCAGGGTGCGGTTGCCCCGGGCCTTCAGGTCACGCTCGGTTATTTCCGTGGTGGTGGCAGCCTGATCGATGTGGGCTATGGACTCACCTTTCACCACTATCTCACCGATGGTAAAGACATTGTGTCTGCCGCCGCGCCTCCGTCCCGAGCCTTTACCACTATCACCCCCGCCAATATTATCTGAGGTATTATCCTTTCTATTTTCCTGCTCCTCAACAGCCTTATCCTTAACTGATTCATCCGGTTCACCCTGCCGAGCCTGTGATATGACCGGCTGCAAGATAAAAATAAACAAGAAGCAAATACAGAAAGATACGCGCGCCCAGGCGCGCGTTAATTTTTGAAATACATTAATATTATTCATTAAAATAAAATATTAATATCCGCCACTATTTGCCAATTGATACTCATCTCCAAAACTTATACCCGGAAGATCGGTATCACCTGATATGGCAAGTGTAGAGGCAGAGACAGGTAGCTCTACGTTATCATATAATTCATAACGATCGTACTGATTAGGAACATAGTTGTTGCCATATTTATAATCATAAAACACCAGAACATAATAATCACCATCGATGATATTATTAATGGTTATTGTTTCTTCCACATTAACTGTTACCGCTGCAGCTGTAGATCCCGTATACCTCGGCTCTACATCACGCGTATTGGTAGGCATGGCACTATATAAATAAACATATATTCTTTTTGTAGCATCTGGATCAACAGATTCAGTACCGGTATACGTGGCATGAACAGTCAAGGTCGAACTTCCCACAAAAGCCAGAAGGGCCAATGGATTTATTTCGTCCCCTGTGTCTTTTTTACAACTCATTGTAAATGATATAATACCAATGCAAAAACAAAGAATGATCTTTTTCATACTATCCTCCAAAAGATTAATATAGTATTATTGGAGTAAGTAAATAATCAATTGTCAACGAATAATTGTAATCATCGGTAAGTTAATGTTATTTTTTTTACCTTTACACAATATATTCCTTTTTGGTTATCTTTTGTAATAATTATTCCATTATTTAAAGAATGGCATGAAAAAAACAATCACTACAATCCTTTCAGGGATCACAATTTTCATCATCATCCTTAACCCTCTCCACCTTTCCGCTAAAGGGAAAAAAAGCAAGGAAAGGATCACATCAGTTGGACAAGATCCAACAATCGTGCGCACCGCTGTCATCGGCGGCATGATCATGACCGGACTGTGGGATGAGATTTCAAAGCGCTTCGAGGCTAGAACAGGATACAAGATCGTGGTGGTCGCCCACGGCCCGCGGCCCATCCTTGACCGCGTATTCCGAGAGGGAAAGGCGGACCTGCTTACCATGCATTCCGGCGACATCACCACGGACCTGGTTGCGGACGGTTATGGCATGAACATGCGCCGCTGGGCGCGAAACGACCTGGTCATCGTTGGTCCGCCTTCAGACCCGGCGAAGATCAGGGGACTCAGGAGCGGGATCGAAGCCTTCAAGCGTATCGCCGCAGCCCGGGCCCACTATCTCGACGCAATGAACAAAGGCGGCAGGGAGCTCGCCCACACGCTCTGGGCCAGGGCCGGAGTGCGCCCCCGTGGAAGCTGGGCAATAAAAGACGAAGGCGGGAAGTCCAGCAACATCACCACCTTCGCTGAAAAAACAACGCCTACGTGGTCTTCGGCTGCATGCCGGTGCTGTTTGAAAAGATAGAGCTGGGCTCCATGAAGATCATGGTTGAGGGCGACCCCCTTATGCGCCGCCCTTATGTTGTCATGGAGGCAAACCCGAAGCGCATACCCGGCGCCAACATGAAAGGCGCGAAAATGCTTGCCGATTTTCTTTTATCAGAGGAGATACAGAAGTTCCTGTCCAAGTTCGGCACTAAAGAATATGGCGGAATGCCTCTTTTCTATCCAGTCTGGCCGGAAGGAAGTGAAATACCCTCGTAGAATACGTTCGCGCATGCGTTAAAAGTTGAACATCCTGTATAAATTGTATTGACTATCTGCAGGAGTTCTGTATCTTTTCAATTGTAACAGAGTCGCAAAGTACAGTTAACCATCATCCCCGAGGATTATTATGCCGGAACAATTAATGAACACAAAAGAGGTAGCCGAGTACCTCGGCATCAACGAAAAACAGGTCTACGCCCTCATCAAGATAGGCACCATACCCTGCACACGGGTCACCGGCAAGTGGATATTCCCGAAGCACCTTATTGACGAGTGGATCGATTCATCGGCGCGGCATAACCCGGACAAGAAACAATCAGCCGGGCCCGGGAACCGCATTCTCGCTGCCGGGAGCAACGACCCGGTGCTGGACCTCCTGATCAGCCAGAACAACTCCGAGAACTTTTCCATTTTTTCCTGTAATATCGGCAGCACGCAGGGACTGGAGTTCCTGAAAGAATCGAAATCAGACATCGCCTGGTGCCACCTTTTTGACCCTGAATCAAAAACCTACAACATCCCCTATATCGCGTCGCACCTGGCAGACAAGAAGATCGCAGTTGTCCATCTCTTTTACAGGGAAATCGGCATACTGGTTTCACCTGACACGGCAAAGAAAGTGAAAAAAATCGAAGACATCGCGTCCGGAGTCCGCTTCATAAACAGGCAGAAGGGCTCGGGGATCCGTATATTCCTCGAACATAACCTGAAGAAAGCAGGCATCGATCCTGCCGCTATAGAAGGGTATCAAAATGAGGTAAACACGCACTTCGAGATAGGCCTTTCCATACTGGCAGGAAAAGCCGATGCCGGCATATCAACGGTGGCAATATCAAAACTTATGGACCTTCCCTTCATCCCCCTGGCGCGGGAAAGCTTTGACATGGTCATTGGCAAGGAGACCTTCTTCGAAAAGGGGATACAGCTTTTCATTGAGTCACTGCAATCGAAGAAGTTCCGGAAGACGGTGGAACCTCTTGGAGATTACAGCTTCGTAGATTCGGGCAAGATACTCTATTCCACCGCCGGATAGTTATCGGTACTTCCTCCGGAAAAAAAATATTCTCCACAAGTGAAAATTTTTTCATTTTGATCATATCTAATCGTATATCTGTTGATACGAAGAAAAGGATGTGGTCTGCAATGGAAACAACTCTCTATGTTCATGTTGATGTACTGGCGCAAATCAATAAGGCGGCTCTTGCTCTGGGCACGTCCAGCTCAAAAATAATCATACTCATGCTGAAGAAAGCCATGAAGAACATACCTGATCCAGGGCGGATGGGGAAACTCGTCCAGTATCAGCCAAGAAGCAGCCGTGAAAACTGGCACAGATTTCATATACACCTGCGGATTGATGATTATGAATATCTTCTGGACCTCAGAAAACTGCTGAAAATGTCTGTTTCTTCAATCCTTGCCTATGCTTTCCACAAATATGGCGATAACATAATGAAAGTGAAAAAGACCGATAACTATCAGTACAAAAATTATGTAATTTTGAGAGAAGTAATCGATGGCATCATATGTTGGAGATTCATATGGGGATATCCACCACAAATAGAAAAACTGCTCCAGCCCGGAGCCTGTATATTACCCCCAGATCAAGCACCAAAAAATCTTTTTGCAATATGACATAATAAAGTGTTGACATTATTCTTGAATAGGATTTCATACAATACTATATTACTATTGATAGGGACCTCAAAAAACTGCTTATCTCTATTGGAAAAAGCAGTTTTTTCTTTAATAATACGTACCATCAGGGAACATCCGGACCGGCAATTGCCGGCGGGTATATCGAATAATCAGTTAGACTCGTAATAAAGACTGCCATAATGTAAACTAGAAGCAGAGCGTGATTTCCCGGCGAACGTCATCGGCCGCGCCGTTATCGCGCACTGACATTCATCATAGCTATTATTAACCTATACAGGATACCAAAATGGAGTGGACCGATATCATCATCTCGTCAAAAAAAGAACCCCGGCTTTCGGATAATGCGCGCCTCGTGCTGGAAAAGCGCTATCTCGCCAAGGACGACAAGGGAAATATCATCGAAACACCGGTGGGCCTCTTCAAGCGCGTTGCCATGTACGTGGCCTCCGCGGATCTCATCTACGGGAAACCTGCCGCCGATGTCAACAGGCTGGCTGATGAATTTTACGATATGATGGTAGATCTCCAGTTCCTGCCCAACACACCCACGCTCATGAACGCCGGCAGACCCCTGGGGCAGCTCTCCGCGTGCTTCGTCCTCCCGGTGGAGGACTCCATGGACAAGATATTCGACGCGGTAAAGAACATGGCCCTCATCCATAAGAGCGGCGGCGGCACCGGCTTTTCGTTTTCACGGCTCCGGCCCAAGGACGACATCGTCAAGTCGACCGCCGGTGTTTCAAGCGGCCCGGTTTCCTTCATGAACATTTTCAACGCCGCCACTGAAACTGTCAAACAGGGCGGTACGCGGCGCGGCGCCAACATGGCCATACTGTCCGTAAACCATCCTGATATCATTGATTTTGTCAGGGCGAAGGAGGATACAAACGCCCTGACAAACTTCAACATATCCGTCGCCCTTACGGATGAATTCATGGACGCGCTGGAGCGCGGCGGCGACTATCCCCTCATCAACCCCAATACGAAACAGGTGTCCTCCATGCTGAATGCCCGGGAGGTCTTCAACCTCATCGTGAGGAAGGCGTGGGAAAGCGGGGAACCCGGCATTATCTTCATAGACCGCATCAACGCGGCAAATCCTCTTAAGAAGATAGGCATGATAGAAAGCACCAACCCGTGCGGCGAGCAGCCGCTCCTCCCCTTCGAATCCTGCAACCTCGGTTCGATCAATCTGAACACGGTCATCAAAAAGCAGAAGGGATCATACGTCATTGATTATGATAAACTGCGGCAGATTACCAGGATGGCCGTCCGCTTCCTTGACAATATCATTGACCTCAACCGCTATCCCCTGGACCTGATTAAGGAAAACACCCTGGCAAACCGCAAGATCGGCCTCGGCATCATGGGCTTCGCCGATGTTCTTATACGCATGGGCATCCCCTACAATTCCGATGACGCCGTAACAACAGCTGAATCAATCATGGCTGCCATACAGGAAGAATCAAAGCGCGCCTCGGAAGAGCTCGCCAGGGAACGCGGCGCTTTCCCGAACTTCTCCCTCTCCTCCTACGCGGACAACGGGCACACACCTCTTCGCAACGCCACCACTACCACCATAGCGCCCACCGGTACCATCAGCATCATAGCCGGCACCTCCAGCGGCATAGAGCCGATCTACGCCCTCGCCTACCTGCGCAACGTTATGGACAACAACATTCTCGTTGAAGCGAACCCCCTCTTCGAGGAAACCGCCCGGGAACAGGGGTTCCGTACCGATGACATCATGACCCGCATAGCCGAGCACGGCTCAGCTTCCGGCGTCGACGGGATCCCCGAGGATATCCAGCGCATTTTCGTAAGCGCCCACGACATATCGCCGGAATGGCACATCAGGATCCAGGCCGCCTTCCAGAAGCACGTTGACAACGCGGTATCGAAGACAGTCAATTTCAGGGCCGACGCCACCATGGAGGAGATCGAGCAGGTCTACCTGATGGCATACCATCTCGGCTGCAAGGGCGTCACGGTATACCGCGACCAGTCCCGCGAAAACCAGGTCCTCGAAACCAGGTCCAGATCGGAAAAAAGGCCGTCGGCGGACGACGAGAAAGCCGCGGCCGCGGTCCAGGGACATATCACCCCCCGGCCGCGCAGCGAGATCACGTGGGGGGCGACACGGAAGATGGCCACGGGCTGCGGCTCTCTCTACGTCACCATCAACCAGGACGAGCAGGGCCTCTTCGAAGTCTTTGCCGCAATGGGCAAGGGCGGCGGCTGCGCCGCGAGCCAGACCGAGGCCGTGAGCCGCCTCATTTCCCTGGCCCTGCGGAGCGGCATCGACAAGGAGCAGATCATCAAGCAGATAAAGGGCGTGCGCTGTCCCAACCAGGCATGGGAAAAGGGCGGGCGGATCTATTCCTGCGCCGACGCCATCGCCAAGGCCCTGGAACGGCATTCCGGCATAACACCGTCTTCAAATCCCAACGAGACCATCCATGAAGCGGCCAAGAACATCGCCGAGACAAACGGCAAAATCCGGGAAACGGTCATGGTCGGCGTATGCCCCGACTGCCACGGCCCGCTGGAATTCGAATCCGGATGCTCCGTATGCCGGGCCTGCGGATTCTCGCGGTGCGGATAGGAGGTGACCATGGACTCCGTGCTCCTGCGATGCCAGTCCTGCGGGTCCGCCAACAGGGTCCGCGCCGATAAGCTCAGCAGCGGCCCCAAATGCGGCAAATGCGGCGCGGCGCTCAACTTCCCCCGGAGTCCGGTCGAGGTTACCGCCGGGACCTTCAACAGAGAAGTCCTTTCATCCCCCGGGGCGGTGCTGGTCGAGTTCTGGACTCCCACCTGACCCCACTGCCTGGGCCTTCGTCCCGTGCTGGACGAACTCGCGGCCGAATTGGCCGGCACGGTGAAAATCGCGACGGTCAACGCCATGGCGGAACAGGTCCTGGCGCGGCAGCATGACATTCGCGGCGTTCCCGCCTTTCATCTCTACCGCGGCGGCATTAAAATAAAGGAAATAGCCGGCGCTATGCCCAAAGCCCAGCTGGCACAGTGGATCAGGTCTTCGCTCTGACATGTCCCCGGAATAAAAAACCCGCTCTTGCGAAGCGGGTCTGTTTTTCATGGGATGATCGTCCTTGTTTCAGGCCGCGTCAAGCTCAAGAAAATCCTCCACGTCAAGGTAATGCAGTATCCTCCGCACCCCGTCTGAGAGTCCTTTAATGACAAGGGTTTTGTTCGATTTCTTCATCTTGTTCTTCAGCGCAATAAACATGCCCGCGGCCGATGAGTCGATCTGGACCACGCTGCTGAGATCGAGGACGATCCGGTCAGCCCTGGTTGACTGGAGCATCTTCTCGATGAATTCCAGGATAAACGAGGTGGTTGTGAAGACCAGTTCCCCCGTGAGAAACCGCAGGCGCATCTCGTTCCCGGATATTTCTGGTTTGATATAGTCCATTTTCATCTTATCGCAATTCAGAGCCCCGATGCCGTCAGCCGACCTGTCATGAACATCGACCGTATTCATGAAACATGCTGATTCCAGCAAATTTTTCATGTGACATAATATATCGTGGCATTATTTCTATTTATTTACCCCTGAATGTCAAGAATTATTTTATATTAAGAACATCGGGCACTCTGTCATTTAGACGAATCCCGGTATTCAGGGATGAGGAGAAATCCTTTGTGGACATGCCGTCTACAGGATTTCTCACCCCGGCAAGCGGGGTTCGAAATGACAGATACATACAAGCACCGGGTTTACAAAATATTTTGCCGAGTGATCTAAGCCATACCTTTTCTACATCTGGATTATCTTCAACCCGCCGGGAAGCTTCATGTCTTTAAAGGTTTTTACTTTTACAGGCGCGTTGAGCTGGATTTTCCTGAAGGTGATTTCAAGGCGCAGGGGTACGCGTTGGGCGACGATCATGACACTCGAATAGATGCGGCTTGCCCCCTGGCCTACCGGGTTCTTTACATACAGCTCAATCCGTTCCCTTGTTTTCCTGTTTATGAGCAGGATCTTGTCAGGATCGTTCCCGCGGAACGAAATGGTCTGGTAGTAGTTCGGATTCTCCAGTATCAGCATCGATCCCTTCCCGTTATTGGCGACAAGGCCCTGCTTCACGGAATATCCGCTTATCAGGGGGATGACCCCGGTGATCAGGTCGTGAAACATCCTGAAATCGATGCTGACGCCGCCATAGTTCGCCATGTCAATCGTCCTGGCATTGTCAACATACATCTTCTTCTCCACGGGATAATAGACGCGTATCACGTCGCCCTCCTGGAGAAGGGTCATGACGGGGCTCCTGAATATGAAGTCGACCACGGAAACATGCATCGCGCTCTGCTTCCGGTTGAACTCCATGCTGCCGAGCATCTTGTTTTTCTTCCCGCCGTAGGCCCCGTCAATGGTGAAATCAAGGGCATACGAATCCGGAGACCTGCGGTTGATATCGGCAATGGTGTCAACCATGGCCCGGATCCCGTCCTTTCCCGAGGGGTGATACTGGTCTTCCGGCGCGCTCTCATCGCGGAAGGCGCCCGTCGTGCACCCCCACACGGTCGAGGCCGCCAGCATGAGTGCTGCTATCCTTTTTTTCATGTGCGCGCCGTTACCTGTTCTCATATTTCCTTATCTTGTCCTCGATCGCGTCCGCTTTTTTCATATCATTGGACCTGTGCCAGTACCTGAGGGCGCTGTCGACCTTTCCCAGCTTGAGATAGGTGTCGCCGATATGATCGTACACCACGGGATCCGGTGCGTTTGCCTTGCGCAATTGTTCCTCGGCGGCCAGGAGCTTTTCGAGGGCCGCCCGGTAATCGCCCTTGCGGTAGTATGCCCAGCCCAGGGAATCGGTATAGGCGCCGTTATTCGGCTCAAGGTCGAGGGCCTTCTGGATCAGGCTCAGGGACTCTTCTATCTTCATGTTGTTGTCCGCGTAGAGGTACCCCAGGTAGTTATAGGCGCGGGCGCTCTGCGGGTTGAACCGGATGGCCTTTTCAAGGGACTCGATCGCCAGGTCGAGCTTCGACATCTTCTCCATGACGATGGCCAGGTAGAAATAATAGGTTTCGCTTTTCTCGTCAAGGGATATCGCCTGCTGGATGTTGCGCTCCGCGGCGGGATAATCCTCCTGCCAGATCGACAGCAGGCCCTTGAAGAAATAGGGCCGGGAGTTGGACGGCTCCTTAGCCGACGCCCGGTTGAAATACTGCATCGCCGAGTCGTAGTCCTTTTTCATGCCGTAGAGGTAGCCGATATGGAGCATCAGGTCAAGGTCGGGCTGCAGGCTGTTCGCCTTGATGAAGTTGTAGAGCGCCAGCGAATACTGCCGCGTCTCCTCATATGCCTTGCCCAGGTAGTAATAGACGCCGGGCACCCCGGGGTTGATCCTGCCGGCTTCCATGAAACAGCGCTTCGATTCCTCGTACAGCCTGCTGTTATACATGAGGACGCCGGTGGTCACGTATTCGTTGAAGGCGGCGCTCCGGTCGCCCTTCCGGGCGTTGATCCGCGCCATGGCCAGGTGGACCGATATGGTGCGGGGGGAAAGTTTGAGCACGCTGGCCAGGAGCTTTTCAGCCATGTCGTCCTTGCGGATCAGCTCGCAGTAAAGCCCCCAGGCGAGGATCCCGCTCAGTGACCCGGTGTTCTTCGCCTGTCCCAGCAGGTTAACGGCCCTGATGTCATCGCGCAGGTAATAGATCCTGCCGAGAATCGACAGGATGACCCGGTCGCCGGGACGCTTTTCATTGAACAGCAGCGCGTACCGCTCGGCGCCGGGAAGGTCATGCATGTCCATGCAGGTGAGGGCCAGGTAGTAAAGGGCGTCGATGTTTTCCTTATTGATGTTCAGGACGTTTTGGTACATCGCGACGGCCTGCAGCAGGTCGCCTTTCCGGTAGGCGATGTTCGCGAGACTGAGATACGACTGCTCCTTGTAATAGTCCTCGATGGGGAGCTGGTCGGAAAGGGCGATGACTTTCCCGTAGACGGCAGTGGCCCGTTCCGCGTCGTTCATGTTCTTGAAATAGTGCTCGCCGAGAATGAACATGATCTGGACCGATTCGGGCCGCTCCTTCAGGTAGTCTTCGAGGATGGCTGCGGCCTCCTCGTATTTTTTCTGCTTGAGGTATATGTTGTAAATCCTGTTGTAAACGCGCATGTCCGATTTGTTCACGGCAAGGGCTTTCCGGCCATAATCAAGGGAAAGGGCATAATCGTTCCGGAAGAAATAGCATTCTGAAAGCTGAAAATATATTTTATCCATTGCCGCGCCCTGGGCGCCGGCGTCCCTGAAGCACTGGATCGCCTTTTTCAGATAGGCTTCCCGTTCCGATGAGTTGCGGTCCCGCAGGGCAATGTTCTTGTAATAAAGGCCCCAGCTGTACCGCGACCAGTCAGTCGCAATCGAGGGTATGTCCGACCCGGCATCGGACCGGTCGTGCTTTTTCTTCTCGGCGGCCATGCCCGGCTGCATGTCGGAAAAAACAGCAATGATGAAGGAGGTACAGCACAGAAGTACGGCAAAATTTTTTTTCACAACCACTATCCATCACAGATTTTGATAATACAAAGATAGTACCGCAGGTCATTATTGTCAATCATATTGGGACGTAAAAGGCGTCTCGCCGGACGGAATTGGTGAATCATGTAAATCACCACCCTTCGTTCATCAAACAGCGGATCACCGCCCTTCGTTACGGGCGGTACAATATCCGGAATATCATGAAAGTTTTTTCAGGATTACAGAGGCATAAAAAATGGCTATTGAGCTTACGTCAGGTTATCATCCATATACTATCCGAACGATATTAAAAAATTGACAAATATCCCTGTAACAATGTATATATTAATAGTGTCCGATCACCATGTGAATTAGATTTACAGGAGGATTACCATGTTCTATGGCATAGATCCGCTCTACTGGATGATGATGGCGCCGGTCCTGATACTGTCGCTGGTGGCCACCGTCAAGGTGAAGAGCACTTTCAATAAATATTCCAAGGTCATGTCCGCATCCGGCATGACCGGGGCCGACGCCGCCAGGGAGCTCCTCAGGAGGAACGGCCTCACCTCGATTACCGTTACCGAGACCGGGGGCTTCCTTTCTGACCATTACGATCCTTCAAAGAAAGTGATCCGCCTCTCCCCCAACGTGTTCCGGAGCAATTCCGTGGCCGCCATCGGCGTCGCCGCCCATGAGACGGGGCACGCCATCCAGCACGCGAAGGCGTATTCGCCCCTGGCCCTCCGCAACACCATGGTGCCGGTGGCCAACATCGGATCATCGCTTTCATGGATCATAATATTCGCCGGCTTCATCCTCGGCTTCATGGGCCTGGTTAAGATCGGCATCGTGCTCTTCAGCGCGGTCGTCGTCTTCCAGGTGATCACGCTGCCGGTCGAATTCAACGCCTCATCGCGCGCCAAGGAAATGCTCGCTTCATACGGCCTGATCTCGCAGGGCGAACTCCAGGGGGTCCGCAAGGTCCTTTCCGCCGCGGCCATGACCTACGTGGCGGCGGCCGCGTCCTCCATCATGACCCTTCTCTACTTCCTCATCAGGGCGGGTCTGCTGGGCGGCAGGGACGATTAATTTTTTTCTTGAAATTCCCGGCGCTACCGATCAGACTGCGGCAGGGAAGGTGTATGCCCATCTCCCCTGCCGAATATCATCCATCGTACGGTAGAGGCCCGGACCGTGAGCACACAGGAGGGGCCTTTGCCGGACGGGCAATCTATGAACATCAGGAACATACTTCACACACTCACGAACACCCTGCTGAAGCCGGTCAGGACGGCCAGGGACTTTCTGCTGATCGATCTCCGCTCGGTCATTAAAAACTTCGGGGACCATGACGGGGAGCTCTCCACCTGCGCCCTGGCCTTCTTCCTTCTCATTTCCTTCATCCCCCTCTCCCTGGTGATAATCGCCCTCATGAGCTTTTTCTACAAGTCCGACGCCCTTGCCGCCTTTTACGCGGCTCAGCTCAAGAGCCAGCTCCCCGCGATCGACATTGACCGCTTCGTGTCCGTCATCGACACGATCATATACAAGAAGCGCTACCTCGCCTTTATCTGGCTTCCCTTCCTGTTCTGGTGGGGGAGCTTCATCTTCGACATCATCGAGCGCGGCCTGGAAAAGGCCTTCCGCATCGGCGAGAGCAGGCGCTACTGGAAGGCAAAGGTCCGTCACTTCATCATCATAGTGCTGATGGCCTTTTCCATCCTGGCCATAACCCTGTTTTCCAACTTTATCGCCATACTCAAGAACACCGGCCTTGCCCTCCTGGTCGAGTCGAACTTAAACGAGGTCGGCATCGTGAACAGCGTCGTTTCCGCCATCGAGGACATCCCCCTGATCCTCTCCTCCATCACGACACTGCTCATGAACACGGCCCTGGTCTTCATCATCTACCGCTTCATTCCGCCGAAAAAACTGACCAACATGTCTCTCTTCAAGGGGGCCCTCTTCGCGTCCTTCAGCTACGAGGTCGTGAAATCGCTATTTTCTTATTATATAAGAGAGATCAATGATTACACCTCCATCTTCGGCTCCCTCAACACCATCGTCATCCTTATGATCTGGATATGGTACACCTGCTTCCTCTTCATCATAGGAGCCGAAATGGCATGGGTCTTCTATGAGAAAAGCGAGGAGGGACGCGAACTCGATTTCGAGAAGTGACGTCTTCGAATCTATCTGAAGGAGGCCGCATCATGGCAACCGTGAAACGGGCATCGGGCAAGGAGATATTCGGGTGGGCCATGTTTGATTTCGCGAATTCGTCCTACACCACCGTCATCATCACCGTGGTCTTCTGCGTCATCTTTCCCAAGCTCATTGTCGGCGACGGCCCCGAATTCCGCCTCGGGAATCTGCTCTGGAGCGCCTCCCTTTCCATCAGCTACTTCATCGTTCTCCTGACGGCGCCCCTCTTCGGCGCCATCATGGATTACACGGCGGCCAAGAAAAAATTCCTCTTCGGGAGCTACATCCTGACGGTCCTGGCAACGGCCGCGCTGGTTTTCGTATCGCCGGGAAGCATCATCCTGGCCATGGTCCTGGTGGTACTGTCCAATATCGGCTTTTCCTACAGCGAATCCTTCGTGTCAAGCTTCCTCCCCGACCTCGGGCCCCCGGATGACCTGGGGAAAATCTCCGGCTACGCCTGGGGCCTCGGATACTTCGGGGGCCTCTCGTCAACGGCGATCATCCTTTTCGGCCTCGGGGCCCTCACCATGGAGAACTTCCCGAACCTCCGTCTGGTCGGCCCCATAACCGGCGCCTTTTTCCTCGTCGCCGCGATCCCCACGTTCCTCTGGGTGAAGGAGCGCGGCACGGCGCGGACCCTCCCGGCAGGGGAAAACTACTTCACCATGGGGTTCAAGCGCCTGAAGCAGACCTTCATCGACATAAGGGACTACCGCGACCTCATCATCCTGCTGTCGTCATTTTTCTTTGCCTATGCAGGCCTTTCCATCGTGATCAGCTTCGCCTTTATTTACGGCGACCAGGTCATCAAGTGGTCGGGGCTGGTGCAGATGATCATGTTCATCCTTACCCAGCTTACGGCCGCGGGGGGAGCCCTTCTCTTCGGCTTTTTACAGGACCGGTGGGGCGCCAAGGGCACACTGGTGTCGACACTCATACTCTGGGTCGTATCGGTCACCCTGATCTACGGCGTGGACCCGGCAACCGGCTTCCTGAACGGCATCTTCGGCACGTCCTGGGAGGTGCAGCACGTGTTCCTCGCGATCGGGTCACTGGCGGGGATGGGCCTCGGGGCGACCCAGTCGGCGTGCCGGGCCATGGTGGGCCTCTTTTCGCCGGACACCAAGTCGGGCGAGTTTTACGGCCTCTGGAACCTCACCGGCAAGCTCTCGGCGATTTTCGGCCTGATGGGCCTCGGCCTGCTGCAGCACAGCTTCGGCATGAAGAACGCGATCCTGGCCTGCTCGGTATTTTTCTTCATCGCCATCGTCATCGCCCTCTTCGTCAACGTTGACCGTGGCAAGGCTGCGGCGGCGGAACATTCCGGGGAATAGCGGTCCCGGAGAACATTACGCACCGTCCCCGGCGATGCCGGCGAGCTTCTTCGCCACCTTCTGCTTTTCCTTCATGTTCGCCAGACGCGCTATCATGACCCGCTGGGCCTGGGGAGACCCGGCGCCGTGCATAGACTCGGTCAGGTACCCGACGGCGGCGGAGCCCAGGGTCAGGTTTTCAATGAGGCGGAGGATGCGGATCCTGTTCTCGGTGGAAACACTGCTTCGTCCCTGCAGGTACTTCTTCACCCACTTCCCCGTTTCGGGGGATTTCAGATCGTCCTCCGACGGGCAGGTGACCATGAGGCCGCCGGCAATGTCCTGGGCCAGCCGCGCGATCTCGTAGGGGAAGCGGGTCACGTTCTGCTTGTGCACATTGGCCAGGAGGGAGTCCACGTAGTAAGTGCCGCTCGGCTCGCGGTGCCCCTCGGCGGCGCAGGCGATGCAGCCGCAGTAGAGGGTCTCGTTCAGGTGGTTCATTTCGATAATCTTGTCCCTCACGTGGGATGCGCTGTCCGCGCCGTTGTATTCGGCCGCTGTCTGGGCCGCGCCGATGAGGACGTCCCCCACCCCCACCTTGCAGGCGTAGCTCTGGCGGTGGTACGAGGCGAACTGCTCCACCAGCTGGCCGGAAAAATCATGCTCCTTGAACATGAACACGCGTTCCCACGGCACGAACACGTCGTCGAAGACGATGAGCGCCTCGTGGCCGCCGAAGGCGAAATTTCCCCGGTCGATGGCCCCCGCCTCGAGCTTCCGGGTGTCGCAGGACTGGCGCCCCATGATGTAGGAAATCCCCTTCGCGTCGCTCGGCAGGGCGAAGGCTACGGCGTAGTCCCGGTCTTCCGCCTTCATGGCGATCGTGGGCATCACGATCACCTCGTGGGAGTTCACCGCGCCGGTCTGGTGAGCCTTGGCGCCCCGCACCACGATGCCGTCCTTCCGCTCCTCCACGACCCGAAGGAACAGGTCCGGGTCCTTCTGCCGGTGCGGCGCCAGGGCCCGGTCACCCTTCGGGTCCGTCATGGCGCCGTCGCACACCAGGTCGTTCTCCTGCACGTATTCCAGGTATGCGAGGAAGCGCCGGTTGTATTCGGTCCCATGTTTCGCGTCAATGTCGAAGGTGGTCATCGACAGGGCGTTCAGGGCGTCCATGCCCACGCACCGCTGAAAGCAGCACCCGGTGAGGGACCCCAGGAGCCTCCCCATCTTGCTCTTCCTGACCAGGTCATCGACGCTCCGGTGGATGTGGGTGAAGCGGTTTATCTTCTTCCCGGTGATATGGGACGTCGCGGTCATGATCTCTTCGTATTCAGGCTTCATGGCCAGGGCGTAGGTCAGGGCGACGGCGTTCATGGAGGGGCGGATGATGGGGTCGTCCACCACGTTCTCCACCCTCTTGCCGAACATGTACACGACCAGTTCCAGTTTGCGAAGGCTATCGATGTATTCCTGCGGCGTTTTCATGACTGGGTCCTCCAATAAAAAACTCTTTTCCCTCACCAGCCCCTCCGGGGCACCCTCTCCCATTAAGCTCGGAACAAAGGAGAGGGTTTATCTGGGAAATTGATTATTCTCCCCCTCTCCTTTCTTCAATTTTTAATGGGAGAGGGGGCCGGCTGGTGAGGTCTATCCTTCCATCGCCCCGGTAAAAATCTCCTCTATCGCCTCAACAACGGTGCCGTCGTTCGAGAGAATCGAATCAAGGCAGCCGAAGTATTTTCTGAATTCGGTGCCGAGGTAGAACCTCGACGAAAGGACCTTGCCGTAATAGAATGCCGCTTCCGGATTTTCCCTGACGAGATTGCAAAGCCTGGCGCCTTCGGCATCGCCGGCCATCTCTTTCAGCTTCGGAAGGGAGATGGACAAAGACCAGAGGTGCATCCACGCGTGGGCGAGCATCCTGAAGGCCTGCTGGAGCGGCGTCGCGACGGCGAGTATGTGGGCCGTTTTCCCCGCGTCGCGGTATTCGGCCAGCCGCCGTATCACGTCATCCATCATGTCCAGGCCCCGTTCGACTTCCAGGGCAAGGGCCGCGTCTACTGAACCGCGGGCACGGTCTATCGTTTCATGTATCCTCTTTTTGAATATCCCGTAATTATACATGTCCGGGTTCATGAGGAGCTTGCGCATCGCCAGGTCAATGGACTGGATGCCGTTGGTCCCCTCGTAGATCGACAGGATCTTGGAGTCACGCGCCAGCTGCTCAACGGGATAGTCCGCACAGAAACCGTAGCCGCCGTAGACCTGGATCGCCTCCGCGGTCACCAGCCAGGCGAGGTCCGTGTTTCCCGCCTTGCATAGGGGGATGAGAAAATCGAGGAGCGCCTGGGATTCCCGCGCGGCGCCGGGATCGGCGTGGCAGAGGTCGGCGGAATACGCCGCCAGCAGGGTGATCATCCGCATCGCCTCCACGTGGGACTTCATCCAGAGGAGCATCCGCCTCACGTCAGGGTGCTTGACGATCGTCACCGGACCGCCCCCTTTTTTCGCGGCGTCCGCGCCCTGGACCCGGCTCCTGGCATAGGCCACGGCGTGGAGATAGGCGGAGCCCGCCGCGCCCAGCCCCTGGAGGGCCACGTCAAGGCGCGCCTCGTTCATCATCTGGAACATGATCTTCATTCCCTGGCGCTCCTCGCCCATCAGGTAGCCCACGCAGGCACCGTTGTCGCCGAAGCTCAGGGTGCAGGTGGGCGAGCCCTTGATCCCCATCTTGTGCTCTATGCCGGAGCAGACCACGTCGTTGCGCTTACCCGGGGTGCCGTCGGGATTGGCGAAGAATTTCGGCACCAGGAATATGGATATCCCCTTTGTCCCGGCCGGGTCTCCCTCGATCCGCGCCAGCACGGGGTGGATGATGTTTTCGTACAGGTCGTTCTCCCCGGCGGAGATGAATATCTTCTGGCCGGTAATGAGGTATGTCCCATCCTTCTGCTTCACCGCCTTTGTCTTGAGGGCGCCCACGTCACTTCCCGCGTCAGGCTCCGTGAGGCACATCGTGCCGCCCCACTCCCCGGATATCATTTTTCCGAGGTACAGCTTCTTAAGTTCTTCCGAAGCGAAGTTCTTCACCAGGTTGGTGGCCCCCACCAGGAGGGACACGTTCATGGTGAAGGATATGCTCGCGGCGAAGAAGTACTCCATCACTGCCCGGTACATCACCTCCGGCATGCCCGTGCCGCCCCATTCCGGGTCATTGGCCAGGCCGGTGAAGCCTGCCTCGTTGAAATAGGCCATGGCCGTCTTGAATTCCGTCGGGACCGTGACATTCTTCGTGGCCGGATCATAGCGCGCGCCGATTTTATCCGCCGCCGCGTTGGCCGGATACACCCGCTCCACGGCCATCTTTTCTGCGAGGTCCAAAGTCGACTCGTAGGTGTCCCGGTCGAACAGGGAAAAGGCGTCATACCGGGAAAGGCGGTCCACCTCCAGCATCTCGAAAAGGACAAAGCGCATGTCCCGTGAATCTACCAGCGGATTCAATGCCATGACGCGTCCCCCTATCTCCCGGTAAAGACCGGTTTTCTTTTTTCAAGAAAGGCCTTCATGCCTTCCTTCTGGTCGGCGGTCGTGAAGAGCTCAGCCCACGCCTCTTCCTCGCAGGCAAGCCCGGCGCCGATGTCCCTGCCCAGGCCGAAGTTGATCGCTTTTTTTGCCAGTCGCAGGGCCGCCGTTGGGCCGGCGGCAAGCCGCGATGCCAGGGAAAAGGCTTCCGCATGGGGGTCCTGCGCAATGCGGTCGCAGAGCCCCCATGACAGGGCGGTCTGGGCGTCGATGCTCTTCCCGAAATAGATCATTTCTTTCGCCCGGCCCGCGCCCACAAGGCGCGGGAGCCGCTGGGTCCCGCCGGCTCCGGGAAATATCCCGAGCTTGATCTCGGGCGAACCGAGGGACGCGTCGGCGGAACAGATACGGAGGTCGCACACCATTGCCAGTTCCAGCCCCCCGCCCAGGCAGTATCCGGTGATGGCGGCTATCACCGGCACGGGGAGGTTTTCCACCGCATTGAAGGCGTCGTTAAAGCAGAAATCCCGCGCGCCCTCCGGCGCGAGGCCCGCCATCGGCTCGATGTCGGCGCCGGCGGCAAAGTTCCCGCCGGCGCCGGCGATGACCAGCGCCCTTGCCTCGCCGGACCCCGCGATCCTGCCCGCCGCGTCCCGTATCTCGTTGACCATCTCGCGGTTGAGGGCATTCATCACGTCGGGCCGGTCGAGCACGATCCGCGCGACCCCCTTTTCACAGGCATAGGTTATGTAACGGTAATCCATGGCTCTTCCTCCCTGTCTTGCCGTGCGTCAGTGCCGCATATATTATTCTGCATGGCCGTTTCTCAATACCGACCGCCGGTGCCGTGAACCATCCCGGTGCGGCTTACCGTTTCCCAAAGACGGCACCGCCTCCCAGGCCGCGCAGGGCGAACCTGAACATGAATTCTATGATCTCGTCAACTGAATACTTCCCCTTCGGGGAATACCATATCCGCGACCGGGCTATGATCGACCCTATGCTGAAAACCGCTATTTTGTCGTCCACGTCCTTAGCGAAGATCCCGGCCTTCTTGCCGCGCCGCACGATGGCCACCCCGATCGCGTCATAATCGTCCCTCAGCCTTATTATTTTCTTCCGGTTGGCGGGGGACAGGTTGTTGAGGCCGACGTCAAAGAGAAGCTTGGACGATCTCTTTTCGCCCAGGGTGAGCTTCACATGGTTCTCGATCATAAGTCTGAGGGCCTCGACGGGATTGACGCTCTCGTCGTCCTTCAGGTGCGCGATGGGAACGACAATATCCACCATCTCCCGGTAGAGTATTTCGAACAGAATGGACTCCTTGCCCGTGAAAAAGTTATAGATGTTCGCCGGCCTGAAACCGCAGACCCCGGCGATGTCTTTCATGCTCGTTTCCGCGTATCCCTTTTCCCAGAAGAGCCGGCTCGATACAGCAAGGATCAGCTCCTGCTGGGTTGCGCGGTTCTTTCTCTCCGCCATGGTCCCCTCCGCGGCCTGCGGCAGCCGCCGCATTCGCAAATTAGTTAATGAACGACCATTCACTTATAATCGTCAATCTGTCAAGATAAAAATGCCGGTTCACTGAAAAGACGTTACTCCTCCCTGCCCCCCCGATGGGGCACGTATATCATACCGTTTCAGTCACATGACCTCGTCTTCCTCAAATCGCACACTCAGGGGCTACAAGGTCTATAAATTCAGATATTTTTAACACCTAAATATTTTCTACCGGCCGGAAAAGAAGTAATTGTGTGATTTGTGCCGCTTTTATACTATTATCTCGCCGGCGAGGCAGCGTCTGTTTTTGCCGGTTTATGCTGATCAAAGAAAAACGCACAATAAACACATCTCAGGAGCATCACCATGCATATACTGTCCGGGCTCAAGGTCGTGGATGTCACCCAGTTCATCTCGGGTTCCCGGTGCACGCAGATACTGGCAGACATGGGAGCCGAGGTGGTCAAAGTCGAGCCCCCCGGCGGGGACACCCTCCGCATGATCTTCAAGCTGATGCCCGGGGCGGAGCGCTGCTATTCCGTGTTCAACAGGAACAAGTACGGCATCGCGCTGGACTGGCGGGACAGCCGCGGCGGCGACATCGTCCGGAAGCTCGCCGCCCGGTCCGACATCTTCGTCCACAACCTGATACCGGGCTCCCTGGAAAAGAGCGGTCTCGGCTACGAGGACATCCGGAAGCTCAGGCCGGACATCATCTACACCGCCATCTCCGGCTTCGGCGCCACCGGCGTGCGGCCGGACCGCGCCGCCTTCGACATCATCGCCCAGGCGGTCGGGGGGCAGTACTGGAACGACCAGGAGACCTTTCTCCTCCCGAACAACTACTGGGGCGACCTCACCTCCGGCGCCTACGCGGCCATCGCCACCCTCCTGGCCCTGATCCACCGGATGAAGACCGGCGAGGGCCAGTACATCGACCTCTCCATGCAGGACGTCATGTATTTCTCCAACTACCGCGCCATGGTGGACAAGGCCCTGGAACCGATCGTGGGGGACGTCGCGGAGCGCCTGGGGCGGAAGCCGAAGGACGTCCTCAACTCCTCGGACCGGATGCCCTTCTACGGCTTCTTCAGGTCAAGTGACGGCAAGGTGGCCATCGTCGCCCTCACCGCGCGCCAGTGGAAGGACCTCATGACACTAATCGGGCGGCCCGAAGCCGCCTCAGACCCGAAATTCAGCAACATCATCGTCCAGATCCAGCACCATGACGAGGCCGTGGCCATCATAGAAGAATGGACGACCCGGCACACCTCGCGGGAAATCATAGCTGTTCTGGAGGATAAAAAGATACCCTGCGGCATCGCTTATACCATTGACCAGGTGAACGGCGACGAGAACCTCCGGCAGCGCGACATGTTCATGAAGGTGTCCCACGGGGAATTCGGCGAGATCGATGTCCCCGGCTTTCCCTTCAAGTTCTCCGGCGCCGAGGGGTCCCTGCGGATGCCCGCCCCAGGCCTCGGTGAGCACAGCAGGATGGTCCTCGAAGAGTGGCTCGGGTACAGCGCCGGAGAGGTCGATGCGCTGTATAAAGAAAAGATAATCCTGTGATTGAGCTTCCATGCTGGTCCTGAGAAAATTCTGCAGGGAAGATTTCCCCTTCCTGAAGCGCTGGATAACCAGCCAGAGATTCTGCATCCAGTGGTCGGGGCCTCATTTCTCATATCCCCTCGACGATGATCAGCTGGAACACTACCTTTCTGTCGTGGAAGATGACCGGATTCCCGACATCGGATTCATGGCCGTATCAGAAGACAGCACCATGCCGGTGGGCCACATCAAGATAGGGAATGTTGATGCCGCGGCCGGCACGGGCACCCTGCAGTTCGTCATTATCGGCGACGAGGGGAACAGGAACAAGGGCATGGGACGGGAACTGGTGAGCAAAGCCGTCGCATACGGCTTTGACACCCTCGGCCTGCAGTCCATCAACCTGAAGGTGTTTGATTTCAATGCCGCGGCCCTGGCCTGTTACAGGAAAATCGGCTTTGAAGAAATACGCAGAATTGAGGCGTCGTACATTATTGACGGCGCCGCTGAAACGTGGAATGGATTGGAGATGGATCTCACCCGGCGGCGATGGGCACTGCGCCGGTCATAGCCTTTGCTCGAGGGTCTCATCGATCATGGCGTCAGTGCTGTCGTCGAACTGCGCTTCAGCGAAGACCGCGGTGCTGTTATCAGCCGCCGTTCTTCCGGCAAAGACCTGGTTATAGGTCCCCTGTATCTGGGCATTGACCAGGGCGTTGACCCCTTCGCCGTATCGTGTCGCATCAGGGGCCGCGGTGAGGAAGAGCGCCACCAGCACCGCCGCGGCCATGGACCCGAGGGACCCGGAAGCCCCGATGAGGTAATGCCTGTTCCTGCGGCGCCGGAACACGTCACGCGCCACGCCGAGGTCCCACTCCTCGCTCCGGAGCCGCGCGTTTATTCTATCGTTAAATAATTTCTCGTGATTGATCGTTTCCATCATACAACCTCCCCGGACAGTTTCTGGAGCATCTCTTTCCCCCGGGAAAACCGGGACTTGACCGTGCCGGTCGTGATGCCCAGGGTGTCAGCGATATCCCTTTCCGACAGGCCCTGCGCCTTCAGCGTCATCACTGCCCTGTATTTCTCCGGCAGCCTGCCGATGAGCAGCTCCAGGCTAATGGCATCTTCGGCCACCGGGCCGGTGTTCATGGCAAGCTGCCGCTCATCGGCCGCCTTCCGGGTCTTCTCCTCCTCGCGCATCAGCTTCTTGTTCATCCGTAAAGATTCGTTCCGCGCGATGGCATACAGCCATGACTCGATGGAGGATTCCTCCCTGAACCTGCCCCCGGCGAGGTGGCGGTAACCGCGCAGGTAGGTCTCCTGCACCACGTCGTCTATGGCAAAGGAAAATCGCACGGCGAGGTGCTTGCGCACCGCCGCCAGTACGATTCTCTTGGTCTTTCCCACAATGGCCGCAAACTCTGATTCTGTCATCTGGCGCGTTTACCGCTCCTCTGCCGGGATATCAGCCGGGCGCCTACATCATGTCAGGGCCGGGGCCGCCATGCCCCCGGTGACCTTCGCGCATCATCGGGTACCCGCGGTCCATCCCTTTCTTCATCATGTGCATGCGGTGCTGACGCATCTTGGCCTTCTGGTCGGGAGTGAGCACCTTTTCTATATCCAGACGGTGTTCAATCCGCAGCGCCTGCAGCTCGACCTTCAGGTCGCCGATCTCTTTTAAAAGCGACCGCACTCTGGCCATGTCAACGGTATCTTCAAGGAGCTGTTTTTTCAACTGGATTTCTTTAGGCGCCAGTTTTTCCTTGTAGTCCAGCATTTTTTTCCTGTGTTCCCTGTTGATATCCTCGATTTTCGTCACCTGCTCATCGGTAAGCTTGAGCTCTTTCTTCATGCGCTCGGGGTCACCGAAAAAATGCCCCCGGTGCTCCATCATCATCTGTTTCTTTTCGCCCTTTCCGGGTCCCTCACCCTTTTTTCCGCCGCCCTGGGCGAAAAGAAGCGGCTGGGCGCACAGCGCCATTATCGCCGCTGTCATTATGATTTTTCTGCCTTTCTGCATTGTTCCTCCTATTGAGCAATAATAATTTTTTTCAGGTTTTGCCCGTATGACCCCTGCGGGGTGGAAATGGTTCCATTTATATATTTTTTTCAGCCATTATAATTATGTTCAACAAAAAGGACCATCTGGCATAAAAATAGTGGGGAAACCGTGACAATTGATACTGTAAATGCTGGAAAAGACTTTTCGAAAATGGCGCAGCTTCACTCCCAGCGGGGGGCTTTTATGGCTGGTTCTGATCATACAAGCCCCTTTCCGGGGGAAAAAGGGACTTAAAAAATCTATAATCACCTGATCTTGAACCTTGTTTTTTCCCTGTGCCTGTCAAGGTGGAGATATTTCTTATGGGTTGAATCGGCAAAACGCTCAATGACGCTGGGAAGGTCCGATCCCTCCCAGAGCCCCTTGAAGGAGCCCGTCTGCCGCAATTTGCCGCTTATCGTGTAGTAATGCCTGGCCTCGGGATTGAAGGTTATATCGGAATCGTCAACGTCAACCGGTATATGCTCGTGTTCGAAGACCTTCTGGAGCAGCGTTTTCATGGTTCTCGAAAAATGGTTCCCCAGGTCTATTTTGTCCTCGGAGCTGTTAATGCCGTTTCTGAACACGTGGGCAAATTCCTTCTCCAGAACGGAAAACGATACTTTTCCCTCCATACGCAACCTCCTGAACATTGCTGTCAGGTATGACACCCGGCATTCATATAATAGCGAAAGCCCCATCCGGTTTCAAATTTAGGTGGCAAATCGCGGCAATTAATTTTGACTCCGGTATGCCCATAAAATACATTATAATTGAATCTATTCACGCCACAGAGGGAGGAATACCATGAGAGGAGATAAGCTGAAAGAATATCTCAGGAAGAACAACGTCCCGTTCGAGGTCATCCGTCATCCTGTCGCCTATTCATCGACCCAGACCGCGCACATGGCCCATATCCACGGTTACGAGATGGCAAAACCGGTGATGGTGAAAGTCAACGGGAAACTGATCATGGTGGTCATGACGGCCAACCAGAAGGTGAACTTGTCCCTTCTGAAGGCCCTGTATGAGACCCAGGATGTCGTGCTGGCATCAGAAACGGATTTTGTCGGCACGTTCGACGACTGCGAAATGGGCGCCGAGCCCCCCTTCGGGAACCTGTACGGCATGGAAGAGGTCATCTCCGATGACCTGACCAAGGACGAGGACATCTTTTTCAACGCCGGCACCCATACCGAGCTTATCAAGATGAAGTACAAGGACTTCGAGAGGCTTGTCCACCCGAGGATCATAAACTTCAAGTTCAAGCTCTGAAAGGCCGGGAAACGCCCCGCCTCTCAAATTCCGGTTATTTCAACCGCATCGCCTATCGCGATGCCCTGCAGTTCGTTTTTCGGATTATTGTTGAAATGCTCCAGCAATCCCTCCGCGTCCTTCATGTAGTATTGCGTCTTGTAGTAATGGACATCCACCTCTTCGGGATGCTCGCGCCTGAGACCTCCGGTCCATAGGGCGTACACGCACTCCTCGCTCGGAATCAGCGAAATGAGGATGTCTATGTCATGGGGGCTGTCTTTATCGGAAATATAGCTGCCGAACACGAGGACGCGCAGGCTCCTGCACTGCGTTTGTATCGATGCCAGCTCATCCACGAGGAGATCGAAGAGGCGCCTTCTCTGCTCATTGACGGCAAATTTTTCAGACAATTCCTTCAGTGTCAGTCGAGTGACCATAGGTCATGCAGCCCGGCGCGTCATTTCTGCCGCCGGAAGGCGGTGAGGCGGAAATCATCGATGATCTCGGAAGCGCGGTCCCGCACCATCATGATGGCGCCGTACCCGGTCAGGCCGGCGAAGAGGGTCGTGATGGCCTTTTTCCGCTTGTCCTCGACATAGAGCCTGTTCATGCGCAGGGGGTTCTCCCACTCCTGGTTCCTCGACTCGATAAGGCCGTCGCAGAAATCGATGATGTCATGGAGGAGAAAGGCCGATTCCTTCAGGTACTCGTTTTTATCGCGCTCGATCTCCAGTTCCTGGGCATCGCGCAGCCTGAGCTTCATCAGGTGGTCCTCGACCCGTTTTGCCGGCAGCTTGCCCCGCGGCGCCGCGAGGTTGTTAAGCTCCTGCTCGAAGGCGATGAGCCGGTCCTTCAGCGACTTGTCCTCGGCGATGATGAAGAGCACCGGAAAGTAGTTGAGCTCGAAATCCGAGAGGGCGCCGTAGAAGTGGGTGATTTCAACCCCGGCCTTCGGGTGGAACCGGATAGCGGGATATTTCTTGATGCGGGCCGTGATCTCGTCGATGATCCTGTCGACCTGGTCGGAAAAGGACTTTTCGTTCTTCTTCTTTTCGTACTTGTCCCTGACTTTCTCGAAATTGGCTATCTCCGCGAGGATGAAGGCCTCCAGGTTCATGCGGTTCCGGTAGGCCATGAGGAGACGGTCGTTGAAGGCGTCCATGTTGAACCAGGTGGGGTTCTTTCGCGAATACTCCGCGTACCGTTTCTTCAGCTTATCAATGAGCCGGTTGATTTCCCCTTCAGTCATTGCCATGGGCCGAGGTCCCTCGTCATATGTAGCGCTTGATATAGTCCCGGATGGCGTCATGGAGCATTTCCTTGAATATGGGGTCCTTCTCCTTCGCGTACAGTTCAAAGAGCCCCAGGAGGGAGCTCTTTTCATTGATGCGGCGTATGGAATAAAGCGCCGCCGACTTGACGTACACCTGCTCGTTCTTCTCGAGAACCTCGAAGAGGACCGCCAGGGCCTGGCGGCTGCGGAAGTTGCCGAGGGAATTGCACGCCTCGGCCCGGACCCGGTAATCCGAGTCCTTCAGCGCCTGCTGCAGCGCCGCGAAGGACTGCTGGCTGCCGGAAAAGCCGAGCACGTAGGCCGACTTGATCCTGAGGCTCAGGTTGGAGTCGCCGGTGACGATCTTTTCCAGCCCCCTGACGTCGCCCACCCTCTTCATCGAGGAAAGGGCGTCGATGATCATGTCCTTGATCTCGTTGTCATCCTCGGAAGACAGGCGCGTCGAAAGCGGGTTCACGGACGCCGCCGAGCCGATCAGGTTTATCGCCCTGACGCTCTCGCAGCGGACATCGCGGTTCTTGTCGTTCATGGTCACATGGAGCACGTTCAGGCCGTTGCCGTCGCGCATGGCGCCGATCGCCTCGATGGCGGCAATGCGCACCTCGTCGTTTTTGTCGCTCATGGCCGCGCCCCTGACCAGGCCGAGGGACTCCGTGATCCTGTTTTCCTTGAGGCAGTTGAGCACGTAGATCCTGATCGACTTGTTCTCGTCGCGGAGCAGCCCCGTGAGGGCCGGGTAAAAACGCTGGTCAAAGAGATAGTTCATAGCCTCGATGAAATAGATCCGGTGAACGGCGGTCGGGCTGTTGACCATCTTCAGTATGACCGGGAAGAGGCGGTCGTCCCCGACCTTCTTCAGGGCCCGGGCGGCGCTTTTCCGCACCGCGTGATGGGAGCTGACGAGAAGGTTCGCCAGGGGCAGCACGAAGCGGCGGTCGCTGAATTCCGACATGTTGTCGATGATCCTCACCGTGGTGCTGACCCGGACCGCGCCGTCAAGAAGCTCGAGCCAGCAGTCGCCCACCTCGGCGGGGGGATAGGCGCGCAGTTTTTTCACCAGCTCCTGCTTTTTCGCCTCGTCGGTCTCGGAAAGGATGCCGTGTATGACGCCGGATATTTCCCTAGCGGAAACTTTCTCGGCGGCGTACAGCCGCCCATGGACGAAATCCGATACAGGACCTCGCACCGACACCGGCAGGGCCAGCGCGGCCGGTCCGGCGGCGCAGACCAGCAGAACAGACGTCAGGATGGAATATTGTTTACTCTTCATATCGTTGCATGTAATTGTTGAAGTAAAGAGACCAGGCTTCTGTTTTTGTCAATAAATTAAAAACCCGGTTATACCGGGTTGTTGCATGATGCCCCGCGGCATTCATCGCCGGACCGGCCCCCGTCATGCGCCAGGGCCCCTCCATCCGGGATATCGTCTCATGGTCCGGCCGGCGTCTTTATTTCAACACGCCGTACAGATAGTTCTTCGCAATAATTGAGATAAGATTCGAATCAAGCACGTTCTGCTTGGTCCGGTCATATTCATAGACCACCAGCATCACGCCGCCGACTATCATCATCGCCGTTATCTTCGGATCCAGCGACTGCTTGTACACGCCCCTGGCCATCAGGTCTTCAACCTCGCGGGCAACGTGTTTGCTTATGGCGGCCACGGCCTTGCCGACTTCCTCGTTGACGTCTTCATCGACGCCGATGATTTCCTTGTATATGAGCTTAATGACGATGGGCTCTCCCAGGAGCACCGAGATGCAGGACATGAGCCGCTTGTTTATGAATTCCAGTATCTGTTCGCTGTTCGGGTTTGAGCTGAAGAACTCGTTAAAATCGTCCTGGTCGAAGATGTCCTCTATTTTCTCCAGCACGTCTTCCAGGATGGCGTAGAGGATCTCCTTTTTATTCCTGAAGTATTGATACACCGTGCCCCGCGCTATGTCAAGCTTCTCGCACACCTGCCCTATATGGGTACTTTGGAAGCCCTTTTCTATGAACATCTGCTTGGCGGTATCAACGATCTGCTGTTTTCTTCTTTCTCCTTTTGGTGGCATGCCCGCTCCCTCACAATTACCTTAAAGTCCTTGTGTTTTTTTCATCTGTGCTGCTTTTCAATATTTCCAGCTCTTCTTTAATGGGAATCAGAGAATCCTTCAATTCCCGGATAATGCGATCTGCTTTTTCCTGTAATTCCCTGCTCATTGAATTTCTTTTGATAGTAACTATAGGATTTGACTTGCCTTCACTCCGTTTATATGTCCCGTTGCGAAACCGCCTTCAGGGCCCACGGGAGACACCGGGGCATTGTGAACAAGTCTATCTTATTTATCGAATTATTTTATAGTCCCCTTTAGATACAATTAGGTTTATCACAAAAACCCGAATCTGGATCAGCCCGCCCTTCCCAGATCGGGCAGGTGCAACATTTCCGCCATTTTATTGCTTTCCTCCGCGCAACAGGAAAACAGACAATGATAATTATTCACCAACAACTAATTAGATATAAAATTTAATATATAGCACGAATCGGGACAATGTTTATGAAACAACACTATATTATCTGGGGTCAACAATTTTTCATAATTATCCAGTTTTTTTATTATGTGCATTAACGACATAATTATCATTGAAAATGATAATAAATTACCCGTGAATACATGTCAGAATGGAAATTTAAAAGGCGGTGAAATTTTTCCAGCGGGAGTTTCTATTTGCCAGCCCACATGAAACAGCCCCTCGTAATAATCGCAGGCTTATCACCAGGGGCTGCAGACCGCGTCCATACCGGTGATCGCAGGTTAACCCTTTCCATGCAGTTTATGCGCAGGTATTGACTGTAGAACCGGGCGCGCGATGTTCAGTCTCGATTCTCAGCCTGGATCCGATAATCATATACAGAAAATTCTGAACTTCCTGCAGGTTCATCATTACCTCTTCGCGCACGTTCTCCCCCATCTTCTCCTGTCCGGGAAGAGGATACGGCTGTTCTGCCCTGTTTTCTCCGATGCGCTTGCTAGGATAACTATCGAGATTGTCGACAGGTCGCGGTATTGAATATGGCGTGTTGGTGATTAACGTGACATCCATTTCATGTACCTCCATCCTTGGATTCCTTCTGTATATATCATCGTCACAATTAAAATTTTCCATCACAAAAAATTTTTATTTTTTGACAAAAATATCATAATTGTTCACCTGTTTACGTTCTTTTCAGTGAAGCTTACTCATTCATTGGGCATTATCGCATTATTTTTAAACATTATTGGACACTCATTAAGGTTTAATAATTACTTGACAATCAAGTTTATTCTTAAATAATCCCATTTCTTAAATAGTGGCAGAGGTTAATAGAAAAGCAATCGGTACTGCGTTTTTTTTAAAAAATCATGCCGCTGCCATAAAAGCCTATCAAAAAAACACAGAAACAGACATGAACCATTACCTTAAATTCGCTTCAGGAGATCGTATGAGAGACAACAAGATACTGTTCAACCTGTATCAAGTGTATAAATACCTGGTTTTTTTCCCACTCCTCGGGATTTTTATTACCCTGGACTTCATGGTGGTCTTCATATTTCTTTTCATTGCGAGCGAACGGTCAATCCAGCTCGCCGGTGTCGTGTGGGCCCGTTTCAACAGCTTCATCACGCCGATGTTCGTAAAGGTCTTCGGCACCGAAAACATCGACCCGAAACAGTCCTACGTGATCGTCGCGAACCATCAGAGCCAGTATGACATCTTCGTGGTCTACGGGTGGCTCCCCATCGACTTCCGGTGGGTCATGAAAATGGAACTCAGGAAGGTACCCATCCTCGGCTATTACTGCTACAAGGCGGGCCACATCTACGTCGATCGCTCCAACAGCAAGGCCGCCATCGAATCGATAAACGCCGCCAAGTCTAAAATGAAAAACGGGACCTCGGTCATGTTCTTTCCCGAGGGAACCAGGAGCGTCACCGGCCGGCTCCTGGAGTTCAAGAAAGGCGCCTTCAAGTTCGCCCTGGACCTGGGCCTGCCGGTCCTGCCGGTCACCATCATAGGGACGAAAGAAATACTCCCGGCCAACAGCATCGGCCTGTTTCCCGGCAATGCCAAGATGATAATTCACAAGCCCATTGACATAGCCGGGTACACGGAACGGAACATACAGGACCTCATGGAGAGGGCGAAACAATCGATCCAGCAGGGCCTGGACGACCATTACGGCCCGACGGCCGATGCGTAGCGGCCTTGACACAGCCCTCGGCAGGGCGCGGTCCCTTCTTTCGTCCTGCCCCTGCGAGTACGCCGAAATACGGCTTTCGGCAAGCACGGGCACTTCCATTTCACTGTCCGGCGGACAGGTTGAGACCTTTTCCTCCGGCGACACCATCGGCGGTTCGGTCAGGGTCCTCAACAACGGCGCCTGGGGATTCATCTCCTTCAATGACCCGGGCGGCATTGAAGGCTACTTCCGGCGGGTCCTGGAACTCTCATCGTCCCTGTCCCTGAAGGAGAAGAGCCGGATCCGCCGGTCGACAGCGGTCCGCCGGAACTTCGCCACCCCCATGAAAAAGGACTTCACCGGGGTCCCCCTTGAGGAAAAATTCAATCTCATCAGCGCGTATAATAAAATACTCCGGTCCTCGCCGAAAATCCAGACGACCCGCGCCCTCTACCGGGACGTCACGTCATACTACGTGTACCTGAACTCCGAGGGGTCGGAGCTCGCCTATGACCGCTCCTACTGCGGCGTCCAGCTCTCGTCGGTCGCCCGCGACGGATCGGTCATACAGCCCTACGGCGAATCCGTGTCCGGCTACGGCGGGTACGAGATCACCGAGGGGCGCGAGGAACTGGCCGAATCGGTGGTGAAAACTGCCGTGGACCTCCTCGCCGCGGAATCGGTCCCGGGCGGGACCTACCGCGTCGTGACTGACCAGAAGCTCGCCGGCGTCTTCATCCACGAGGCCTTCGGCCACCTCTCCGAGGCGGACTTCGTCCATGAGAACGAGCGCCTCCGGAAGATGATGGTAATGGGAAAGGAGTTCGGGCCGCCGGAGCTCACCGTCATCGACAGCGGGGACATGCCGGAATATTCGGGCTACATACCCTTTGACGACGAGGGGATCATCCCGGCCGGGACCCACCTCATCCGGAACGGGCGCCTGAGCGGACGGCTCCACTCCCGCGAGACCGCGGAAAAGATGGACGAGGAGACCACCGGCAACGGCAGGGCCATCGGCGTCATGAAGCAGCCCATCGTCCGCATGACCAACACCTACATCGAGAACGGGGCCCATTCCCGCGAGGCGATCCTGGAGGCCGCCGGCGACGGCATTTACGCCGCCGGCATGATAGGCGGGGAGACCAACCTGGAGATGTTCACCTTCACCTCGGCCTACGGCCATGAAATCAAGAACGGAAAAATCGGCACAATGTACCGCGACATCGTGCTCTCGGGCAACGTCTTCACCACCCTGCGCAACATCGCCATGATCGGAAACGACCGGCGCATGTACGGCGGCCTGGGAGGCTGCGGCAAGGGAGGCCAGAGCCCCCTGCCGGTGTCCTTCGGCGGTCCCCACCTTCTCATAAAGGACGTGCTGATAGGAGGCGCCCAATGATCGACCGGATACGGGACAGGCTCGCGGGAAAGGCGCGCTGGTACGACATTATCGAGGTCAGCGGCGCCGGCACTCCCATCTCCTTCGCCAACAGCCGGCTCCACTCGGTGACGGAACGACACAACAGCGGCTACGGCGTGCGGGTGAACGTGGAGGGCAAAACGGGTTTTTCCTACACCAACGACGCGAGCCGCCTGGAGGAAACGGCGGACCGCGCCCTGCTGCTTGCCGCCTGGGGCGACACGGATGACTTCGAACTCCCCGCCCGCGCGGAAAAGGGCTTCGAGCCCTATGACGACGCCATTGACGACTTCGACGCCGCCGGCGAAATTGCGGCGGCGGAGGAGACCATAGCCGCGATCCTCAGGCGCTTCCCCCAGGCGACGGTGGACATCTCCCTGGGCAGGTCAACAGGGTCCATGCGCATCGTCAATTCCAGCGGCCTCGACCGGTCCTTCCGCAGCAGCCAGTACGCCGTCTCCGTCGGCGCGACGCTGATCCTCGATGACGGGACCAGGATCGAGGCGGGGGAAAGCGCCTCCTTCCTGGCACCCGCCCCCCACGCGAGCCTCCGCGAGAGGGTCATGGAAAAGATCGGGGCCGCGCTGGTGACCAGGAAACCGCCGAGCGGCAGGGTCCCGGTGCTCCTGTCCCCGCGGGCCTTCGCCCGGATCATCGGCATCGTGACCGCCGGCCTGAGCGCGAAGGCCGTGTGGAAGGGCATCTCCCCCTTCGGGGAAAAGCGGGGGGAACGGATGTTCGCCCCCTCCCTGACCGTGCGCGACGACCCGGCGCTGGCCGGTTCGCCCTACAGCTACCCCTTTGACGACGAAGGGGTCACCGCGATGAACAAGCTCCTCGTCGACCGGGGCGCAATCGGGACCTTCATCACGGACCTGAAACACGCTCGGAAGCTCGACATCGTTCCCGGCGGAAACGGCGCCCGGGGCTATTCCTCCCTGCCCTATCCGTCCTTCAGCAACATCGTAATCGAGCCGGGCGCGGAAAAGAAGACCGGAATAATGAGCGGCATCTCCCGGGGCATCCTGGTGGAGCAGTTCATCGGCCTGGGGCAGTCGAACACCCTCACCGGAGACTTCTCGGCCGGCCTGGACCTGGCCTATCTCATCGAAAACGGTGAAATCGCCGGCCGGGTCAAGGACTGCATGATATCGGACAATCTCTTCAGGCTCCTGGCCGGGGAGTTCAGCCTCAGCGCCGAGCGGGAGCGCATCGGCGCGGTGCTGGCGCCCCATGCGCTGTTCCCGTCGGTCAATTACACGGGGTAAAAATAATAATCGACAAATAATTGCATGGGTCTATACTTCACCGCATGGCATGCGTCCAATCCCATGGTGCAACGGCCCGACCAATGCGCACTAAATCATACACAGCACTGCCGGCACTATCACTGGTGCTGTTCCTGCTCTGCGCCACGTCCCCGGCCGCCGCGCTGGACAAAAGCACGCTCTTCAGCCATTACAAGAAGCGCCCCACAATCGCCCTGGTCCTTTCAGGGGGCGGCGCCAAGGGTATAGCCCATGTCGGCGTCCTCAAGGTCATCGAAAAGACGGGCCTCCAAATCGACTATATCACCGGCACGAGCATGGGAAGCATCGTGGGAGGCCTCTACGCCTCCGGGTACACGGCGGACATGCTGGAGCAGCTGGTGCTGAACATGGACTGGGACGCCATGCTCGCCGACGACATATCGCGCCGCAGCACCTCCATCGAGGAAAAGGGCGACCATGACAAGTACATCACCTCGTTCCAGATAGCCAAGAAGGGGATCCTGCTCCCCACCGGGTTCAAGCGCGGGCAGCGGCTCACCACCATGCTGTCGCGCCTGACGCAGCACGTGCAGGACGTCCGCGACTTCGACAGGCTCCCCATCCCCTTCCGCTGCATCGGCACCGACATCGTGACCGGCGAGGCCTTCGTGATAAAGAAAGGGTCCCTGTCGGAGGCGATGCGCGCCAGCATGGCCATACCGTCCATCTTCACGCCCATCGAGATCGACGGCCACCTCCTGGTGGACGGCGGCGTCATCAGGAACCTCCCGGTATCGGACGCGCGGGCAATGGGGGCGGACATCGTCATCGCCGTGGACGTGGGCGCTCCCCTGTACAAGAAAGACGAGCTGACGTCGGTCATCCAGATCATGGACCAGTCCGTGAGCTTCCTCGGCTACCGGTCGACGCAGAAGGAGCGGAACCTCTCCGACGTCCTCGTCATGCCGGACATAACCGGCTTCAGCTCCAACGACTTCAACCGGGGGAAGGAACTGATCGCCGTCGGAGAGGAGGCCGGCCGCCTGATGATCCCCGAGCTGGAGAAACTGGTGGAACAGCAGAACAGGTTCCCGGAGGAGAGGAAAGCGCCGGTGTTTCCCCTGCAGCTCCTGAAAAAGCTCGACCTGACCGACATACGGGTGACCCAGAAAATAAAGATCACCTCCATCGACATCCGGGGGCTCAACCACGTGTCGCGGAACCTGGTCCTGGGCAAGCTCAACATCAACCCGCCGGCCCTGGTGACCGGGGACCGGCTGGTCGAGGCGATCGACCGCGTCTACGCCAGCGGGTTCTTCCAGCGGGTCACCTATGAGGTCCAGCCGGGACCGAACGGCGGAGCGACCCTCATCATCCGCGTCATCGAGACATCGGGCATCTATCTCAAGGTCGGCCTGAGCTACGATTCGGACATGAGCGCCGCCGTGCTGCTCAACATAACTCTGCGGAACCTGGCGGGAAAGGGCTCCAAGCTATCCCTCGACGCGCGGCTGAGCCAGAACCCGGGCGTGGTCCTGTCCTATTTCATCTATACCGGGCTCCGGAAGCCAGGCATCGGCTTCGGCGGGAAGTTCCACTATGACCAGTATTCCATCTACACGTACAAGGGGGGCTACACCCAGTCCAGCTTCAAGTACCACAACTACGGTCCGGACATCGTCGCCCAGGCCATCATCCTCCAGGACATAGCCCTGGGCCTGGGGGTCCAGAAAGATTTCACCAACATCGTGGCCCAGATCGCCCCCGACGACCCCAAGAAGCAGAACATAGAGAGCCTGAACTTGTACGCCTACCTGATGTACGACAACCTGGACAGGACCTTCTATCCCCGGTCCGGCTACCAGTTTTACGGCGAGGTGAAATACCTCACCGACCTTCTGCGCACGGTAAAGAACACGGCCGACTTCAACAACTTTTTCAAGTACACGGTCCGGATGAAAGGATACATACCCATCCACCGGCGGTTTTCCCTGTACCTGGGCCTCACCGGCTCCTTCATCAAGGCCAAGGAGCCGTATTACCTGAATTATGACCTTAAAAACGGCTGGGGCATTTTCCGGCGCAAGATCCCCTTCATCTATGAAAACTATTTCGGCGGACTCAACACCTACACCACCGGCTGCTTCCCCTTCACGGGCCTTAATTTCATGCAGATCAGCGGCAGGAACGTCCTGATCGGCGACATCGGCATGCAGGTGGAATTCTACAAGGACTTCTTCCTTATACTGAGGGGCAACGTCGGCCGGGTGAAGGACAATTTCTACAACCTTTTCAAGCGGCAGAACATCGTGTGGGAGAAGCGGTACAGCTTCGTCGTGCCGATCAAGCAGCGCCTGAAGAACGACCTGATCTACGGATACGGCCTCACCGTGAGCTACAACTCCATCATCGGTCCCGTGGAGCTCACCCTGATGAGGGGGAGCGAATCGAACCAGTTCCTGGTCCTCGCCAACGTGGGATACCGGCTCTAATGCCCCGTTCCCCGGCAAGGGATAGCGCGGGCGGGAGCCGGTCTTCACAGGATTAAGGATAGGATTGTATCCTTTCTATCGATTTCTTTTATTATCATTCGACAGCTACAACGGACTCCTGATTCCTTTCAGCAGCGGGTTGTATACCTTTGTATAAATCGTTGTCGTGGTTATGTTCTTATGCCCGAGGAGCTGCTGGATGTGGCGGATGGAGATGCCGTTCTCAAGGAGGTGCGTGGCAAAGCTGTGGCGCAGATCGTGGGGGGTGGCCTTCCGCCCGATGCCGGAGCGCTTCAGGGCGTTTTCGAAAACCTTCTCCACGGTCCTGCCGGAAAGCCCGCAATGCTTTCCGGATGCATCTTTCATGGGCGACTGGAAAAGATATTCATCATGCCCCTTGCCCGCCATGAATCGGCCGACATCATCCCTGATCTTCTCAGAGAAGATCGTTATCCGGTCCTTTCTCCCCTTCCCTTCCCGCACGCGGATGGTGAGATCCTGCAGGCCGATATCGCGCACCTTCAGGCTCACCAGTTCCGCAAGCCTCAGCCCGGAGGAATACATCAGGGCCAGCATGGTCCGGTGCTTCAGGTTGTTGATGGAATCGAGCACCCGCCGGATTTCGTCCCTGGACAACACGACCGGAAGGTGCTTCGAATCGCGCAATCCTTCCACGCAGGACAGGTCTATCTCCCTCCCCAGAATCTGCCTGAAATACAGGGAGATCGCAAAGCGGTGAACGCGTATAGAGGAAACCGACGCTTTTTTTTCATTGGTCATGTATAGAAAAAAATCATATATGGCACTGTAATTGACATCGTCGATGAGTCTATTTTTAGTCCTGAAGCACCAGTTGTTGGCCCCGGCAAGGGCGCCGAGATATATTTTAACAGTTTTGGGCGAGTATCGCTTCAATTTAAGGGCATCTTTGAATTCCTTATAACGACGGGGATATGACTTTTTTGTAATTGCCCCGTCTCTTAATGAAACCGTGATTTCCTCAAAAGGTTCAGAATACCATTTTTCAAGTTTGGAAAAAACGCTGCGATGCGCCTTAAGATGCTCCAGATAATATTTTTTTATACATAAAAAATCCTTTCTTGAAATTTTTTCCTTATTTTCAACGAAAAATTCGTATATATCTTCATTAGTAACATAAATAGGCTTTCTCCTGTAATAGTATGTTTCAATCAATAATTCCAATATATCGTTTTCAGCCATACCCATTTCCTATTTCCTTACTATATATCTCCATAAACGAACTTTCATTACGGCCTATAAAATATTTTTCCCAATTACCCCCAATTTTTTTTCGGTTGACAATCGATTCAGATACATGCAGGTATTTAATCAAATACAGAAATACGACCAATTTTTGTTAGGCGCAATGCCGCTGTGTGGTATCAGGACATAGACATCAATTTTTAGTAA
>CALMRZ010000070.1 GCA_937872225.1 uncultured Spirochaetota bacterium
CCGATACCGGCATCTCACCGCTCCATCTTCTTTTCCATAAAACATACGGTAAAAGGCAAATTATCGAAATGCTGCTTCCTCTTTTCTTGAAAACCCTGATCCTTATACCACTGTTTCAGCACCGCATGGCCGTCAATTATCCCGATGGAAACAACGCTGCCTCCGTCAGCTTTGATCAAATCAAAGGCGAACCGCAGGAGCTGTCCTCCATATGAATGATGACGGTACCCCGGCAGGACGGACAGTTTTTCAATGTAGAACAGATCATCATTCGATTTTTCTACGGCGATGAAACCGACTTGGAGGCCTTCGCGGAACATCCCGAACAGCCGCACCCCTTTTGTCCTTAGTTCAGCAAGCGCGGCACGGGTTATGAAAGATGGATGGGTCGGGCAATTCCGAGGGGTCAGATTAAATTCTTCGGCAACGGTCCGGAATGATTCCCTGATCACCTCAACACTGTCCGATAATTCTTTGTCAGAAATGATTTCTTTTATCATGGCAGAAAAACCGGTGCATCAGATAATCCGATTGCAACACAATGACTTCCGCGGCCTATAGTTTGACCGCATAACCCGTATATACGCCGGCCGTATTATTGGTTATGTGGATATTCAGCTTATCGCCCAATTCCCGGTACGACAGCTTCCCCTTCTTGCATTTCCTCATATTCAGGTAATGAGACAGCAGGTTCAGGCCCGGCGACATCCCTTTTATTTCAACCGGCTTCAGGTTGTTCTGCCTGAGTATCCGGAACAGCTCGGCAGGCTTGATGAACATCTCCCAATTATGGACACAGGGCTCCATGAAGGACGTGCTCTTCCATTCCTGGGTGGCCTTCACAATTACTTTTCCCGCAAACGTCCGGTTCATGGTATCATAAAAAAATATTCCGCCGGCGGCAAGCACCCTCGCAATCTCGCTGATAACGGCATTCAAGTCGGCAACATGCTCGAGGACATCGCAGCAGGTGACTATGGAAAAGGCGCCCGCGCCAAAGGGCAGATGCTCGCCGTTCCCATGGACATACCTGATATGGAGATTATTCTCTTCCGCATGTTTTCTTGCCGCTGCAATTGAATTCTTCGATGGATCAATGCCGGTAACATTGAAGCCGGCCTTCGCGAATTCCTCGGAAAGGAACCCTCCCCCGCACCCCACATCGAGGAGCTTTGATATGCGGTCACTATCCCGGGGGTTCTTATTCAAAACGGAAAAAAAATAATTAAACCTGGCGCTGTTCACAAAATAACGGATGGTGGCCAGGGAACCGCATCGGCCCTCGTCCCACCAGTAATCCGCCAGCCTGTCATATATTTCATTGTTGATCTTCACTGCAACACCATCAATAAACCGGCCGGGTAGCGATACCGCCGCGGCCTTTCCGGAATCGCGCCTTACCTATCCTTCCAGTTCCACCATTTCAGCAGGTCCGGGTCATGGTTGCCGCTGCCGGCATAATATACCGCGCACCTGAACACATAGAGCACGCACCGGTCGATTTTTGTATTTCTCAGCCTGCACAGTTTATCATACAGCTCATCGGGTCTCTTCCCCTTCAGGTCTTCAACGCGGCTGATGCCGATATCGAGCAGGTCCTTTTCGATGCTCGGGCCGACGCCGGGTATCTCCTGCAGGTTTGAACCGTGTTCCCGTTTCTTCATTGATTTCACTTCAGCCTCGACACCCGTTCCTGGATGGACCTGGCATGCTGTTCCTCGGAGATATTCGGGTCCTTCAGGCCGGTAAACTTCCCGCAGGGAAGTTCTGCGCACCGCCCGCAGTTGTCATACTTCCTCTCGACAACCGAGCATTTGTACAACGGACATATCCTGTCAGGCGTTGCTTTTTTTGCCCAGAAGGTTTCGCCTTTAACGGCGCAGCAGCCATCGCAGCGTTTTCCGAAGAATCCGCATTCGTTGCACAACAGGCCGCAGGCCGAAATGATCTGACTCATGGGGTCACCCCTTTTGCATTGAAGACAGCAGGCCGTGCCGCTTCAGCCGGAAGAATGTGTTATTGCAGATCTACTAGTACATCCGGGGGCATTCGTCAATACAATTTCATCGCGGCACGCGGTCTGAAACGCGCCGCCCGATGACCCGCCGGTATTTGCCCGGATATTCTTTTCAGGAAGGAATCATGATTCGGCGAGGACGTTGATAAGCTGTTCGCACCCGCCGTTACGTATGAATTTCGTGTGGGCATCCAGCGTCTCAAAGCGCTGCCCCGTTATGGTGCGGCATGACATCTCGGTGCCGACCTTCTTGAAGAAGGACTTGAGCATCTTTTTCGCGTAGGGATTATTATAGGAGCTTTTCCCGGGGTTTTCCCTGCACCAGGCGAGGCTCTTCAGCCAGACCGCGGCGGCCAGCGCCCCGCAGCCGTTGCCGCTCAGGCCGAGGCCGCCGGCGAACCCGGCAACCATGGCCGCCTCCTCGTCGCCTGCCCCCATCTTTTTCGCGAGCACGGAGGCGCAGCTCACCGGCTCCTGCGCATAAGTCGAAGCGGCGGACAATCCTTCCGACGCGGACCGTATCGCCTCCGGCACCCATTTGTCGGCAAGGTCCAGGCAGTCCCTGTTTATATGAAGGATGAATTTCATCATGAAGGCGAACAGCTCGATTTTATTGGTGAAATCATGGCCGCACACGTCCCTGCAGTTGACGCTCCCGGTCCTTCCGGAATAGGATTTCATGAGATGGGCCGTTGCGGAGACCGCCGCCGCCGTGGCCCTGCCGCGGTCACTGAACCGCCGGAAGGATTCGGCCCCCACGGCCAGGGATGACCCCCAGAGCATCCCGCACTGGTGCCCCTGCAGCAGAACTCCGCCGGCCAGCGGGTCGGCGGCGCGCTCCCCGGGTTCCTTACGGCATCCGAATTCACGGTCCAGGAAGAAGCACAGGGCCTGGGAACAGGAGCCTTTTTTCATGAATTCCTTCTTGATGTCAGATTCCGCGTTTTTCATTCCGTGCCTCCACCTTCCTTATCCGTGGTCAATTCATCTGCCTGGTACTCCAGCAGGTCCCCCGGCTGGCAGTTCAGCTCCCTGCAGATGGCGTCCAGGGTCAATACGCGGATCGCTTTGGCCTTCCCGGTCTTGAGGATCGACAGATTCGAATCGGTAAGCTGTATCCGCCGCGCCAGTTCATTGAGGGACATCTTCCTGTCCGCCATCACCCTGTCGAGTCTGAAAATTATGCTCATGGGCCCCCGCTATACCGTCAGATCATGCTCTTCCTGGAGGGCGGTCCCGCTCTTGAAAATCTCGCAGAGCATGAGCAGTATGATGCTGACCAGGAGCGAATAAAAGCTGAACGTCACTATTGAGAATGCTATCATCAGCCTGCTCATCTTTGAAATAAGATGCACGTTGGTCTTGTTGAAGACGACATCATTCTTGAAATTGGAAAACAGCTGCTGCGCCCTTGTTATTATTTTCAGGAGGAGCGCAACGACCGCAGCCATATACGGCATGATAAAAAATTTAACGCCGAGGGGGAGATTCCTGAACGTTTCCCAATCCTTGTCATTGGCCTCCATCTCGGGAACCGTTATATTGCACTTTGCCAGTTCAGTCATGACATGGTCGCCCGATGAAATGATGATCATGACAGTGCCGAATACCGCAGCAATAATAGAAAACACGAGTACGATATGCCACAAAACACGCAGGAATGAACTCAGAAACGAGGATAACGACTTCTTGCCGAAATATTTCATTTTTACTCCCCCGGTCTAATGTACGATTAATATAGCCAATGGTTTATTAAAAGTCAACTATAATTTATTGTAATTCAATATATTTTTACTAATTATCAATAATTTTTTATCAAATTTTAATAAATATTGCCGCTTATGTTCATACATAAATATAGCAATCTACTATGGAGAATAAAAAAAGCGGGACCCGTGGGAATGATACTATTGGATATCAAAGGACATGATGAAAAGATCATCCCTTAATCTATAACCGATGTTGCTCCAGAAACCAACACCGCTTTCGTTGATCTTAAAAACAAACACGTGGGATTTTTCAATCCCGATCCGCCTGAACCCCTCCAGGCAACTGCCGACCAATGCCCTGCCGATCCCCCGTGATCGATAATTCGAATCAACGATCAAATGATACACAAAACCCCGTCTTCCATCATGGCCGCCGAGGACGGTGCCTATAATTCTATCATTGAGCGTCGCGACAAAAGACAGGCCCCTGTTTCTCTCAAGGAATCCCGCGATGCGTTCCCGGGAATCAGCTCTGCCCAGGCCGATTCCCTCGTGGGTCTGCCAGAGTTGATAGGCGTCATCATAATGTTCGGGCGTCATTGTTGTTATAGAGTACTGTTCCATGGGGATTTCGAACTGCTTCACTCTCCTGCAAATTGTCGGTCACAAGGCCGGCATACTATATATAAGCCTTATTTTTTCCGAAACATCAACACGGAACAATCATTGATCTCATCTTCGCTGAACCCCGCGGCGCCGATCATTTCAGCGAACCGCCCGAAGTCCTGCCTGATAAAGGCGTCATAATAGCCGCCCTCAAGCCATTCGATTATCGCGGTGGCAATGCTCCATGTTCTTCCATGGTCGATGATTATCACCGCCTCCCGGGCAATCTGCAGCAATCGTTTCAGAATGTTGACTTCGGATTCGGGGGAAAACAGGTGCAGCGCGAAGGATACAAAGACATAGTCGTACGAGTCCGGGACTTCATCCGGCGCAAGGATATCGCCGATCCGAAACGTCACGTTGCCGGCGCCCTCATCCGCCGCCCTGCCCAGGGCGCGGCGGATCATGCCCTCGGACGAATCGCGTCCCTCCACGCTTTTGAACAGCCCCGCCAGCTTCAGGGAAAGCAATCCGGATCCGCAGGCGTATTCGAGCACGGTCCTGTTTTTGACATCGGGCAAACCGGCAATGGCCGCGTCAAGTACGCCGTCCAGCTTCGGGCCCAGGCTCTTTTCGATACCGCCGTAATAATTATGAAACCAGTTGTACAACCGCTTCATCGAGTCATGCGATCTGCGGTACTTCGGGAACAACATATATCGAGCCGCCAATTATTTTGATATCATTCTGAATTATGGACGCACCATGTAATACCTGATTACATGGAAGAAGTCGAAACGTTTACCGGAGGAAGCGGTTACCGACAATAACGCCGCTCATTTCGTCCGCGCCTCAAGCTCCCTGAAGAGTCTCCTGAGGAGAAGGATCTTTTCCTCGATGTTCTGCCTGGTAATGTAGATGCATATTTCGGTGTCGTGTTCGACCTTTTTATTGAACATGGTGTCGATCATCATGTCCGCCACGGCAGGATAGGCGTGGTTGGGGTCATGGAAATATTTCAACGGGTCCGCCGACAGGCCGTTCGGATACATGAAATCGTAACACACGCCGTTGACCGCGACGATGTCCCTGATCCACTGTTCGTAGTCGTCGAGGAGATTATTCCGCACCATCCCTACCATGAAGTCATCTATGACCGGCGTGACAAAGAACACCATGACCGTCCCGGGATTGTCGTCCTGGATGGATTTCAGGATCGACGGGTACCCCGGATCATATTTGTAATTATTGAAGGAATACGAATTGGGCGATTTTTCTATCAGTTTCATCAGCGCCGCGATATTGGCCTTCACTTCATCAGGCCGCAGCTGCGTCGTGTGCTTCACATTCTCCCGGTCATAGTAGATATGCCTGTTGCCCGTTGAATTGATGTAATTCTTCCTGGAATACATGAAGGTATCAAGGCTTATCAGCGTTTTTATCCGGTAGAGCGGATTGTTCGTATCGGCGAAAATCTTCTCGGGCTCAAAGGGCGGCGGCGGCACCTTGCCGGCAAGGAGGAAATCCAGCCCGATAAAGATATACTTGAACGGCTTTCCATTTCGCTCCCGGGCATAACGGATGTACGGTTTGTACTCCAGGGGCTGGAGGGCATTGATGGCGTAATTGTAGACCCTGAGGCCCTTGAAATGGTGCTGGTTGAGGTTGGTGCTGGTGCTGCTGCCGATGACAAGAGCGTCATAATTGAAATCATGATAGGTGATATAGTTCGTTTTCTGCTGCCGCTCGTTGAAGTCCTCCTGTTTCTGGTTGAACCGGTGCGACGTGTTGCGGTACCAGAGGGGATCCATGAAGCCGTTGATGCCGGCGACGATCCCCGGTATCACGAGGGAAAGCAGCAGTGCCTTGATGATCCATTTAGTGTACGCGCTGTTCATGGTCCTCAGAAGTTAGCGTAAATGAATTGGCTCACCTGCGTCAGGTGAATGATGCTGATGCCGAACAGAAGCGCCGTGAAGAGCGCCCACCGCATGTTGGGTTTCAGCCGGTCCGACAATTCTATTGAATTTTTCGCCCCGAAAATTGCGACAGCCGAGGCAATGATCAGGAATATATAATAGTAATTCAGTCCACCGAGATTGGCAAGCCATGGCCCGAATTTGACGCCGAGATGTTCCAGGAAGGTCAGTTCGGCCATAACCGCGGGCATCACCACGCCGTCGAGACCCACGACACCGCGGAGGACCTTCACCGCATCCTTGATCGAGGTCGCCCGCCACATGATGACAGTGAAGTTCCAGTACATGAAGGTAAGGGACCAGGCCAGGAGCCAGTGCATGCGCAGACCTGTTTTCCCCCATATCCGGTGTATCATGAGGCCAATGCCGTTCAAGGCTCCCCACAGGACATAGTTCCATGTCGGCCCGTGCCAGAGGCCGCCGATGACGAAGGTCAGCACGAGGTTCAGGTAGGTCCTGATCTCGCCCTTTCTGTTTCCGCCCAGGGGAATATATATGTATTCCCTCAGGAACCGGCCCAGGGTTATATGCCACCGGCGCCACAGCTCCTGATAGTTCAGCGACTTGTACGGCGAGAGGAAATTGTCGGGGACACGGATATTGAACAGGAGACCGGCCCCCGATGGCTATGTCGGTGTAACCGCAGAAATCGAAATAGATCTGGAAGGAGAAGGCCAGGGTGGCGAACCAGGCCTCGAAGAGGGGCAGAACCGGCGCATTGTCAAAGCCCCGCGTGGCCCAGACACCCAGGTTGTCGGCCAGGACCATTTTCTTGAAAAGACCCATGGCGACCAGGAACATCCCCCGGGCGAAATTTTCCGGGTTGAACCTGGCCCTTGCCGCGTCGAGAAATTGCGGCACTATTTCCCACTGGAGCGCAATGGGGCCCTGGCTCACCTTCGGGAAGAAGGACACGAAAAGGGCGTAGGGAAGAAATTTATTCTCTCCCAGCTTCCCCCGGTAGGTATCGACCAGGAACGCCACCTGCAGAAAGGTACAGTAGCTGATCCCCAGGGGGGCCGCAATCTTCATGAGATTAATGCTGGACCCGAAGGCCATGTTAAGGTTCTGGATGAAAAAATCGCTGTACTTGAAGTAGCCGAGGAGGCCGACGTTGAAGCATATGCCCGCGGCCACGATGACCTTTTTCGGCACCTTCAGGAGAATACCCGCGGGATTTGACAGGCCCCTGCCGAAACCGAAATTGGCCACGATGGACAGCAGCAGGAGCGGCAGGTACATCAGGTTCCACAGTCCGTAAAAGATGAGGCTGGCGGCCAGGAGAAATATCTGCCCCGCCCTGGTGAAGCCGCGATGGTTGAGCAGGAAATAGACGGCGAGCACCGGCGGCAGGAAAAGGAATATGTATTCGAAATAACTGAACATTTCTATGATTGTTTCACGACATGTTATGATAATGGGCCCGTAAAAAACATGGTTGGTACATCTACCTGTTGCGCATTAATATGGCAAGTAAAATATTATTTTGGCCCGGCGTCAACTGACGTTTGATCAGCGGCCCGCCCATGCACCGCGCGGCCGGCGGCACCCGGGGAATGAACCGGCGCCGGCGGATCAGCGCTCCACTTTTACGTTCATTTTCTCATCAAACACGTCGATGCTGTAGATGCTCTCCAGGGGCAGGCGATGCGGCCGCTGCGGCTCCTGGCTCAGCTGCCACTCGGTAAGCGAACTGGTGTCGTCCGATTTCACGCCCACGTTGATGAGGGTCATGACCATGTTCCCCTCGGGGATACCGAGGGCCTCCCTGACCTTATCGGGATTAAAGCCCGCGATCGGGTGCGCCACCAGGCCGAGCTCCGTGGCCCGAAGCATGAGGGCCGCGACGGCCATGCCCAGGTCGAAGAGATAGTATTCCCGCTCCTTGATGAGGCAATCGTTTTCCTTTTTCGCGAAGGCGGCGATAATGACCGAGGCCTTGAAGGTCCACTCGTTTCCCTTGTTCATGCACCCATGCACCTTCGCCAGGGCTTCCTTCGACCGGACGAAAACAAAGCGCCATGGCTGGTTGTTGAAGCATGACGGCATGAGCTGCGCAGCCCTGGCGAGTTCGCGTATACTGTCATCGGTTACATCCACCGGCCCGAGGGCGCGGTAGGCCCGCCTTGTTTCAATCGCTTTTTGTACGTCCATGGCGACCTCCATATGAACAGTTGATTTGTGCCAGCTACATCGCACGAGCTTTCATCGCGGTCAAAACGACGCGATCCTGCTATTGAATATACCAAAGATTCTGAAAAATCAAAAAAGTTTTTCATATGGTCATTGAAATTAATATGAACCCCATACCGGGAAGAGAATCTTTGATTGTCCATGCAACAAGAAAGGTCTCTCGCAGACGCGCCGAGACGCAGAGTTTGTACATGTTGCCTATGCGTCCTGGCAATCGCCGTCATCATATCCATCAACATCGGCTGCGACCAGTCGACCAAGTACCTGGCGAAGAAGCACCTTCCCGGGGGCATGACAATACAGGTCATCGACGAAACGCGGATTATCCATGACCGGTTGAAACAGTGCGGCGGCTGTCCCGCCGGCCGATCACCGCGGAAGATCGGGGACTACGGGAAAACCTCCGGACCCGGACCAAATGATCGGCACCGGTTAAATTGCTTTCCGGTATAAAATTTTTCTTGCAATATGCGTCACCTGGCCGCCGATTGTCGATAACACCCTACGCGCAAACATATAGCCCTGGAGGAACCCCATGATTCACAAGAATGTAAAAACAGAATTTTCACCCGAAGAGTATATGCCGCAGATCGACCCCACCTCGTACGTGCACCCGCTGGGCGCGGTCATCGGCAACGTGATCATCGGCAAAAGCGTATTCGTGGCCCCCTTCGCGTCAGTCCGCGGAGACGAGGGACAGCCGCTCCACATCGGCGATGAGAGCAACGTCCAGGACGGCGTCATCATCCACGCCCTGGAGACCTTCCACAACGGCCACCCCGTGGAAAAGAACATGGTCGAGGCCAACGGCAAAAAGTACGCCGTGTATATCGGCAGTCGGGTCTCCCTGGCCCACCAGACCCAGATCCACGGTCCAGCCTACGTGGGCAACAACTGTTTTATCGGCATGAACTCCCTCGTCTTCAAATCAAGGATCGAGGACGGGTGCGTGATCGAGCCGAGCTGCGTCATCGTGGGCGTAACCATCAAGTCCGGCCATTACGTTCCCGCCGGCACGGTGCTTTCAAACCAGGCCGATGCGGACAGGCTTCCGAAAACCATCACCGAGGATTACGTGTTCCGCTCCCTCAACGAAGGCGTGGTCCATGTTAATGTAAACCTCGCGGAAGGATATCGGAAGGCCAACTTCAAACTGTAATATCATCTCGATACAGCACCGCGGACGTCCCCTGCCCGGCCTGAGGCAGGACAGGGGCATCCGCTGTTAGTTCCATTCCGGCTTAACCGGCCGGTGCGCATCATCCACACCCCGGGTCTTCCCGTCCGCCGCACAATCATCAATCCGCAATACTTGTTGACGGATAGGGATACGCATGCTATCTTAATGGCGGTTGCTCTGAAATGCTCGCTGCCGGCTACCTATCCTTACCAATATGGAGGCTCCCATGGGCGGATTCAAGGAATATGACAAATACGACGGTCTCGGCCTTGCCGAGCTTGTAAAAAAGAAGAAAGTCTCACCTTCCGAATTGTGCGAAGAGGCCATTTCCCGGATAGAGAAGCGCAATCCCGCTCTTAACGCCGTCATCCACCCGATGTTCGACATCGGAAGAAAAACGGCCCGGGAGAAGCTCCCCGACGGCCCCTTCAGGGGGGTCCCCTTCCTTCTCAAGGACCTGATATCCGCCTACGCCGGCGTGCCCCTCCAGTGCGGGTCAAAGGCGTATCGCAACTACATCCCCGACCATGACGACGAGCTGATACGCCGCTTCAAGAGCGCCGGGTTTGTGATCCTGGGCAAGACCAGCACGCCGGAATTCGGCCTCATGGGCGTCACCGAGCCGGAGCTCTTCGGCCCCACCCGGAACCCCTGGAACACGGACCGCACCCCCGGCGGTTCCAGCGGCGGCTCCGCGGCCGCGGTGGCCTCGGGCATGGTTCCCCTCGCTTCGGGCGGCGACGGCGGCGGGTCCATCAGGATCCCCTCGTGTTACTGCGGCCTCTTCGGCCTTAAGCCCACCCGGGGGCGCAACCCCCTGGGACCGGTAAACTGCGAGGGCTGGCAGGGCGCCGTGGTGGAACACGTGCTTACCCGGTCCGTGCGGGACAGCGCCGCGGTCCTCGACTGGACGAACGGGATGGACAGCGGCTCACGGTGCGTCACCCCGCGCCCGGCCCGGCCCTACATGAAGGAGATAATGACAAAACCGGGCCGTCTTAAAATCGGCTTTTCCGTTGAATCTCCCCTCGGCAGGGAGGTGCACCCGGAGTGCGTCAACGCTGTCACCAAGGCTGCGGCGCTCCTCCTCGACCTGGGGCACCATGTCGAGGAGGCGAAGCCGGACATCGACGGCATTGTGATGGCCAGGTCGTATTTCGCCATGTATTACGGCGAAACGGCGGCAGATATAGCCAAAAGCGTCGAGGCCCTTAAGCGAAAGCCGAGGAAGAGCGATTTCGAGGAAACCACCTGGCTCCTCGGACTCCTCGGCCGGGTCGTCAGCGCCGAGGAATTCGTCCTTGCCATCAGGGAGTGGAGCAACGCAGCCAGGGCCATGGCCCGGTTCCATGAACGGTTTGACCTGTATCTTACGCCGACGACGGCGTCTCCCCCGGTCAGGATCGGCGAACTGAAGACCAGGGGCCTCGACCTTATCGGCATGAAAGTCATCAACGCCCTTAACCTTGCGAAGATACTGAAAAAAACTGGCATGGCGGAGGAGATTGCCCTGAAGAGCCTGGAGAAGACGCCCTTCACCCAGCTGGCGAATTTCACCGGACAGCCTGCCATGTCCGTGCCGCTCCACTGGACCCCGGACGGGCTCCCCCTGGGGGTGCAGTTCATCGCCCCCTTCGGCGACGAGGCTACCCTGTTCCGCCTGGCGGCACAGCTGGAGAAGGCAAAGCCATGGTTCGGCCTGCGGCCGCCGCAGTACCGATAACTATCGGTTCTGTTCGCCCCGGGTTTAAACCCGGGGCGAACAGAACGCATGGCAAACAACAATTGCGCGTTATCTCTTGATCCAGAAATGACAGTAGTTGCATTCGTTCTTGGTGTGGCAGGTTGTGCAGGTCGTGATGTTCAGGCGCGCCTTCCTGCCGTGGAAGCCGGAGGACGCGCGGTTGGTCCACCCGATGGGATGGCGCCGCTGCGGCGTGATCTTGTTGTACGTCACGCCGCTGGCCCTGTGGCAGTCCCGGCACTGCCGCTCGGAGTGACACGCCCTGCAGTGCCTCAGGCTGATGCGGGACTCGTATTTGTGGGAAAACTCGTAGTTGGGGTTATGGTACCGGTACGCCGCCTTTGAGCCCTTGTGGCACCGGAGGCACGATTCCTTGGCGGTGTGGCATGACATGCAATCCTTATTATCCGTGCCGGCTTTTTTACCATGGAGTTTGTTCCACCCGACCATGTGGTCGTCCGGCTTCGTGGGATTGACATGGCAGAGCATGCAGTACCTGGTCGCGGTGGCGTTGTCGTGACACTGGTAGCAGTATTCCATCTTCGCGACAATTTCCTCCCGGGGGACGATGTCCTTCTTGTAATGCGCCTCGTGGCAATCCTTGCAGGTGAGCCCCTGTCCCGTCAGGTGTATCTTATGGTTGAATTTATAGGCCTGTTTGTACGTGAAGCGCACGTTTTTGGAATAGCCGGTCGATTCATCATGGCAGTCGGTGCATATCTTCCGGGAGGGGATATCGCCGCCGGTTATCGTGTCGGTGCTCGTCTTGATCTTCTTGTGGCACTGTTCACAGTCCACCTGCCCGTCGATGTGGGGCTTGTGCGAAAAGACCAGGCCTTCCTTTGACAGGAGCGCCGCACCGGCCGATGCCAGGAACGTGAAGACCACAAATCCGTATAACGCTTGCTTCTTCATCATGCCATCGCTTAAAAAAGATATTTCAACGAAAGATTACCCCTGAACAGGTACGGATAGTCTTCGTTGCTTGAAAATTCTCCTGTTGCGGACAGGACCAGCGACTTGATAATGGTGATGTCCGATCCGATCGTCGCGAAATATCCCGGCGACATCCCCCTGGTAATTGATGTATCATTGTAGAACTGCACCCCGCCGCCGGCCATCAGGTCAAAGACATATACTCTCCTCTTGATCATGGCCTGGGCCGTTATCAGGTTCCCCTCGGGGCCCAGGATCGCCTCGGCGCTGAGGCGCAATCCGAATTTGCGGATGTCCCGGTGCTCGAGGGCCACCGACACCTCGTTCCCCACTTCTTTCGCGGCGTCATAGAGGATCGCGCCGTACTTCAGGTCGATGGAGAGGAGCTTCGACGGCATCACGACGAACCTGAGGCTTGCCTGCTGGTTGCCGTAGGGCTCGAAATAGGTCCGGAAATAGGAATCCTTGATGAACACCGGCCGGTAATACTCGTGCTCCACCACGATAGTGAGTTTTTCCGACGGGTAGACCTGTATCGCGGCAAGGGTGTTTGCCGGCAGCAGTTCCACCAGGTCAAGGGTGCCGTAGCCGTACAGCCTGACCTTCTTTGAAAACATCGTCTCGAAATTGATCGAGGCGTAATGCTCGGCGAGCCTGCCGCCGTTGAACAGTATCTGGTACTCGGCGCCGAAGATGCCGATATCCTTCGCCATGACCTCCGCCTTGAACCCCGCCACGTAGTCCCCTTTCCTCTGGGAGATGAAGAGGTTCCGGTAATCGGTGCTGTTGAAGGTGCGGAGCGACCAGGGGTTCCGGTACTCCTCCACGTAGTCGTCCTTGACGACAAAGCCGCCGTAGAGATTGAGGGTCACCTTGTGTTCGCCCGCCGGGATTCTTGCTTCCAGGTTCAGGCCGTCGAAATAGAGGTACACCAGGTTCTCAAAATCCATGATGCGGCCCAGCTGGGCGTTGAACTTCTCGCTTTCAAAATCCAGGTACCCGTAAAAGAAATTGAAAAGCCAGTTGCCCTGGGAGCCTCCCTTCTGCGTCTGGTATGCCGCCCTGCTGTTGAAATGAAAGGACCAGTTCTCGTTGAAGGCCGCGTCAAAGGCGATATTTTCATAGACCCGGTACTCGGTCCTGGTCCGGTTGTAGTATTCGTTATGGGAGGTGTAGAAATTTCCCGTCGTCTCCAGGGAGCCCTCTATGGAAGCCTTTGACTCCTCCTTTGCATCCTCCTTCTTTTCTTCCGCCGCGGGCGCTTCCTTCGCGTCCTTGGGAGCCTCGTCGGCCCCCCGGGCCGTGAAGGGAATAACGGCAACGGCAAGGGCCACGGCGGCAATCCTGAATAATCGCATGATTTCCGTCATAAGGTTATCAGTCTCCCCCGCCCCCGTACCAGTCCTCGGATCCGTGGCATGATATGCCGCTGCACCTGCCGGTGGAAGTGTTGAAGGTCCCGCCGCCGGAGAAAATCACGATATTACCCATAGCCGTGGCCTTGGGGTCAAGGGTTGAGCCGTTGACGGCGCCGTTGTTATGGAGCAGGTTGCCCGAGGCGTAGCCGTTATGGCATTCCTGACAATCAGTGACGCCCTCATTTCTATGCTGACCATGGCGGCCGCTGGTGGGATACGCCTGGTTCAGCGGCGGATACTGGTGGCAGACCGTGCATCCATCCGTATACCGGTACCAGTTCTTCGTGCCGTGGCAGCCGAGGCTGGTACAGTCACCGGACGCGTGGCTGAAGGCGGCCAGCGCCCCCGCTGCGGCGTTGAATATCACGATCGAACCGGGAACGCTCGTCCCGGTCTGCCAGACATAGCCGTTGACGGCGCCGTCATTATGAGTCGGCTGGTTGGTATAGTTTTTGTGGCAGACCTGGCAACTATATTTTTTATACCGGTGCACGGTATGGGCGCCGCTCGCCGGGGGATACTTCCCAAGACCGTCGGGCGGAGCTTTTATGTGACAGGATTTGCAGGTCGCCCAGACCCTGCTGTCATGGCAGGTTGATGCCGGAAGGCCGCTGCAGCTGTTGGCCGCATCGTCCCAGACCGCGGCCGGATACTTCGCGGTGTTCCAGTAAACGATCAATCCCGATACCTGGGCCTGGTATATCCAGTTATAGCCGTTGATGAAGCCGTTTTTATGCAGGGGATTGTTATAATAGCCATGGTGGCAGTCTGTACAGGGAATGTTCGGCCCATTGCCGGCTAATCCCGTATGCTGCAGGTGCGCTCCGCTCGCCGGGGGATATATCTTCAGCTGGGTTGAATTGTGGCATTCCAGAGCCATGCAGAGGCCTGACAGAGTGATAGTGTCCAACTCAGCATCAGAAACCTTCGCGCACCCCGTCGCAATGACGGAAGAGAGGCACAGCAATATCACCAGTTTAAGATAATTCATGCAGGGGCCGCACCTTATAATTATGTTACTATCTACAATATAAATAGCATCCGGAATGGACGCGCTCAATCCATTTTTCCCGATTAAAGTTTTTATCAAACGAAAACTATCGGGATTAATATGTTACCCTGATACCCCGGGCGTGGTTGTTGACCGGGAGCCGGTCGGGCATTTTTCAGAGGGAGAGAGGGCTCCTTGCCCTCTCTCCCTCTGGCTCCCTCTCTCCCCGGTCGCTCAGGCGCCGCGACGGGCTACGGGGTGAACTCGGCTCGCCCACTGCGTGGGACTCGCCTCAAACAGCACCCCGATAGGTATCCGCCCTTCGGGCGGATGTTTTGAGTGTCTGCTTCGTTGTGAATATATGTATACTCTGGCACCCGCGTCACGGAGGACGCGGGAGGCGCGAGTCTGCAGGAGGCTGCATAGGAGCGCCGAGCAGTTATCAGTTTTCTTACATAAAGCCCAGCCCGCCGCAGGCGCGAGGGGGAGAGGGGAAGCCGCCCCTCTCCCCCTCGCGCTAGCCCGACCGGGTCCCGGTCAAAAATACGGGCCCTGGTCCGGGGCATAAAATCCAATCAGGAGATCAAACCTAATTGTACTAGACATTTAATCTAACGTATGTAAGAATTACCGGAACACAGTCCGTGAACCTCTGGTTATCACGGATCGATGCAAACCTGTTATACATAAAAATAGAATCTGGCGCGTTGGAAAAGCGCCCGGGAGGATTCCATGTCACAGATACGCCTTGACGGAAGGGTGGCCATTATTACCGGCGCCGGCGCCGGCCTCGGCAGGTCCCACGCCCTTGAGCTGGCCAGGCGGGGCGCGCTGGTCGTTGTCAACGACCTCGGCACCAACCTGGACGGGTCCGGAAACAACGTGTCTGCCGCAGACGCCGTGGTCGCCGAAATAACAAACGCCGGCGGGAAGGCGGCGGCCAGCCACGATACCGTCTCGACCAGGGAGGGAGCGGAAAACATCATAAAAACGGCCCTGGACGCCTTTGGGAAGATAGACATTGTCATCAACAACGCGGGGATCGTCCGCGATCATTCCTTCGTCAAGATGACCGATGACGAGTGGGACAGCGTCATGGCGGTGCACATGAAAGGCACCTTCAACGTGACCAGGGCGGCCTGGCCCGTCATGCGGGACAACAACTACGGCCGCGTCATCTTCACCAGCTCCGGCGTGGGGCTTTACGGCAACTTCGGCCAGGCAAATTACGCCACGGCGAAGATGGGCATGGTCGGCCTGATGAACGTCCTCAAGATCGAGGGAGCCAAAAACAACATCTTGGTCAACTCGATCGCGCCGAACGCCGCGTCGCGGATGACGCAGTCCCTGTTCCCCCCGAACATCCTGGAAAAACTGAAGCCGGAATTCATCTCGCCCCTGGTCGCGTACCTGGTCTCAGACCAGTGCAGGGAGTCGGGCATGATCTTCAACTGCATGATGGGATGGTACAGCCGCACCGCCATCATGTGCTCGGACGGCGTGGTGCTGGGCGACGGAAAGCGCGAAATCACGGCGGAGGAAATCATGGAGAACTGGGACAGGATCACGTCCCTCGACGGCGCCAAGCCCCAGAGCACCATAGCCAACACCTTCGCCTATCCGGCGCCGGTCATGAAATAGAATGGCGCGGAAGCGGCGGGGACCATGCCATTACCCGCCGCCCGTCAGGACACGGTAAAGGTTCACCGGGAACCCATACGCCACGAGCCGGCAATCACTTTGGAATAATTTTTACAACAAACGTTAAACATTTGTCGGCTTTTTGCCCTGTCATGGTACAGGCAGAATTCATACATTCAACATCGTGTCAGTTTCTGCGACGGCGGGACTTTTACCCCAATGCTTTACTTGACAAATTTCGGGGCGGGGATAAACTTATTTCACCATGAACACTAAAAACAAAAAACCGGAAAGCAAAGACAAAAAAAGCATCCGCACCAGGGAAAACATCATGCGGGCGGCCCGCAAGGTCTTTTCGGAGCACCCCTACCATACCGCCAGCATGCGCATGATAGGGAAAGAGGCGCGCATCGAGCACCCGCTGATTAATTATTATTTTCCGAACAAGGCGGTCCTCTTCGAAACGATCGTGCAGACCCTGTGCGACGAATTCGCCCGGCGCACGGCGGAATGGTTCGACGAGGTGGCGAAGGCCAAGAGCATAGCCGAGGGCTTCATGAAGCACATAGACCGGATGATGGACTACAACAGCGAGAACCCGGAAGCGATCAGGATCCTCGCGCTGAACCTGGCCCAGGCCGACAATATCGCCCTGATCCCCGGCTACCAGCGGTTCCCGCAGCTCATCGAAACGATACGGGACCTCTTCGTGGAAAAAATCAGGCCCGCGGGCCCGGCGTCGGAAATAAACATGTTCGTCAACAGCTACAATTTCCTGGTCATATCGTTCCTCGGCTCCGACACCTGCATCGCCCAGATCCAGGGCATGGAACCGGGCGGCACGGCATACCGGGACTGGGTGAAAAACACCCTGGGCTTCATCTTCCTGCCCCGCCTGAGGGAAATCATCGTCCCCAACACCCCGGCCGGCAACGCCCGCAGGAAAAAGCCGGGAAAATAAAAGACGGCCGGCGCCATATCACGGGAATTATAAAGACCCTGCCCACACCCCCTTAAATCCCCCGAAGGGGGACCTGCATAGAACTTGTTTGAAAGCCCCCCACCAGGGGGGAGTTGGGGGGTGTTCCGAGACGACCCCGTTCATATTCAGTCCGCCGGGGAGGCGGTACGGCCTCCGTCATTCCGGATTTCTTCCGTAGATATACAGGACCGTGCCCGCGATCACCAGTGCGATCCGGATGAGCCAGCCGGTGTACAGGCCCCACTGGTCGACCCAGGCCAGAAGCCGCATGGGATACCCGAGAACATAGAGGACGATCGAGGCGATTCCATAGACGCCGACAAGGGCTCCTATAGATGAAAGTACCTGCTTAATCTTCATGGCAATCTCCCCCTCTTTCTGCCGTGGAATGCGGGAACACACGGGAAAGCACGGAGGCATCATGCCATCAACGGGAAGGCCCGTAAATAATTTTTACTTTTCAGTGACGAAGAAATGCATTGACAGAAACGCCGACGCCATCCAGGATTTCTCTCCGGTACCCTCCCCGCAATGACATAGGCGAAACCGTCATTGGGGGAACGATGATAAACCCTGGCAATGTAACCGGAACCGGCGCATTCCACTCATGGACGGGCAGACATGACAAGGACACACCGCACGCAACACCTCCTGGCAGCAGCCGCCGCAATTTCAATCATCTTCATCGTTTCCCAGGCCCGGGCGGGAGGGTACGATTTCATCGAAGAGGCAAAGGCCATCTACCGGGTGGCGGCGTGCGGCCCGGGCGACGTCCCGAAGGGCATTGACGCGGGGGCCGTACAGAGCCACTGCGCGCGCATGGAAAAGAACATGGCAAGCTATCGCGAGAATTTCATCGCCAAGGCAGGCCCTTTCTTTGCCGGGACCGTTCCTTCCGGCCTTCCCCGGTCGGTGGTGGTTCCCTTCGGCGGCGGCGACCTCCTGCCGGCCCTGGTGGTGTATCCCGACGCTACGGAGATCACGACCATTTCCCTCGAGAGCGCCGGCGATCCGCGGCGTCTCATGAAGTCGACGCGGCGCCAGCTTGACCAGGCCCTGAACATGTACCGCTCCAACGTGGGGTACATGCTTCTCACCAACGACAACTCCAACGATAACATCCGCAACATGGACCGGGGCGCCATTCCCAACCAGCTTGCCTTCTCACTGACGGCGCTGGCAATCCTCGGTTACGAGCCCGTGTCGCTCAAATACTTCCGCATCGAGGAAGACGGATCGCTCCACTATTATAGCAAGGACGAAGTGGCCTCCCTCGAAAAGGTCAGGGGACAGCGCCTCAAGGGGACCTGGATAGACACGGACTTCTCCGTGGCCTTCCGCAACATGGAGCTGGCATTCCGCAAAAGGGGCGGCGGCCGCACCGTCATCCACCGCCACGTGGCCTTCAACCTGGACAACGGCCATTTCAACAAGTCCCCGCTGCAGAGGCACCTGGAAAGAAAGGGATCGATATCGGCGATGATAAAAGGCGCGAGCTACCTTCCCTGGTTCGAAAATTTTTCCGCCATCCGAAATTACTGCCTCGGTCACATGACCTATTGCGTGTCCGATTCAACGGGAATCCTGCCGAAGCACGCCGCCGATGCCGGTTTCAGGCAGGTCACCTACGGTTCTTTTTCCGGGGCCTTCCTGGAAAACGAGGGGGGGTCCGGCGCCGCGGCCATGCGGGACCTCTTCAGGTCTCAGCCATCGCGGCCCCTCAATTTCCGGTTCGGCTACTCCGATGTGCACAAATTAAATCATTTGGTCATCACGTCGAAACGATGAGCAACTGCTCATAACAAAATCCGGTGATACCATTAAACGTTACCCGTTTACAGGCCTTTATTTTTCAAAAGAGTGCAATATATCGCAGATCAAAAACCAATTTTCTTCATTGACAAAAGATAACGGCTTTTTTAGCGTTATTAAAAATTACGGCGTTATGTTTAGCCGCCGTGATTACTGTATCCGCTGCCGTGAAAGGCTGTGTACCCTTCAGCATATCCACGGAAGTCATATAAAAGCATTATTGACTGTTTTATATAGATAGAATCTTTACGATACGGTGCCGCCATACAACATCCTAATTTGTAACAATTATAAAAGTTTATCATACCTAACAATTGTGGAGACGTACATGAGCGCTACAACCCACGGACATAATGATGATACCCTGGCAGGAAGGCTCTCCCGCGCCACCGACGTATCCGTCACGCGCTGTTACCAGTGCGGCAAGTGCACGGCCGGCTGTCCCATGGCCGAGGAGATGGATTATACGCCGAGCCATATTTTAAGACTGCTCCAGGTCGGGCTGGACGGATTCGAAGACAGGGTGCTCAGGGCATATTCGCCATGGGTATGTCTCACCTGCGAGATGTGCTACGCCCGGTGCCCGCAGGAGGTGGACATTCCGAAGATGATGGATTTCCTCCGAGCCGAATCGGTTCGCCTGAAGAAGGTGAACCCGCGGGCAAAGGATTTCGTGTCCCTCCACAAGACGTTCCTGGACTCCATACATTACGTCGGCAGGCTGTACGAAGTCGGCCTGATAGCAGGGTACAAGGCGCGCTCGTGGCACCTGTTCCAGGACGTCCTCATGGCGCCGAAGCTCTTTTTTAAAGGGAAGCTGAAGCTCTTTCCCCACCTGATAAAGAACAGGAAAAACATGTCGCAAATATTCAAGAAAGCGGGCACGGCCCGCACGGAGGCGGCCAAATGACAAAGATCGCATATTATCCGGGCTGTTCCCTCCTCGGATCTTCACGGGAATACGACGAATCTCTGCGCGCCATCGCGGGACCGATGGGATTTGAGCTCCTCCAGGTCCCGGACTGGAACTGCTGCGGCGCGTCTTCCGCCCATTCACTCAACCATGAGCTGTCCCTGGCCCTGCCGGCGCGTATCCTGGCCCTCTCCGAGACGCTGGGCGTCGATGAGATGCTGGTACCCTGCGCGGCCTGCTACAGCCGCCTCGTTACCGCGCATCACGACCTCGCGGAAAGCGCCGAAACGCGGGACAGGATCATCGAGATAATCGGCATGCCCTACCAGGGCACCGTGAAGCCCCTGAACATCCTCGAGTTCCTGGAGCGCCATGCGGATTCCTTCAAAGACAAGGTCTCGAAGCCCTTCGAAAAAGATGTGGCCTGCTACTATGGCTGTCTCCTGGTGCGGCCGCCCAAGATCACCAAGTTCGACCGGCCCGAGGACCCGCGCACCATGGATAATCTCGTTGAATTGACAGGCGCCACGGCGCTTGATTGGGACTTCAAGGTCGAATGCTGCGGAGCAAGCCATTCAATATCCAAGACAGACCTTGTGGGGAAGCTCTCGTCGAAGATCGTGGGCAACGCGGTGAAGAAAGGCGCCCAGGCCATAGTGGTTGCCTGTCCCATGTGTCACTCCAACCTCGATATGCGGCGCACTTTCATCAACAGGGCCGCCGGCCGGAACTACACCATACCGGTCATCTATATCACCCAGGCCATCGGCCTTGCCATGGGACTGAGCGAGAAGGCCCTGGGTTTCCCGCGGCACATCGTGAAGGTCAAGTTCCCGGAGAAAGCGAAGGTCAAGGCCGAGGTGAAGCCCGCGGTAGCGGCAGCTGCCGCGGCGCCGGCGCCGGCCGCGCAATCAGAGCAGACGGAGGAAGCGTAAATGTCACGAATCGGTGTTTTTGTTTGTCATTGCGGTACGAATATATCAGCCACGGTAGACTGCCCCGGCGTAGCGGAAACCCTGTCACACGTGCCCGGCGTCGTCCACAGCGTGGATTATAAATACATGTGCTCCGACCCCGGCCAGACCATGATCAAGGACGCAATCAAAGAACATAAGCTGGACGGCGTTGTCGTGAGCGCCTGCTCCCCCCACATGCACGAGCCCACCTTCCGGCGGGCCTGCGCAGAGGCGGGCCTGAACCCGTACCTGTGCGAGATGGCCAACCTGCGCGAGCACTGCTCATGGGTCCATGACAAGGAGGAAGCCACGACCGTCAAGGCGATAGACCTGGTGCGGAAGATGGTGGAGAAGGTCAAGAAGAACCAGCCCCTCTACTCCATCAAGGTACCGGTCACCAAAACCGCCCTGGTGCTGGGCGGCGGCATCGCCGGCATCCAGGCGGCCCTGGACATAGCCAATGCCGGCCACAAGGTCGTCATGGTGGAGCGCGATCCCTCAATCGGCGGCCACATGTCCCAGCTCTCCGAGACCTTCCCGACCCTGGACTGCTCGCAGTGCATCCTGACGCCGCGGATGGTCGAGGTGGCGCAGCACCCCAACATAACACTGCACACCTACTCGGAGCTGGAAAGCCTGGAAGGCTTCATCGGCAACTTTAAAGTGAAGATACGCAAGAAGGCGCGCTGCGTGGACGAAAAGCTCTGCACCGGCTGCGGCCTCTGCTCCCAGAAATGCCCCACGAAGAAGAACTTGAGCGAATTCAACGAGGGCCTGGGCTACCGGCCCGCCATATATTCGCCCTTCCCGCAGGCGGTGCCGAACAAGCCCGTCATAGACAAGACCCAGTGCACCTTCTTCCTGAAGGGAAAATGCAAGGTCTGCGAAAAGGTGTGCCCCACCAAGGCGATCCGCTACGACCAGGAGGACCAGATCCTCGACATCGACATCGGCGCCATAGTCCTGGCCACCGGCTTCAAGGTGCTCCAGCCCGACTTCTTCCCTGAATACGGCTACGGCAAATACAAGGACGTGATCCAGGGCCTCCAGTTCGAGCGGCTGGCTTCCGCGTCGGGCCCCACGTCGGGCGAAATGAAGCGGCCCTCCGACGGCAAGGAGCCGGAGACCGTTGTCTTCGTGGCCTGCGCCGGCTCCCGCGACGAGGCCAAGGGGCTCCCCTACTGCTCGAAGATCTGCTGCATGTACACGGCGAAGCACGCCATGCTCTACAAGCACAAGGTCCACCACGGCAACGCCTACGTCTTCTACATGGACATCCGCTCCGGCGGCAAGATGTACGATGAGTTCGTGCGCCGCGCCATCGAGGAGGACGGCGTGAAATATATCCGGGGACGCGTGTCCACGATATACGAGGAGGACGGCAAGCTCATCGTGAAGGGCGCCGACACCCTCCTGGGGCACCAGACGGTCGAGATCAAGGCCGACATGGTGGTACTGGCCAGCGCGGCCGTCGCCAACGACGGCGCCGAGGAACTGGCGCAGAAGCTCCACGTGAGCTACGACCCTTACCACTTCTTCGCCGAGGCGCACCCGAAGCTGCGCCCGGTGGAGACCAACACCGCAGGCATCTTCCTGGCCGGCGCGTGCCAGGCCCCGCGGGACATCCCCGAAACGGTGTCCCAGGCGTCGGGCGCGGCGAGCAAGGTGGCCGCCCTCTTCTCCCAGAGCGAGCTCACCCGCGAGCCGATCATCGCGGTGGTCAACCGCACCGCGCCGCCGCTCCACTCGACCTGCACCGGCTGCGCCCTGTGCGTGCCCGCCTGCCCGTACCAGGCGATCGAGATGGAAGACATCAAGAACCGCGACGGCAAGGTCGTCAAGCGCGCCGCGAAGATCAACCCGGGCCTCTGCCAGGGCTGCGGCACCTGCGTCGCCCTCTGCCGGGTGAAAGCGATAGACCTGCAGGGATTCAGCAACGAACAGATATTTGCTGAGTTGATGGCATTGTAAAAAGTGACACCCCCTAAATCCCCCGGAGGGGGACTTTGGGAAACCGATTGCGAAAGCCCCCCTCTGGGGGGTTTGGGGGGCCCGATACGAAACATAACGGAGTACTACCATGGCCGAATTCGAACCGAAAGTAATAGCCTTTGTCTGCAACTGGTGCACCTACACGGGCGCCGACCTGACCGGCACGAGCCGGATCAAGCACGCCTCCAACGTGAGGATCATCCGCCTCCCGTGCACGGGACGGATCGACTTCATGCTCCTGATGAAGGCCTTCGCGAAAGGGGCCGACGGCATCATCGTGTCGGGATGCCACCCCAACGACTGCCACTACACATCGGGCAACTTCCACGCCCGGCGGCGGTGGATCGTGTACCGGTCCCTCCTCAACTTTATGGGCGTCGACATCCGGAGGATCATCTTTTCCTGGGTATCGGCCGCCGAAGGCGCCAAGTGGGCAGAGGTCGTCAACACCGCGGTGAACGAATTCAGGGCCCTGGGGCCCTATGATGAATACAAGAACCTCGCCCCGATTCGCGCGAACTGGAGGACCGAACATGCAGGATAAAATCAGACAGAAAGCCAGAGAGCTGCTCTCAAGCGGCGCCGTCAAGGTGGTCATCGGCTACGGCGAAGGCACCGGCTCCAGGGTGCGCGCCCTTTTCATACAGAGGCCGGAAGACGCCGACCGGCTGATCATGGACGAGCGATGCGTCCAGAACCTGGCCGTGTACCTCACGAAGCACGAGGTCCGCGCCATCGGCAAGCCGGCCATCGTGGCGAAGATGCCCGTGATCCGCTCCATCAACCATCTGGCCTACGAGGAGCAGTTCAATGAAGGCGACATCGCCGTGATCGGCATATCCGACTCCGACGAGCTCGTGGACCTTCCCGACCTCACGTCGGTCAGGGAATACGCGGCGAAGAACCCCCTGCTCCTCACCGCCGAGGAGCGGGCCGAACTCGACAAGCTGGAAACGATGACCCGCGAGGAGCGGTGGAACTACTGGCTCGAGGAGCTCTCGAACTGCATCAAGTGCTACGCCTGCCGGGCCAGCTGCCCCATGTGCTACTGCCCGCGCTGCACCGTTGAGGTGAACCAGCCCCAGTGGATCAGCGTCCCGGCCCACGAAATCGGCAACGTGGAGTGGCACATCATGCGGGCCATGCACCTCGCCGGCCGGTGCGTCAACTGCGGGGAATGCACCAGGGCCTGCCCGGTGAAGATCCCCCTCCGGCTCCTGAACCAGAGAATCATCGCGGACATCGCCGTCAACTTCGGCCAGAGTGAGGATTACGCCCTCGCCGCGTTTAACCCGAACGACAAAGAAGACTTCATCAGGTAAATGCCATGATAGATAAAAAACTCTTACAGAAAGGCTCCCTCGACGAGCTGGTCAAAAAGCTGAAATCCGGCGGCACGCGCGTCTTCGCCCCCGTCGAAAAAGGCGGGAAGGTCCTTTTCGACGAGGTCGATTCCGCCGCGGCCATGGCCCGGGACTACGTGCAGACGACCCTGTCCGCCAAGGACGTCATCCTGCCGCGGTGCGAGGAGATGATGCGCTTCACGACCGGCCAGGGCACCGTAACCATGGAAAAGGCGCCCGACCTGCCCCCCCCGGCGGTCGTCCTCGGCGTCCGACCCTGCGACGCCCGGAGCATCGCCGTGGTTAACGCCGTGTACCTGAAGGACTACAACGACGCACTGTATAAATCGAAAATCGACAACACGACGATCGTCGGGATCAGCTGCGCGAAGTGCGACGAGTACTGCTTCTGCACCTCCGTAAACGGTTCCCCGGGCGACACGGAAGGGAGCGATATCCTCCTCACCGAGGTCGACGGCGGCAACTACCTGGCCGAGATCGTCACCGAGAAGGGAAAAGCCCTGGCCGCCATGGCGCCGGAGCTTTTCACCGCTGCCGGGAGCGAGGACAAGGCAAAGCACCTGGCCGACGTAAAGGTCCAGTTTGACCTCAAGGCAGTTGAAAAAAAGCTCCCCGGCGTCTTCGACGGTGAAGTCTGGATAACCCAGTCCCTCCGCTGCATCGGGTGCGGCACCTGCAGCTATGTCTGTCCCGCCTGCACCTGCTTCGACATCCAGGACGAAACCGACGGCAACCGGGGGGTCCGTCTCCGCTGCTGGGACTCCTGCGGCTTCGGGCAGTTCACCCTCCACACTTCGGGGCACAATCCCCGCGAGGTGCAGAGCCAGCGGTGGCGCCAGCGGATCATGCACAAGTTCTCCTACCAGCCGGACCAGCTCCAGGTCACCGGCTGCGTCGGCTGCGGCCGGTGCTCCCGGGCCTGCCCGGTGGACATGAACATCCTGCAACACATCAAAGACATTGAGGCCCAGTAATGGAAGAGAAAAACGTGTACCAACCCTACCTGATGCGGATAGCCGCCATCATCGATGAGACGCCGGACGTCAAGACCTTCCGCCTCGAATTCATTAACGAGGAAGAGGGAAAGAACTTCAAGTTCGCCGCCGGGCAATTCGGTGAATACTCCGTGTTCGGCGAAGGCGAGAGCACCTTCTGCATCGCCTCGTCGCCCACCCGCGAGGGATACATCGAATGCACCTTCCGGAAGGTGGGACGGGTCACCAAGGCCCTGGCGTCGCGGGAGATCGGCGACACCGTCGGGTTCCGCGGCCCCTACGGCAATACCTTCCCCATCGACCAGTGGAAGGGGAAAAGCCTTCTCTTCGTCACCGGCGGCATCGCCCTGCCGCCCCTGCGCTGCGTCATCTGGAACGCCCTGGACCTGCGCGACAACTTCAAGGACGTCACCATCGTGTACGGCGCCCGGTCGGTCAACGACCTGGTGTACAAGCACGAGCTCGAGGAATGGGGGAAGCGCGGCGACGTGAAGCTCATCACCACCGTGGACCCGGGCGGAGAGACCAAGGACTGGAAGGGCGAGATCGGATTCGTCCCCACGGTCCTCGAGAAGGCGGCGCCGTCCAGCGCCAACACCATCGCGCTCCTGTGCGGCCCCCCGATCATGATCAAGCTGACCATGCCGGTCCTGACCAAACTTGGGTTCTCGCCGGACAACATCTTCACCACTTTGGAGAACCGGATGAAGTGCGGCATAGGCAAGTGCGGGCGGTGCAACGTGGGCAAGTACTTCGTATGCAAGGACGGCCCGGTCTTCACCTTCGCCCAGGTAAACCAGCTGCCGCCGGAGTACTAGAGCATTTCACGAAATAATTGGATCATAGATAAAAAAGGCTATTAATTTATT
>CALMRZ010000071.1 GCA_937872225.1 uncultured Spirochaetota bacterium
ATTATTATTTATCAATTCGATGGGGCAGTCCATTAACCCGGAATATCACATCTCTGGTTCCTTGTAATTGTAACCCAATTTATTATTCCTGAGTGATAGCCGGGATTCGATGAATCTGGAAGTACCCAAAAATAAAAAGAGGAGAACTATTTTGGGAAGGAAATTATGCAACGCCATACTGCCACTGCTCCTGCTGCTGGTGGTGGCCCAGTTTACCCTGGCCGCAAAGGATTGCGTGGCCAGGCAGAGCAAGGATATCATAATGGTCCTCGATACTTCAATGAGCATGATCGGGCGCGCCGGCGGAAAGGATATCCTGAACGATGTCAAGCGCAGCATCAGCGATTATATCGACCAGGTTGAGGACGGCGACCGCGTCACCTTCGTGACCTTCGATACTGATGTAAGAATATACCCGACGGTTATCGTTGACGATGACAATGATCGGGATATCCTGAAGAAATACATAACCATGACCGATGCCACCGGTCTCTGGACCAACACCTTTAAAATGATAACGAAGGTCCTTGAATCGGCGGAAAACCTCGACAAGAAAGACGGACGCCAGACCGAGATCGTGATCATGACCGATGCCATAGACGACCCCTCTCCGGGAGATAAGAAATTCGACTTCGTTGAATTTGCCAAGAAATACGGGAAAAAGTCGAAGCTCTGGGTCTATGTGTTGAGTTTTTCCCCGGGGATGAAAAGCGAAAATGCCAAGAAGATGGAGAAGGAACTGGGTCTTGTTTCCGACAATGTGAAGGTAATCCAGGCCGGTGATCCGGAAAAGGGGAAACAGGAGCTGATCCAGGACGAAAAAGAAAGGGAATCTGCGGGAAGGAGCATCCTTATCCCGATCATAATCGCGGGCGCCTGCATTCTCCTGGTGCTGGCCATCCTCTTCCTGGTGAAGCGGCTCGCGGACCTTAAGGTTGCCGGCAAGCTCGAATATTGGAACAACGAGATAATCGAGCCCTATATGCAGTATTTTGACCTGGCCCGCAGGCCTGCCCGGGAGGTCATGATCGGCAAGGGCCTCGGTTGCGTCGTAAACGTGCGGGACATTACCATTAAGAAACCCGTCATGATCAAGGCCATCAGGCATGAAGGCGCCGTCAGGATGAAACTGATTGACAATGAAAACGCCAGGGTCGAGATGGTTAACCGTCAGGCGGACGGACTCCTGCAGGATGGCGATATATTTAAAGTAGGCAATTACACATTTAAATATTTCGCGTCATAACGCGGGCGAGGCGAAACGGTCCGTGGTTATAAGGATTTTATGGAAGGACGATATTATTTGTCGAAAGCTTTGAAGAATTTTTAGAAATAATCTTGACAGAATATTCTTCATTACTATTATATTACAATTTGTTCAATATATACAATTACATTTGAATAGATGCACATAAACATGAATTTAAAAGCGTAGCGAAATTAAGGAGGAATATTACATGGCTTTTACACAATTTCCTAAAAGTCCAAACAAGTTTCACCCGACCATCCCCAATGCCGTTGGTTCCCATGAATCGTACGCGCAGGAAGGACGTGATAAAATCGCAGAACAGCGACTGATTGTAAATGAAACCACGGACCGGGTCGTAAACCAGGTCCTGACCAAGCTGCCCGAGGAAGTCCTGGTAAAAATGGAGATCATGGGCGGTTTGAAGGAAAAATTATATAACTATGTAAACCAGACCTACGTCAACATGTTCAACCGCTACACGGTCACCATGGAAGACGAGTTCATGAAGAAGGTCCGGGACTTTGTCGATAAGGAAGAGCTCCGCGGACTTGCCCGGTATACCCCGAGGGAGATCATTGAGCTCATGGACAAGATCGCCGGTCCCGACAAGTTCCATACCGGTGAAATCGAAAAATCCATCATCAATATGTATGGCCACCTCCAGGGGCACATTCAGCGTGGAGTCAACGACCTCGAAACCGAGACCAACTCGATTCTCCGCCAGAAAACCGACATCGGAGCCTTCGTCCGCGGCCAGAACGCCTACGCTATTTTAAAGTGCGTCTTCAAAGACAACGAATACCGGCCCAAGTACGTGTATGATGTGAAGCTTTCGATCAACATTCTCGAGAGCGAGCTCATCAGCCCGATGTATCATTATCAGGTGACCGTCGAAAACCTCCTTAAAGACGCCATCCAGAAACACGTTCAGGACCTGATTGACCGCCAGGTGCAGGCCTTCAACGACGAACTGGTCGACCAGGGCAAGCGCGAGCTTACCGGCAGCGAGAAAATGTTTGAAAAGATCAAGCGGATCGAGAATTTCACCGATGACGAAAAAGACGATGAAAAATCGAAGCGCTACACCATCCTCGCCAAGAAGTTCCTCGACAAGATCGAAGGCCTCAGGGCAGAAATCGATGTCGAAGACTTCGATCCTCTCAATATCAGGGAAAACATAAAGTTCATCATCGACGAGGAGAACGTCCGGAACCGCGGCTACAACACCGCCATCAACAATATCACCTCGATCCTTGACACCAGCAAGCTGGGCTACCAGGTCTGCAACAACATGAAGAACGCCCGGGTATGCCACATACGCGAATACGAAGAGACGGATACCTCCATTCTCCCCGACGAGCGCTACGCCATGAGGCTGGCCTTCTACGATCAGAACCAGCTCAAGGTCGAGAAGAAAGAGTACGACAAGCAGATGGATTCCTTCTCGACCGAGATCAAGATGCTCTGGGATGTGTGCCACGGCTACTACGAGTCCAAGAAGCGTTTCCGCTCCCTGAAGGACTTCGATGACCTGGCGGCCAGGATCATGTCCAAAGAATGGAAGCGGGCCAAGAAAGAGCGCGAAGAGGACCCCGAGAATATCCTCTGGAACGAGATCGGCGAAATGTATCCGGAAGATTCCTTTGTTGAGAAGAACAACCGGACCTATGAAAACAGGATCGTCAACCTGAAGAACAAGCTGAACTATCTGAAAGACATGCTTCAGAAAATGCATGGCTACCAGAACCCGGTCGAGCGCGTCATCCTGGACGAACGCATCAACTTCATGTCCAAGCGTTTCAACGAGTTTACCTACCGTGTGAATCCGCACCACATTCAGCCGGGCCTCATCCTCGACATCGACATCGCGACGATCAAGAGGAAACAGTACATGCTGAAGGGCATGGCGAACGTGCTGAACGAATTCCTCTACGGCGTATCGAAGGGCTTCTCTGATGCGGCCTTCGCCCAGTACACAAGGCGGCGTTCGACCCAGCGCGAGGACATCGATCAGTCCTTTGCTGCAGCCGATACCAGCGAGAGCATCATAGAAGAAGCGTACAAGGTATCCCAGCCCAGCGAGATCAGCGGCACGGTAAGCCTTTCGCCTAAATCAAAGGCTCCTATGAAGAAGTCCGGATTGAAAGAGCTTTAAGATTTTAATTACAACCATGACTACCGGGAGGCCGGCTCTGATGAGCCGGCCTCTTTTTTTGTGCATCGAATGCCGTGGATTATCTGTCAACCGCATCGGAATCATTGCCGTTGAGGCCCATTTATTACATTTACCCGGTACAAAATGCTTGCAATTAATGCTAGAGCTTTTATAGTATCAACCATACGGGGATATAAAAGTCCTGGCATGCGGCCGCCATTGTTATCATGCTTGGGCATGCAGGCATCATGGACGGCGCGTTGAAATCGGTTTATGTCCCCATCCAAATATCGCTAAAGGGAGTACAACCATGGAGAGCACCTATTTCGCATTGGCATCCAAGTCAAATTTCAACAAGGCACTCCGGCACTTTTACAAGGTGTCCGAAATGGTGGATGAAATTGAGATGAATAAAAATCTGGCTGATGTAATCAATGACGAGATTGACGCCAGTGAAGTCACCGAGGACCAGATATTGCCGATCGTGGGCTCAGTCATCAGGGATAAATACGGGTACAGCTATGATTCCTATAATATTATCGAACCGATCACGGAGTTTGAGAAAATAGCGGAGGAGACTTCGAAATGGACCGCTTTGGACATTGTCTGTGTATACTACAACCCCGGGGGCAAGGTTTTCATTATCAATCCGAAGAACCCGGACCACTGGGAGCGCGTCAGGGAACTGCACAATGACCAGCTGATGGTGATATACGTGAAATTCCTCAAGGAGGAGAATAAAAAAATCGAAGCAGCGGCGATCAATACCTTCGAGGAAATGCTGGCCGGAAAGGACGTCTTCATCAACAAGGCTTTCATCGATCAGACCGTGGTCCAGAGAAAGCCGGCCAAGAAGGAGAAGAAGGCCGAGGAGCCGGGTAAAGTGGGCGGAGGAGGTGTGGCCAACATCACCCCGAAGTACGCGGTGGAGGTCTCCAATGAGCTCTTCCACAACGGCAATGTCGAGGCGTGGAAAAAGATAGTCGAAAGCTACACCACCACGTACCCCGCCCTCAAGGTGTTCATATTCCACGGAAGCGAACTGGTCAATGACATAAACTCGCTGTTCAAGTGGGGAAAGGTCAAGCACGGCGACACCATCTTCTTCCAGGTCGCCGGTGAAAATATCAAGGGAGTGTCAAAACTCCAGAAATATCTCTATGAAGGTGCCAGCCCCCGTTTCGAGCAGTTCCTCAAGATCGGGGTGGGACAGGTGCTGAGGCTTTTCTAGGGGGCCGTGAAATCATATACAAACACAGAGGAGATTTGAAATGGAAAACATCGTGTATTTTAATAAAAACCTGAAAGATGTCGACGAGAAGGTTCGGCAGCGCCTGGGGATACGCGGCAGAAGGGCCGTGGACCTTGCCATGATGGGCCTTCCCATTGTGCCGGGCTTCATCATAGACTCGGTCCTCACGCAGAAACTCCCCCAGATCAACCTGAAGGAAATTCTGAGCACTTACATAGGCCAGCTGGAAAAAGACACGAAAAAGAAATACGGAGATGTTGATAAGCCGCTTATGCTGAAGGTTGTCCTCAGTTCCGACCTGAATGTTCCTCACTTCCCGTCCATACACAACATCGGTATGAACAGCATGACGGTCAAGGCCTTCGGAAAGTTCACCGGCGAGGAATTCGCCTACGGAGAATACCTGTTTCTGCTGCGGAACCTGGCCAACAAAATATTTGAAATCGACGACAAGGAAAGAAAACAGATCGAAGGTAAGATCGCCAAAAAGGCCGGCATCGGCGACATGATAAAGGCCATCGAATCATACCAGAAGCTCTTCGGCGATAAATTCAGCGAGGACGTCTATGACCAGCTGAGCCTGATCATAAAGGGCGCGTCATCCCGGTACTGTGATTCGGCGATTGACGTCGACAACTCCCTGTCCATCATGGTCCAGGTTATGGTGTACGGCAACTGGGGTGAAAATTCCTACGCCGGCAATTACTACACCAGGAACATTATAACCGGCGATCCGGAGATACAGGGCGAATTCGGCCAGAGTGAATTTGACATTCAGGAAGGCAAGGCCAAGGATATCAGCAAAATTGAGAAAAAGCACTTCACGCATTTCACCGAAATTGCCCGCAAGATCGAGGATAACTTCAAGGAGATACGCGAGGTTAAGTTCACCATAGAAGAGGGCGATTTCTGGCTTGTGGAGCAGAAGGAGGTCGACGACAAGTCGACGCAGTCCCAGATCAAGGCCCTCCTTGACCTGACGAAACGGAAGATCGTGTCTGAACCATACACGATTGAAAAGATAAAGCCGAACCAGCTGAACGAGCTCCTGCATCCGGTCATCGATCCGAGAACGACAAAGAACGTCAAGTTCATCAAGGGTGGCATTTCCGGCTCTACCGGGGCCGCCATAGGCCGGGTCTTTTTCTCGACCCCGAAGCTACTGGAGGAGCACAAGAAGGCGATCATGAAAGGGGGCGATACCAACCTGATACTGGTCATGCCCGCGTCATTCGCTGAGGACGTAAAGGCGATCGAGGTGGCCCAGGGCGTCATCACCTGTGAAGGCGGTTTTTCTTCCCACGCCCCGGTCGTCGCGCGGAGCCTTGGCAAGGTCGCCATGGTCCAGCCCGAGATGAAAATAAAGGGAAACAGCTTCACCCTGGGCGGCAAGACCGTATATGAAGGCGATTACGTCTCCATGAGCGTTCCCTATTATGAGGCGCCCACCATATTCATGGGTAAAGTCGATCTGATAGAGCCTGACTGGAAGAGCAACGGCCTCTTCGAATTCATGGAGATAGTGGAAAAGCAGATCGGGGAATTCAACGTGCGGGCGAACGCCGACCAGCCCCGTGACGCCCTGGTGGCCAAGGACTTCAAGGCTAAAGGAATCGGCCTGTGCCGGACCGAGCACATGTTCTTCAACGAGAAGCGGATCATGAAGTTCCGCGAGATGATCATCGCCCAAACCGAAGAGGAGCGCCGCAGGGTGCTGAAGGCCCTGTTGCCCATGCAGCGGTCCGATTTCTATGACCTGTTCAAAATCATGGAAGGCTATCCGGTGACCATACGTCTCCTTGACGCGCCGCTCCACGAGTTCCTGCCGCGCACCGAGGAGAGCATGAAGATTTTCATCCAGTACATGCAGGGCAAGGACCGGAGCATGAAGGGCGCCGACATCATTGCCCGGTGCGAGGAACTGAGCGAAATGAACCCGATGCTCGGGCACCGCGGCTGCCGGGTCGCGGTAACGTTCCCGGAGATTTACGAGATGCAGTGCCGCGCCATCTTCGAGGCCGCGTGCATGCTTCGGAAAGAAGGGCACAAGATTGAGCCCGAGATCATGATCCCCATCGTCATGAGCAAGGAGGAGATCAAGTTCATCAAGAACGGCAAGAAGATCGAAGGCAAAGAGGTCAAGGGGATACGGGACATCAAGAACGAGGTGGTGGAGGAATACGGCATCGAAGACCTCGAATACAAGGTCGGGACGATGATCGAACTCCCCGCCGCGGCCCTGGGTGCCGGCGAGATAGCCCAGTATGCCGAGTTTTTCAGCTTCGGCACCAACGACCTGACACAGACCACCTACGGGCTGTCCCGGGACGATTCAAACTCCTTCTTCCCGAGCTATTCGCTGTTTGACCTCATGAAGTCAAACCTCTTCAAGTATCTCGGCGACGAGGTGAAGGAACTCATCGGGATAGCGGCCCTGCGGGGAAGGCTGTCTAGGCCGGACATCAAGATGGGCCTCTGCGGCGAGCATGGCGCGGCACCGGAGAACATCCAGTTCTGCATGGATGCCGGCCTGAACTATGTTTCCTGCTCGCCCTTCGCGATCCCCCTGGCCAAGCTGGGGATTGCCCAGATCAACATCAAGGCGGCACAGGGAAAAGCGGAATAAAAGCGACAACATCGTGTAACCGGAAGCCCCTGGCGAAGCAGGGGCTTTTTTTGTGACAGCCCCGCGCCGCACAGATGGGGGTATTAATACCATAGGCATATAGAATAATTGTCATCGCGAGCGCAGCGAAGCGATCAGGGGCTTGATGGTTAAACGATTTGATGGAAATGAAAGTATTTGATATATTGCTCGAATGTCAAATGCACGATTGATTCTTCGCTTAACTCCGCCCATTGGCAGGTTAGTCGGTATCATATACGCCACTGCGGAGGTCCGGGAATGGGGGCCGGTTATCTCTTCCATATCTTCTGCCCCGCGTAACAGAAGAGGGCGAGGACGGCGCTCACGAAGAAGTTGATGATATGGTAGCCGAATCCGGTAGTGATCGCGTCCTGGGCTGAAACCCCGACGAGGACAAACCCCGCGGTCCAGCCCGCCTCGAGGGTGCCGAAGCTCCCGAAGCTGTTTATGGGAAGAACATTGGCGAGGACGCCGCCCGTCGACCCCGCGATGGAGAGCAGGAGGCCGATATCGATGCCGAAGGCCCTGAGGGTGAGATATGAAAACAGGTAGAGGGCCATCCATACCAACAGGCTGGATGCGGCAAGGCCGGGAAGATGGCGCATGGTCTCGAAATCGGAAAATTCCGACACGATCGGGTCTATTTTTGACTCGATTTTTTTCACAAGCCCAATGGATCCCAGGCGGAGCAGGCGCACCGTCAGGGTGAACATCTTCGCCCCGAGAAGCACCAGCCACTTGAGGTTGAAGAGCAGTATGACGGAGATGATGAAGAAAAGGACTCCCGCGACAAGGAGGCTCCCGGAGGTCTGCCTGCCGTAATATAAGAGCAGGGAACCGATGAAGAATGCCGAAACGACGATGAAGTCGAAAATGCGCGTGAGGAGCAGTATATGGAGGCCCGTGGAGAGGGGCGCGTTGCTGAATTTTTTCAGATAATACACGAACGTCAGCTCACCGGTGCGAGCCGGCAGTATCTGGTTGAAGAAATTCTGGTAGCTGGAAACGGTGAAGTGGTCAAAAAAGCCCAGGTTCAGGCTTTTCAGCAGCAGGGAGTATCGCAGGGTCTTGAAGATATTGGCAGCCGTGTAGGCAATACATGAATAGATCAGCATGTCAAGCCGCGCGAGAAGGAACGTTTCAAGGGTCCGCCGGTAATCAATTTTTCGCAGGAGAAACCAGAGGAGAAAGAGGGAAAGGAGAAAGAACACCAGCGTTTTTGCGCTGAATATCCTGCGCTTGCGCTCGGTGATTATCTCTTCCGCTGTCGCCGGCGGCACCGGCGTGGTCCTTTCCTCTGCCATTATGCTGAGCCCCTTTTCCGGCCGGGCTGCCGGTTACCGGTTGCGGGTGATTTTTTTTATGATCTCGGCAAGCAGGCCGAAGAAAAGGGTCTGCAGGCCCATGAAGAGACACCCCATCACCGCATTGACATGGACGACCGGCTTTGGGCTATTCCCAATGAAGAACATGATCAGTTCCACGACAAAAACGATGAGACCTGAAAAAAGGAACAGCAGGCCGGCAGTGCCGAAGATCTTCATCGGGGACACGATAACGAGGACCATGAGGATCTGGAACCCGACCTTGAAGGGGTACTTGAGGGAGATGAATGATTTTCCCGTCACGCGCTTCCTGAAGCTGACGTCGACATGGGCAAAGCGCATACCCTTGTGGTACGAGTCGAGGAGTATCTGCTGGGTGTAGTTGTAGTCGCCCGGCAGGCTGAAGACGCTTAGATAGTCGCGGTTGATGGCGAATATGCCGGGCTGGCTGTCCTTGAGGGGCCATCCGGTCAGAAAACGCATGAGGCCGGTAAAGACCTTGTTCCCTATGTGGCGGACAAAGGGCATCCGGTACTCGATCCTGTTGAAACGGTTCCCGTAAACCACGTCCGCCGAATCCTCAAGGATCGGTTTTATCAGCTCCACTATGTCATTGGGGTCATGCTGGAGGTCGGCGTCGAATTTTATCACGATGTCCGCGCCGTCCTTGTCCGCCGCCGTAAGACCGGTGCGGATGGCGGCCCCGAGGCCCTGGTTGATCTTGTGCCGTAAAATGCGGTCGGCCCCCGCCGCCTGGGCGACGGCTCGCGTATCGTCCTTTGAACCGTCATCAACCACGTACAGGTACAGGTCTATGTTCTGCTTTTTAAGTTTTCCATGGATGCTCCGCAGCGCCTTCAGCGTGTCGCCGATCCGCTCGGCTTCGTTGTAGGCCGGCACCACGACTATTAGCTTGGTGGCTGATTTCTTGGCAGGCATTAATGTTCTCCAGATCTTAGGGAATATCTTCCGGGTATTGAAGCTGTCATCGCGCGGATAATCGATCAACGGGGGTCCGCGCGCATCTCCCGGGGAACCCGGACGCGATTTTTCACATTGTGACTGACGGGTGAAAATAATCAAGGAATAAATTATCAAAAAAAACCTTGCCTCCGGAAGTGAAAGCGGCCATTGTTGCCGCTCCTGATCTACTATGAAAGCGACACGGAAACGGGTGGGATGAAATGGTGAAGGGAATGCCCGCGGACAGCACGCGGGGAAGGGCGGTCCTGATGCTGGCGGCGTCTGCCGTCCTCTGGAGCATGGGGGGTCTGCTCATTAAATCCGTGGATTGGAACCCTTTCGCCATTGCCGGCACGCGGAGCGCCATAGCCGCGCTGGTCGTAGCGGCATTGCTGCGCCGTCCCCGCTTTGCATGGTCGCTGCCCCAGATCGGGGGCGCCGTGGCCTACTCGGCAACGGTCATATTGTTCGTTCTGGCGAACAAGATGACAACGGCGGCCAATGCCATTGTCCTCCAGTATGCCTGCCCGGTCTATGTCGCGCTGCTGGGAGTGCCGCTGCTGAAGGAAAAGATTTCCTTGGGGGCCGGGATCATGATGTGCATCGCCCTGGCGGGCATAGTGCTGTTTTTTTTCGACCGGCTGACCCCCGGGGGTTTTCGCGGAAATATTCTCGCCCTGGTCAGCGGGGTCACCATGGCCTTCATGGTGATTTTCCTGCGCATGCAGAAGCACGGACCGCCGACCGAGTCAATACTCCTCGGCAATATCCTGACCGTGCTCATCTGCGCGCCGCACATGTCGGCACCGATGCCCTCGCCGCCAGACATGGTTTCCCTGGTCCTTCTCGGCGTGTTCCAGCTCGGCATCTCCTATATGCTTTACTCGCGCGCAATACAACATGTGCCGGCCCTTGACGCGATTCTCATACCGGTAATCGAGCCGGTCCTGAATCCCGTATGGGTTTTCCTTGCGATGGGAGAGCGCCCGGGGCCATGGGCGATAGCCGGCGGTCTGGTCATCCTTCTTTCAATTACCATCTTCAGCGTCATGGAAGCGCGGGACATTCGCCTGACGGGTGATGCGCGGCGGTTCAGGGCCGATGCCCGGCGTTCAGACGTGACGGACGCACGAAAATAGCTGTTGACAGGACCCCTTGCCCGGCCTATCTTTCTTGGAATGAAGCTCGCCCTTGCAAACATCGTCGGTGATCCCAACAAGACCAGGCTTGAAGACAGGATTTATAACGCGCTCACTTTTTTTGCGTCAATCACGACGATCATTATTCTGCCGCTGACCTTTCTCCTTGACATAAGCGTCTATCACGTGGTCATGGTTCTGTTTATCGCCTTTTCGGGATTCTATCTTTATTATCTTTCCCGCTTCCGCAACACAACGGCCGTAATGCTGCTGGTCATCATCGGGATCATCAGCCTGTCCGTCATATGGTTCACCGGCTATGGATCGATCGGGTACGCCCATCTCTTCTTCCAGTTCATCACCCTCTTCGTGCTCCTGTCCCTCGAAGGCAGGCGCCGCATTGTTTTTTTCCTGCTGGTGCCGGCGGTCATCATTGCCCTGACATGGATTGAGAGTCTCTCCATCATCCCGCTGACGGTCTACCGGGGGCAGAAGGAGCGGTGGATTGATTCTCTGATCAACTGCACCGCCTGGCTGCTCGCGACCGGATTCATGATCAAGATCATAGTCGACAATTTCCGCAAGGAACGGACACGGGTGGAGGATGAGCTTGAAGTGGCGCGCCGGCTGCAGATGCGCCTTCTTCCCGGGAGCGAGCCGGAGATCCCGGGTTTCTCCCTGCATGCCGTGTACCGGCCCATGGAGAAGGTCGGGGGCGATTTTTACGATTATTGCGTCACCGATGACGCGGTCGAGCTCTTCGTGGCCGACGTCACGGGCCACGGCCTGTCGAGCGCTTTTCTGGCCACCATCACGAAGATGGCCTTTGACTATGAAAGGTCCGGCGGCCTTCCGGCAGAGGTGCTCACCCGGCTGAACCATGCCGTGCTCCGATCAACGGTCGATAATAATTTCGTCACCGCCGTTTACTGCGTCATCGACCGGGAAGACCGCGTGATGCGCTGCGCCAGGGCCGGCCATTTCCCGCCCATGCTGTTCCGGCGCGCCGGCCGCGCCATAGAGGAGATACGGCCTCCCGGCAAGCCCCTGGGCTGGCTGGAAAACCCGGGTATCATTGAAACGGAAATCCGCCTGTCCCGCGGAGACCGTCTGGTGCTCTACACCGACGGGGTCACTGAATGCTTCAACGGAAGGGGGCAGATGTTCGGCATCGGGCGGTTCAAGGACCTCATCCTGGCCCACCACGATCTGCCGCCCGCTGATTTCTGCAGCCTGCTCCTGGAGGAGCTCCGCGGCTTTTCCGGTTCGGAGATACTTGACGATGACATCACGCTCATGGTGCTTGACGTTAGATGAAGTGAGTGCGCGGAGAAGGGCGCGTTATTTCTGCCGTTCGCGGAAATTACAGCGAATATACCAGGCCTGCTTGATCTTCACCGGGTGCAGGGACAGCCAGAGCGGGTCGGGGAGGTACTGCGTCGTGTTGCAATAGGTGCACGTGGCGTTGCGGGGCGTTTCGGCTGTTATATCCAGCGGCGCGCCGCACTTGATGCACGATATGGCCACGGGCTTGATATCCTTTTCCTCCGGCGAGCGTGTCCCCTCTTCCTCCGCGCAGAACACCTGTTCGGCGTTTTCTGACCATGGGAGCCATTCCGGGACGGGAAACGTTGACTGGGGTGCCCTGCATGATGGGCAGGGCGGCATGGTCCGCGCGCCGGTGGCTATGTCATCGGTGTCGAGGGGCGCCCCGCATGAATTGCACAGCGGGCCCCTGATGACGTGCTTGTCGGCGGTGAGCGCCGCCGGTGACGAGAACTCGGTCCGGCCGGGACCCGCGCCGGCAATTGCTTCCCAGAGGCCGCGGGAGAGCTCCGATTCGCGCAGGCATGATTGGCATTTCGTCTTCTTGATCGGCCCGTTGACGAAGACCGGCTGGCTGCAGAAGGGACAGCTGAATTCTATCTTGAGGGAGTAATACTGGGGCCGGAGGTCTTTGAGTCGGTTCTCGATGGCCTTCCTGACGGCTTCCGGCAGGTCCCCGGCCGCCAGTTCCGACAGGACCTTCTTGTCGGTGATCCGGCCTATGGCCGCTTTTTTCATCGACGGATCAACGCCGCCAAGGACGATCCCGGAGAGGATGCCGGTATCGGTTGTCCGGAGCACGGCAGCTTCGCGCACGGCGATGTCCTTTTCGTTCCTGACTATATCATGAAGGAAATTTTGGTCCGGCTTTTCAAGGCTGTTGATCGCCGCAATCTTTGCATGGGACGAGGCGGCATCCCGTACGATTTTTTCCAGTGACGCCCGGTCCTTAACGCCATTAATTATCTGCTGGATTACCAGGCTGTCGCCCTCCCTGCAGGCCAGGTCAACGAGGCATGCGGGGTCCAGCCTGGCAAGTCTGGCCACGGCCCCGATTCTTGCCGCCGGCAGCGCGGCCGACCGGGCAACTTCGAAAAGGGTTTCCCTGCCGTCGATTGTTCCGGTGACATATCCGGCGACCTCTTCGCTCACGGTGGATTTAGCTATCCGCGCCAGCAGACCGGGATCGGTGATGTTCTTCAGGGCGGCCATTGTTACCATGTCCGACGGGTCGTTCATGACTGTTTCGAACAGCTCATTCTGGTCGCTGATTTCCGATACAGCCCTGGCCCTGATCCGGTCTATGCGGTTCCTCCGGCGGGACCGGAACAGATCGCGCGGAGACATGCCGATGGTGATCTTGTCCCGCTGGCTCCAGAGAAAGATGAAGACCGCCGTCCACGCCGCGGTCCAGACGCACAGGGGCGCCGGGTCCGCCATGACCATCGCCAGCAGGCGGGGGAAGCGGTCCCATACGCCGGGGCCTTTCATTGCATAGTATCCCGCAGCGCCCAGGCCATTGGCGATGAAGCCGACGGTCCCCTGGCCGATGCCGAGGACCAGGCCCAGGCCGAACTGCGCCACGGAAACGAGGCCGAAGCCGAATTGCGACAGGGAAATAAAGCCGAAGCCGAACTGGGTCACGGCAATGGCGCCGTAGCCGAACTGGGCGATGGTGAAGACGCCCCGCCCGACCCAGCCAATGGCGATAAAGCCGCGGGCATAAAGGCCGATGGAGAAAAGGGGCATACCGAGGATTCTGGTTCTGGTTTCCATGGTGTTGAACAAGAAAGGCGACGATCAGTTTCGCCGCCTTTCTTGTTTGTGTTTTCTGTTTCTATTTGTCCAGCGCCGCGATTCCCGGCAGCGTCTTGCCCTCAAGGAGCTCCAGCCAAGCGCCGCCTCCGGTTGATATGTACGATATCTTGTCGGCCACGCCTGACTGGTTGACGGCCGACACGCTGTCCCCGCCGCCGACGATGCTCAGACAACCGGAATCGGCTAGGGCCTTCGCCACCGCGTTGGTGCCGCCGGCAAAGTTGGGCATCTCGAAGGCGCCCATGGGGCCGTTCCAGATGACCGTCTTCGACGATTTGATCTTATCATTGAAGAGCTTCACCGACGCCGGTCCGACGTCGAGGCCGATCATGTCGTCCGGAATCCTGTCCGCCGGCACCACGGTGGCGGGCGAATTGTTGTCGAACTCGGGGGCTACTATGATGTCCACCGGAAGGATGATCTCGACTCCTTTTTTGGCCGCTTCATCCATGATCTCCTTCGCGGAGCCGACCAGGTCCGCCTCGAGGAGGGACTTGCCCACGTTGAGGCCCCTGGCCTTGAGAAAGGTGAAAGCCATGCCGCCGCCGATGATGATGTAATTGACCTTCGAGAGGATGTTCTTCAGGGCGTCGAGCTTCGTCGAAACCTTGGCGCCGCCGATGATGGCGCCCAGGGGGCGCTGGGGGTTGTCCATCGCCTTCTTGAAATACTCGATCTCGTTTTCCAGAAGGAATCCGGCGGCGCACTCCTTCACGAATTTCGTGATGGCGTCATTGGAGGAATGGCCCCGGTGGGCTGCGGCGAAGGCGTCGTTTATATACACATCGCAGAGGGCGGCGAGCTGCTTTCCGAGCTCCGGGTCGTTCTTCTCTTCGCCGGCATAGTACCGGATGTTTTCGAGGAGCGCTATCTCGCCGTCCTTAAGCGCGTCGGTCATTTTTTTGACCTCGTCGCCGAGGGGCTTGTCGATAAAGAGCACCGGTTTGCCGAGGATCTTGCTCAGGCGCTCGGCCACCGGCCTGAGGCTCATCTCGGGGACCGGTTTCCCCTTGGGCCTGCCCATGTGGGACACGAGGATTATCTTGCAGCCTTCCTTGAGGCAGTAGTTGATGGTGGGAAGGGTCGCCGTGATGCGCGTATCGTCGGTGATGTTCATGCTTTTATCGTAGGGGACGTTGTAGTCAACGCGGACCATGACCCGCTTTCCCTTGATGTTTACCTTGTCAATATACTTGATAGTCATTGCTGCACCTCGCATTTTTTTTACTGGGTCGCGGTCCGGTTGCCGCCGCAGGCCCACGGTAATTCTTAACCCGCAGGAAACCAGGTCAAGTTTAATTTACTCCTCCAGTTCCTTTTTCTTTTTGCGGATGGCGGTCATTTTCGACACGACGATCGACGCTTCGAAAAGGAAGTAGAGGGGGACGGCGACGAGGCTCTGCGTCAGAATGTCCGTTGTCGGCGTGACCACGGCCGACAGCACAAAGATGACGACAATGGCCCATTTCCTGTTGTTCGACAGGAGATAGGGCGTGATCAGGCCGATCCTGGTGAGGATCATGACGAGAATGGGGAATTCGAAAATGACCCCCATGAAGAAGCAGAACAGGAACACGAAGCTGATATATTCGCTCGCGCCGATTACGCTCGTGATGTCCTTGGCCACGAAGCTGAGGAGCATCTTGACCGTGAAGGGCATCAGGAGAAAATACACGAAGGCGACGCCCGAGTAGAAGAGCAGCACTGACGAGACGAGGGCCACGCGGGAGAACATGCGGTCCCTTCTCGTGATCGCGGGGAGGATGAAGCGCCATACCTGGAAAATAAAGAAGGGAAGGGACACGATGAATGACGCAATGGCGGCGACCTTGAGGCGCATCATGAAGCCTTCGGCGAGCTTGAATACGTTGAGCTTCAGTCCGGTGTCGATAAAAGGCTTGTTTACGACGTACAGGAGCTCGTCTGAAAAAACGAAGGCCGCCACGGTCAGGACGAAGAAGGTGATGATGCTTATCAGTATCCTTGACCTGATCTCGTCCAGGTGGTCGACAAAGCTCATGGGCATGTCCCCGCGCTCAAGGGCTTCGGGGTCTATCTCGTCCGGGTCCTCGTCCGATTCTGATTTCTGGACCTGTTTGTCTGAATTATCATGCCGGGCGAAAAAGTGGATAACGCGCTCAAAGGTTGACAGGCCCGCCATTTCGGGCAGTATCGGATTATTTTTTACCGCCTCGCTGATCTGCGTGAGCGGGTTGATGACCTTCGGGGACGGCGGCGGGGTGGCCGCGGCGCTGCCGGATGAGACCGGCGGCGTCTGTTCCGGAGCATTTCGGGGAGCACTCTTTTTTGCCGCCGATTTTTTAGGGGCGGTTTTTTGCTTCTTTTTTTCAGCGGCCTTAACCGGCCTCGGTTTCCTGGATGTGGCCAAAGGACATGCTCCTTGAAGAAATCATCATTATCGGCAATTGAGGTATGTTGGGTACCCGGATGGATACTGTCAAGTATTTTAGACCGGGTCGGGCCAATTCGATGTTAGAGGCCGTCCCGGTTTTGTCCCTATACCGGTGAATCACCGTCGCTGTCTTACCGATCAGGGACGCGGAACCATCGTGCCGGGCAAGCCACAAACATCAAAGAGCATGCTCTCTGTTTGCTGAAGCCTTGAACATCGTGTCAGTAAATTTTATATTTTCCAATTATTTAAGTTGACATTTTAAAACAGGATTGCCATAAATTTATATCAAGAGTCAGCTTAAGCAATGGCTCTTTATCACATGTCTAAAATATGAACATCGGATAACATACTGTAAAATAAATACGCGGCCGCCCAGTTTGCGGGCCGGTATTATCGAACAGGGTATCAAAGCCGTCTTGTGTAACTGCCCATGGCATTGCCGGAAACGGAAAAATGTTCCAGGGCAACGGTGACGGAAGAAAAGGTTTCCTCCGGTGTTCGTATTTAGCTGCATGGCGCATCATATATTATAAAAAGAAATTAAAGGGGGTATTCATGGCAAAGTTTAAAGAAATCTGCATGCCGGCGATTTTTCAGAATCAGGCTGAAAAATTAGGCGATAAGGCCTGCGTGGCGTATAAGAAGGGCGGTAAGTATGTCGACATATCATGGACCGAGATGAACCGCATGATCCATGATCTCGCGTATTACCTGCTTTCCATCGGGGTGAAAAAGAACGACAAGATAGCCCTCTTTTCACCGAACCGGTGGGAATGGTGGGTCGCCAGCCAGGCGACTCTTTCCATCGGGGCCGTCAGTGTTCCTATCTACGCGACCAACTCTTCGGAAGAGTGCCTGTATATAATCGATAACTCCGATTCCAGGCTCTGCTTTGCCGGAACGGAAGACCACCTTAACAGGGTGTTGAAGGTAAAGCCGAAACTCAAAAAGCTGAAGCAGCTTGTTGTCTTCGATGACTACAGCAAGAAGACAAAGGACGTCCTGACCATCAATGAGGCCTTCAAGATCGGCCAGGGGTACAAGAAGAAAAACGAATTCGACAAGCGCCTCGCGGCGATCAAGCCCGATGACGTGTCCACGCTCATTTACACGTCGGGCACGACCGGAAATCCCAAGGGCGTCATGCTCACCCACAACAATTTTGTTTCCAATGCCACTAACGTATACGGCGAGGTAAAGGATTACATGACGGATAAGGACATCATGCTGTCATTCCTGCCCCTCTCCCATTCCCTTGAGATGACTTGCGGCTATTATATCCCCGTGTTGATAGGCGCCAAAGTCGCCTTTGCCGAGGACATATCGAAGCTGATGGAGAACTTCCAGGATGTGCGGCCCACCATCATCATCAGCGTTCCCCGGATCTATGAGAAGGTGCACGCGGGCATTTTGGCCAAGGTTGCCGACGGGTCCGCCGTCAAGAAGGCCATATTCAAGTGGGCCATGAAAATGGCCGCGAAGAACCTGCCGTACGAGTGCAGGGACAAGGAGCGCACCGGCCTCTTCGCCAAGCAGTACAACCTGGCTGACAAACTCGTCTTCTCCAACCTCAAGAAAGCAATCGGCCTCGACCGTCTCAAGTTTGCCATTTCGGGCGGCGGTCCCCTGTCCGTGTCCGACGCAGAGTTCTTCATCGGCATGGGCATCAAGATACTGGAGGGCTTCGGTCTCACCGAGACCACGCCGGTAACCCACTTCAACCGCAAGGGCATGATCAAGCCGGGTACGGTGGGACATCCCATCCCCCACACCAAGGTCAAGATCGCCGATGACGGCGAGCTTCTGATCAAGGGGCCCCAGGTCATGAAAGGCTACTACAAGAACCCGGCCGCTACCAAGGAGGTTTTCACGAAGGACGGTTACTTCAGAACAGGCGACATTGCCGCCATCGATGAGGAAGGCTTCCTGAAGATTACCGGTCGGATCAAGGACATCATCGTGACCGCGGGCGGGAAAAACATCTCTCCGCAGAACATCGAGAACAGCCTGAAAACCTCCCCGTTCATCGAGCAGGTGGCGGTCATCGGCGACAGGAGAAAATACCTGACAGCCCTGGTAATCCCCGCTTTTGACGCCGTCATGAAATGGGCGAAGAAGAACGGCCTTGAGGTTTCCGGCCACAAGGACCTTATCGAGCGGGACGAGGTGCAGAAACTTATCGCCGGCGAGATCGAGAAGTACACCAAGCAGTACGCCCGGGTCGAGCAGATACGGAAGTTCAAGCTCCTCGACGCCGAGTGGACACAGCAGACCGGCGAGCTGACGCCGACCCAGAAGGTCAAGCGGCGGATCATCGAATCGAAATACGCGAAAGAGATCGACAGCCTCTATCCGGCCGACGCCGACTAGGATCGGTCTGATTTATTAAGAATGACTAAACAAAAAGGGCCTGCGGGCCCTTTTTGTATTGTTCAATCTCATTTCCACGGAATTACAATCCGTAGTTGTAAGAAATATATAATGAAGATCCCGCACAGAGAGGCGTTGAGTCAAAGATATATAATAATTCATTCACCGGCGCTATAAATATATGGACAGTGATATCACGGCATATTTTTTCCACTATTCTTTT
>CALMRZ010000072.1 GCA_937872225.1 uncultured Spirochaetota bacterium
AGCGGGTCGCCAAGTTGCTTGAATATGAAGAATTGTATCGGAAGAGAATATTTCCGGCAGAATTATTCATATAACTACTTGATGTGAAATTTTTAACTGAGAACTGTTGATTCTTAAGGAAAAAATTAGGGATGCAATTTAATAATACAAGAAATAAAAATTAAGGAATTTCACAGGAAAATCTTATTTCTTGGTAAACATCCACAGGGATATGCTTCTAATAATAATTCAGGCGCTCTTATAAATATCTTTCCACAATATTGTTTTAGTAATATATTTGTTAATTCTAATTCGGAAAATTCCTTATTAATGATTCTGTCATCCGTCCTATGTTAAAAAGTAAATTTACTCTGACACCATATCTTCAATCAATGCATTCTTTTGGGCAAATTTTCAACGAATTTCTTTAAACTGTCCATATTGGAGAAGATGCCTGCCAGGGCATAGATGGAAAAAGAAAGCCCGAGGACTATGCTTATAGGAATTTCAAGGCCTGATCCGAAGCGGCCCCTGAGCCAGCCGAAGGAGTGGCTGAAGGGAATTGCGATAAGGCTTACGAGTAGTATGGAGCCCACAACACCCCACTGAAGACCAGAAACATGGTGTTCGTACTGGGTCTTCGAAAAGAAGACTTCGCGCATGATTTGCTCGCACCGGTCGCGGTCAAGATCGAATGCGGTGTCAGAGCGAAGCGCTTCAAACTGCTCGGTGAGCACGGCTATGTCATGACGGCATTTCGAGCAATAAAGCGTATGAAACTGGACTGGCAGGGGAACGCGGGAACGGTTGTCCATTTCGAGAAATTTCTGCTGAATTTTTTCACAGTTCATGATAGTCCTCCGCTATGGTTCCTTTCAGTTCGTCGCGCAGCATGTTTTTTGCCCGAAGAACGTTTGATTTTATCGTGTTCACGGGGTACCCGGTGATTTCGCTTATTTCACCGTAGGTGAGGCCCATGAAAAAATACAGGTCAACGCAGAGGCGATACCGTTCCGGAAGGCCGCTGACTGCCTTCTGCAGAACATCGCGTATTTCCTTGCGCAGGTGTCCCTTCTCGGGGGTGATGTCCGCAGCCGGCAGTTCATCGGAAACCTCGGGTTCCGTTTTCTTCGAGGTGACGCGGTTGATGCCGTGGTTATAGGCTATCTTCGTCAGCCAAAATGGAAACGGCGCCCTCCCGGCAAAGGTCTTCAGGCTCTCGAAGGCCCGGATGAAGACCTCCTGCGTAAAGTCATGCGAATCGTCCCTGTTTTTAAAAAAACGCATCCCGATACTGTAGATCTTCTTCTGGTACCGCTCCACGATTGTTTTGAAGCTTTCAATGCCGCCCTGGAGTACCTGTCTAACGATCTGCTCATCGGTCTTGAACTCATTGTCCATTTTTTTTCTTGCCGGTTGTAACGCGCACCGTATAAAATACAAGCAGGCTTACGCCGAGGGAGAACGGGATCAGGCCGCTCAGCACCGGGTAGGCAAAACCCTCGAGGATAACAAAAAAGATCACCAGGCAGGCGCCGATACTCGTTAACACCAGCCCTGAAAATAGGCTGAATGTCGTTAAATCGAATTCTATTTTACTGTATAGGCCCTTTTCAATAAGAAGCACTTTCTGCTTGTGGTTCCATAACAGGAAGAAGAAAAGGACCACTGCTCCCATGACAATACCCACGATGGGGATAACGGTAACCAATACTTGCGCTGCGGCTGACGGCATAGATTACTCCTTTAATTCCTAGTACTGTAGTTATCTTCCTATACTGAATAAAATGTAAATCATTTTTTGCCCCCCGGGGGGTCACGGGCTGGCCATGATCAGCTTGTCTCCATCATTGATTCATCGTCAATTGCCGCCTTCTGTGACCAGTAGCAGGCTATGGTTTCACATTTGAGCCTGAATTCGTAATACGCGTCCTTCAGATATGCCTTAAGCTCCGGATTGAGTCTACGATATACCCTCCTCATGCTTCTCATTAGCCTTCTGGCGTGTAGCCTGACGGCGACTGGCCGTATCTTTTCCGGGTCAGAGTACCTGTTCTCATATTCCTCTTCAAGCCGTTCGAGGGACGTTTTCATGTATGCTGAAATCTGCTCTGCGGTGAGGATATCTCCGGTCATCTTGAAAAAATGGTACCCCTTGACGGCCAGGTTCACGGCCAGTGGGAACTGCCGGGGATTATGCGCGAGCGTCCACGCCAGGAAGCGCAGGTAATCAAGGCCATAGGATGAAACGGTCTGCCTGATCAGCGATAGAAACAGGGCCTTGATATGCCTGGTGCTGATCGATCCGTGCGAGTTGGCATTTCCCGGTATTATTTTCAACAGTGTTTTGCAACGTTCGAAGTAATTACGCGGTTCATAGATGGTGGAAATGACGCGCTTGTATCCCTCCATTAGTTTCTCCCGCGGCATGCGGGGAACGAAATTCAGTTCCATGGAGTGGGTGTTGTTGCCGTCGGTCTCCCCCAGGATGCGTCCCTCCCGTTCCAGGCGGCGGTGGAGTTGAGTGTTGGGGAGCGCAACCATGGTGCCGATCATGGCCAGGGGGATACCCGCCTTCTGGATGAAATCGATCTGCAGGTCGAAGATGTTCTCGGGGTCGCTGTCAAAGCCGACGATGAATCCGCCCATTACTTCTATTCCCTTGCTCTGGATCGTCCTCACGCTTTCGAGGATGTCCGCCCTGGTGTTCTGCTGCTTCTGCGTGAGGGACAGGGTCTCCGTTATCGGCGTTTCGATGCCGATGAATACCGTATCAAGGCCCGCTTCGACCATCAGGTCGATGAGGGCCTCGTCCTGGGCCAGGTTTATGCTGGCTTCGGTGAAGAGGCTGTAAGGATAATTCCGTTCCTTCTGCCAGGCCGCGACATGCTCCAGCAGTTCCCGTGCCTTGGACTTGTTGCCGATAAAGTTGTCGTCAACGATGAAGAGAGAGCCGCGGTACCCTGTTTCATAGAGGATGTTCATCTCATTGATAAACTGCGCCGGTGTTTTATACCGGGGGGCCCGGCCGAACATTTCAATGATGTCGCAGAATTCGCAGTTGAACGGGCACCCGCGCGATGACTGGAGCGCCATTGATTCATAGGCCCCCAGTTCCAGCAGGTCAAAGCGGGGCGGAGGCGTCATGGTGATATCGGGTTTTGCGTCATCCTGGTACAGGTGCTTCGCCTCTCCCTTCTCAAGGTCCTCAATGAAGCGCGGAAGGGTCACTTCCCCCTCGTTCAGGATGAAATGGCTCACGCCCTTGATTTGCCGGTAGCTGGAGGTCGGGTAAGGGCCGCCGGCCGCCACCGGGGTGCCATGTTGATTGCACAGGGTTACCACCTGGTGAAAGGACTCTTTCTGCACTATCATGGCTGATAAGAAAACCATGTCTGCCGATGCCACGTCTTCGCCGGTCAGCTTCTGAAAGTTCAGATCTATGAGTCTGACATCGTAGTCCCGGGGGAGGAGCGCGGCAATGGTTATCAGGCCCAGCGGGGGCATCAATGTTTTGTACTTTATGAACGGCAAAGCGTACTTAAAACTCCAGTAGGTCGCAGGTATCTCCGGGTAGACCAATAGTATCTTTCTTCCCATATCCATCTCCTGTAAAATAAAGGTATTTTACTCTCTGTTTTTGTGTGTGGTTGAACGTGACAGGCACGCAGTCGGGGTTATTGTTCGAGGATCAGAGTGACCGAAGAATCTTCATTCCATAGAGCGCACTCAGTACAACAAGTATCCCCAGTAATGATTCCAGCATGATTTTCTCCCTGTATTATGTCCACTTGCGCTAATTTTTTGCGCCATTCAAAAAGTAAAGACAGGCCGGATGCCGTCAGGGTTGCAAAAATATCCCCGCCAAATTAATTTATTGACATGTTTTTTTGTGAGAAATAACAATCTATGAGTATATTTTATTTTCCCCCGCCTTCTGCACCCCTCCAGGGAGAGGGAGGGAATATGTTGCATATAACCATGGAAGAGGATGGGATCCGGTGGTCCCCGCGGTCTTCAAAACCGTAGGCTGTGATTTATCACGGCGGCAGGTTCGATTCCTGCCCCTTCCGCATTATCAGATCAGCCATAAAGCCGTACTAGAAAAAAGTCCCTTTCTATGATGATGGGGGGGGTCAGCAAGAACGAAATGGAAGACAGGAACCAGATACTCAGGAACATACCGCAGGTGGAGAAGCTCCTTCAGGCCGAGGAGATAAGCCGGTTCTTCGGTGAAATCGGGCGCTCGGCCGTTGCCGGTGCCGTCCGGGACGTTCTCGCTGAAACGAGGAGCAGGGCTGAAAAAGGAGAGCCCGTTGACCTTGATGCAATCATCCCGGCGGTCGTGGCACGGTGCAGGATGAAACGGCGGGATAAGCTCCAGCGCGTTATTAACGGCACCGGTGTCATTATCCATACCAACCTGGGGAGATCGCCCATCGGCGCCGATATCCTGAAAAAACTGGCGTCTGACTGTTCCGGCTACTGCAACCTGGAGTATGACCTGGCGGAACTGAAGCGGGGCCGTCGCGGAGGCTTTGCCGAGGAGCTCCTCCGCGGCCTTGCCGGGGCCGATGACGCCCTTATTGTCAACAACAACGCGTCCAGCGTGTTCCTCATTTTAAATGAATTTGCCCGCGGCAGGGAGGTAATCGTGTCGCGGGGAGAGCTTGTGCAGATCGGCGGGGGCTTCAGGCTGCCCGATATCATGCGCGAGAGCGGCGCCTTCTTGGTGGAAACGGGGACAACGAATATCACCACCGTTGATGATTACCGCAGGGCCATTTCCGTCAACACCTCCATGATATTCTCCTGCCATCGCTCCAATTTCACCATGGAGGGATTCACTGAAAGCCCTTCCCTCAGGGACCTCGCCTCTCTCAAAGGAGAGGGAATCATCTTTGTGCGCGACCTGGGGAGCGGCAACCTCACCCCTGACAGGCGGTATGCCCCGAACTTTGAGCCAACGGTGCGGTCGGAGATCGAGCAGGGGCCGGACCTGGTATGCTTCAGCGGCGACAAGCTCCTGGGCGGTTGCCAGGCCGGGATCATAGTCGGCGATAAAGACCTCGTGGGCCGGCTCAGGAAGAATCCCCTCATGCGGATGCTCCGCGTTGACAAGATTACCTACTACATCCTCCAGGAGACGCTGGTACGCCACGTCAACGGGGAGGATGACGCAATTGCGCTCAGGCGCATTATGCGCCAGGATACGAAGTCTATCGGCGCCAGGATCAACCGGTTCCTCAGGCTTATTGAGGATCCCGAAGGGAGAAAGATGCTGAAGAAGACCGCGACGGTGGGCACCATCGGCGGCGGCGCCATGCCCGGCTTCAGGATGGAGAGCCTGGGACTGCAGGTCGATATCCCGGGCATGGGCGCCGATGCCATTTATGAAGCCCTTGCCGGCGCGGAGGTGCCCCTCATCGGCGTCATCGCAGACGGTCGTTTTACCATCGATTTCAGTGCCATCCTGGACGACGATGTGGCCGCTGCCGCGACCGCTGTCAACGGCCTCATTGCGGTTCATAGAGGGGGCCGGTAATGTTCGTTGTCGGCACCTCCGGACATATAGACCACGGAAAGACCTCCCTCATACTCGCCCTGACCGGGGAGGACTGCGATCGGCTCCCCGAGGAAAAGGCGCGGGAGATGACCATCGACATAGGCTTTGCCGCGACCGAGCTCCCCGGTTTCGGGACCGTGAGCTTCATCGACGTGCCCGGCCACGAGCGTTTCATCCGCAACATGGTGGCCGGCGCCTGGGGCATAGACCTGGGCCTCCTCGTTGTGGCCGTTGATGACGGCTGGATGCCCCAGACCGAAGACCACTTCCGCGTGATCCAGCTCCTCGGCATCGAGCGGATCATCGTGGTGCTGAACAAGATCGACCTTGCTGAAAGCGGCATGGCGGACCTGGTCGAGGAGGATGTGCGGACCAGGATCGCCGACACGCCATACCGGGACGCGGACATAGCCAGGGTATCCTCTAAAAACGGCGCCGGGATCGGCGATCTGAAAAAGATCATCGCTGAAAACCTGAAAAAGCTTTCCCGCACCCGAAACGCCGACAAGCCCTTCATGTACGTGGACCGGGTCTTTGCCTCAAAAGGGCACGGGACGGTCGTTACCGGCACCCTGAGGAACGGGATGCTCCATGTCGACGACGTGGTCCATATCCAGCCCGGCGCCATGGAGGCCCGCGTCAAGCGCATCGAGAGCCACCACAGCAACCTTGCCGAGGGAAGCCCGTCCCAGCGCACGGCGCTGAATCTGACCGGGGTCCCGGTCGAGTCGTTGAAGCGCGGCCAGATACTGTTCCGCAGCGGATTCTTTACAGAGTCTGATGAGATTATAGCCCGGGTGCAGCTCCTGGGCAGGAAGCGCGAATTGAAGAACAACACCGGCATAGAGGTCCTCATCGGCACGGCGGCGGTCAGGGCAAAGATAATACTGCTTGAGGGGGAAACGACGACCTCGACGCAGTTCCCGGCGCGGATCAAGTTTGACGAGCCATGGTTTTCCTATCCGGGCCAGCCCCTCATCCTTACCAGCCCGGGAGGATTCCGCATCATCGGCGGCGGCAGGGTGCTCTTTCCCGGATACAGGCCCCGTCAGCACCGGGACCGGGTGCGGGAAAGCCTGGGCCTCCTCGGGTCGTATACCCTCGATGAATATATCCTTTTCATTGTTACGGTCCGCGGCTGGATGAAGCAGGAAGAGCTGCATGCCCTCTTTCCGGAAAGCGTGGAGAGCATCAACGGCGCCTGCGGGGGTCTCCTTGAGCGGGGCGTTATGAAAAAGCTGGGTGATTTTATCGTAAACGCCGTTGTCCTGGACACTGCCCGTAAGAGGATCCTCGATACCGTGAACAGGCATGTGGGTCTCAACCTGAAGGAAGTCTCCGACACCGCCTCCACTGACCAGGAGATCTGCAGGCTTATCGCGGCGGCCCTGGTCTCCGGGGGCCAGGTGGTCGAGAAAGAAGGGCGCTTTTTTCCCGGGACCGGCGTTGTTCTTTCAAAGGGTAAGATGAAGATGCTGGAATCGGCCCTTGAAAAATCAGGCGAAGGCCTGGAGCTTGACCGGCTGAACGATGAATCAATGAAAAGGGACGCCCGGGAGCTCATCAAGCTGGGTTCGCTGGTGAGCCTGGACGGAAATATCCTTTACCATCGCGATGTGTATGAAAAAATGAAAAATATCATCATGGCCCAATTTGATACAAAGAATAAACTGACCGTACCGGAAGCAAAGGAAGCGGTGGGTCTTTCAAGAAAGTATATTCTACCCCTCTTGAACAGGATTGAGCGGGACGGCCTTATCAAACGGCTTGGCGATTTTCGTATTAAATCTTAATTCAATAATCCTGCCAAAAAATTATATATATTCAATATTTTGTTCAATAAATAAGTGAATTTACTTATATAAAAATCAGGGAGTTTACCTACAAAAACCCGCCCAGATAGAATTTTTTTTTGTTTTCAAATAATTAATTTGAATCCAACCATTGATTTTTATATGTTTGTATGGATATCCCTTGGTTAGCATTTATCCGCACGTTTCCTGTTACGTTACCCGATATCCGACAAATATTCCCCCTTCATGATGAAGGGCATTATGTATGAATAGTAAAGTGATAACATCATCATTGCGCCTTGCAATGGGCGCCATCATGGTCATCGGCACGAGTGCCGTGATGCAATCGTGCTTCAGCGATGATTTTGATAAGACCATGAAGATTGAAACGCTGCCGATCATCCCGGCCATTCCGGAAGACGGCAGCCCGGTTCCGGGCAACAGCGGCATCATAACCACCGGGGCGAGGTCAACAACGGAAATTCAGCTTGTCTGGACCAGGGCTGAAGACGCCCAGACGCCCCAGGCCGAGCTGCAATACCGCGTATACCGTTCCACCAGCAACAACATATCAACGCCCGCCCTTGCGGAGGCCAATGGCACCGTGGTTCTTGATTGGACGCAGGACGTCGTGACCGTCGTGTCTGACAGCCTGTCCCCCGGCACGGGGTACTACTTTAACGTCGTTGTGCGCGACAGCGACGGCAACAGCGCCGCCTATATAACCGTTTCCGTCACCACCCTGAACGATGCGCTGTATATGTTTTCTGCCGGATCGTACGCCGGGAATTTAAGCGCAGCCACGACAACCAGCAAGATAGCAAGCGCCGCAGCAGTCGTATCCGTGCGGGATATTGTTGACGGATTGTGCGCATCCGTTAAGTCTAGTTCCTATCCTGCTTTACCCTGCCTCAACGTGAGGGCCTTCATAAGCATCTCCGATTCAGACGATATAGCCGGTATGCCGGCTAATTTTAGCGTACCGTCCGGCAGAAGGGTCATTGGTCCCGGCGGCATCCAGATAGTTGAGTCATGGGCAAGCCTTCTTGACGGCACCATTGATGTCAGCCTTGCTGACGCCGGAGTGTCAACTGACCACTGGTGGTCCGGTTCGCTTTCAGACGGAACCTTCGACGCCGATAATAATTGCGGCGGCTGGACATCGGTGAGCGAAAAGGGCCAGTCCGGTCTGATCAATAAAACAGATTCGAACTGGATTGAGGGCAATACCCCGAACTGCGATGCCAGCCGTGCCGTCCTGTGCGTCTGCTGGTGATCATACAAGGAATTCCCCTTCTGGTCCTGCCGCGCCCGGCAGAGTGATAAAATTGTATTGACGCTTTGGTTCACCGTGATAGCATGCAAAGCTCATGAAGAGATACATTCTGTCCATACTGCTGTTATCTGTCATCGGCGGGGTTGTCGCGTCACTACTTCTCTTCCAGCACTTCTTCCCCCATTCTGATTTTGCCCTGGCGGCGTGCGGAAGCGGGGTTGATAATCCCTGCGCAGAGCTGAGCAGGTCCGGGTATTCGGTCCTGTTAGGCCTGCCGGTGGCGGGTTACGGACTGATCGGGTACCTGCTTCTCATCATTACCGCGACGCTGGCCATGACAGCCGGTGATTCATGGCATGTCCCCTGCTTTGCCTTTCAGCTGCCGGTGGCGATCGCCTTTGTCATTATCGATGTCGCCCTCGGTTCAATCCTCATATACCTAAAGCTTTCATGCCGGCTCTGCATCGCAACCTATGTCATCAATATCCTGATATGCATAACCCTGTTTCTCTGGTATGTATATGTCAATGAAGACGGCGCCGGCCTGCTATCCATATATCATGATTTTATTGCGCTGGTCCGGGACCCGCATAACCGCCCTGTTGAAGCGGCCTTTTCCTTTGCGGTGCTCTTCATGGTCCTCTCCGTTTTTTTCCTTTCAGCATTCATGGAAGCCAGGGGGTCGGCGTTGGAACCTTCCGCGGCGGAACTGAGAAAATTTGAAGAAAACTTCTATTCCCTCAGGCAGGAGGATATATCACTCCCTGACAGCGCCATGTCCCTGGGCCCTGCGTCGGCCCGGATCAGGATCATCGCGTTTACGGATTTTCTCTGTTCCGCCTGCATGAAATTTTACGAAACCGGGCACTACCTCATGTCGCGCTTCCCCGGGAAGGTACGTATCGATTATTACAGTTTTCCCCTTGACAC
>CALMRZ010000073.1 GCA_937872225.1 uncultured Spirochaetota bacterium
GTTCGCAGGTACATGAAGTGGGAACGGACGGGGAAGGGGGTTGATGAAAACTATTTTTAACAGAGAGGACGCAGAGCGCGGGTGAGGCCCACCCCTGTGGGTAGGGGGGTATTAATATTCAAAATAATGATACAACTTGTTTATTGGCCTATCTCAATTCGATGGTGGCGGCGCTGATCGGGTCAGACAGGACATAGCCCGCGGCCCCGGTGGAAACGCGGCTCACCCACCGGTTCTCCCGGGAATCCCATTGTTCCTCGGCCAGCCCCGCCGGGACCCGGTAGGCGTAGCCTATCCTGAACACGACATACAGCTTATGCCCGGGCCGGCAGGTCGCAAGATACGCCTTCAGTTTCTCCCGCCGGGACTCATCCGGACCGATGGAATCCCACCTGAACCCGGACGTGGTGTCCCCGCCGTACCTGGCCTGCTGTTCCCAGTAGCATTCCACGACGGGGTCCCACCGGGGAACATCGCCGGTCTTCGCGGGCCACGGCCGGGCCGGGTCATCGAGCCTGTTGCCGGCCGCGTCATGGGAGGCCCAGATCGACCAGAACTGCACGTCAACGGTCCGGTACTTGAGGTTCTTTCCCTTCTCCTGGACCACCGCGTCAAGGCACCTCTGGATCGTAAGGCCCTTAGGCAGGATCTGGCGCATGTCGATGGTCATGGCGCCGCCCAGCTTGACATAGAACAGCTTCTTCACCGGGTCGTATTCGAACTGGGTCCGGTCAAAGGCATTGAGGGGGGGATACCCCGCGCCGGACACGACGATCGATCCGTATCCGAACTGCGCCACGTACCCCGGGGCCGGGTCTTCGGCGTAGGCGGTCGACAGGACCAGAAGCATGACCGGGAGGATGAATTGTTTCATGGCGCCATTCTCCTCATCGTGATAGAAGTTTTTCCAGGGGATTTTTCATTTCTTCTTTCAAGAAGATTATCTTCACCACCGTGTCGCCGGGTGCAGTGGTCTCGGGATAGCTCCGGTCTGACCGACCGGAATTCTTCCACGCCCCGTTCTTCCAGTAATCATAAAAATAGGCATAAATGAAACGGCTCCCCCCGCCGTCCCTGAAGGGGAGCCTGTGCAGGAGTGAAACGCCGCCGTTGCACATCAGGACCCTTTTGTCCAGCAGGGTGATTTTCATCTTCGCGGGATAGAAGGCGAATTCGTTTTTCCGCCGTTCGACGCCGCGCCACCGGGTGAATTCGATCGAGTCGATTTCCGCGATGGCAATCGATATTTTCCGGTGAGCCCCCCCCTCCTCCGCCGATACTTCCATTGAACCGAACTTCATCGTCAGGGTCCCGGTCTTCCTGTCGCCCCGGGCCGTGACGATGGTGGCCGGGACATCGCTCTTCCTGCCCGCGTCCCGGGGATCGCGCAGCTCAACGGACGGAGACGACGGGTCCTTCGGCGGGGCGGGCCCGTCCGATGACGACGGCGCCGGCTTCTCCGCCGCGGCGGGAAGCGCCCCTGGCACCAATACAGCCAGGAGCAGGCCGGTAACGACGCACAGGGTCCACGCGCTACGCATTTCTGATATCCCTCAGCTCCAGCTCGGCGAGGTCGTTGTCGGGGTCGATGGCGAGGACCTTTTCGAACACCTTCTGCGCCCCTCTCCGCTCGCCGGTTTTCTTCAGCGAAAGGGCCGTCAGCATCATGGCGTCCACGAAGTTGCCCTTCAGGTTCGTGGCCCGCGACGCGTACTTGAGGGTGGCGGGGTAATCATCCAGGCAGTAATGGGCCCAGGCGAGGTTGAACCATACATTGGCGTCGAACTCGTTGTTCTTGACGTACAGCGACAGGTGCTCCACGGCCCTGGCGTAATCCCCGTTCTTCAGATAGCACTCCCCGATGAAGAGGTGCGACTGCTCGTCCTTGGGATTGATGGCCAGGGCCTTGGACAGGAGCGGGATGGCGGTCTGATAATGCTGGTGCCACATGAGTTTGAAGGCCTCGTCGCGGTATTCCACGAGGTCCCGGTACGCCGGGTCTATCTCTATCATCACCAGGGTCATGTCGTCCGACTGCGGCGTGTCGCCGATGTGTTCCTGGCACTCCCGCACGATCAGGTCGCGGGCGTCCTCCAGCGGCAGGGTCGCGGTTTCCACGAAGAGCCGCTCCAGGCGCCGCTCGCCGAAGGCCGCGCCCTTGCCGTTCTGGGCCCCCACGATCCCGTCGGTGTAGAGGAGGATGCGGTCGCCGTATCCGAGCTGGTTCTGGCCGTCCTCGTACATGTCGTTGGAATCCAGGGAGTATCCCATGAAGAGGCCATTGGTGTCCCAGGTCTCGATGGACATCATGTCCTTCCGCAGCACCAGGGCCATCTGGTGGGACGCGTTGCAGTAGAAGATGTCCCGGGTGGGGCTTATGACCGCGAAGAAGGCCGTGACGAAATCATCGGTCTTGATCGCCTTGACCAGCTCGCTGTTCACGTGGCGGAAGATGTCGGCGGGGAAGAGCGACGTCTGGATCGCCTCCGCGAAGCTTATCTTCGCCAGGGCCGTGATGAAGGCCGCCGGCATGCCGTGGCCCGACACGTCGGCGATGAGGACGCCCAGGTAGCCCCCCTTCATCTGGAAGATATCGTAAAAATCGCCGCCGACCTTGCCCATCAGCTTGTAGTGGGCGACCACCTTGACCCCCTCGTGGTAGAAGGGCGTCTGGGGAAGGAGGCCGTGCTGGATGTCCCCCGCCAGGTCGAACTCCCTCTGTATCTCGTTGTCCTTCCTCTCCATGAGCCGCAGGGCCCTGTTGAGCTCCCTTGTCCGCTCTTGCACCTTCCCTTCGAGGTTCTCGTTGACGGTCTCCATTTTCTCGTTCATGAAATTGATCTTGTCCGCCAGGGCCAGGGAAAGGAGGATCACCTGCACCAGCGACGAAATCTGCAGCATCCACCGGGTGACGAAGGTGTCCGGGATGATCCCGAAGAGCTTCAGGGAATAGATCAGGGTCCCGATCCAGAAGGCCGCCCAGGTGATGATGTACATCCGCGCCGCCCGGTTCCCCAGCATGAGCACCTTCACCGCAATGACATAGAGAAAGATCGCCAACATCATGACCATGCCGAGCAGGGCGATGATCGTGGCGGTGTAATCGGTAAAAAAAGAGAGGGGGATGACGGCCGCAAAGACCAGGCTGCTGATCTTCAGGACCCGGTCCACGGCCGGCGCGTAATGCATCGTGTCCAGGAAATATCTCAGGAACTGTATGGCGAAGATCGACGTTAAAAAAACCCAGAAGGGGATGCTGTGCTTCGCCCACCAGGGGAAATCGGGCCACAGGTACTGGAAGGCCAGGCCGTTCATGCAAAGCTGGAACACGACAAAGGCCAGGCAGTAGAGCACGTAGTAGAGATAGCTCCGGTCCCGGAGGGACAGAAAAAGGAAGAGGTTGTAAACCACCATGACCATCATGGCGCCGTAATAAATGGCGAAGATCACATCCATCCTGCCGGCGTGCTCCCTGAAGGAAGCGGGAGACCAGACGGTAAGGAACAGGTCCATGGCGCCTTTCGTCTGGCAGCGGACATAGCAGGTGCGGCTGCTCCGCTCCGGCTCGGTGAAGGAAAAGACCGCGTTGACATAGGGGATCTCCCGGGAAGAGAAGGGGAGGATGTCCCCGGAGGCCCGCTCCTCGGTGAGCCTGCCCCCCGCATCCAACATGAAGATATTGATCCGCTCCATCTGGGGATGGCCCACCTCGAGGTACCACCCGATCTCATGGTCGGTTTTGTTTGCCACGGCGAAGCGGGCCCAGTATGCCGAACGGGTGAAGCCGAAAACGGGGAACTCGTCCTGCGACTGCCTGAATGAGCGGGAAAGGCCGCCCGAGGCGACGTCCTGGATGCCCCACTTCCCGGCCGGGTCCTCGAGGATCTCCAGGTGCCTGCCGATGGTGACGCCGGTCAGGTTCTGGTCCAGCGCCACCGGCTTCCCGGCGCGGGCGGTCAGGGGGAGAAAGACCAGCAGGGCGGTCCCCAGGAGAACCAGAGTTGTCATGTTCCAGCGTATACGGTTCATGGTCGTCATCGGATTCATATAGAAAATTCGGCCACCAGGGGGGTATGGTCGGACGGCCTTTCCCACGTCCGCGGCCCCCGGTCAATTGAGGCGTCCACCGAAAGCGCCGCCATGGCCCCGGTGCCCCAGATGTGGTCCACGCGCCACCCCAGGCCGCGCGCCACGCTGTCCCGCACCCGGTAGTCCCAGAAGGTAAAGTGCCCCGCCTCGGGATGGTGCTTCCTGAAAATGTCGACGAACCCCCACGCCTTCACCGCCGCCAGGGCGCGGTGTTCGTCGGGATGGTACCCGACATGGCCCAGGAGACGCTTCGGGTCATGGACGTCGATCGGCTCCGGCGCCACGTTGAAATCGCCGAGCCAGACAAGGCGGTCCCCCGCCGTGAACCGCCGGCTGAAATAGTCGAGGAGGCGGCCGAACCACTGGAGCTTGTACTGGAACCGGTCCGAATCGGGGGAGGTTCCCTGCGGGACGTAGGTGTTGACGATATCAACGCCCATCACGCGCACCGCGATGAGCCTCGTGCCCTCGTCTCTTCCGTCCCCGTCAAAGCCGCAGGAGACCCCTTCGATATCGTGGCGGCTCAGCACGGCGACGCCGTTGTACGATTTTTCCCCGCGGAAGACCGCCCGGTAACCCAGGGCCCCGATCTCAGCAGCGGGAAAATCTTCATCCGCGACCTTGGTCTCCTGGATGCACAGGACGTCGGGGCGGCTTGCGGCAAGCCACCGCTCTATCACGGGCATCCGCGCCCTGATTGAATTGGCGTTATATGTGGCGATCTTCATGGATAATCAATTCAACGGAGACTGTCCAAAGCCCCCTCAATCCCCCGGAGGGGGACTTTAACAATTCGAGTTAATAAGCCCCCCTCTGGGGGGTGGGGGAGAATAATTAGACAGCTCCCGCACCGGGTTATTTCTTCACATCGAGCATGACACGGTTCGTGGGCTGTATGACCGCTTTCCTGTTGGCCAGGGAAACGACCTTCGCGCGGAAATTCCCCTGCGTGTCGCGGTAAAGCCTCACTTTGCCCACGTACTTGTCCCCGTTGTAGACCGACGCGGACTGGCCGTCATCGATCTTCAGCGATCGGTTCATGCGCACCAGGACGGCATTGGCGTCGCGCGGGTCGAGGACCAGTCCGTTCTCTTTCTTGGCGCTCAGGACGAAATCAAAGAGATAATCGTAATTTTTTATCAGCTGATTCCGCCCCTGCAGGGTCCGGGCCAGGCCTGACCAGAGGTTCTCGTAGTCCCTGACGATGGACCCGGACAGGCCGTCCAGGGCCTTCAGCGCCGACGGCACCGAGTTTTTATAGGGAACCCGCATCAGCCGCTTCAGCAGGATGACCTCGTCGCCGATGCGCTTCCTAAGGACGCCGAAATCATCGGGGCTGAAGCCGCCTTCGCCCAGGAGCGGGTCATACTCTTTCAGGAAACCGCCCCGCACCAGCGACGTCCCGGGCTTCACGCCGATGATGCCGCTCACCGGCTGCGCGTCCAGCACCGGGTTATATTTCAGCGTGATGAATTCCATATAGCTGTCATAATATCTCTTCAGGGCCTCGACGCCGGTGTCCTGCTTGTCCTTGAGGCGCTTCATCTGCAGGCTGTAGAGGCGGTCGGCGTTGGAGATCCTCGTTTCGGCCCCCTTGGCGGCAAGCTCCTTCTCTTCCTTTTCACGGGCATCCTCGAGGGCCCATATCTCCGATTTCTTCCGCCGTATCAGGGCCCGGTAGGATGCCCTGACCTTCCTGATGCGGGCCTCCTCCTCGCCCCTCAGGGCCGACACCTGCCGGTCGATCTCGTCGTCGGACAGCCCCCGGGACAGGAGGGCCGCCTCCCGTGCGTACACGTCCTTCCTCACCTTCAGGATCTCGCCGAGCATGTCGACCTCGAGCATATCCATCTCTATCCTGAGGACGTCGATGTTGCTCCCCCGCTTCCGCGCCGAGTCGATGATCTCCTTGAGCCGGAGGTCTTCGAACTCCGTGATGTCCACGTTGATGATCCTGTCGCGCCAGTCGCGGTACAGCTTGAAGAGGAGGACGCCGCCGACGACCACGCCGACAAAGAGCAGGATGAAAAGATAGAGCTTGTAGTTCTTGTTCTTCCGCGTGCGGGCGTACTCTTCCTCCAGGACGTATACCCGGGACAGCCCGTCCTGGTCGTGGATCTCCTCCGGAAGGAAGAGCGACCGTCCCTGGACCGCGTCCTTCTTTATTTCGTTTTCATTTCCCATATCCCGTTCCACCCCTTCGGAGGCCGTTCCTGCGTCCGCTCGATGAACATCTCGGCCACCGGGAGCTTGCAGTTCCTGAATTTCGCGTTGGCGCCGGTCCAGTCGCCGCGGTAGTACAGCTCGAGGCCGAGCTCAAAGGCGGACAGCTCTTCCGAGAGAACCCTGTCGTACTCGCTCTCCGGTACCGGCCAGTATATCTTCTGCCCCGTGGTCTTCCCCTTCACCATGACGGTGTCGAGCTCGATGAAATGAATCCCCGGCGACTCCATCGCCGTTTCAATGTCGTTCTTGACGTACTCCGAGCAGATCACCGGCACCCGGTACACCCGCGTCAGCCCCTCCAACCGCGACGCGGCGTTGACGTTGTCGCCGATGACGGTGTTGGTCATCCGGACGTAGGAGCCGAGGGTGCCGTAAAACACCTCGCCGCCGTCGATGCCCACGCCGATCTCCAGGAGCACCGCCCTGTATATCTTCTCCTCGTCCCCGGACAGTTTCCCCTTTTTCAGGATGATCTCGTCCCTGATGGCGGTCATCCGCAGGCCCAGGAGCTGCGTCACCTCGTGGAGCTTGTACGCCGCCTGGACCGCCTGGTACGACTTGTTCGCCCGCGAATCCTCCAGCACCCCGAAGACGGCAAGGAGCGCGTCGCCGATGATGGAGCCGATGACGCCGTCCAGGTTGACGATCTCCCTGATGGCCCGGTCGTAGTGGAGGTTCAGCAGCTTGATGATGTCGGTGCCGAGGGTCTCGGTGATCATGGTGAAGCTCTTGATGTCGGAGAACAGGATCGTGAGCTCCTGCCTGGTTCCCTCCAGCTTGACCATCCGGTCGCGGTACGCCTTGAGCACGACGTCCTGGTTGGCGAACTTGCGGAATATGGCGATGAGGTTGTCCACGGTTCCGGACAGGGAGTTGAAGGCCGCCCCCAGATAAGTGATGTCGTCGTTGGTGGCGCCGGAAAGGTCGATGAGATCGAGCTGCTGCGTCCTGACCATCTTCATGATCGCGCCGGTGATGATGTCGATGTACCGGAGGATATAGCGGAGGATATAAATGCCGATGCCGCCTATGATGAAGGTGATGACGATGATGACGGAGCTGATGATGATCATGTTGTTCCGCGTTTCCCGGTAAAACTCCTGCCGCTCCTCGGCCCGCACGATGAAGGCCTTCCACTTGGGATTGTACTTGTACATCCCGAAATAATCCATGCCGTTGAACTCGAAGTAAAGGGGGCCCTCGTCCTTCCCTGCCTCAAGGTTCTTCGAAAGCTCCCTGATGCAATCGGCGTCGTCAAAAGCCTTCCGCCGCGGCACCCGGTCGCTGGAAGCCTGAAAGAGGATTTTCCCCCCGGCGTCGAAGCCGATGAAAACGGCCCGGTCATGCCGCTGCTCGCGCTGGCCGTTGCCCGCCGTGAGCCCCAGTTCGTGGAGGCCCTTTTTCTCCATGCTCTGCACCGAGCCTTCAAGGTTCTTGTCAAACTGGTATATTTCGAACTGGTCATTGCAGTAGGTGTAGATGGTTTTCAGGTCCTTGGTGAGGAGCAGGTTCATCTGCTTGAAGAGCTGGGACCTGTTGAAGATGAAGTTGATGTAATTGGTCGAGAAGTTGGATATGAGGATAAAAAGGCTGAACGTCACGATTATTTTTATGGTTACCGGCCAGACCCTGGTGTTGTTTACTTTTTTAACGAACATACAAAAATACTGTCTCCGGATTATCGCGGACGGCAATCGCACTAGTAGCTTACCGGTCGAGGGCCAGTTGTCAAGATTAATATTTACAGCCCCTCTGTCCCCCGTAGGGGGCAAGGGAAAAATATTCCCTGGACCTGTCATTGCGAAGAGTCCGTATCTTCAGGGGTGAGAAGCCATTCACAATGTCATTTCGAAGGTGCGCAGCGACTGAAAAACCCTTAATCAGAACACGGAAAAGATTTCTCACCCCTCGGGGTTCGAAATGACGGTTGCAAATTCAAACGCCCCCCTCAGGGGGGGTCGGGGGGTCTCAATTGAGACAATACACGGTCACATAGAAAGCCTGGTTTTCCGGGATGCGCATCTTTTTACTTTAAAAAATTTCTTATTCCGCCGATAGGTATAGTGATGCGGCATAATCATCCGCGGCAGCCGATGCATGTTCCATGGGCCGTCGGCCGCTTTACGGCGCAGCGCCGCTTCGCGAAAACAAGAAAAAGAAAGAGGAACCCCTATGATAAGCAGTTCAGTTCCGAGAGAAATCGTGGTCATGTACAACAATGCCCTGGAGCTTTCAAACCGGGGCGACCTGGACGCGGCCCTCAGGGAATACCGCCGCGCCATAGACGCATACCCCGAGTTCGTGGCGGCCTACAACAATATCGGCGAAATATACACCCGCATGGGAGATTCGGAGAAGGCGATCCTCTCTTACCTTGACGCGCTGAAAATCGAAAAGCACTACCGCGTGCTCCTCAACCTGGGCGTCGAGCATTTCAACCGCAAGAACTACGACCAGGCCCTGAAGTACTTCGTCGAGTCGATCAAGCAGGAGCCCTATTTTCTGGAGGGAAACTACTACGCGGGGCTCGTTCATTACACCAGGAACGAATACAAGAAGGCCGAAAAATACCTGCTGACCGTCGCCGACCTGGACCGGCGCCACGTGAAGGCCAACTATCTCCTCGCCCATATTTACTACGAATGGAAGCAGTACCGGAAGACCATCGAGTGCCTTGACCGGATCAAGGACCTGGCCGAGGACAAGTCCTTCATCAACCGCTTCTACGGCTTCTGCCATTTCTACCTGGGCAGCTACGACAAGGCGGTCTCGTACCTCACCGAGGCCCTTGAATGCAGGCCCGAATACGCGCGTTTCAAGAAATACCTGGACAGGCTGAACTACGAAAACAAGATGAAGGAAATCGGGGATATCGAAAAGGCCATCGCCGATCTGGAAGAGGACCTTTCACAGCGGGAAGCCCAGGTGCTGGATCTGACCAAGCTGAGCATGCTCTACATCTTCAAGGGCGAGTATAAAAAGGCGGAAAAGCTTATCCAATCCCACAAAAAGAAACTCGCATAGAAACATCAAACGCATGATAACACGGCGGCGGGGTCACGTGACCCCGCCTTTGTTATTACATCTCTACCAGGAAATATATTTAAACGAGAAAAAGTTTCTCGATGATTCCAGCGATCCTCCATGAAATATGGAGTCATGGGACCGGTAATTCGAGCATGAACTGTCCCTGCAAAAGCTGTTCGATGAATTCATTGTCAGGCACCTCCTTCAATTAATTATAGTAATATAATAGTGTTTTAGAATATAGTCAAGTTCTGAACAACAAAAAATAAAAAAAATTCTCCCCCCGCATCATTAAAAATCCTCTTTTCCATCCCTGATAACAGTGAGAATATGATAGGCCTTGCTGTAATACTCCATATTCTTAATAGTGCAGCGCTGCTCCTGTGGTACGCCCCACTTGTTGTACATGCCGCTGATGTACGCCTTCGTCTTCGACGAATCTATGGTGATATCCAGGCGCATGATGATGCCAACCCCGGGCTCGCCGGTCTTGTTTTTTTCTTTCAGGTCCCTGTTCAGATTATTTACAAGGATGTAACCCACCAGGTTATCAAAGGCCGCCTCGCTGAGGCGGAAGCTTTTTTTCTCCTCCATGTCGTCGGGAAATCCGCTGTGGCGCCACCGGTAATCCACCGTGCGCCCCTTCATGATGATTTCGTAGGCGTCCTCGTGGGAATCCTTGCTCACCTCTTGCCGGATGATAACGAGCTTCATCCTGAAGTCGATTTTCTCGGGGTACGCGTCGGCGGCGAAAAATACCGACACGGCGACCGCCATGATTTCAACCGCGAGTTTCATGTCTCACCAGCAGACCCGAATGTGATGCTTCCCGACATGTCTATCATGGCAAAGCCGCCTGTCATCCACAAATTTTCTTATTGAATTTTCACTGCCCTGGTGTATCATGAGCATTCAAACACACATTACCCTGCAAGGAGAGAAAGCCCATGACATTGACAAGCATCCTCATATTGGTGGCGATCGGACTGGTGGCCGGGTGGCTGGCCGGCATGATCTGGAAAGGCGGCGGCTTCGGCATCCTGTGGAACATCATCATCGGCGTGGCCGGATCGTTCCTCGGCGGCTGGATATTCAGACTGCTCGGGATCTCCTACGGCGGTATCATCGGATCGATCGTCGCCGCCCTGGTCGGCGCCCTCATCCTCCTCGCCATCGTGAACCTTATCAGACGGAGACGGTAGCGGCTTCCCCGGAAAGCCGCGGTCATGGAGTGATCCCGGCCGCGGCTCCTCCCCCTAAAGACCGGCAGGAGACAGCCCATGGTCATCATCATGGATGACTGCCTGGAATGCAGGCACCACTTCATGCATTACGGCTCGGTGGTCATCTGCAGTTACCGCGGCATGACCACGACGCGCCATGTCTACGAGGCGCCCTGGGGGCCGGTCTTCGTGAGCAACTGTCCCCTGGCAACCTCCGCGGAACTCTACGACGAGGAGGATGATGAAGAAGATTGACCCGGCCTACCCGGTGATCGATTCTATCTGCCTGCGCAGCGCCGCCTGCGCGGCAGTTTCCCTGTACACCTGGAGGGGGATGAGCTTCCTCATGTTCCCCGACACCTTGATCTTCCGGGCAACCCAGCCCTTCATGCCTGCGGACCAGTCCCCTTTGACGAGTATGGACAGGGCGTAATCGGCCGGCATTGACATGTCCACATCGGCTTTGTCGGCATGCCCCTTCTGGATAATGCCGCCGTTGATGCACATGGCGATTTCGGCGCCGCCATCCTCAACGTTCAGGTTCACCACAACATCCTTCATGGCCTTCGGTATTTCAAGACCCGCGGCGGCCCTTGTCATCTCGTCAACTTTCGCGAACCATTCATCTGACAGAAATTTTGGCATTGGATTCTCCTTGCTATGGCCATACCATAGACCGGATAGATAATAAAGCCACTATTTTAATTCCTGGGGCATGGTTTTTCAAGGGAGATCACGTTTTGTGTAGGATCGCGAGGGGGCCTGTCTTGTCGTCGTGTTTCCCGGTGACGGACTGATAGAAGCTGCGGATAATTCCCATATCATGGTCCATATCGCCGGACGGCATTATCAGCGGGCCCGCGCCGCCCGTCTTCGCGGCGTAATCAATAAAGCCGAGCAGGATGGGCACCCGGGCGCCCTCCGCGATATGATAAAACCCGGATTTCCAGTAGTTGACTTTCCGGCGCGTGCCCTCGGGGGCTATGGCCAGGGCGAATGTTTCATTCTCATTGAATTTCCGTATCACCTGGTCAACGGTATGGTGCGGCGAGGACCGGTCTATGGGGACACCGCCGAGCCATTTCATGAGAGGGCCGAAGGGCTTCCGGAACAGCTGGTGCTTCGCCATGAAGCGTGCATCAAGCTTTAACGACAGGGCTATGATCGCGCCGTAGAACAGGTCCCAGTTGGAGGTGTGGGGCGCGACAATGATGACATACTTCGGGGCATCGGGCAGCTGCCCGGACGTTTTCCACCCCAGCAGTTTCAGAAAAAAGAGCGACAGGTACCGTAGAAAGTGACGCACCACCGGCGTGTTGAAAATCGTGCGCTGCATACTATCCTTCCTCCCACTGTATTAAGACCGGGGCGCGCCAAAGCAGTTGCAAATATTCCTGTGCGGGTACTTTAAAAATCCCTGCAAGGAGCACTTAATGCCCGATTTCAAGGGATGTTGGTTATGAATCGATGACCTGCTGGGCAGCGATTGAACTCAAAGGGGACTTCCTGAGCCAATGGGGCCAGGAAGGCGTTTTGTGCGAGGGTCAGGTACAACCCGCTTCTTCCGCCGTGCTGTTTCCGGTGATTTCGTGCATGTTCTTCTGACCAGAAGAAAACCGACTTCATTCAGAAATCATCAATGATGCTTGGCGCCTTGAGCTTCGTGAAGTCGACCAGGGGAATAAAGAAGACCGGGTCCGAAGTCGTATCCGTCAGTGTAAAACGCAAATCGCTTTTCATCTGGAAACGTATTTCCCTGCCGCAGCAGGCGCACTCTGTCCTGACATCAAAGGCGAGGGTTTCACCGCGTAAACGTCCTTGCACGAAGGGCGTGGCAACCGCATCCGTAGCTCAGGCTGCCCAGATGGCCTCGCCCGAGGAGAATTCCACCCGGTGCGGGGTGGGCACCACGGTCACCGGGTAGGCCCATTCGACATCACGGCCCCCGGGCCGGTATAAAAACAGCTTACGGCGCTCCAGCTCGTCCATGATCGACGCCACCCGCGCGCTATCCATTCCAAGCGCGCCGGCTACGAAATCGGGCCCCATCGGCCCTGCCATACCCGGCAGCTCGCGGACCACGAAATGGTGTACCCGGCGCTGGTCATCATCGAGGCGGCCGAAGGCCTTCCTGTTTTTTGCAGCCTCGGCAGGGGCCATTCTCCTGAAAAGAATCCACGGCACCGGCAGCATGCGGCGTTTACATCCGAACAGCAGGCGTTTCATGGCAGCGCCTCTTATCCCGGTTTTTTGTTTAGATACTAAACAACTATCTATAATTTAGCGGCTAAACAGCCGATCGTCAAGCGCCATGGCTGATTTTTCGCACCATCCGGAAAAAAAGATAGGCCCGGCCGGCTTCACGGAGAGAAAAACGCGATGATCGTTATTCCTGTTTTTGAATTCCCAGCGTTTTCTCGACATGGTCCAGAAACTCGCCGATCACCCTCCGGTCATCGGCAGAAAGGGAATCCATGTATGAGGCGAACTGATCCCGAACCGCTTCCTGTATTTTTACGCACTTTTTCTGAACCTTTTTGCCGAGATCGGTCAGCTGGATCATTAAATCGCTTTTACCGCCGCTTGTTTTCTTTTCCAGTATCCCCTTTTTCACAAGGCGTGAAATGGTCTGCGACACGGCGCCCTTGGTAACTCCCAGATGTTTGACGATTACATTGTAATTTTCAGACTTCCCATTGGTAATCGTCAGGAGCAGATGAATTTCAGAAGGATAGAGCTTCAGATTATCACCATATGTCAGGGCATTATTCTTCCCGAGAAATATCAGCTGGTTGATTATCCGCAACAACTGCTCAGCGCCCGCATTCCTTTTCATGGCTATGACGGCCCGCCTTATGTAAGATCATAACTCTCGATGACCTGCTTCCAGAGCGCGGGGAGAGACGGGTCGCCGGGATCGTCAATTTCCGAGTTCTTCCTGATGTCGCGGCGGTCGCGCTCTATCCAGACATAGAGACGCTCGGCGGCGTCCCGGGCGTTTTCCGCGCTGTGGCATAATTTGACGAGGCGCGTCATCTCTTCGCGGGAGAGAAAATTGCGGTAGTTGTTCAGTATGATGATAAAATAGCTGTCATCCCTGCCCTCTTCAACAGCCGCCAGTATGCGTCCGGCCTGCTGTCCCCGCTGCCCCTTGTTCGCATTATAATCGTGGAGCACCCTTTCGTTATGGGCCAGGATCGCCGCATCCTGAAGAAGTTTTTTCAGGCTGTCGGCGCTGAGGGTCAGCGTCATGGCCCAGATTTCATCGCGCAGCTGTTCTTCCGGTGATTTCCGTTTCGGCTTGGGAGGCAGCTTTTTCCCCGATCCGGTTTTCCCCCCTGATTTTTTTGATGATTTCGAACCCCCGGATTTTGCTCCCACTGTCGTTACCCCCCATGGTTTCGTTTTTTATGACCGGTGACACGTAGTATCATACGGGCCGGGAAAGAACAACCATTTTACCGTGGCATGGATAATTATGAGCGGCTATTACGCGGGTATGAAGACAGGAACACCATGGCACGACCGGGTTTTCAGCGTTTTATCGAATAGGACACGGATGCCACGGCGAGGAGCCGTCCCTCGTCGTCCGTCATGTCGACCTGCCAGTGGGAAATGCTCTTCCCCTGAGACAGCATCCGGGCGGCGGCTGATATGGTCCCGGACTTCGCCGCCTTCAGGTACGACACGGTCAGGTTCACGGTCGTAACGGCCGCCACCTCATACATGTAGATGCAGCCGAATATCGCCACGGTATCGGCCAGGGTGCCGAACACGCCGCCGTGGAGGATCTTGTTGGGATTGAGCAGCTCCGGTTTAATGACAACCTCACCGCGGACAAGGCCCTTCCCGATTTCCGTCAGGCGGATGCCGTTATACTCGATATACGTGCCGCCGGTCACGGCGGCGTAATTGAAGGTGAACCCGTTTTCCAGGGTTATGGTTTCCAGGGCGGTTTCCATGGTTAACACTCCTCGAGTCAAAATTGCCGGGCCGGCACACGGCGCCGGCGTTACGCGTACCCGATTTCCGGAGCCAGGGCGATCCCGCTCTTTACAAAAACGCCGCTTCCCCGGGCGATCTCGCGGTCATCTTCGTCATACAGCACCGATTCGGCCACGAACTGGTTCCTCGACGCGCTCACGACCCTCCCCACGGCCCTGGCGGTCCCCCCCGACACGGGGCGCAGGAAGTAGGTGTTGAACGTGGAGGTCAGGACGAAGACGTCCTCCACCAGGGAATTAACGGCGAAGAAGGCCGCGTTGTCCATGGCGAGAAAATACATCGAACCGTGGAGAGCCCCGGCGGCGTGGAAGAGTTCCCGTTTCACCGGCAGGGTGATTTCAGCGCTGCCCTCCCCGATCTTCACCCGCGCCCCGACAAGGTTCACGATCGGCGCGGAGTGCATCATGTTCTCGAGCTTCCGGTAATGTTCTTCGTTCATCATGGCGTCACCCCGGATCGATATGTCCCGGCCCGTGACCCGGTTCATTCGACAGTTCCCCTTTCGGTATTGACCAGGACCTTCCGCAGTACGCCCTTCATGCCGTCAAGGGCGCCGGTGGCGATGCCGCCGAAGGCCTCGCCGAGGGCCGCGTCCACCGCGGACGCCGCCGCCCTCCTGACGCGGCTCCCCTCGTCGGTGAGGCGGACGATCTGGGCCCTCCGGTCCTCGGGATCGTCCTCGCGCCGCACCAGGCCGTCGCGCTCCATCCGGTCGATGACGCCGGTCATGGTGGACGGCTCCAGGCCGGCGCGCCTTCCCAGGTCGGCGATCTTCATGCCCCCGGGGCTTCCGAGCTTGCCCAGGGCCTCGTCGAGGCTTTCCTCCTTCCAGAGGCCCATGAGCACGCCCAGGTACGCCGGCTTGACATGGCCGATGCCGGCCCCGGCCAGGGACTTTTTAAGAATGGCGGTGATGGCCAGGGACGCCCGGGTGATGAGGTAGTAGGGACATTCCGCGGTGTCCAGCGCGTCGAATTGAGGTGCCTGACGTTTCATATGTATAAATATAATTCGTATACGTAATATCGGCAAGCAAATTAATCATCGGGCAGTAATTTTTTATCAATCGGGAATTTTTTGCAGTAAGGATAGCAGGACTATGCGGGGCCCCATCCTCCCCCTGTGCCGATGCGTTAAACGATTGGCCCCGCAGGTTATGGCCAGGGGCTTCGGCCCCGCCTTCATCTGCGCCACGCCGCGCCTGAAGCCGTCAGCGTAGTGTATGCCGTCGAAGATATCTCCCTTCTGGCCCACGATGCCGCACATGCCCGCCGCGAACCACGAGCCCGAGAGCCCCTTGGGCATTGACATATCCACCACGCCGAGTAGGCAGGTGACGGTGGCGAGGTCCAACAGGCAAAAGGCATCGCCCCCGTCCCGGGCCATGTCGGTGTCTTCATGGCGGACCCACGCGCTGTCGACCGGCCGATCGAATTCAAACAGGACGCTGGATGCGACGGAAAAACCGTCGGCATCGGAGCCGTCCGGCTCTTTGAACAGTTTTTGAACTGGAGGCTGGCAGGCAGCAGGCCCATCTGGGGCGGCACCGTTACCGTATCAAATTTCAGGCGAACGCCCGTGGGAGATGAAGGGTCCCGATAGGCGATGAAGTCCGAGGGAAAAGGCAAAATCGTATTGTGGCCGTCCAGGTGCACCGGATTGACATCGGTTGAAAGGGGCTCATCTTTCAGGCTGGAACATGCGTCCGGCATCCCGTTGTTGGGCGCAAGGGCAGCCACATCAGTTGGCGAAACCTTTGGGTCGGAAAAACATCCGGCAAACAGCAATCCCAGCGTAATCATAGACAATGGATTGAAACATATCGATTTGAGCAACGCACGTCTTCTTAAACTGATCATAATCCCCCCATATCTCATGAAATAATTGTGTTCTGACGGGCAACATAAACCGTCCGGACTGTATGTAATTATTGAGGATATAAAGGGTTCTTTAGGACAAACTCTTCCAGATTTGTAATTTTGGAGAAATTTAAATGTAATAATATATGAATCCTGAATTTTAACATTGTATTATTGTATGACATTTTTCCGCAAGTGGATGCAAGGGGTGTTGCTGCATCATTCGATCATGAGCCTGAGGTGCCGGCACAGGGGAGAGGGAACTGCAGATGCCGGTCGCTCAATCACCCGGGGGAGACGGCGTCGCCGTCCTGCTCAACGCCGATCATGATGATATCGTCGTTCAGATCGTTGCCCGTGTGGGCGGTGATGGCGGTGATGATCTCGTCCATTATTTCCGATATGGGCCGGCCGATGTTTTCCCGTATGATCTTCTTGATCGGCTCCTCGCCGAAGAGGGCCCGCCGGCTGTTGAATTGCTCATACAGGCCGTCGGTGAAGAAGAACAGCCGGTCCCCCGCCAGGAAGTCCGCCTCCCGCATCGTGCAGTTCGTGTCCCCGGTGACGCCGATGGCACGCCCCGTGGTCGCGAGCTCGATGATGGCGCCGCCCCGGATGAGGTACTGCGACGGATGGCCCGACGACACGTAGGTGATTTTTTTCCTGTCGGTGTGTATATCGGCCAGGAACGAGGTGAAGTACCTGGCTATCTGCCGGTAGTGCCGGAAGAACTTGTCGTTCAGCTCCTCTATGATTTCAAGGGGAGTGGAACAGCTGAATTTCAGCATGTCGTATTCGCCCTTGATGAGCATGGTCGTGAGGGAGGCATGGATGCCGTGGCCGGTGGCGTCGGAGACGAAGAGCCGCACGGTTTGGTCGCCGACGGTGCAGATGTCGTAGATATCGCCGCCCACCTCGATGAGGGGGATATACCGGGCGGAGTAGCGGAGTCCCCGGATGCGGCCGGCATCGGTGGGGAACAGGGTCTCCTGGATGCTTTTTGCCACGGCGAGATCGTTTTTCAGGATGGTATATACCGCGTTGAGCTGCTCATAGGTTTGATGGAGCTCGGCGCGGGAGTCCTCGGCATCCTGACGGGCTTTCAGGGCCTGGCCCATCTGCTCCTGCAGCTGCAGCGTCTTCCTGTCCACCTCGAGGGCCAGGTTCCGAGACAGGTGTTCGGAAGTCCTAAAGGCTTGGGCGGTGAGTCGGGGCAACACGGCGGACTGGAAAAATATCATGATGACCAGCCCCACCGGGGCCACCTCCGGGGTGGGGATGATGAGCTTCACCGCAAGGATATCATTCACTCCCGTGACAAAAAAAGCCATGAAGCCGGGCAGGATATACAGGGCCCCGGGGCGCTTCCGCTTCGCTGCCATGATGATGCCTGCCAGGAACCATACCCCGATGACGAACAGCGTGCCCTCGTACACTATCGAAAATACCGAGTAAATCCTGCAGGGAAGGACAAGGGTCGCCGCCGTGAACACGCCGCCCAGGAGAGCAGCGACGGTGAAGATCCTGCCGGAGAATTCCTCCGGGTAGAGTTCGCGGAAGAAGAAGGCGAAGGCGGTCCACCCCAGGGGGATGCTGGCGTAGACGATCTTGAAATGGAGCTCGTACATGCCGAATCCCGGGAAGAGCCTCTCCAGGTACCCGTTTGTCGCGACCAGGCGCAGCAGGACGACCAGACACCCGAGGCTGAAATAGATACTGGCCCGGTCCTCCCGGCGTCCGAACCAGAGCATGGCGTGGTAGATGCCCATCATCATGATGATGCCCAGGGCGACCAGGCGGACCACGTCATTATACCAGCGGCGTTCCGCCAGGACCGCGTGAAGGCCGAACTCGGGGACGCTGTAGGGTCCGCCGGCGCGGTGCGCATAGTTGGAGTTTCTGACGGCAATGACCAGCTCCTCGCCGGCGGCCGGAGGATCAAAATCCCCGATGCGCGCGTGGATCTGGGGGACCGATGACGCCGCGTCTGTGCCGAAGGTGCCGCTCGACATCAGGCGGGAGCCGTTTACGTATACCTCGCAGGCGGACTGGATGAGGGGGACTGATAGGCCCAGCCGTTCTCCCGAGACGCGCAGGCGGTTCCCGTCAACTTTGATCTTGATGCGGTACCATCCGTAACCCTTCCCGGTTCCGGTCAGTCCGTTCCAGTATCCGGGAACGTCAAGGGTCCCCCATTTCGAATCGTCGAATTTCGGGTCTGCGAAGGCCCTGTCGTCCTGCTTCCAGGCGAATTTCCACGCTCCCCTGAGGTAGGCCGTTTTGCCGCCGGCGAAGTCAATGGCCGCAAGGTCGATGCGCCCGTTCTTCGCAACGGCGCGGGGCGGGTCCCCGATGCCCGGCCTGCAGGCGGCGATACCGATGGCCGCGGCGAGGACAAACAGGTTAAGCAGGATGCCGACGGCACCGCGTTTGCCGCCCCGCCCCGGTCGTGTCAGCGGCTTCCGCCGCGATGGATGGCTGGGTGGTGCTTTCATTTTACATCCGTCAAAGCTTCCGGCCTGTCTCCGATCCCTCCCGTATCGCCTCCAGCACCTGCCGCGGCTCCCGGGCGTCGCCGATGACATGGACCTCTCCGACGCCGCTCACCGCGGCGGAGAGGCTGTCGACCGCCTCGGCTCCCGTGGCCAGGACGATATAATCCATGCCGGATATGGCCTCTTCGCCGTCCTTCCCTTCAACCAGCGCCCCGTCTGCGGTTATCTCCTTCACCGTTACGCCGGTGAGGACGCGGACCTCCTTGCGGCGGAGCTTCTCCATGAGGAGCTCCCGCCCCTCGCTGAACATGTCCGCGCCCACGGCGTCGGTCATTTCCGCGATGGTCACCTCGGTCCTGCCGATGGTGATATTGTCTCCGGTATTCGCCAGGAATGAGGCGGTTTCGCATCCCACCATGCCGCCGCCGATGACGAGGGCCTTCCCCGGGGCGCAATCAACGGTTCCGGCAAGGACCTCGTGGGCCGTGAACACGTTGCCGCCGTCAGCACCGGGGATGGAAGGCCTGCGGGGCCGGGCCCCCGTGGCCACCACGAGGACATCGGGCGCAGCCTCCGCCACCAGCCCGGGCGTCACCTCTACGCCGAGGGAGACCGAGGCGCCGGCCTTCTGCGCCTGGCGGAACAGGTACTGGGTCACCTTGCACAGCTCCTGCTTGCCCGGGGGGACGGCGGCCAGGTTGAACTGCCCGCCCGGGGCTGCTTCCTTTTCATAGAGACGCACATCGTGGCCGGCAAGGGCCGCCACCCGGGCCGCCTCAAGGCCTGCGGGGCCGCCGCCGGCGATCATTACCTTTTTCTTCTTTTGAGCGCGGCCGATTTCCATTTCGGCTTCCCGGCCCACCGCCGGGTTCACAATGCAGGTCATGTCGCCGCCGCTCTCCCGGTTGCGGACGCACCCCAGGCCGCAGCCGATGCAGGGGGCGATGTCATCCCAGGACCCGGCCTCCGCCTTTGCCGGCCAATCAGGGTCGGCCAGGAGCGCCCTGCCCAGCACCACCATGTCCGCTTCGCCGCGGCGCACGATGTCCCCGGCCATGCCGGGATCGACGATCCTCCCGACAACCATGACCGGCACCGGCACGGCCTTCCTGATCTCGGCCGCGCTCTTCACGTTGAGGCCGAAGGGCGTGCCCGTCGGCGGGATGACGCGCCACGAGAGGTCGGGGTACACGCCGCTCGACACATGGAAGCCGGCCACGCCGGCTTCGGCGAACAGGGAGGCGATATATTCCGTTTCGCGGATCTCCCTGCCGCCGGTGACCTGTTCCTCGGCGGAGAGGCGCATGGTAATGGGAAAGTCCTTCCCCGCCCTGTCCCGCATGGCGCGGATAGCCTCCAGGGGGAACCGCATGCGGCCGTACAGGTCTCCGCCGTAGTCGTCGGTGCGGCGGTTCCGCAGCGCCGAGAGGAACGACCCGGCGAGCATGTAGCTGTGGGCCGCGTGAAATTCGAGGCCGTCGAAGCCGGCCTCCCGGGCGCGGCGCGCCGCCTCGCCGAATTGGGTTATGACGTCCCCGATCTCCGGCACCGAGATCTCGCGGCACTTCATGCGGGTCAGGTTGTTCATGATCCCCGCGGAAGGCCCCACCGCAACGGATCCGTTAAAGAGGGGAGCCAGCGACTCAGGCCCCGGGTGAGCGATCTGCGGTATGATGCGGGCGCCGTGGGCGTGGACCGCGTCGGCGAGGCTTTTAAGCCCCGGGATGAAGGAATCGTCCCAGATCCCCACGGTGCGGGGGATGTAGGGAGACATGCCGTCAATGGTGCACACCTCGAGGATGATGAGGCCCACCCCTCCCCGGGCCCGCGCCTCATAATAGTCAATGAGCCGCTGGGACACCGTGCCGTCGCCCTCGGCGAAATCCGTGGCCATAGGTGCCATGGCTATCCTGTTTTTTATCTTCATGGTCCCGATGGTGACGGGACTGAACAGCGTTGAGAGTTTCTTCATGCAATGACCTCCAGATAATTCCTATATCCCAAAGGAGCTGTTCCAATAGCCCCCTCAATCCCCCGGGGGAGGACTTTTTTTATTATAACTAATACCAGAAGCCCCTCTCTGGGGGGTTGGGGGGGTTACCCAAACAGCACCTTCACGCGAGCTTCGCCGCCCCGGTTTTCCCGTCCGCCCGGAGCGCCAGGGCTGTCCAGAGGGCCCCCAGGGCGTCTACAACGGTGAAACCGATAACAATCGGCTTGGCCATGCCCAGGAGCACAAAGATGGCCATGATCAGCAGCGCCGAGGAGCGGGTGAAGACCGTGGCGACATAGAGGGGCCGGAAGGCGGGACGCCGCCCCGCCACGAAATAATATATGGCCAGATAGATGAGGATCATGCCGAAGAGTCTCGCCAGGAGGTAGTCGTTGAGCCTTATGTCGGCTATACCCAGGCAGAACTGCGGGAAAAACATCAGCCCTATGCCGCAGGCCAGCACCCAGAACCCGAAATAAAAAATCGATTTCCCCGCGCGCGTCATACAACCTCCCCATCCGCAATTACGGAATAGATATCTTATGATTTCAGCAATTCAAATCATGGACCGGCGTTCCGGCCGAATCATTACTGCACGGTTCTGCCAAGCGTCAAAGGATCGACACGGGTAAGACCCTTCAGCCTGGCACCGGAAAGGAAGGTATCCTTCGTCCGGCTGTTATGGATCAGTATCGACTGGTTCTTTTTAACGCCGAACTGATACGTCGCCCGATGGTTCAGCACCAGCAGGTCGATCCGTTTTCCCCGGATCTTGCCGCCTATGTCAACGGCAAGATATTCCCTGCCGCCGTAGGCGAAGCGGGTCCCCATGGGGATCACTGCCGGGTCGACCGCGGCGATGTTAAGCTTTTTCCCGGTGTAGTAATCGATGCTTTTCCCCGTGGCGGTCCGGCCGGCCCAGATGCCGTTGCAGCAGCTCCCGGGGCAATAGGCGGTGACGGTGAAACCGCGCATCTCCATACCGGTCTCCATTGCCGCCGCCTTTCCGGCCGCTTGCGGGGCCCGGCAATGCCTGAAGGCGACCGCCTGGAGGAGCGACACGACGCCGAAATAGAACAGGATTATCGCCGTTACCAGCAGGGCGCCTTTGTTGTCATGAATAATGGTGCGCATGATCTATTGTTCAGGATGCTACTACCAGACCGTCAAAAACCGGTCATGTCGAATTTCCAGTAGGGCCCCTCCTTGACAAAGGGGAGCTCCATGCCGTTATCGACGCGGATGACCGCCCGGGGCCCCTTCCGGTCGATGCCGACAATGGCCCGCGTTGTCGCCGTGCCGACCGCGTTGGAGCCCTTGCCCAGGGCGAGCGTCAGGGCGCAGTAATCGCGCACCGAGAGTTTCTTCAGGCGTTCAGGGGGGACCTTGAATTTTTCAGACAGGGCGTCACGCTGGCGCCCGTCCATGAGGGAGAAGAGCTCGGTCATGCGCCGGATCTTGCGCACGCTGTCCCGCGAAAGCTGGCGCTCGAGCCCGGCGGCGTCGGACTTCCGGAAGGCCTCTTTCAGGTCATGGAAGGCCGCCTGGGGCGTGAGCGCCGCCTGGGGCGCGCACGACAGAAGGGCCAGCAGCGGGACGAGGAAAAACCGGACCGGTTTCAGTAGATGCATCGTACGGCTCCCCCGTCCAACTCGACGATCATATTGTCAATGAGCCTCGTTTCGCCGTAGAAGACCGCGGCGGCAATGATGGATTTTTCCGTGACGGCGTCCACCAGCTCGAGGTCGCGGTACCTCACGGCCGAGACGTAATCGATTTTTTTCGGGTTCGACTCGTTGATGATATTGATCATGGCGCTAGTTATCGCCCGCACCGAGCGTTCGCCTGACCGCACCAACTCCTCGGCGCGCTTCAGGGCCCGACTGACGGCCACGGACCTCTTCCGCTCGTCCGGGGAGAGGCGCTTGTTCCGCGAGCTCATGGCAAGGCCATCGTCCTCCCGCACCGTGGGGGCGATGATGATCCGGATCGGGAAGTTCAGGTCCGCCGTCATCTTCTCGATGCTCACCGCCTGCTGGATGTCCTTCTGTCCGAACACCGAAACATCGGGCTGGACGATATTGAAGAGCTTGCTCACCACGGTGCAGACGCCGCGGAAATGGCCCGGCCGGTGGGCCCCGCACAGGTTTTTCGTGAGGACCTCCACGTCGACGAAGGTCAGGTTGTCCCGGTACATCTCCCCCTCATCGGGAACGAAAATCAGGTCAACGCCGGCGCCGCGGGCGAGTTCGAAGTCCCGTTCAAGGTCTTTCGGATAATTGGCGAAATCCTTTGGATCGTTGAACTGGATCCGGTTCACGAAGATGCTCATCACCTGGTACCCGGTTTGCTTCCTGGATTCTTCAACCAGGGAGAGATGCCCCTCGTGGAGAAAACCCATGGTGGGCACGAAGCCGATCAGCTTCCCTTCCTTGCGGGCCCGCGCGACATGTTCACGGACTTCAGCTATGGTATGTACGACTTGCATGATAAAAGACCCCCCTGCCCCCGAGGGGGCATGGAAATAATTATTCATTTCACTATATATATCCCATCCCAGGACAACAACAATATTCAATCCATGGGAAATTTTTTATCATTGGTCAGTTTGAACAGCATGGTAGTGCGCCATACCATGATATACAGATACCGAAAATTCAGAAATGCCCCCTCGGGGGGGACAGCGGGGCTACACCTTTTCCGCGGCAATGAGCATCATGTCCCCCAGGCGGAGCCTCTTGGCCATGATATCGGCAATCTTCCGCGTAAAGGACCCCGCCTTGCCGAAGCCGCTGCCGTAGGTAGCGCACTGTACAATCCTGAAGCCTTTACCCTCAAGCAGTTTTTTAATCGCCGGGCGGGAAAAAAAGTAGAGGTGCTCGGGGAAGTTGTAGAACCGCCAGTCCTTTCCGTACAGGCGCATGAAATTAAGGCCCCCGGCGCGGCAGGTTGAAATGAAGAGACGCCCGCCCGGCTTCAGCTCGTCGCGGGCCTTTTCAATGAAACGGTCCGGATAGTGAAGGTGCTCGATGGAGGCCCAGAGGGTGATGAGGTCAAAGGGGCGGGCAAAGGCGATCTCCAGGTAATCGTCCTCGTACACCGCAATCCCCGCACCGCGGGCAAATTCAACGCAGGACGGGGATATGTCCACCCCCGTGGTCTCCCATCCCCGGTCATTCATAAGGGACAGGAAATAGCCGGCGGCGCACCCTATGTCAAGGACCCGTTTCTCCGCACCGAGGCCCTTCTCGAACTCGAAAAATCCCAGGTCCCTGAGGTTCAGACGGATGACGCGCTCGATCTCGAGGCGCGTTTTTTCGGAAAAGTAATCGTTGTAACCGCGGTCGGTCCGTTCGGTAAAATACGACTCGCTGTAGAAGGCGCCGATCTCGTCCGGTCCCGGACGGGGCGAGACATACTGGAGGCCGCACACGGGGCACCTGACCAGGGTGAAGAGGATGCCGGTCCGGGACGCTTTTTCAAACAGCGGCCTCTGTTCCGGAGAGCCGCAGATGACGCAATTAACAGTTTCCATGGCCGGTGTGACCGTGACGGTCCATCCTGTCGAGATTATCGAATCATTCAAAACTTGTATTGCAACGGCAAGGACCGGGGGCGGCACTGCGTGAGGGTACGCCCCGGATGAGAAGATTATCAGACCACGCGGATTTTATTGCAAGTAGAATTTAGTATTGGCGACCGGATGCGGCGGTGCGCCCGGCGGACTTCCTGTAAAATTATTGTTGTAATAATCTTCAGATCATATAGTATATTCAAAAATATCAGGAGACGAAAATGAAAAAAATAATGCTTCAAGTGATTATTGTTGCCCTCCTATCCACATTCGTTATTGCGGCACCGAAGATCAAAGAAGGCGAAAGCATCATTCAAAAAAATGAATTAAAAGAAATGATCGGATTACTTGATATTGATTTCAAGATTTCCGACAGGAGCTATTTTAATTTTGTTATGGATAAAACACGGGAAGGCATCATTGAGGATCCCACCAAACCCCTTGCATTGAAGAACAAAGAGACGGCTTATCTTGAGACCTTCCGCAATGACAGGGAGAAATGTCTGATGTTCAGGATACGGCACACCAAACCGGTCCATCGCAAAAAGGGCGGAGTGACTGTCGTTTTCACAGACGCAAAAGGAAGGCCGGTAAAACATTCGCTTCTCGACACGACCATTAAATGGTCCGGGAACGGCACCATGTACGAGCAGGTTTTTCTTATTAAACCCGACAAGGAATTAATTAAAGAAAACTACCCGGACGACGTGATTCCCCTGCAAATTACCATAACTTTCATGGATAAAAACAGGAAAACTTATATCATCACACCAAGATAAGGGAGGGAAGAACATGGGTAAGGGATTCGGCGGCAACGCTTCCGGCGGCACCGTGTACTTTCTCGGCTTTATAGGCGCGGCAGTGTATTTCATATCAAACGCCACCGGCTTCTGGCTGGGCGTACTGGGCTTTCTCAAAGGCATCGTGTGGCCCGCCATTCTTGTCTACGAGGCATTCAAGCATTTCTACATGTAAGGGGCACGTGCGGACCGGCCGGCAGGGTCCGGGTCCTATGCTTATCAGGCCTGAGGCGGCCCCGGTATACGGCCGGTGATGAAACACCTATGCATGGACGGGCCCGCTTTCCCGGACGAACAAATCATCCCTCATCTCTTCATCGCAGGCCGCAAGACCGCCTTTAAGGGAATACTCCCTGCAGATGTAATTCCTGATGTTTGACATGTCCAGAAAGGTGGGGACATGCCGCCAGATCCGGAGCATGGACGGAAGGAACCTTCTGATCCCGCCGAACATTTTGACCGGGTTCAGCAGGTCCCGGTCGCACCCGAAATGCTCTTCCACAATGCCGTCAAATGCCGGGGCATTGTCCGTCAACACGCCGGTGACGACATTCCTGATGTAATTGATCAATGGATGGACCACGATTGACAGCGGCGAATGCTCCCCGAACCAGATGCGCATGAACTCATTTTCCGGCAGGCCCGGTTTTTTCCTGAACATGGTCAGCAGGACAAGACCCGGCGATTCCGTCCCGCACGGCCACGACTTTCCGGAAAGAAGGTAGGGCGATTCGTGCACGGCATATCCGTAGACTGCGCGGTCCGGGTTCCGGTGCCGCTCCAGTTCGCCGAGCACGGCTGCCCGGTCGATGCCGACCAGGGAGAACATGGCGAAGCCGTTCCGCTTCAAGGGCAGGATTGTTATGGACGGCTGCTCCGCCGCGGAGAGGGTCAATTTGCAGTTCACCGGGTCGTGCTTCATCACGGCCGGTGCAACCGTGTGGAGAATATAGTCCCTGAACTCCGCGAGGGAGGCATTCTTTAGATTATCTTCCATGCAGAAAATATATTTTTCCATAACTCACCGGGCCACGAAGTGATTTAGTATTGAAGCTGAGATACCCTGCACCATGGCGCAAATTTTTGAAAGAACATTTTCAATCATATCGTCTCCCGGAACTCCTGTGCAGGAAAAGGCCCCTATAAGGGGATGTAGCAGCTATCCCGCGCACCCCTTTCCCCCCAGGGAATGGCGTATTGATGAATCGATATATGTCCGCGGCCCTACCGGCCCGGATAGATGACCGCCATGATGACGGCCTTATCATGCCCTGAAAGGTTCACCACGTTATGGGGAATGTCCGCCCGGTAGTAAATGCTGTCCCCCTCCTCCAGGGTCTCCTTACGGTCGCCCAGGGTGACCCTGACCGCTCCCTCGGTGACCAGCAGGAATTCCTCGCCGTCATGGACCGACAGTCCGTCGCTCCCCGCGTCGGTGGTGAGGGTCAGGAGAAAAATCTCCATGTTCCTGCCGGCAACGCCGCTTGCCAGGGACTGGTAATGGTAGTTCGGCCGTTCCGCGGCACCGGCGGCGTGGCGCGCGATGTTCATGCGGTCCTTTCTGCGCACCACCGTGTAGCCCGATCCGGGCCGCTCGCCCAGCAGGCATCCCGTCTCGATCCGCAGGGCCCGTGAAAGTTTCACGATTGTGGCCACGTCGGGCAGGGTCCGATGCTCTTCAATGGCGGCGAGCCGGTCGACATCGATGTCGGAGATCCAGGAAAATTGTTCCAGGCTGAGGTCCTGTCTGGTGCGGAGGTCTTTGATGCGCTGCGCGACGGGGATGAATTCTTCCGGTTTCTCCTGCTCCCGGTAAAATCCCTGCACGTCTTCGAAGTAATCCCGGTATTCCTTGCTTTCGCTCATTACGTCCATAGGTATCCTCCCATGAGAAAGATTCATTCCCCTCATTACCGAGGACCGCATGGACGCCCTTCGCACGACCGGGAGATGCTGCCGGAAATATTCCCCAGACTGTTTGAACGCGCCCGCGGGCAGGACGCACCTGACCAATAATTCAGCCCCCGATTTTTGTCAAGGATTATGCGACGCTCACATGTCCAGTACCGGATATTTACATTGACACCGGCCATCCCCGGCTACAATCTGCATCAACGAATAACAAGGATCCCTCATATGCAACAAGAAAAACGTGATTTTGACCATGCCGCATCCACCTGGGACGAGAAGCCGCAGAGGGGCAAACTGGCGCAGGACATATTCAGGTCGATCGCCGCAGCGGTGGAAATTCGAAACGGCATGAAAGCCCTGGACTTCGGGTGCGGCACCGCGGGTTCGCGCCCCGGATGGAGAGGATTAATGGATGACGCGCCTAGTGTGGATGCCGGAGGCTGAAGGGGGCTGTCAGGGGTGCCGCCTATCAGGCGTGGCATAAAAAAGCCCCTATGATTCCATAAGGGCTTTTCCTGTTTTCAGATTGGTGAGTAATGCTATCGGAGATTCTTTCTCATGGCCAGATTATAAGCCTGCTCGATCTCATGCCTTCCCAGGGTAAAATCGAAAT
>CALMRZ010000074.1 GCA_937872225.1 uncultured Spirochaetota bacterium
GATCATGGAAGCGAATCCTGATATCATAAATAGAATTAAAGTCTACCAGCAAAAATTCCAGAAATACAACGAGCTCAAGCTCGGCAATCTCCAGCGCTCTCTTGCAGACCCGCAGCTGGTGAACCTCCTGGAATTCATCGCGTACCTGCTCCACGTGAACATCCCCGGCCTCCCCGGGCATGTGCCGGCGCCGCGCCTTCCCCATGGCGTCTATGATTTCGCCCCGTCTCCGCGGCTAATTGAATTCATAACAAAACGCTTTCCCGACGCCGGCCTGGTCCGCGGCAAGGTCAACGACCCCTTCCTCCTGATGATAGCCCTCATCGGCAGCTGCGGCACTATCGCCTACACCAAGCAGTCCGATTTCGATTTCTGGCTCTGCTACCAGGACGGCCACTACGACCGGGACATCATAAACCTGTACAAGACAAAGCTCCGGGCCATTGAAAGCTGGGTCTTCGACAAGTTCAACATCGAGGTGCACTTTTACCTGAACGAGATCAGCCGGATCAGGAAAAACGTCTTCGCCGACGAGGAGCAGTTCTCCGGGTCCTCCATAGGCGAACTGCTGAAGGAGGAGTTCCTCCGAAGCTCCATCGTTCTGAACGGGAAAATGCCCTTCTGGTGGGTCGTGCCGGAAAACGCCGATAACCAGACATACCAGGCATGGCTCGCCGCCGCCGGCAAGTCCGAGCTGGCCGACCAGTTCATCGACATCGGCAACATTTACAGCATCAAGCAGGAGGACTTCCTTGCCGCCGGGCTCTTCCAGATACTCAAGTCCCTGGGCAACCCCTTCAAGTCCATCATAAAGCTCGGCCTCCTCGCCCGGTACATCAACAACTACATGGACAACCCCTTCATCTGCAACACCATCAAGAAGAACATCCACGCGGGGAACCTGACGCCGGACCACATCGACGCCTACATCATCATGTTCAACTACGTGTACGATTACTACAGCACCGTGGTCAAGGACAGGGACACCCTTGACGTTCTCAAGACCTCCTTCTACCTGAAGGTCGAGCCGATGCTTTCACGGTACAGCTCAAGCAAGAACGACGAGGGATACAACCCTGACAAGGCGCGGGTGATGATAGAATACGTCAAGAAGTGGGGCTGGGCCGCCGTCAAGATCCGGGAGATGGACAACTTCCACAACTGGAGCATCGAGCCGGTGAGCAAGCTCCTGAACAACGCCAAGAAGTTCGTCCTCCAGGAGTACCGGCGCATCCTAGGCAGCATGGAGACCCACAAGGTCAAGCACAGCTTCACCGACGAGGAAATCAAGGCGATAAGCCGGAAGATATACACCCACTTCCAGGTGGCGGACAACAAGATCGACAACACACTGAGCTTCAAGAACTATCCGCCTGAGAAGCTCCTGAAAATCGAGTACGTGCGGGACCAGAAGGGGAACGAGACCTGGTTCCTGTCAAAGCGGCTCATCGTGGACAACACCCCCCAGATCGTCATACTCCACAAGGACAAGACGCTCCTGGGCCTCTCGGTATGGATAAGCCTGAACGGACTCTTCAAAAAGGACTACACCCGTCTCGAGATTGACACGGGCCTTCACAGCCTGGAGACCAGCTTTCTCCGCGACCTGATATCCGACATCTCGTCCAACTTCATGTTCAAGAAAATGAACGCCTTCCAGGAGGATTACCTCAGGGACCCGTTCCCGGTGATGAGCTACATCATCTTCAACCTCTATTCGAAGTATTCGCGCAAGGTCGACGAGTTCTTCTTCCTTTACCATGACAGCTGGGGATCGACCAAGTTCGAGGTGTTCAAGAGCGAGATGGACCTCATCCCGATACTGTCGAGGATGCTGAACGGGGGCCTGGCCACCAGGAGCGATTTCGAGGGGGCCGTGAACGTGGTCTCGTCCCTTCCCTACGGCGCGACCAAGGAGTTCATGAGGCTCAAGGGCTTCATAAAGGACCTGTACACTTTCTTCATCGACGGCGATCCGGACGCGAAGAAAAGCTTCATCACCATGATAGGCAACCAGTACCTGATATTCTACACCAAGAAGTCCGTGGGCTCCACCGTCGTCGACACCCTCCTCTGCGAATCGGAAATGAAGATGATGCTCAGCCTCTCCTTCAACTACGGGCTGAAGAACCTCATCAAGGTAGACCCGTCCATCAAGGAGCTTAACTTCCTCAGGACCATGGTGGAGAACTTCAGGCCCGAAACGATACAGATATACTTCGACAGCGACAGGAAATACAGCTATTTCTACGTCTTCGACGAGAGCGGTTCGTTCTTCTATTTCCGCAAGCCGGCTGACCTCCTCTTCGACTATCTGACCAGGCTCTACCTCTTCTCGAAAAACGTCGCCGCACAGATCATCAAGAGCAATCCCGGCTCCGCCCTGGCTAAAACCGACAACCCGGTGGAAATCTGCCAGATGAAGAAAGACCTGTACATGAACTACTCGGTGAGCCGGATCGACCCGGAGCATTCCATCAGGATAGAGGACATCCAGAAAAAGATCCAGCCCTGCGCGCTGTCGGTTTCCTTCGGACAGGCGCGGGAGATCTTCTACAGCATCACCCTTCCCGACGGCCGCAAGTCACCGGCCTTCACCAAGAACACGATGACAGACCTTGCAAAAATCCTCGGTACCGCCGCCGCCGACGGGAAGGAATACCGTCCCTTCATAACCGCCATAGACCTGTCGAGCCTCCAGCACAAGTATTTCCGCTTCTACACCACCTATTCATTCTACGAAAAGATGCGGGCCGAGCTGATGGTGGAAAACGCCCAGAAGATGGCGGGAAAGTAAAGGCCTATCTGTAATACCCCTTCTGCTCCTTCACGGTCGAGGTGGGATACCGTCCGTAGTGGTGGCCCGGCCAGATGACCGTATTGTCCGGCAGGGACAATATCTTGTTACGGATCGATTCCATTATCTTTTTCATGGAGCCGTCGGGGAGATCGGTGCGGCCCATTCCCTCGGTGAACAGGGTGTCGCCGGTGAAGATATGACCCGGCATGTACAGGCAGATGCTTCCGGCGGAATGCCCCGGCGTCTCGATGACCCGGAGCTGGCCGGTGCCCACATGGATCACGTCGCCGTCCTTGAGGGTCATCTGCGGCGGCGGCGATGTCTTTCCCCCCATGGTCCGGGAAAAGAACCTGCTCGTCAGGCTGCCCAGCTTGCGCGCGTCCGCCTCATGAATCAGCAGGGAGGCTCCGGTCTTCTTCATCCAGTAATCGTTCCCCGAGGTGTGGTCGAAGTGGCCGTGGGTGTTGATGATATACCTGATGGTTATGCCGTGCTTCGCCACAACGCTCTCGATGGCCTCATGGTCCCCGGCGGGGTCGATGAGAACGCCCTCCCTGGTTTTCTCGTCGGCCACCAGGTAGCAGAACACCGCCATGTGCGTCACCAGGATCTGTTCTATGATCATATCGTCCATCCTTTCTATATGATTACTGCATACATTTGTGATGCGACACTAGGTTTCACGAACAGGCGGCACGGATGCCGCCGTCAGCCGAGTCTTGCAGGATGCAAATACGAGGCGATGTGAGTGAAACATGGTGTTGCATAACCTCAAGCATGTTTTGTGTCCGCGTGGCGCCTTATCAGGCGCCAATGCGATAAATCCACATCCAGTCCTCTATCCCCGGCCATGACAGGAGCCTGACCGACCGGACCAGCTTCATCGAGTCAAGCATCCGGTAAAACTCCTCATCAGCGGTTGATCCGCGGCTTCCGATGAAAATCAATGTCTTTCCCCCGGCCTCCCGGTAGAGGCGCAGGGCGTTGGCCGCCATGGGATCAAAGATCGGCGGCCAGCAGATGAAAAGCGTCCGATCGGGGTAGCGTCCCGCCATTGTCTCGTCCCCCTCATGGACATTGAACCAGGTGTCGTCAAACCACTGGTTCCCTTCGCGCCAGTCCCAGGGCGCCTCCTCGCCGGGGGGCCTAAGGTCATAGGCAATGATGTCCGCCCCGGCCTCGCTGAGACACCGCGCCCAGTATCCGGCGCCGGCGCCGATTTCGACCAGGGGCGAATGCGCGACTATGGCTTCAATGACGTCAATGGTCGGAATCGAAAACGAATAGCGGCAGATAAAGTCGGACCGCTCTTCATTCAGCACCGCAAGCAGGTCGTCACGCTTCAATTTTCCGTTCCGCGCCACCAAGGCCATGACCTCAACGAGATAAGGATTGCCGATCCTCTTCTCCCGGTCATGGGCGGTAAACATGGTAATGTCCCGGGCGGGTTCCGCGGCCCCATCCTGCATCTCGTGGCTATAGGGGGCAATGCCGAAATCGGTCTCATAGGAGCCGATAACTATCTGCCTGAGCGAATCCGGATCAGCCACGATGCCGTTCTTGGCTTTCCGGTTCATTTTCTGGATCAGCTTTTCGACCCTCTGGGCGTCGCCCCGGGTCCCGGCCAGGGACCAGCACCGGGCTATCCTGACCGGCCTGAAGCTCCGGGTGTATTTGGATTTTACCGTCCCCTTCCGGTGCTCTCCGTAGCGCCGCGCCAGGTCATCGGTGGACCCGGTGTAGTAGGAGCCGTTCTCGCATTCCAGCATGTACACGAACCAGTGTGCGGTATTTTTCATAACAGTGCCGCGGCCCGCGGCAAGTATCGGGGCCGCATTTACCACACCCATCACGGGGTGGAAGGAGATAATTTTGCAAGAAATTTTTATGGCAGGGGACGGCCGTCACTCCGGATCAATGATGGCCCCGCCGATGCTGCCGCGGGTGTTGACGGCCTCCTTCATGTTGAGGAGTTCGAGGATCTTCAAAATGCTCTTGTTGGTGCATACCACGGCGACATTGACGCCGTGCTGCCGCGCCGTGTCCCTGAACCTGGCCAGGAGACCGACCCCCACGGAGTCCACGGCATTGACCTGCTTGAGGTCAAGAACGACCTGTTTGGTCCCGGAATCAGATATGACCTTGAGGAGTTCCCGGAACAGGACTGAGTAATTATAGATATCAATGGCATCCTTCCGGATCTCGACAACGGACGCCTTGCCAGCCTCATAGGTAAAAACCAGTCGGTCCATTATAATCCCCCATTCAATGCGCCTTTTTGTGATCCTCTGGTATTCCAGTGTCAACGGGAAGGAAGAAAGGACAACTTTTTCCAGCGGTTGAAGAAAATTTTTCCCGCTGAACCACGACCAATGATGTACCGCGTTGACGAAACGCGCTTCCGGTGCTATATTAAAATAACATTATCCTGCTGGGGGGTGAAATATATGAAGCACTTACTATATACGGCACTGGTGATTTCTCTGGCGGCAGTCCCGCTCCAGGCGGGCCCCTTCCTGGACCTGGAAACGGGCCCCGTTTTCACGGGGCTGAACGATGTGCGGATACCCGGCAGGTACGGCACGAGGTTTTCCCTCCCCGGCGTGCTGGGCAACGAGCCATGGTATTTCATACGGGCCCGGGCCGGATGGACGATCAAGGACCGGCATAACCTCTATATTCTGGCGGCACCTCTCAAGATAGATTACGAAGGCAGGCCATCGAGCTTCCTTTTCTTCAAGAACAGGATATTCTTCCCCTCTACCCCGATCAGGGCGTCCTTCAAGTTCAACTCGTGGCGCCTTACCTACCGCTATGACATCGTCAAGAACGATAAAATAGAGTTCGGGATCGGACTTACCGGGAAAATACGGGAGGCCTATATCAGACTCGACAGCCTGAACACAAAGACGACCAGGCCGGACCTGGGGTTCGTGCCCCTCATCACGGTCAGGCTGCAGTGGATGTTCGTTCCCAATTTCAGCTTCGTCATGGACGCGGACTGGCTGGTGGGTCCGGTGGGGCGCGCCGAGGACATCCTCTTCGCCTTTCAGTACCATATAAACAAAAACGTACTGGTCAAGGCAGGGTACCGCATCCTGGAGGGCGGCGCCGATAATTCGAAGGTATACACCTTCTCCCTCTTCCATTACGCGGTGTTCGGGACTACCGTTATGTTTTAGACAGCGGGGATGCTGAAGAGACTTACCTTTAAGCACCCCTCTGGGGGGGGTGCTTAAACAGCCCCTGACTGGACGAATGATGTCGCCGCCCTTCACCGCCGGCGGTAGTTGGCTTCAATAATCTCCCGCGCTTCACGGTACAGCTCCTTGTCATCCATCTCTATGGCGCGGCTTATGCAGATGAGGGCGTTCTTGTAATCGCCGTTCTTGTGGGCATATTTGGCCATCAGGTAATGCAAACGGTCGAAGGCGGGATCCAGGCGGACGGCTTTTTTCAGGACATGGACCGCGTCGGTGAATTTTTTCTGCGTGGCATAGGCGCGGGCCAGGGCGATATAGGCGTAGATGAAATACTGGTTCAGCTCTATGGCGCGGGAAAAATAGTGGACCGCCTTGTCGTAGTTTCCGTGGCGTATCCATTCCACCGCCATGTCGTAGCAGTCGTCCGCCTCGATGTCTTCATAATGCTTCATGGTATTTCTGTGCCCATATCATTATGTTTGTTACAGCCCGGCATGGGACGTGAGTTGCTCACCCTCACAGGGAACAGGATGTCCCCGCCCGCCATAGTACAGGGACGTACTATTTTGGCGGGTGAGCGAGAGCGGCTCGCACCCCCGGGTAATAAATCAAATCATTGCCCGTAATAACAGTCAATCCATTTATCCAGGTCAATAAAACCTTAAACACAACAATGTGGTTATGTTTTAAATTTTCATTGACCCCGCCGCCATCGGCCATCATTATGCAAATGAAATCAATATGCCCCGGAGGAACACCGTGCCATCGTCCATGAAGACCGCCGCTGCCATTGCCCTGCTTATGCCGCTCATGCTGCCGTCATGCGGGTTCAGGCCCGCCGACGCGGACGTGTCCTTCGGCCCTGAAAAGCCGGCGGCAGGCGCAGATCTCGCCCTCATGGACGGGATCCCCGGTGAGAAGATCGGCTACATGCTCTACGACCTGGACAGGAAGGCCGTGGTCCGCTCCCATAACCGCGCGCGGCCCTTCATACCGGCTTCAACGACAAAGGTGTTCTCATCGGTCTTCGCCCTGGACGTATTGGGCCCCGACTACCGCTTCGAAACCTATCTGAAATACAGGGGCTCCATCGGTAACGGCATCCTGAAGGGCGACCTGTACTTGAAGGGGACCGGCGACCCCCTGCTCACCGTGAGCGACCTTATGGACATGGTCGACCGCATGAAGGAAAAAGGGATAACGTCCGTCGCGGGGCGCCTGTACTATGACGACGGCGAACTGGCAAGCTCGACCAGCATCGATCCCGACATGGAGCCTGACGTATCCTTCAATTCCGGGGTGAGCGCACTTTCCCTTGAATACAACTCCATCATGGCGGAATGGAAGCGGGACAGGAAATCGAACGCCATGGGAATATACCTGACGCCGACCCTTCCCATGAACAGGACCGGTATTTCAAAGGAAAAATTGCGGGAGAACATAAAATTCACGTACCGGAACCTGGGAGGCTCCGAGTCGTGGCTCCTGTCTCCCGACGAAACCAGGGACGGGAGCGAGCGGCTCCCGGTCAAAAATCCCTCCCTGTACACGGCGCAGATGTTCGCCAAGCTCTGCGAGATGCGGGGGATACGCATCCAGGGCCGGCCGGGTCCGGGCGCGATGCCGGGGAGCGCGGACGAAATCGCCACGCACCGCGGCCTGCCCCTGCGCGATATCGTGGACCTCACCCTCACCTACAGCATCAACCTCATGGCGGAGCTCATGATGCTCGCCGCCGCGAAGGAACAGTCCGGAAAAATATTGAAGCTGGACGGCGCTGCGCGGGAGCTTTCAACATACCTGTCCGGCAGGCTGGACAGGATCAACTGGAAGGGATGCGAGCTGGTCAATGGGTCGGGACTGACGCCGAAAAACAGGATAACCCCTGAGCAGATGATGGCGGTCCTCATATACGCCGACGCCCAGGACTACAACGGCAGGAAATTCCGTTCCTTCCTTCCCGCCTCGGGTTGGGAATGGTCCCTCATGAACCGCTTCGGCGACCCGAAAACCGCCTTCCATGTCTGGGCCAAGACCGGCACCATCAACTACGCCCTGGCCCTGGCGGGGTACCTCTACACCAGGTCCCACCGGAACATGGCCTTTGTCATCTATATCAGCGACATCGACGCCCGCCGCCTCTACGATGCGGACCCGGATCGAAGAAATAAGGACTCGATGGCCAGGGTCTTCGCGTGGCAGAACAGCAGCAAAAAGGTCATGGACAGCATCGTGACCGGATGGATAGAGGAACTGTAAAGTCCCCGGGAGATTTTTGCCAGGCCGTACCGGCCTTAACGGGACGGCTTTCAACCGCCCCCGGAATGGGCATGGGCGCACGTGGACACCGATGGACACCCCGGCGAGGAACTGCTGGATATGGATGCAAAGGAAGATATCATCTTCTTGGTATTTACCGATTTGCATGCGGGGCAGCGAACACCCTTGTCATCCCCCATGCGGCGTATTTCCGAAAACTGACTGCCGCAGTCGCTGCAGGTAAATTCATAAATAGGCATTGAAGAACCTCAAATCTTAAGTTAAATCTAAATTACTGAAAATCCCGGTTATCGTCAAGTCTTAATCTGCAAACACCACCAGGGCATCCACGGCCACAGGCTCAGGGCCCTCTATGATAACGGGATTGACGTCTATTTCGGCGATCTCCGGATGGGCCAGGGGAATCAGGCTTAGGCGATGGAGGAGCAGCGCCAGGGACCCCCTGTTCACCTCCGCCATGCCCCGGAAGGGGCCCAGGAGCTTCACTGACCGTATATCATGGATCATTTCTTCGGCATCGGCCAGGCTCAAGGGCGCCGGCCTGAAGACCATGTCGCCCAGGGCCTCGGTGAAGATGCCCCCCAGGCCGAACATCACCGACGGGCCGAAGCCCGGCGCCCGCACCACGCCGGCCACCAGCTCGCGGTCGCCCTCCACCATGCGGTAGGCTATGACCGGCACCGGCGCGCCCGCCGCCTCCCGTATCTTCCGGAAGGATGCGACCGCCTCGTCCCTCGACTTCAGGTTGAGATAGATGAGCCCCTTCCCGGTCTTGTGCAGTATGTCCGCGGCGCTTGCCTTGAGCACCAGGGGGTAGCCCGCGCGGTCGGCGGCAGCTGCCGCTTCTTCCTCGGAAGAAACGATTATCTCGTCTGTCACGGGGAGACCCCATGATTTCAGGAAGAGCTTTGAACCGTGCTCGTCGAGGTTGCCCTGACCCCGCTCGCGGGCCTCGGCGACAAGCCGCAGCGCTTCCGCCGGAGGAACCGGCACCGGCACCGGCGCATAGGGCTTCCGCTCCCGGATCTCCCTGTGGCGGTGCATCGCCACCATGGCCCCGGCGGTCTTTTCCGGCGAATCGAAGACGGGAATGCCGTTGTCCTCGTATGCCGCCATGTAGTCATCGTCGCGGTCGAAAAAGCTTGATATGGCCACGGGCTTGCCGTAGCGCATGATGGATATGTTTTTCTCCGTGGTGTCAGGCATGCCCGCCAGCAGGGCCTCCACCGGCGCGCCGTTCAGAAAGTCCTGGATATGTTCGTAATAGGACTTGACGTAGCCGGAGCGCATGACGCCGTGAATGACGACACCGTCGACCTCCCCGCTCTCGATCACCATTTCGGGGAGCCTGCTGGAAAGGACTTCCACGTCCATGCTGAAGGTCATGTCCACCGGGTTGCCGCTGGGAGCGTGGGGCGGCATCAGGGGCCGCATGGCCTCCTGGAGCTCTTTCGAGAATTCCGGTACCTCCAGGCCGCCCCGCTCCAGGGCGTTGGCCATGGCCGAACCGGGACCGCCCGAATTGGTGAAAACGCCGATCCTCTTTCCCCTGAGGGGCGGCTGGACCGCCAGCATGTTTCCGTAATGATAGAGTTCCTCTATGGAATTGACCCTGATGATGCCGGCCTGCCGGAACAACCCCTCATAGAGATGGTCAGGCGCCGCCATGGAGCCGGTGTGGCTCAGGCTCGACCGGGCGCCGGCGCCGGAGCCCCCCACGTACTGGGCCAGGACCGGTTTGTGAGGGGTTATCTTCCGCGCCGTGTCGATGAAGCGTGGCACGTCCCGGAGCCCCTCGATATAGAGTGATATCGCCTTTGTCTGTCCGTCACCGCCCAGATATTCCAGGGCGTCAGTGATGTCGATGTTGGCGCTGTTGCCGACGCTGATGGCCTTGCTGAAGCGGATCCCCTTTTTGCCGAGATAGGGTATAGACTGGGTCACGTAGGTGCCGCTCTGGGAGGCGAACCCGAGGGAGCCCGGGGCCCCGGTATAGGGCATGACCGTGGTGTTCAGGGATATCTCGGAATTGATGATCCCCATGCAGTTGGGGCCGAGGAACCGTATGCCGTATTCGGCGGAGATGTCGTTGAGCCGCTTCTGCATCCGCCTGCCCTCTTCCCCCAGCTCGCCGAAGCCGGCGGTGATGATGATGGCGCTGGGCGTGCCCTTCTTCCCGAATTCCTCCAGGAGCCGGGCCACCTCCGGCGCCGGGACAACCAGGAACGCCAGGTCCGGCGCCTCGGGCAGGTCCGCCACTGAGTGGTAAGCCCTGCGCCCCAGGATGGTCTCCTCCCGGGGGTGGACGGGATAGAAGGTCCCTTCGTATCCGTCTTTTAATATGCTCAGGGCGTGCATGGTCCCCATTTTAAGGGGATTGTTGCCGGCGCCCACGGTCGCAATCGACGAAGGATTCAACAAACGGACAAGGGGATTATCTGGCATGGCATCCTCTCATGGTATCGGGCCGCGGCAGGCGGCATTGTGTTACGCTGCATTTTTTAACACTTGGACGGGAAGTCAAGAGGAAAGGAAAAATAATATGACAAAAGTTATGCATGTTAACATTATTGAATAAATGTCGTTATTACAGCCACGCCTTGGCTAAACGGTTTTTCAATTGACTTTTACAGCGGTCCGCTGTTTTATCATAACCATCATATCTTCTTCTCTGACACCATCATGAATAACACATTGGAGGTTCCGAATGGAAAAGTTTCTGCTGCTCAAGCCTGTCCTTTCAATGATATCGGAAGGAAAATTCTTTACCAAAGTATTCTGCTGGGTCCTGAGGGTCCTCGCCGCCCTCATGCTGATAGGTTTCATCTTCGGCTCCTATAAGCTCTGGTACCCCCTCACCTACGGCTTCGAGGCGAAGATATTTTTTGCGAATATTTTTCTGCAGATTGTTTTCATCTGCCTCGCCTACGGGATCATCAACATCCTGTGGTACCGGTCTGCGGACATCGACGCGCTCCCGCAGTCAACCGATTATATCGTCATTCCCGTGTGCGTTATTTTCATAAAAATGGTCGGAGAGACACTGGGGCTTTTCTATGTTCTCGGCGGCCTTGCCGCCGGCGTCGGCATATGGATCGTCGGCAGCGTCCCCATGGGGATTCCCGGCCTGTCGATCATAGCGGGCGGAGGCGGATTTGCCGGCGGCCTCATCGCCATCATCTCCGGGCCGATACTCGGCTTTCTGCTCCTGAGCCTCTTTTACCTGATCGCGGAACAGATCGGGGTCTTTGTCGACATCGCGAGAAACACCAGGCGGTAAGTGCGCTCCGGGCGCCTGCCTGTTCGCGGGCAGGCGCCGCCGTGCGCGGTCATTGTATGCCGGCGTCAAATCTCCCGTCCTGGATCAGGATGACCGAATTCGAACCCTCCACCTTCAATTCCCCGGAAAAGCTTCCCCGGGCCCTTCCTCCCGGACCGCCCCACTCTTCGATGGTGAGGGTAAAGGGATAATTGACGTCAAGGCTGTACATGACCCCGCTTTCGGTCCCGAAATACTGGAACATGAAATTACTCGACTTTTCATTGTAGGTGCCCGGGGTCACGTCAGCCGGGATCAGCATCGACAGCACCCTGGTATAGGTCGACTGGTCAGCCACCCTGATGCCCGACATGTCGCTGGCAAAATTCGCCACATACCCGGTCATGTCCGATGTCCGGGCGATCTTAATAAAGGGATTGACCGATTTGAAGGTAGTGGCGCCGCTTTCGCCGCGCACGGTAAAGGTGACCGTGTTTTCAGCGGCCTTCTTCACTTCCTCCTGCCC
>CALMRZ010000075.1 GCA_937872225.1 uncultured Spirochaetota bacterium
GGGGGAAGATGTCCTCCTCCAGGCCGGTGAGGAACACCACCGGGTATTCGAGCCCCTTGGCGTTGTGGACCGTCATCAGGGTCACCATGGCGGCCCTGTTTTCGGGATCCTCCTCGGGGTTTTCCTCGGAGGTATACAGGGAGATGTCCTGTAAAAACTGGTCAAGGGTCGCCTCGGGATAGGCCTGCTCGTAATCGTAGATGCTGTTCATGAGCTCGCTGATGTTCTCCAGGCGGGAACGGCTTTCCATCGTGTCCTCGTCCTCGAGGCTCTTCACGTAACCGGACAGCTCCAGCACCTGCTCAACGAAGGCGGAGAGCTTTGTACGCGGGATATCCCGGGAAGTTTCCTGGCACTGGACCATCATGGCGCGGAAGTCGATGAGTCCCTTGGGGAGCTTTTCGCCGAGGCGGTTTTCCCTGATGACGTTCCATTCGGATTCGCCGCTCCTCGCCGCGTGATCGCGGATTTTGTCGATGGTCACCCGGCCGATCCCCCGTGACGGGGTGTTGATGATCCGGAGCATGGATACCAGGTCATGGGGGTTGGCGATGAACTTCAGGTAGGCCAGGATGTCCTTGATTTCCTTCCGTTCGTAGAATTTCATGCCGCCCACGACCCGGTAGGGTATGTTTTCCTTCCTGAGGCGGTCTTCGAACACGCGGGACTGGGCGTTGGTCCGGTAGAAAACGGCGAAGTCGCCGTTGGAGAGGTTTTCCCGGTGCTTCAGCGACATGATGGTGTTCACTACGAACTCGGCCTCGCCGTACTCGTTGTTGGTGCGGCACCAGACCACCGGCTCGCCTTCGCCCTTGTGGGCGTTCAGGTTCTTTTCCTTCCGGTTGACGTTGTTCCTGATCACCGACGAGGCGGCCGTCAGGATCGGCTGGCGCGAGCGGTAGTTCCGGTCAAGGGTTATGACGGCGGCGTTTAGGTAGTCCTTTTCAAAGTTCAGGATGTTGCGGATGTCGGCGCCGCGCCACGAGTAGATCGACTGGTCGTCGTCGCCGACGACGCAGAGGTTGGTGCTGGCTGAAGCGAGGTATTTCGCTATAAGGTACTGCGCGTAGTTGGTGTCCTGGTACTCGTCTATCATGAAGTATGACCACTGCCGCTGGAGCCGCTGCAGGGCGTCGGCATCGGAGCGGAGGAGCTGGACGGTCTTGATGAGGAGGTCGTTGAAGTCAAGGGCGTTGTTCTTCGCCATCAGGCGGTGGTATTCGTCATAGATCTCCTGGAAGTCGTAGAAATGGGTCTTCTGCGTCAGCAGCCCGGGGTCGGTGCCGTCGATCAGCTCCGCCTTGTCCTTCACCTCCGATATTTTCGATACGATCGATTCGGGGCGTATTTTTTTCGGGTCCAGGCGCATCCGGAGGAGGATCTCCTTTACCAGCGTCGCCTGGTCCGAGGTGTCATAAATCGAAAACGAGGATGGGATGCCGATGCGCTCTCCGTAGCGCCGCAGGATATACACGGACGCCGCGTGGAAGGTCTTGATGAAGACGCTGGCGCCCTGGGGGCCTATGAGCCTGATGATGCGGTTCTTCATCTCTTCGGTCGCCTTGTTCGTGAAGGTGACGGCAAAGATGCCCGTCGGGGGAACGTGCTTTTCCCCCACCAGGTAGGCGATGCGGTGGGTGATCACCCGGGTCTTTCCGGATCCGGCGCCCGCAAGTATGAGGAGGGGGCCGTCGGTGTGCAGCACCGCTTTTTTCTGGTTTTCGTTGAGGTTTTCGAGAATGGACATGGCGGTTCCTTTATACATACAGCAGATTCTTACCTGGCCGGTATTGTGGCAAGTAGAAAAAACGGGATGGGATAATTTTTACTCTGCCGCATATTTAATGACTTGTTTCAGCGTGCCCCCGACCCCCGTTCTGAAGATGAGGTTGATGCCAACAGTGGGACAGGATGTACCGAATGGGTTGGCCTGAAGGGGGTGTGCGGGAAATAACGGTTCAGTTCGTCGCAGCTCTGAAAATTAAGCATCATGTTTCACAGAAACAATGTTATCAAGGTATAATATGCTAACGCATTGTAGTGACCGTGGTTTATTTCATGACCTGATTGAGTATGATATGGCATGCCCTTTCCGGGGGACAGGGACCAGAAAAAATTGTATAACGATGCCATCCAATGAAGGCGGGAGTTCCTGCGTTGTATACAAACAACCCCGAAATTATTGAAAAAATTATTCTTTTATTATTTGACAAAGACGGAACACAATTAAAGGTTGTGACCGATGCGGCCCGGCGCGTCCGGGCCCGCTTTCCAGGCATGATTCCCGTGTCAGGGGGACAATCGAAACGTGGCCGAAAAGATACTGGTGGTCGATGACTCCCGCATCGATACCACAACCATCACCAAACTCCTCGATGATTATTCTGTCCTGAGCGCCTCCTGCGGCGATGAGATGTGGCACGTCCTCAAGCACGAAGTTCCCTCGATCATCCTCCTGGACGTGGTCATGCCCGGGGAAGACGGTTTCCAGATAGCCAAGAAACTATCCCATATAGAGAAGTTCGCCGATATCCCCATTATTTTCATAACCTCCAAGGACACCGGCAGGGATGTTGAAAAGGGGTTCGACTCCGGCGGCGTCGATTACATTAAAAAGCCCTATAACGAGATTGAACTGCGCGCCCGCATCCGTTCCGCGTTGTTGAAAAAAAAACGGGAGCTGGATCTGCGCGCCAAGACCATCACCGATCCCCTGACCGGGGTCCATAACCGGCGCTATTTCTTCGAATACCTCGACAAGATCGTTGAGCACGGACGGAGAAACTCGAACAAAAACTTTTCCATAGCCCTGATCGACATCGATCACTTCAAGAATATCAATGACACGAAGGGGCACCAGGCCGGCGATTTCGTCCTCAGGCAGCTCGCGGAATTCCTAAGAAAAAGCATACGCCCCTACGACCTGGTGGCCCGGTACGGCGGCGAGGAATTCATTATTCTCTTCAAAGACTGTTCCCGGAAGGATTCCCTTGAAATTCTGCAGCGGATCAAGGATGCCGTTGACCGTGAACGGTACCGGTTCCAGGACGATCCGATCCATGTCACCTTCAGCGGCGGCATAGCCGACAACAGGGAACTGGAGAAGGAGACCGCCTCAGCGGAAAGCCTGGTTAAAATCGCCGATGAACGCCTGTACCGGGCAAAGGAGGGGGGCCGCAACAGGATAGTGATTGAAACCGCCACTAAGTAGCCGCTTTTTTCCCTGAAGTAATTGCTGGTCAATTTGGCTCACAGCCCGAAGGTCATCGCGAGCGCAGCGGAGCGATTCAGGAAATCAATTGTCCAATACTGTCATTTCGAACCCGAAGGGTGAGAAATCTTTTCCCGTTTTCAAATACGAGATTTCTCCTCGCTGCCGCTCGTCGAAATGACAATACGCGGATTAGTCTGCGGAAAGTATAAACCCGCAGCGGTAAAAAAAGCTTGCAATCTATATGCCCATGGTTGATAGTGGTTCAGTTAAGACGATGGTGTGTGTATTGACGAGCGATTGACAGGAGAGTGGGCCACCCACTCTCTTTTACTATGGATGCAAGACGTGCATATTAAAGAGAGAATGTTGGAGCTTATCGAGGATACCGCCGGCAAGCTCGGCTACCTGATTTATGAATCTTCTATCCTTTATAAAGGAGAGAATTCCCAGATTCACGTGAAAATTGACAGCCCAGCCGGCATTTCACACCTCGATTGCGAGAAATTTTCGCGGGAGCTGTCAGCCAGGCTTGATGCCGAGGACGCCCTGCCGAACTACTCCCTTGAAGTGTCATCGCCGGGCCTTAACCGGCTGCTTCGCAACAGCTCCGAATTCAGGCGGTTTCCCGGCGCCCCGGTGAAGGTCGTCTACGAAGAGGGCGGGAGCCGCAGGGTCGTCAAGGGAACCATCGGCGAAATGACCGACACGACCGTTACGGTTTCTTGCGAAAAGGGCGATGTGGCCGTCCCCTTTGACGCAATTATCAGCGCTAATCTTGATTATTAAAAAGGTGCAGGAGCCATGAGCAAGAATTTTTTTGAGGCATTACACGAAATAGCGACCGACAAGGGTATCCCCCGGGAATATATCGAACAGATCGTCGAATCTGCGATGCTGTCCGCGTTCAAGAAGCAGTACGGCATGATCGACAACGTGAAGGTCGTCTTCGACCGGGACAAGAACAGCGTGAAGGTCGTTTCCAAGAAGATGGTCGTCAAGACACCGCGGAACAGGGCGGAGGAGATATCCTTCAGCGAGGCGGTCAAGATCGCGCCGAACGCCCAGCTGGGAGACGACGTGGAAGTCGAGGAGGACCCCCTCGAGTCCTTCGGACGGATCGCGGCGCAGACGGCGAAGCAGGTCATCATCCAGAAGATCAAGGAAGCGGAAAAGAACATCATATACGGCGAATTCGTCGACAAGGAGGGAGAGCTCATCAACGGCTTCCTCCAGCGCAAGACCAAGGACGCCATCTACATCGACCTGGGCCGCACCGAGGGCATACTCCCTGCGCGGGAGCAGAACCCCCTCGAGCACTACAAGGTCGGCGACCGGGTCAAGGCCCTAATCCTTGCCGTGCAGAAAAATTCCAAGGGGCCCAGCATCATCCTTTCCAGGACGCACCCCACCTTCATCGAGAAGCTCTTTGAGATGGAGATCCCCGAGATATATGACGGCGTCGTCCGGATCGTGAAGGTGGTCCGGGAGCCGGGCATGCGCACCAAGGTTGCGGTCACCAGCGAGCGCGACGACGTGGATTCCGTCGGCGCCTGCGTCGGCATGAAGGGAATCCGCATCCAGTCGATCGTACGGGAACTGGAGGGTGAGAAGATCGATGTCGTCGAGTGGTTCGAGGACCGGAAGATCATGGCGGCCAACGCCCTGACCCCGGCGAAGGTCCACGAGATCGTCGAGAAGTCCGACGGCGGCGTCATAGCCGTGGTCGACAATGACCAGAAGCACCTGGCGCTGGGCAAGGCGGGGCACAACGTCCGCCTGGCGTCGAAGCTCTGCGGCTTTGAGATCGACATCAAGACCGAAGACCAGTACCGCGATTTCCTCTCCTCGAGCGAATCCCGGGCCATCGTGGAGCAGCTCTTCTCGAAGGTCAACGAGGACGAGACGCCCCTTTCCGAGCTGCCCGGCCTTGAAATGCGCACCATCAAGCTCCTGGAAAACGGCGGAGTCTTCTCCGTAGAGGACCTCGTCGAGAAATCGCTTGAAGAGCTCATGGCAATAGACGGCATCGGCGAAAAAACCGCAAAGAAAATACTTGAGATTATCGCGGAAAGCGTTGATTTTGACGAATCAGAGGAAGAATCGGGGGAGGAAGCGGGCACAGAAGAAAGTTCTGAAGAAGGCACAGAGACATCCGGGAAAAAAGAGGAGACCGAAGAGCAGGAGAAACCGAAACAGGACGAATAAGTTCCTGGACGGGACCGCTCGGGTTTTTCGCGCGAGAGCGCCCCTGGGGATTCAGTTCCCCTGAATTATTTAATCCAAGGAAGAAAGACTGATACATGAAAGCCATTGAAATAGCCAGAAGAAATCATATCTCGATGGAAGATATGATGGAAGTGTGCCGGGAACTGGAAATCGCGTGCGAGACCGAGGAATCTGATCTTCAGGAAAAAAATATATTTCTCATAGAGAAAAAAATCGAGGCCATCAAGAAGAGAAAGGCGCAGCAGATCGAGGAAAGCAAGAAGGGCAAAAAGATAAAGCTGAAGCGGAAGGTGCAGGTCCCGAAGGAAGGGAAGGAAGCCGAAGCCGTTGAAGAGCCGGAGAAGAAGGAAGAGCCCAAAAAACCGGAGCGTGAAACCGCCCGTCCGGCGGCGGAACGGCGCGGACCCGGCACCGGCGCCCGTCCCCAGGGCCAGCGCGGCACCGGCGCCCGCCCGCAGGTCGGTGACCGTCCCCCGAGAAGGGAAGGTGGCCCGGGAGGACCCGGCCGTCCTCCCCGGAGGGAAGGCGGACCCGGGCGGCCGGGCCAGACCGGGACGGGAGCGGTACCGGCCGCCGGCGAGAAGCCGGCTGCCGCGATAGGCGAAAGCAAGGACAAGAAGCGGAAGAAGACCAAGGAAAAAGAAAAAGACAAAAGAAAATATAAGAAAGAGCAGGAAGAAAAGGAGATCATCCTCCGGAAGAAGACCGCCGAAGAGCGCCGGCGCGAGGCGCAGGCGCCCGGGGAGATCCATATAACGGAAAACATATCCGTCGGCGAGCTGGCCAAGAAGCTGAATATCAAGGCGGCTGACGTTATCGCCAAGCTGATGCACCTGGGGGTCATGGCGACCATCAACCAGGTCATCGACGCCGAAACAGCCGAGATCCTCGCCTCCGAGTACGGCACCAACGTGAAGGTGGTGTCCCTCTACGACGAAACGGTCATCAAGCACGTTGAGGAGGACCGTCCGGAAGACAACCTGACCCGGCCACCGGTGGTGACGGTCATGGGCCATGTCGACCATGGAAAGACCAAGCTCCTGGACGCCATCAGACAGACCAACATCATCGACCAGGAGTTCGGCGGCATCACCCAGCACATCGGCGCCTACAGCGTCAAGATCGGCGACAAGAGGATAACGTTCCTGGATACGCCGGGCCACGAGGCCTTCACCACCATGCGGGCCCGCGGCGCCAGGGTGACGGACATCGTCGTCCTGGTCGTGGCCGCCAATGACGGCGTCATGCCCCAGACCATTGAGGCCATCAACCACGCGAAGGACGCCAACGTTCCCATCATCGTGGCGATCAATAAAGTCGACCTCCCCGAGGCCAACCCCGAAAAGGTGAAGCACGAGCTCGCGAAGTACGACCTGGTACAGGAGTCCTGGGGCGGCCACACCCTCTTCGCCGAGATCAGCGCCAAGTTCGCCAAGAACATCGACGCCCTCCTTGAGCTGATCCTCATCCAGGCGGAAATGCTGGAGCTGAAGGCGAACCCGAAGCTCCTCGCCAGGGGCACGGTCATAGAATCGAAGCTCGACATGGGCCGCGGCGCCGTGTCGACGGTCCTCATACAGAACGGGACGCTCCACGTGGGCGATCCCTTCGTCATCGGCGTGTTCTCCGGCAAGGTGCGCGCCATGTTCGACGACCTCGGCAAGCCCATCGAGGTGGCGGGCCCCGCGACGCCGGTGGAGGTCCTGGGCATATCGGGCGTGCCGTCGGCCGGCGACCCCTTCGAGGGGGTCGAGTCGGACAAGACCGCCAAGCAGATATCGCAGAAACGCCTCGAGTACAAGCGGGCCGAGTCGGCCAAGAAGGTCAAGAAGGTCACCCTCGAGTCCCTGAACGAGATGATCCGCGAGGGCGAGGTGCAGGAGCTCAGGATCATCGTCAAGGCCGACGTCGACGGCTCCTGCCAGGCGCTGAAGGAATCGCTGGAGAAGCTTTCCATCGGCGAGGTGCGGGTCAAGGTGATCCACACCGGCACCGGCGGCATCAATGAGTCGGACGTCATGCTGGCGTCGGCGTCAAACGCCGTCATCATCGGCTACCACGTGCGGCCCACCGGCAAGGTGTCGGAAATCGCAGAGCGCGAGAACGTGTCGATCAAGTTCTTCAATGTCATATTCGAAGTCACCGACTCCATCAAGGCCGCCATGGAGGGCATGCTCTCACCGGAGATCAGGGAAGAGATTACCGGTTCCGGGGACGTGAAACAGGTCTTCAGAATTTCCAAGGTGGGGACCATCGCCGGGGCGATGCTCAACGCCGGCAAGATCGAGCGGAGCTGCAAGGTGCGCCTTGTCCGGGACGGCGTGGTCGTCTTCGACGGCGCCCTCAAGTCCCTCAAGAGGTTTAAGGACGACGTGTCCGAGGTTGCCGCCGGCCAGGAGTTCGGCTTCAGCCTGGACAACTACAACGACCTGAAGGAAGGAGACAGCTTCGAGGCCTACAGGCTGGTCGAGATAGCCAAGACGATATAACGGGAATGGCCCCATACAAAAAAATATTAAACTGGAAATAGATGTTCCCACAAACAATTTGTTGCAAAGACAGGTAAATCCTAAAGACCCTCACTCCCCAGCCACCCCTCCGATGAATACATTGTATGTAATAAAGGCGAGGGGGTAAAGAATAAGGCCATTACCGCTGAAGCCTTCTCCTTATATCCAAGATTAATGGGAGAGGGCGTGCAGAGCGCGGGTGAGGGTGATAATTAAAAGACACACAACCATGGGCTACAGAAGAGAAAAACTTGAAGAGCAGATAAAGAGGATCGTATCGGAGCTCCTGGTGCGGGGGGAGATCAAGGATCCCCGCATCGGCTTCGCCACCGTGACGGGGGTGGATCTCGCCAAGGATTATTCCGCGGCGAAGATCGGCATTTCTGTCCTGGGCGATCCCCGTGACATCAGAAAAACGCTGGAGGGTCTCAAGTCGGCGACCCCCTATATCCAGCACCGGGTCGGCAAGAGCCTCGGCATCAGGGTCACTCCGAAGTTATCCTTTTTTCTCGATTCGTCCCTCGTGGAGGGGGTGAACATGGTGGACCTTCTCAACAAGCTCGAGGAGAAAGAGAAAAAGGACCACGATCAGCGTGAAAGCGGCGGGGAGCAGGACGGTGGATCTGGCGGCGAGTAACCGGGAACAGACCGGATCCGGCGGCTTCGGCGGGGTGGACATGAGGAACCAGATACTCCTCATCGACAAGCCTGAAGGTATAACCTCCCATGACACCGTGAGCCGCGTACAGCGCATCACCGGCGCCTCGCGGACCGGCCATGCGGGCACCCTGGACCGGTTCGCGTCGGGGCTCCTGGTCATATGCAACGGCCGGACGACCAAGCTGGCGCGCTTTCTCCTTGAGGACGACAAGAGCTATACCGGGACGGTGCGCCTCGGCGTGAGCACCGATACGGATGACCGCGAGGGGACCGTGATCGCCGAGAGGCCCACGGACGGCATTACCCCGGAAGGGATAGCGGCGTGCGCCGCGAAGCTCACCGGCGAAATCAGCCAGCAGCCGCCGGTCTATTCGGCGCTGAAGGTCAAGGGGCGCCGGGCTTCGGACCGGGCCCGGAAAGGCGAGAGCGTCGAACTCAGGCCGCGGATGATCCGGGTCCATGATTTCGAGATCATCGGTACGGACCTTGAATCGGGCCGTTTCACCTTCCGTGTCCACTGCACCAAGGGAACCTATGTGCGCTCCCTGGCGCGGGACCTGGGTGAAATGCTCGGCACCGGGGGACACCTGGAAAGCCTGCGGAGGACCGCGGCGGGTCTTTTCAGCATTGACCATGCCGTCACCGTCGAGGAGCTCGAGGACTGTGCCAGGGGTGAAGGGCCTGATCGGCCTTTCAGGCTGAGCCCCGCGGAGGCCCTGGCCAATTACGGCAGGATTGTGGCGGGCAGGGACGCCCGGGAGAAGGTGCTGAACGGTTCCCTGTTTCACAGGGACGGGGCCGTAGCGATCGATGACCGGGGCGGAAAAACATTCATTATTATGGATGAAAATGAAAATCTTATTGCAATTGCGGATGTGGATATCCAAAAATGGCATATTAAATATTTGAACGTATTTAATTACTGAAAAGGGACATAATAGTATGGGGCTGACTCAGACCCCCCACCCACCAGACGGGGCTTTTGATTGATTTGATCAAGAAGGCCCCCCTCGGGGGGATGTAGGGGGTTTCGGTGAAGTCCCTGAGGGGAGAGCGTACTATCACGCACTTGCCCGAAACAAACTCATTGGGAGGATAGTAACAAAGATGAATCAGAAGAAAGAGATTATCGAAAAATTCAAAACTCATGACAAGGACACCGGATCCCCCGAGGTTCAGATTGCCCTGCTGACTGAGCGCATCAATCAGTTGACGGAGCATTTCAAGGTCCACGCGAAGGATTTTCATTCCCGCAGGGGCCTGCTGAAGCTCGTCGGCCAGAGAAGGCGTCTCCTTGACTATCTGAAAAAGAAAGACCTTGGCCGCTATCGCGGTCTTATCAAGGAACTGGGCATCCGGAGATAACCGGGCCCGGATTAACGCTCCCCGGAGACGCTGAACATTCGCTGAAGATGGATGTGCGGGATGTCCGGAATATAGGAGCCAGACATTGCCCCGACCGCGGTCGGAACGATCTCTGACCTCTATATTCCAGCGTAACCGTTTTCACGAACAGCATCCCGGCGGAGCGTTCAGCAACAAAACGAGGTAAAACGTATGTCTATTGAATTCAATGTAGAGGTTGGCAAGGAGAAGCTCAGCTTCAACACCGGGTACCTTGCGAAACAGGCCGACGGGGCCGTCGCGGTTTCCTACGGGGAAGTGATCGTCTTCGCCTCGGCCGTCATGTCGCGGGAAGTGAAGGAGGGACAGGACTTTTTCCCCCTGACCGTCGACTACCGCGAAAAGTCGTACGCCGCCGGCAAGATACCGGGCGGCTTCATCAAGAGGGAGTCGCGTCCCAGCGACAAGGAAGTGCTCACCAGCAGGCTCACGGACCGGCCGATCCGGCCGCTCTTCCCGGCAGATTTCATCAACGAGGTGCAGGTCATCATCTACGTGCTCTCGGCGGACCAGAAGAACCAGCACGATATCGTGGCAATCAACGCGGCGTCAGCCGCTCTCACGATATCGGGGATGCCCTTCAACGGGCCGGTGGGCGCGGTGCGCGTCGGACGGGTGAAGGGGCAGTGGATCGTGAACCCCACCTTCGCCGAGGACGATGAGAGCGACATCGACGTCGTCGTCGCCGGCACGAAGAGCGCCGTGACCATGATCGAGGGCTCCGCGAAAAACATCTCCGAGGACGACATGATCGCCGCGGTTGAGATAGCCCATGAGCAAATCAAGAGGATCTGCGCGGTGCAGGAGGAGCTGAAAAAGGCGGTGAACAAGACGCCGCTGTCGTATACGCCCTTCGTCAGCGACGCAAAACTCAAAGAAGAAATAAAGAGCCGGTACCTGAACGATATCGACAATCTGGTGCAATTGCGCATCAAGCACGAGCGCGAGAACGCCAAGGTCTCCATCATCGAGAAGGCGAAGCAGGAGCTGGCGGAACAGTTCCCGGACACCATCGGGCAGGCCGCCGGCATCATCGACGAACTGGACGGCGAGTTCGTGCGGAAGCGCATCCTCGAGAAGGGGGAGCGCGCTGACGGACGCGGTCTGAAGGAGATACGGCCCATCGACATCATGGTCGGCATACTCCCGCGGGCCCATGGCTCCGCGGTGTTCACCCGGGGCGAGACCCAGAGCCTCGGCGTTACGACGCTCGGGTCCGTCGATGATGTTCAGCGCATGGACGACATCGAGGGCGAGGGCGAAAAGCACTTCATGCTCCATTACCATTTCCCGCCCTTCTCCGTGGGCGAGACCGGCCGTCACGGCGGGGTGGGCCGCCGCGAGATAGGCCACGGCATGCTGGCCGAGCGCGCCCTCCAATACGTGATACCGGACAAGAACGATTTTCCCTACACCATCCGACAGGTATCGGAGATACTCGAGTCCAACGGCTCGTCCTCCATGGCCTCGGTCTGTTCCGGGTCGCTGTCGCTCTTCAACGCCGGCGTTCCCTGCAAGGCCGCCGTGGCGGGCATCGCCATGGGCCTGGTCATGGAAGGGGACAAGTACGCCATCCTGAGCGACATCTTAGGTCTTGAGGACCACCTGGGAGACATGGACTTCAAAGTGACCGGCACCGAGACCGGCGTCACCGCCTTCCAGATGGACATCAAGATACAGGGGATCACCCCGGAAATCATGAAGGTCGCGCTCCAGCAGGCGAAGGAGGGGCGCCTCCATATACTCGGCATCATGAACCAGATCATGCCGAAGCCCGAGAAAAAGCTCTCGCCGTACGCCCCGCTCATCAAGACCATCATGATCAACCCCGAGAAGATCGGCGCGGTCATAGGTCCGGGCGGCAAGGTGATCCGGCAGATCATCGAGGAGACCGGGACCGATATCAACGTCGAGGACGACGGTTCGGTGACCCTCACCGGTCCGGACCAGGAATCGGTCGCCAAGGCGGAGGACTTCATCATGGGGCTCACCGAGGAGGTCGAGATCAACAAGGTGTATGAGGGAACGGTCCGGCGGATATTCGAGTTCGGCGCCATGGTTGAGATCATGCCGGGGAAAGAAGGCCTCATCCACATTTCCAAGCTTGACGCCAAGCGGGTCAATAAGGTCGAGGACGTCGTCAATATCGGCGACCGGGTCAAGGTCAGGGTCATCAAGGTCGATGACCGCGGCCGTATCGACCTGAGCAGAAAGGACGCAATGTAACTGAACCGGTCACTTGATGGTATACAGGTACAGACAGGATAACGGATTATCCGTGGTACTCGAGCCGATCGAGGGCGTCGTTTCCGTTTCGGTAGGGCTCTGGATCAAGTCCGGGTCCCGGAACGAGAACGAGGACCAGCACGGCTACGCCCACTTCATCGAGCACATGCTCTTCAAGGGCACCGCGCATTATTCCGCGCGGGACATCGCCCGGATCGTGGACCGCGTCGGCGGGCAGCACAACGCGGCCACGAACCGGGAATACACCTGCTACTATATCAATGTCGTGTCCGACTACATTGAACTGGCCATGCAGCTTCTCGCCGAGACCTTCTACGATTCCCTCTTCGATGCCGGCGAGCTCGAAAAGGAAAAGAACGTGGTCATGGAGGAGATACGAATGTACGAGGACGCCCCCGACGAGCTGATCCATGACATGTTCATGGAAAACATGCTCAAGGGACATCCCCTGAGCCATCCCATCCTCGGGACCCATGAAAGCATACGCGGGACGACCCGGGCGAAGCTTGTCGACTTTTTCCAGAAGCAGTACCGCAGCGACAACGTCATCCTGGCCATAGCCGGAAATTTTGACCGGGCCGTGGCCGAACGGCTGACGGCAAAATATTTTTCCCGCACCACCGGCAAGGCCCCGGCGGCAACCGGAGTGGCCGGCGCTCCCGACCGCATCGGCTACTTCCACCAGGAGAAGGAGCTCGAGCAGGTCCATTTCTGCCTCGGCACTGACGGGATCAAGCGCGACGACAATGACCGATGGGGCCTCTACATCATGAGCACGGTCCTCGGCGGCAGCATGTCTTCGCGGCTCTTCCAGAACATCCGTGAAAAGGAAGGGATAAGCTATTCGATCTACTCCTTCCACTCCTCTTACAGCGACAGCGGCGTTTTCGGCATCTACTGCGCGACGCTGCCGGAAAATTACATCAGGGCCGTCGACCTGATCGCGGCGGAATGCCGCGACTTGATCGCGAAGGGGATCACCGAGGAGGAACTCCAGGACGCCAAGGACTTCATGAAGGGCAACCTGGCCCTGAGCCTTGAAAGCGTTGAGGTGCGGATGGGGCAGCTCGCCAAGGACGAAATCACCTTCAACAGGAGCTTCACCTTCAGCGAGGTGGTCGATTGCATCAACAATGTCACCATGGATGATTTCAAGAGAATATGCGGCCGGATTTTCGGAACGAGAACCCTTTCGGTGGTTTCGGTGGGACAGCTTGAAGACCTGAAAATCCCTGAAACTTCCATCACGTTTTAGGGAAATCCGTAACATCCCGGCCGTGCGGGACTCTTATCCAGGGCCGATTAAAAATTTTTACCGTTTGCTATTTTTTGCTTTACTTTGTGCTGCGCTGCTTTTACTAGATTAAGGGCACATTGTAAAACCGTTGTAATCACCATCAGTAGTTAGTAAAAAAAGCGGTTTTACTTAAAGAGTGCCCCCAGGGAAACAAGACGAAATGGGTTTAAGAGTTTCCTTTAAAATTCAATTCCAATAACGGCACGTGGAGTAATGATATGGCGTCGAAAAATGATGGCATGAACAGCACCATCGGAGAAGGTTCGGTCTTCGAGGGTAAATTTTATATCAGCGGGTCGCTCCGGATCGACGGCAAGTTCGAGGGAGAGATCAAGACCGACGAGGAACTTGTCGTGGGGGAGACCGGCAAGGTCAAGACCGATATCGTCGCCAAATCCGTCGTCATAGCCGGCACGCTGATAGGCAACATATCGGCGCGCAGCGAGGTGCGTCTGCTGGAGACCGGCAAGATACTCGGCGACATCACCGCTCCCTCCGTGCTGCTGCAGAAGGGCGTTGTCGTTTCCGGAAATTTCAATATAACCGGGGGCCATAAAAAAGACACCAGGAAAGTCATAGAGGAATCCTTTCACGGCGGCTCTTCGCAGAGCGATACTTCTGAAATCAGGAATATCGGTTCTCGATAACCCGGGCCGGGGGACCGGTGTCGATCATTCTGGGATCCCTTGATGCCGTTCATGATTTACATACCGATACGATTAAACATATTATTAAATCTGTCGAATCTGCCGACTATGAAATGACGGGATTTTTCTGTCCTGTCGAAAAGATCAGTTCCGCGGCATTATGAAAAAGATATTTTCAAAAACGATCAAGATCAGTAAATTCACCATTTCGATTTTTTCAAACGAAATCGTTATCGTGTATATCGGCGATAAAAAAATCTTCATCAAGACCATCAGGATGAAGGTACCCGAAATAGGCCTGTTTCGGCACCGGGCACCGCGGATGAAAAAAAACCTGTTCACGCTGCCCCGTGTTGCCATTCTTTCCCATCCGAAAATGTCGGCCCATCGCAGAAAGCTGGCCGTTGCCCTCGGGTTCGCCCTGGTGGCCGCAATCGTCGTATTCTCCCTCTATCCTTCTAAACAGAAGGAGGCCGTTATTTCCGATGATGAAATGATCAAAAAGAACCTGCTGCAGTCGAAACAGACCGATTATTCCTCCCCGGAAAAAACAGAGAAGCTCGTGATCAGTGAACACCGCATCCAGAAGGGCGAGTCCCTGCAGAAAATAGCCAAGAAGTACGGCGTGTCCGTTGATACCATACGGGGCACCAACAATCTCACGGCGGACAGCGTCCTCAGGGACGGTATGGTCCTGAAGATTCCCAACAAGGACGGCCTGCTGCTGAAGATGCAGAAGGGGGGTGATCTGGTTTCAATCGCGCGCAGGTACAGGGTTTCCCTGAAAAAAATAATAGAGGAGAACAATATCAGAAACCCTGATTTTGTCGCCTCCAACACGGTCCTTTTTATCCCCGACGCGAAGCCGCTGAATACCTTTTCGGGCTTCCTGTGGCCCGCCTTCGGCCGGTTCATCACCTGCGGATACGGATGGAGAAGGGACCCCTGGGACCCGAGCCACACTGAATTTCATCCCGGTCTTGACATACGCTGCATATTCCAGTCGGTACGCGCCTCTAAATACGGCCAGGTCACCTATACCGGATGGCTGGGGGGGTACGGCAAGACCGTGGTTATCGCCCATCCCGGCGGATGGAAAACGCTCTACGCGCACCTTTCCCGGATCATGGTCAGGCCCGGGCAGTATGTTAAACAGGGCCAGAGCATAGCGGTCAGCGGCAACACGGGACGTTCCACCGGCGCCCACCTCCATTTTGAGATCATTCAGGGCGGAAGGAACATCAATCCCTATATCTATTTTCGCAAGAAAAGGGGCTGATCAATACGCCCCATATCTCATTGTCTTATTTCCGCCCTGCCGTCCGCCCGGTGATATTTATCGATCTGCACTTGAATTGAATCCATTTCGGCAACCTCAAAAATTCCCGTGCCCCAGTAGCCTCCCTGCACCGCAGCATGTTTTTTAAACACGGCGATAACTATCTGACCTTCCGCCACATCCCGGGGAGTGGGGGGAAGTATGTAATGAACGCTGGGGCACCCCTTATCCTCACGCCAGAAATGAATGCTGTAATAAAAGGATATTTTTTCCTCGGTAAAGGTCCCCAGAAGGATTTTCTCCGGTATTAATTGATATCCATAACCGGTTTTGCAGGTGCCCTTCGCGATTGTTATTTTATGGATTTTTGCGGTCATGACCAGGTCTGCCTCGGCAATTATGATCTCCATGTCCTTGTTGTATACCTTGTGGGCCGTGAGCAGCGCTGGAACAATGATAAAAAGCGTCAAAAATGTCTTTTTCATGGTGCCTCCGATGTTATTATATCCTGCTTTCTGAATTATAGTTGATGTTTCCAGGCGAATCATTGATGACATCATGGGTGTTGATTCAGAGCGATCAGTCAATGGTAGCGCTTCCGGAGAGCTTCGTCAATCCGTATTCGGTTTGGTCCTCGCGATGTGCCATGTGTTCAATAGCCCTCCATGAACCGGGAAGATCATGGCCTTCCCAAAAAATGAATTGACTCATTTTCCGGCCGGCCTCCCTTTATACACAGGCATCTGCGTAGGTGAGCGCGGGACATGACGTCCCGGGCGCCGATCTAATCATGCACCGGAGTGAGTCACATGCTGAAGGACGCTAATTTCCTGCTGGAGCTGGGCACCGAGGAAATACCCGCCGGGTATATCCCGCCCGCCATCGAGGCCGTGAAAAAGGTATTCGTCGAGAACCTTGGCGGGAACCGCATCAATTTCGATTCCATTGAGGTCTACGCAACGCCCCGGCGGATCGCGGTCATCATATCGAAACTCGCGGCGTCGCAGCGCGAGGAGGAGGTGGAGCTGAAGGGGCCCTCGGTGAAGGCGGCCTATGACCCGGAGGGGAAGCCCACGAAGGCCCTCGAGGGGTTTATCAAGGGAAACGGCATCAGCGCGGCCGATGTGTTCACCCGGGAATCGGACAAGGGCTCCTACGTGTTTGCGAAGAAAAAGCTGGAAGCGAAAAAAACCGAGTCCCTGCTTCCGGCGATTATAACCCAGATCGTCGGCGCGATCCCTTTTCCCAAGCGGATGCGGTGGAGCGACAAGACCGTGACCTTTCCCCGGCCCATCCGCTATTTCGTGATACTTTTCGACAACAGGGTCATTCCGTTCGAGATAGACGGCATCGCTTCGTCGAACATGACCCGGGGCCATTACATACAGAACAATCGGATGGTCGAGATCGGGGACATCGGCTCCTATGATGATATTTTGAAGATGAACGGCGTTATCGTGGACCAGGCCGAGCGGAAGGAGATGATCCGGAAAGACCTCGCCGCAGCCGCGAAGCAGGCCGGCGGGAAGCTTCTCGATGACGAGGATCTCCTTGATGCCGTGACCTACCTGGTGGAGCGTCCCTATATATGCGAGTGCCGCTTCGACCGCCAGTTTCTGGCGCTGCCCGACATCGTGCTCATAGCGGAGATGCGGGAGCACCAGAAGTATTTTTCCGTCGTTGACGGCGGCGGGAAGCTGACCGACGCCTTCCTGGTCGTGTCCAACAACCCGCCGACGGCGAACGTCAGGGCGGGGAACGAGCGCGTCATATCAGCGCGGTTCAATGACGCGCGCTTTTTCTACAGCGAGGATCGTAAGATGAAGCTCGGTGACCGCGTCGAATCCCTGAAGACCGTCCTCTTTCACAAGGAGCTGGGGTCCATATACGACAAGGTGGCGAGGATGCACGCCATCGCGGCCTATATTGGGGAGCGGCTCGGGCTGGATGCCGCGCAGCGGGACCGGATCGCCCGCGCCGTCGACCTGTGCAAGACCGACCTGATGACGGCGGTCGTGTTCGAATTTCCTTCCCTGCAGGGGCATATCGGAAAGATCTACGCCCTGGAGGACGGCGAGGCGCAGGACGTGGCTGACGCCATCGAGGACCATTACAAGCCGCGCTTCAGCGGCGAGGCGCAGCCGACGGGCATGACCTCCATCGTCCTTTCCCTGGCGGAGAAGATCGATAATATCTTCGGCTCCTTTTCCGTCGGGAACATACCGAAGGGATCGGCCGACCCTTACGCCCTGCGGCGCCAGTCCAACGCGATCGTCGAGCTCCTCATCAGGAACGAGATAAACCTGGAGCTGAAAGACTTGCTGGATTCAGTGGCGGGCAATTACCGCGGAGGGAAGGAACTGGCGGGCAAGATCGTCGAGTTTGTCGCTGTCCGCGCGAAGACCATATATGCAGAAAGCGGCCTGTCCCACGACGAGATCGACGCGTGCCTGTCGACCGGCGCGAGCGATTACCTGGAGCTCTACCGGCGGGCGAAGAGCGTCAACCAGTTCCGCAAGAACGAAAATTTCTCCCGGATGCTCCTCAGTTTCAAGCGGATGAACAACATTGTGTCGGCCTTCAGGAAGGAGAACGCCGCCTATGCGCTTTCCCTGGACCCGTCCCTCTTTCAGTGCGACGAGGAAAGGGACCTCCACCGGTTTTTCGATTCCCGGGCCGAAGCCATCGACGCGCGCATCGCGTCGAGCAGCTATATCGAGCTCTTCGAGCTTCTGATCGAGGGCAAACCGATCATAGACCGTTTCTTCGACAAGGTGCTGGTCATGGACAGGGACGTGAAGCTCAGGGACAACAGGCTTGCCGTGCTGGAAAACATTTTGAAGCATTTTACGACTCTCATGGATTTTTCGAGAATAGAAGACCGGTGACGGCGCATATTCCCGGGACTCCGCAGAAACAACAGAAAACCAGACCAGGGCCCCCGCGGCGCATCTCCGGTGCAGGTGTGAACCATGTTTGATACTGACGCGAAAAAGACCGTTTTTACGTATATTAAGGCATTCCTCTATCTGGTACGTTCGTATTTATACTACCAGCTCTCTTTCAAAAGAAAGTTCGCCCATATCGCCGCCGTGCCCAACGTGTGGGGAATCTGGAACGTCGTCGTCTTCGGCCCCAATATCAGTCTCGGCAAGGGGGTGGTCATCGTCGCCGGGAACGGCTACCGGACCAATCTTTCCACGATTAAGCTCGGGGACATCGAGGGAAGCATCACCATCGGTGACAACGTTCTGGTCATGAACGGCGTGCGCGTCAGCTCGGCGTCCTCCATCACCATCGGCGACGGGTGCATGCTGGGAAACTTCTGCTACCTGTCCGATTCCGACTGGCACGATATTCATGACCGCACCTGCATGCCCGGGGGGAGCGCCCCCATCGTGCTGGAGCGGGGCGCGTGGATAGGCGACTCCGCCATCGTGCTGAAGGGGGTCCGCGTCGGCGAAAACTCCATCGTCGGCGCGGGGGCGGTGGTGACCAAGGACGTGCCCCCCAACGTCATCGTCGCCGGCAACCCGGCCCGGGTGGTGAAGCATCTCGACCCGGACAAGGTCATACTCCATGGCGAGTGGGAGCGGAAAAAGCAGATGCGGCAGCCGCCGATCACCGTGCGGCGCGAGGCCCGGCGATGAACGCGGGCCGCCCCCTGAAGATATGCCTCCTCTGCTACCGGGGGAATCCCTATTCGGGGGGGCAGGGCATCTATCTCAAGTACATAGCGGACGAAATGGTGCGCCAGGGCCACGAGGTCCACGCCATCGTGGGGCCGCCCTATCCCTTCCCGATGAAGGGCGTCGTCCTCCACACGATCCACAACAACCAGTATTTCATTCGCAAGAAATTTGATATCATAGAGCCGGATGATCCTTTCGCGATTCTCCGGCCCGTCAATTTTTACGAATACCTGGCCACCCGCACCGGCGCCTTTTCGGAGATCAGCACCTTCGGGTGGCGCGCCTACCTGCTCCTGCGAAAGCTCCACGAGGAGCACGGCTTTGACGTGATCCACGACAACCAGTCGGTGGGCTACGGACTCCTCATGATGAAGTATTTCGGGATCCCGGTGATCGCCACCATCCACCATCCACTGTCGATCGACCTGGTGAACGTGCTGGAGCGCACCCAGAAGTTCAAGAACAAGGCGAAGACCGTTATGTTCTATCCCACCCTGATGCAGTCGATCGTGGCCAGGCGCCTGGACCACATCATCACCGTGTCGGAAGACTCAAAAAAAATGATCCGCCGTGATTTCGGCGTGCCCTTGGAAAAACAGACCGTGGTGTACAACGGCATCGACCGGAGCGTGTTCCGGCCGCTGCCCGGAGTGAAGAAGAAAAAAGGGAACATCATCTTCGTGGGCAACGTGGAGGACGGCAAGAAGGGCTTTGCCTACCTCCTGAAGGCCATGCCGCGCATCGACCGGCGGGTTACCGTGACCGCCGTTGAGGGCGGCGCGCCCCATCACAAGGTCACGGACCGGCTCATGGAGAAGTTCGGCCTGGAGGGCCGCGTCCGGTTCACAGGCAAGACAACCACCGAGGACCTGGTGCGCCTCTACAGCGAATCGGAACTGGCCATCGTGCCTTCAGTGTACGAGGGCTTCGGCCTGCCCGCGGCCGAGGCCATGGCCTGCGGCGTGCCGGTCGTGTCCAGCGACGGCGGGGCGCTGCCCGAGGTGGTGGGCGACGCCGGCGTGGTGGTCCCGGCGCGCGACGAGTCCGCCCTGGCGGACGCGGTCAACGCCCTCATCGCTGACCCGAGGAGGATGCACGTCCTGGGGGAAGCCGGCATTGAACGGGTGAAAAAACACTTCAACTGGGAAAAGGCCGTTCACGAAATCGTGGCAGTGTACCGGCACTTCCTGTAGACCCTCCGTCGCGCTACCAAGTTATTTGCCGCGGTAATTACTTCATCTTGACAGAATGATCTTCCTTTGATAATGTTCCTATAAGATTCGTTGATTATGGTCAGGCGCGGCATCTGAAATCATGCATCATACCCATGGAGGTGTCTTATGAATATTGGAATCGATTCCGTCCTGAGCAGGTATGACGCAAAATCGTATGACCTTCGCGGGAGGGTGCAGGCGATCTGGTATTTTTTTATGATAATCCTGCCGATACTTCTCGTTTTTTTAATTATAATGAATGTCCTCCTGCAGCGCGGCCTGTTCCAGGCGCTGAACATTATTATTGTCGGAATATTCGTGATACTTCTGGTCAGCATGGCCCTCATCGCCCGGGGTTATTATAACACCGCGGTAACGATCATGGCATTCGGCGTGCTGGGCAGCCTTATATTCAACGTCTTCGGGACAGAAGCCTCGGGATCGGCCCAACGCTTCCTTGTCAGTGAATTTTCCTTCATGATGCCCGTCATGTTTTCCCTGCTCTTCTGTAAAAGATGGGTTCTCGTTGCCGTGTCGGCAATCGCGGAAGCGGCAATACTTTATACGGTTCTTTCATCCCCGATCGTTGACCCGGGCGTTAAATATGTCGTTACCGCCTCGATGAGCGTCACACTCCTTATTACATTCGTCATTGCCCTGTTGATGACCAATATCACCGAGACCGCGAAGCGACTGAAGTTTGAGGACGCGAAGCGTCAGGAGCTGGCCCAGCGAGAAGTAAATGAAAAGCTGATGGAGTCGATGCGGAGCGTGTCGGCGCGCCTGGACGATTCGTCCCGGGACCTGTCGGGTGACGCGCTGCATTTCGCCGAGAACATCCAGGGCCAGGCCTCGTCGATCGAGGAGATCACCGCCACGATGGAGCAGATTTCATCGGGGGCCGAGGAGGTAAGCGAGAGCGCCCGGTGCCAGTCCGAATTTATGGACGCCCTCATGAAGAGGATGAACGACCTGATGGGGCTGGCGCGGGACATGGAGGCCCGCATAGCCGCCACGCTCAAGAGGACGGACGCGATAGCCGCGACGGCCCGCGCCGGCGAGGGCTATATCGGCCGCATGGACGCCAGCATGAGCGAGATCGGGTCAACGTCGAAGGAGATGACGGGGATACTGGGCATCATAAACGACATATCGGACCGCATCAACCTCCTGTCCCTGAACGCCGCCATCGAAGCTGCGCGGGCGGGAGAGTACGGGCGGGGTTTCGCAGTGGTAGCAGATGAGATCTCCAAGCTCGCGGACCAGACCTCGTCGAGCGTCAAGGAAATTTCCGCGCTTATCGCCAAAAGCGAAAACGAAATCGGCAAGGGAGCCGCCGCGGTGCAGGACACGGTGAAGATAATGCGCGAAATACTGGCAGGGGTGGAGGAATCAAACCGGATGATGGAGGCGGTCAATGCCGCCATGGACACGTCTATCGATAACACCGGAGAGGCGCACAACGCCGTCATGACGGTCAAAGAGCGCTCGGAGGAGATCACAACGGCCTCGTCGGAGCAGAAGACCGCCGCCCTCGAGGTGATGAACACCATCACGGACATCAACCATCTGTCGCAGACCAACGCGGCCAGGGCCGAGGACATCACGGGGCATTCCCGTGACATCGCGGCCATGGCAAAGGACCTTAGGGAAAAGATAACATTCCTCAAAGAGGAGGCTCCGGTCGGTGCTATGAAATGATGAAATGGTAAATGGCTCCACCCGCAAATTGTCATCATTAGGAAGGCTGGGACTGCAATAATGATATTTTGCTAAATTTATGAAAGGGAATTTCCTGACAAAATCACCAGAAAAATCCACTAAAAAGAAACAATGTTTTTAATTATAGGGCACTCAGGTATTTTTTTGTAATATTAATAATAAATGAGGCAGAATATAAAAACTATTCAATGTATTATTAATGCTAATAATTCCGGTTCCTAAAATGAAAGAAACGGATAATTATGACTGATTTCTTTGTAGTGAACACTGACTATATCACTTTTTTCAGCGGTGTCAGTTTTATCATACTGGCCACCATGGCATTACCCCTTGTACGCAGAAAAGAAGAAATACTGCCATGGATTTATGGCGTTGTTTTCAGCCTGGTATATGGCATCGCCCTATGGCTCGAAGTTATCGCCATGGGATTGAACGAAAGCGTGGCGTTTAAAATTGGAAGGATAATCCTCTACATCATAAGTTTTTCAGCCCTGCTTGAATTCTGCCGCGCCGCAACTGCCATGCTCAACCCGAAGATCCCCGGCAGGTGGATCCATGCGCCATTCCTGGCCCTTGCGCTGTCCGGCGGGATTTCCGGCATCGAGGGATTGAACGCCTCGGTTCGCTATTTCATAGGGCTGCCGGGAGTTTTATGGACCGTTTGGGTCCTATGGCGATACCGGGTCTTTACACAAAAGAGACGGGTAATCTTAACGGCAGCCATGATACCGGTGGCGTTATTTGCGCTTGTCCTGGCCGTGGTACCGCCCCCGGCGCCCTTTCCTCCGGCATCGGTGCTCAATGAAGGATCATTCATGTCCATGACCGGCTTTCCTATTCAGCTGGTCCTGGGTATAATAGCGATTACAGCATCCTTTGTGGCCTGGCGATATGGCCGGGCCCTGCAGCCGAAACTGTCACTGGCGGCAAAAAGGATCCGCATAATCCGCGAAATAACACTGATCCTGCTGCTCATTATCGTGATTTTTGCCGGGTGGGGCATCACTGATTATTCGGGAAAGAATAGCGAAGATAAAGAGCGTAAAAATATCGCCAATTATATAAAGACCGGCGCGGCGGCCATGGATCCAGACAGGGTTTCGCGCCTTACCGGCACCGGTGCCGACCTGGCAAGCCCCGACTACCGGCGCCTTAAGGAGCAGCTGACGGGGATGAAAAAGGCCGTGAAGGAGATCCGCTTTTATTACCTGATGCGCATGGTGAATGACAGGGCCATATTCCTGGTCGATTCCGAACCGGAGAATTCCCCTGATTATTCGCCGCCGGGCCAGGTGTACGAGGAACTTTCAGAGGAGGCCAGGGTGGGTTTCACAGCCAGGGAACCGCATATCATGAACCCGGAAAAGGACCGGTGGGGGACCTGGATATCCGCATCACTGCCGGTGATCACCAACGATGGACGCAATGTCGGTCTCCTTGGCTTTGATATCGAGGCATCGAAATGGAAACAGATGATAGCCAGGGAGCGCCTGCGGACGATCCTTGTAGTGATGTTTTTTTCCTGTATGGTGTTGCTATCGTACTCGGCGCAGCGCAGGACCCGGGACGCGCGGGAATTGATTGAAGCGGTTGCGGACGAACAGTCGTTGCTCCTGAATACCATCAACATCCAGATCTGGTACCTGTCCGATCCGGAAACCTACGGCATGGTGAACGAGGCCCACGCCGCATTTCTGGGGCGCACGGTCGACGAAGTGAATTATCGGCAGCTGAAAGGATTCCTGCCTGAGGATGAGACCCAGAAGCGCATCGAGAGCAACCGGCAGGTTTTTTCCACCGGGAAGCGTACAGAGTTTGAATCGTGGTTCACGAACGGGGAAGGGGAATTGCGATATATAAGGGTCGTCAAGACACCGAAGCTTGATTCCCGGGGCAACGTGGAATACCTGGTATGCGCGGCTGAGGACGTTACCGACCGCAAGTTCATCGAGGCGGAGCTCATGGTGAGCGAAGAGCGGTACCGGCTTATCGCACAGAACTCCACAGACGTTATCTGGACCATGTCACTTGACGGCCATTTCCAATACGTGAGCCCCTCGGTGACGGAGCTTTCCGGTTTTACGCCGGATGAGGTCAAGAATATCCCCCTGAATGAATATATCCTTCCGGAATACATTCCAGCCGTCATGGGGGAACTGGCAAAGGAATTGGGGAAATCCCCTGAGGAGCGTATCCGCACCAAGACACTTGAGATCAAGCAATATGCCAAGGACGGCTCTATAATCGATATAGAGGTCAGCACTGCCTGGATATACGACGAAAAGGGCGAGCCCGTCGGCATCCAGGGGGCCACCAGGGACATCCGCAAGAGGAAGAAGGCAGAGGAGGAACTGGCCAAATCGCTGGAGGAAAAAAGCGCACTGCTGCGCGAGCTCCAGCACCGCGTGAAAAACAGCTTCACGATGATGGTGGGGCTTGTCGATCTCGAATCGCACCGCATTGTTGGTCCCGCGACTCAAAAGGTCCTCGAACAGCTCCGGGACCGGATGATGTCCTTGTCAAACCTGTATGATCTCCTGTATCGCTCGGAAGAGGTGAGGGACGTCCGGCTCGATCAGTACCTGGGCCAGATCTGCCGGTCGATATTTGAATCGTATATTTCCGATAGCGAGGGGATCACGCTGAACATGCAGATGGAGGAGGTGCGGACCAAGGTGAAATCGGCCATTCCCCTTGGGCTTGCCGCGAACGAGATCCTGACCAATGCCGTGAAGTACGCTTTCCCCGACGGCAGGCCGGGAACGATATCCGTTACGCTTCAGCCCGCGGCCGACTCGCTGGTCCTCGAGATCTCGGACAACGGCAAGGGTTTGCCGCCTGATTTCGACGAAACGGCATCGACTGGCATGGGGAGCCGGCTGATACGGATGATGATAAAGCAGCTCAAGGGAACTCTGACGGTGACGGGCGAAGGCGGAACGGTGTACCGCATCGAGATCCCGATGGCGAAATCATAACTTCCCTGCCGGGATCATTTTTCCAAATTTGTCCCGCAGCACCGTGCAATGTTCATCTGCTTTTCAGCGTTTGTCTTGATGACCGTCTGGATGAATCGATGAAGTTGAGGACACAGGGACAGCGGAGACGGTAGGAGATGATGGTGCCCCGCTTCTCGTTGAGGACCAGGCCGGCGTTCTTCAGCACGCTCAGGTGTTTTGACACGGTAAAGACGTCGGATCCGACCATTTAGGTCAGCTCATTGACGCACCGCTCCCGCTTGTTGAGCTCCTCCAAAATGAAAAGGCGCGTGGGATGGCCCATGGCCTTGAGTATGCTTGCCCGCTCCTCGAACTGTGGGTGAAGTTTCTGTTCCATGTCTCCTTCTCCCGTCAGCAGCAGCCGCTGTTTTGTGCGCCTGCCGGCGCCGGGCCGTCGCCGCATCCGCAGACCGGCTCCCCGCCCGTGATCATCCCCCTGATGAGGGCCGCGGCGCATCCCACGCCGGAGCCGACATAAAGGGCGCCGAATTCGCGGTTCAATGAGCAGGCGCCGCATTCCATGCAGCGGTCGCGGTCTGTTATTGCCCCTTTCCCGTCCTTCATTTCAAACACGGCATGGGGGCACACCTCGGCGCATCTGCCGCGCCCAGTGCCCTTGCCGGCGTCATACCGGAGGGTGGTTGCGTTTTTAAAATAGTTCACAGGAGCCCCCATGACTTGGTTTTATGACGGATGAGAAGAATCGCCGATGCCGCCAGGCCGGCGATGTACACCGGGAGCCAGACCTTCAGCTCCTTCTTCACGCCGGAAATGGCCCCGGCGGTCTGCCCGGGACCATTCTCCGGAAACGACCGGCACAAGACCGGACGCAGTGTTCATGATGCCGGTTTGCCGGCGGGGCCTTTCGCCAAGCATGCCTTTCACGGCCTGGGCCGCCTGTTGCCGGACAGCGGTGTCGGCTGAAAGCCCCCGTTTCTTTTCGGGGAGGTGCGCAGCAGCCGTGGTCCTGGGCACTGGCTGTTTCCTGGTCGAACATTTGCAGTGGTTTCATATGCGAGTTACACGGTAATTAATTGAATATTTGGCAAAATAGCAAAATATCGTCAGCTATTTTAATTTTATGATATAAATTTTCTTTTTATCAGCCATGGCGGTTGATTTCCCGAATTTAAAATTCATGGGTATCTTTATTTGTAAGAATGTCTAGCATTATGATGGCTATTGCGTATGCCTTAAGAAACAGGGGATGCCATGCTGAAATGGAATAATCCGGCCGGACTGATGTGAAGATCACACAACTGCGAAAAAATAATCGCCGATTTGACAGAAGTCAATGACCGGGTTTGCTTTTTATTGTATTATAGGAATATCAATGGATGCGGTTGAGAAACGGTTTTTTTCCCGGGGCATGGTTTTTTCACTGTTGAGCGGTTGAACGAAAAAAATGATGAAGGAGGGCGTGTATCATGAAAGCGACTGATATTTTAAAACAGGAACATGAGTTGATACTGGTGATGCTCCAGATTTTAGACGCCGCCTGCGCCAAAATGGAAGAGGGCGAGACGGTGAACCGCGAGCATCTTGCCGCTATGGTAGACTTCATCAGGAATTTCGCAGACCGGTGCCACCACGCCAAGGAAGAGAAGATCCTCTTCCCGGCCCTCAGAGAGTCCGGCATCGGCCGGGAGAACGGTCCCATCGGCGTCATGCTGGCGGAGCATGCCGAGGGCCGCTTTTTTGCGAAGGGCATGGGCGAGGCCCTGGAGGAGATCAGGGCCGGCGACAGCGTGGCTGCCGGCAGGTTCATCGGTGATGCCGGCGGATACGTGAAGCTCCTTGACGGCCACATCATGAAGGAAAACAACATTCTCTTCCGCATGGCCGATGAGCGGCTGTCGGACAGCCAGCAGAAAGAGCTTTTAAAAGAGTTCGACCGCGTCGAGCGCGAGGAGATCGGGGCCGGCGTCCATGAAACGTATCATGATATGCTTAACAGGCTGCGTGATATATACTTAGCTGTAAAAAAATAACCAGGGGGCATCCAATGAAAGCAAAAGTTGATCCCACCCTGTGCACCGGCTGTGAACTATGCGTCCAGACCTGCCCGGAAGTGTTCAGGATGGAGGGCGATACCGCGGTTGCCTGCGTCGATCCGGTGCCTGCCCAGCATGAAAAATTGGCGAAAGAGGCTGCCGACGATTGCCCCGCCGAGGCGATATCCATTTCATGAGGGAATGGCAGCGTGCCTTGGGGCACAAAAAACCATGATATTGACCGGATATCATGGGATGATTTGACGTTTCAGCGATGGATGGGTGCTTATCTTACCAGCATGGTCTCGCAGACCGACCTGCTGACCAGGTCTCTCGTCAGCGGATGGGTCTCGCCCAGCCAGTGGCTTCGTTTCCGGTGCGGGGCGGCCATCACCAGATCGATGGCGCGTTCACGCTCAACGGAAACGATTTCGTCAACGGTGTTGCCGAAGCGGACTTCCTTGACAATCTGCACCATGCTGTCCGGCGCGATCCTGCGGACCATTTCATCCATCCTCTGCTCGGCTTCACCGCGGAGTTTGTTTTTTTCCGCCATGATCACCGACTCGGCCAGGCAGTAGTCGACGGCGCACTGCTCGATTTCGGGAATGACGTGGAGGAGGTAAACGGTGGAACGGAACTGCTCCCCTATCCCGACCGCCTCGCGCAGGGCGGAGTCTGATTCATCGGTGAAGTCTGTTGTTACCAGGATGCGTTTTGGTTTGAACATGAAGAACCTCCTTTATGTGTGATAGGCGGCATTTGTATTATTAATGTAACGGTGATGAAAGAAGGAGTCAACAATGTTGTACGGCAGGCGGTAATGCACAATTCATGCCTGCCTGCGTAACGGCGGGATAAATAATAAATACATTGACCAGCGCAACACGGGGAGGCGCATGATGGCTTGTACAGTAAAAAACAACATAACCTGGGTGGGAAAAGTCGATTGGGAACTGCGGAAATTCCATGGCAATGAGTACTCAACGCACCGCGGCTCAACCTATAATTCATACCTTGTCCGGGAAGAAAAAACCGCCCTTATCGACACGGTGTGGGCCCCCTTCGCGAAGGATTTCGTCGCGAATTTAGAGAAGATAATCGATCTGCATTCAATCGATTACGTGATAGCCAACCATGGAGAGATCGATCACAGCGGGGCCCTGCCGGAACTGATGCGCCGCATTCCCGATAAGCCGATATATTGCACGGCCAACGGGGTCAAGTCCCTGAAGGGCCATTACCACCGGGACTGGAATTTCGTCACCGTCAGGACAGGCGACCGCCTGAGCCTCGGCTCCAAGGAACTGGTGTTTATCGAAGCACCCATGCTCCACTGGCCCGACACCATGATGTGCTACCTGACCGGCGACAACGTGCTTTTCAGCAATGACGCCTTCGGCCAGCATTACGCCACGAGCGGCATGTTTAACGATACGGCTGACCGGGATGAGCTCTACGCCGAATGCATGAAATACTATGCCAATATCCTCACCCCCTTCAGCCCCCTGGTGACGAAAAAAATAAACGAGGTGCTTTCATTCAAGCTGCCGGTGGACATGATCTGCACGAGCCACGGCGTAATCTGGCGCGACAATCCTGCGCAGATCGTTGAAAAATACCTGGTCTGGGCCGACGCGTACCGGGAAAACCAGGTCACGATTCTGTACGACACCATGTGGGGCGGCACCCGCGTCATGGCTGAAGCGATCGCCGCGGGCATACGGGAAGTCGACGGGAGGGTCGCCGTGAAGCTCTTCAATGCCTCCACTACCGACAAGAACGACCTTATCACAGAGGTGTTCAGGGCGAAGGCCGTGGGCGTGGGGTCCCCCACGATCAACCAGGGCATTTTGTGTTCAGTGGCAGCCCTCCTGGAAGAGATGAGGGGCCTTAAATTCAGGAAGAAAAAGGCCTTTGCCTTCGGCTCCTACGGATGGAGCGGCGAGTCGGTGAAGATGATCGCCGAGGGCCTGAAACTCGGCGGCTTTGACCTGGTAGGCGACGGGATCAGGGCGCTCTGGAACCCGGACGATGACGCGGTGAAGGCCTGTATAGACTATGGAAGGAAGATTGCGGAAAGCCTCAACTAGCGTCAGAAAAAGGCCTCGGGGCCTGCGGATTAATTAGGGGGACGGGAGCTATTCCGCTCGTCCGCCTCGTATAATCCCGATACCTCTATATCTTCGCATGGATATCGGGATTGACTCGGCGGAATCGGAGACATCCTGTCTGCTTCTCGCGGGACAACTCCCGTCCCTCTAAAAATTCTTACACTGAGCGATCCATGCAGTGCGTAAGGTAAAAAACATTTGAAATATTTCCCGGCGCGATGTCTACTGTCTACCGGCAATTGAACAGCATCAATAATTAATGGTAAGGAGACGGTGATGTCAAAAGCAGCGGACACCAAAAAAGACGCCAAGAAAAAACCTGCCAAAACCGCCAAGGAAAAGAAACTGGCCAAGCAGGAAAAGAAAAAAAACAAGAGCGTTTAAGACAGCAATGATGGCACAGTCCCATCGCTTCTCAAGTCCCCCGACCGGAGCGCCAGCATGACCGGCACTGCCAATGACAGTCTTAAAAGGATTTTCGAGCCTGAAAGCATAGCTATCATCGGCGTTGCCACTGAAGGATTCGGCTTCGGCAGGGGGATCCTGATTTCCCTCCTCGCCTACGGCTATCCCGGGAAGATATACCCCGTCAATCCCAAGGGCGGCGTGACCCACGGCCTGACCATCTACCGGAGCGTGGAAGAGATCCCCGGCCGCATTGATTTCGGCATCATAGCGGTCCCGGCGCACAAGGTCCCCGAAGCCGTTGAGGCCTGCAGGAAAAAGGGGGCCGCCGGCGTTGAGATCCTCTCATCGGGCTTCAGGGAAACCGGCACCCCGGAGGGGATAGATCTGGAAGAACGGATATCCAGGATCGCGGCAGAGGGAATCCGCATCATCGGGCCCAACTGCTTCGGCGTCTATTCCCCGCGCGGTGGGCTCACCTTCCTGCCCGGCCCGGACCTTTCGCGCGAGACCGGTCCCGTCGCCTTTGTCTCCCAGAGCGGCGGGCATTCGATCGATTTCGCCCACATGGGGAAATGGAAGGGACTTGCCTTCAGCAAGATGATCAGCCTCGGCAACGGCACCGACCTCAGGGAAACAGAGCTCCTGCGCTACCTTGGCTCCGACCCGGACACGGAAGTCATCGGTATGTATATCGAGGGGGTGAAGGACGGGCACGGCTTTTTCGACGCGCTCCACGATGTCGCTTCGCGGAAACCGGTCATCGTCCTCAAAGGGGGGCTGTCCGAGTCGGGCGGCCGCGCCGTGCAGAGCCACACCGCTTCCATGGGAGGAAGCTCGATCATCTGGGAATCGGTGTTCCGGCAGTGCAACGCGATCCAGGCCTATGACCTCGGCGAGCTGTCCGATTACGCCCTTGCGCTGACCATGCTGCCCCACCGGGAATACCGCAGCATTGCCATAGTGGGGGGAGGAGGGGCCCTCGGGGTCTACGCGGCGGACATGGCCGAGCGGTACGGCATGAGCATCCCCGAGCTGAAGGAAGACGTCCGGAGGCAGATCGACCCGCTCCTGCCGAAGCCGGGATCAAGCGCGCGCAACCCTATCGACATAGCGAATCCCTATGTCACGCCGGAGGTGCTGAACGGGGTGCTGGTCAGGGCCGCGCAGGATGATGTCATCGATGTCCAGATCGTGATTCAGCTCCTCTATCACTACAAGGCCCTCGCCATAAGCTTCGGCGCCGACTCGGTGAAGACCCTGACCCCCTTCAGGGAACTGGCAGACGCCATCGACGATGCCGTCAGCGCCACGAAGAAGCCGGTCATCGTGGTGCTGCCGGACCTTAAGCGGGAGGTCGAATCGATCGAGGTCACGGAGATGATCAGGGAAACCAGGAAAATCCTCACGGACATGGGCATACCGGTCTATGACGATCTGCGCAGCGCGGTGCAATCCCTCAACGCCCTGTCAGGGTACTGCAGGAAAAAACAGGCCAGGGAAAAGGCCCTCCGGTAAAGACAGCCGCCGGCGCTTCATTCCATGAGGGCGCCGGTGAATATTTCGTCCCCCGCCTTTATGACCGCCGTTTCGCCGTTCAGGAGGGCTTCAATCCTGCCGAAAAATTTCGGGAATTCGGACCTGAGGAAAAACTGCGATGACAGCACTTTGCCGGAGTAGAAGGCGGCTTCCCGGTTGTCCCTCACCAGGGCGGCGCGGGCGTCGCCCTTCGCGTCGCCCAGGACGGCCTTCAGCTTCGGCCCGGCCGCCGTCAGGGACCGGAGGTGGAGCCATGCCAGGGCGAGGAGATACATTGCCTGCTGGAAGGGGGTCGCGGCGGAAAATATATGGAAGATTTTCATCTCCGCCATCTGCTTCTTCAGCATCTCGACGACCTCGTTGAATTTCTGCAGTCCGCGGCTGACCTGTTCGATATAACCGTCATCAACAACGCCCTTCGCCGCTGCAACGGCCTTTTCAACCTCCTCGCGCCATACGCGGTAGTTATACTGGTCCCTGTTCATGAGGATTTTCCGCATAACGAGGTCTATGGATTGTATGCCGTTGGTCCCTTCGAAGAGCGAGAGGATCTTCGAGTCCCGCGCCAGCTGCTCCACCGGATAGTCGGCGATATAGCCGTACCCGCCGTATACCTGGATGGCCTCGGCAGTCACCAGCCACGCCATGTCGGTGTTCCCCGCTTTGAGGATGGGCGTCAGCAGTTCCACCATGGCCTCGGCCCTGTTCCGCTCCTCGCCGTCAAGTACCCCGGCGAGGTCGCTGTACCATGACAGGGCGTAGGTGAGCATGCGCATCCCTTCGACATAGCTCTTCATCCAGAGGAGCATCCTCTTGACGTCGGGATGGTTGATGATCGCCACCTGCGGGGCGTCGGGCTTCGCCATCTGGGTGACGTGAGCGCCCTGGAGCCTGGTGCGCGCGTAGGTGACTGCGTGCATGTAGGCGGTGCTGGACAGGGCCAGGCCGTGGAGGCCGACAAGGATACGCGCCTCGTTCATCATCCGGAACATGATCTTCATTCCCTTGCGCTCCTCGCCGAGAAGGTAGCCCACGCAGGATCCGTTGTCGCCGAAATTCAGGGTGCAGGTCGGCGACGCCTTCAGCCCCATCTTGTGCTCGATGCCGGAGCAGACCACGTCGTTGCGTTTCCCCAGGGTGCCGTCCGGGTTGACCAGGAACTTCGGCACGATGAAAATGGAGATGCCCCTGGTGCCCGGCGGGTCACCCTCGATGCGGGCGAGCACCGGGTGTATGATGTTCTCGGCCATGTCATGTTCGCCGCAGGTGATGAATATCTTCTGTCCGCTTATCAGGTAGGTGCCGTCATCCCGCCGCACCGCCTTCGTGCGGAGCGCGCCCACGTCCGACCCGGCATTCGGCTCGGTCAGGCACATGGTGCCGCACCATGTGCCGCTGTACATCTTGTCAAGGTAGAGCCGTTTCTGATCGTCGGTGCCGAAGTTGTTGATAAGTTCCGCTGCGCCGCGGGTGAGGCCCGGGTACCCGAGGAGGGGTCCGTTGGCGGCGCTGAAAAACTCTTCACAGGCGTTTCCGATTGTCAGGGGCATGCCCATCCCGCCGTGATCGGGCTTGCCGGTTATGTTCAAAAAACCGGCCTCGACATAGGCCCTGTACGCGGGCTTGAATACATCCGGTGTCCTGACTTCCTTTTTCTGCGGATCGTAGGAAACGCCGATCCTGTCCCCCTCCCTGTTTGCCGGGTAGAAGGTGTTGACCGCAATCCGTTCGGCAAGCTGGAGTATCTCCTCGTACATGTCGCGGTCAAAGTCGGCGTAGGCGGGGTACTGCCCGAGCTTTTCGATTTCAAGCAGTTCGAAGAGGACAAAGCGGACATCGCGGGAATCGACGAGAGGGTTAAGAGCCATAGGAATCCTCCTTTTTTTCGGCGTTCCTCATCGGCGCCGTTTTAATCATCATACATCGCATCAATGGTTTTTTTGAATTGTTCGATGATGACGCTCTTTTTAAGCTTCAGGGTCGGCGTCGCGGTTCCGCCTTCTATGGTGAACTCCGGAACTATCGCGTAGCGCTTGATGCTCTCAAAGCTCGCGAGCTGCGCGTTTACCCGGGCCATCTCGGCGTCTATCAGCGTAAGTATATCCGGATTCTCGTCAAGGTCGTGGACGCCGGTGACGGGAATTCCTTTGGCCCTGGCGTATTCCATGATGTTGTCGATGTCCAGGGTTATGAGCGCGGTGAGATGCTTCCGGCCGTCGCCGACGACGCAGGCCTGGCTTATGTATTTCGATGAGGTGATCATGCTTTCCAGGGGCGCCGGCGCGATGTTCTTTCCTCCTGACGTGATGATGATCTCTTTTTTACGGCCCGTGATGACGAGGTTTCCTTCGGGGTCGGTCATGCCCAGGTCGCCGGTATACAGCCAACCCTTCTTTAAAACGGCCGCGGTCTCCTTCGGCATTTTATAGTAGCCTTTCATCACGTTCCTGCCCCGGTATGCGATCTCGCCGTCATCACAGATTTTCTGCTCCACTCCGGGGGCGGTCCGGCCCACGGTGCCGAATTTCAGGTTGTCAAGGGAGGTCACGTTGGTGAAGGAGCAGTTCTCGGTCATGCCGTACCCTTCCAGGATGGCGATCCCCGCCGCGTGGAAGAACCTGGCCACGGCCGGGTTCAGGGGCGCCGCGCCGCTGACGCAGAAGCGTACCCTTCCGCCCAGGGCCTCGCGGAGCTTGCTGAAGATGAGCTTCGACATGAGGTCGTATTTCTTTCGCAGCAGGAAGGGGACCGGCTTTCCCTGCAGCACGAGGTCGCTGCGGCGGTACCCGATGGCGAAGGCCCTGTTGAACAGGAACAGCGCCAGTCCGCCCCTGGCCTCGGCGGCGGCGGTCACCCGCGTGTAGACCTTGTCGAACACCCTGGGGACGCAGGGGAACCAGTGCGGCCTGGCGATTTTCAAGTCGGTGATGACGGTCTCCATGCTGCGGCTGAAGGTCAGGGTTATGTTGCTGGCTATCGTCGCGTAGATGTCAACCCGCGCGAACACGTGGGCGAGGGGAAGAAAGAGCAGGGTTTCGTCCGATTCGTCGATGGGCACGCAGTTGCGCACCGACTGGCTGGTGAAAATCATGTTGTCATGGGTGATCATGGCGCCCTTGGGAACGCCCGTTGTCCCTGAAGTGTACACGATGGTGGCGACGTCGGCGGGCCGAACCTTGTCCATGGCAAGGGCGAGGTTCCTGCCGCTGACGGTGTAACCGCGCTTCAGGAAATCGTAAAAGGAAATCACCCATTTTTTCAGCGGCCCGCTGTAGTGGCCTTTCATCATCACCACCAGTTTTACCGATGGGATCCTTTTCCTGATCTCCAGGATTTTCCGGAGCTGGTTTTCGTCTTCGACAAAGACCACCTTTGAGGCCGAATGCCGTATTATGTATTCGGTTTCTTTGGCGGTATTGGAATGATACAGCCCGATGGTGCAGGCCCCGATGGTCATGGTCCCCAGGTCGCAGATGACCCACTGGTAGCAAGTGAAGCTGAGTATGGCAACCCGGTCCCCCTTTCTTATGCCGAGCTTGAGCAGTCCCCGGGAGACAGCCAGCGTCTCTTCGTGGAATTGCTTCCAGGTGACGGAGCCGGTGTCGCCGTTATCGTTGAGTATCCAGCGGTAAGCGGTTTTCCGGGGGTTCCTGTCAATGGTGGCTTTCACCATGTCGTGAATGTTTCTGTAGTCAATGATATTTTTCATGCAAAAATCCCCCTCTCTATCATTCATTCTGGTAGCGGCATGATGGACACAATCACGTGAGGATAAAACAGTGTGACCGCTAAGTTGGAAATATCAAGAAAAAAATGATTAACCGTAAATAAAAGGGAGGGCGTAAGGCAGACCGGTTTATTCGCTTCCTTTGTATGGCATGGATTTCCAGGGAAAAAATTCTTTCGCTTCTTTTACAGCATAGTTCTCAAGCCGTTTATACCATTCGATATAATTATCGTGCAGTTCCCGCCCCAGTTCGGAAAGCTGATAGCCGCCCGGGGCCTTTTCCAGCACCTTGTACCCGAGCACTTCCTCGGTCTTTTTTATCCTCCCCCAGGCGGCCCGGTATGAGATGCCCATTTTTTTCGCCGCGGTACGAAGGGACCCGTATTTTTCAATGTACTCGATCAGCCTGGACCTTCCCGGTCCCAGGATCATTCCCTTGTCCGATTCGATCCACAGGTGTATCCTGACCACCGCTTTTAAATTCTTCATGGGATGCCTCTGATTGAAGAATGATGTTGGTCCCGTATTATTGGGCGGTGTAGGGGTCGCCGCCCCTGCATGCCGGGCAGAGGGGGCTGTCCTTTACTTTGAAGGCCTCACCGCATTTTTCGCAATTGGCGATGCGGCTTCCGTGGGCGTGGCCCCCCAGCAGCTCGGGTTTTATCCTGATTTTCTTCATGCTGCAGAGCCCCGCGCCCGCTTCCCTGATTTGGTCGATGAGAAGCTGGTAGTTCTGTTCTTTCTTGGCCTTGAGCTTGTAGAACCAGTTTTTGATCTCGGGCCATTGTTCTATTTTTGAGGGATCGAGGTACACCCTGATTCCTTCGCCGGTGCTTTTATCGTAGAGACTGACGGCGAACCTGCTGAAGTCCATGACCTTAAGCCAGCCGTTACCCACGGTGCAGGGGGTCAGGAGCTGTACCGCGTCGGGAAGGCAGGTTTTCGTTTCCGATATGGCGTCGAAGAATTCCCCTTCGGGGAGGTTCTTCAGGGCAAGGTCCACCATGAAGCCGCCTACCAGCAGGCCCGGGGCCAGGCTCCCGTGGAATTCCTTCACGATCCGGATGTAGTCCTCCAGGCGGTAAGAATCCATTTTGTTTTCATAAGTCAGCCTTCTGATGCGTATGTCTGCCATGCTTGTTCTCCCGGGGTTATGAATGGTTCAGGCTGTGCATTAATTTATGAAATCGATCAACCCGTTGTCAAGCGTAATCATGGCCCGATGACGGTATGGCATCCAAGATGCCGCCGCTGCTCGAAGTATCGAACAACGCCAGTCGTAATCACCTGAGCCTCCTGAACGCCGTGGCCTTTATCACCGCATAAATTTTAATACCTTTCCGTATGCC
>CALMRZ010000076.1 GCA_937872225.1 uncultured Spirochaetota bacterium
GACGCGAAGTCCCGCTTGAGGGCCTTGCCGATGAGGACGCTCTGGTAAAAACCGCCGGTGTTGACCGTGTGCTCTTTCTCGTCAACTTCATACGATTCGTCCTTCGGGTGCTCCATCCCAAGGTCGATAAGTCCGCAGGATTCCCGGTAATAGGTGTTGTAGATGCTCCTGAGTTTTGCGTACTTGGCATCATCGAAGTTGATATGGATCTGGTATGCTTTCCTGCACGGTATCGCGTTTAAAATTTTGGATACGGCCTCGATGTCCTTGTTCCTGAACTTCGGATCCGGGCGCGATTCGGAATCCTTGGACATGTATTTCCTGTCATGACCCGGCATGTACATCACAATGGAACGGTTGTTCCAGCGGAGAAAGCAGCGGATCATCTCCTTCATTGCTTTCTTGTGTTTGTACCAGCCAGGATTCACCACGGGTTCTATATATTCAGAGTACAGCGGCAGCTGCAGGAGGGAAAGGTAATAGTTTTTCCCCAGCGTTTGTTTCACTTCAGCTATGTACTTCCGATATTCGGAAAAAGCGATTTGCTGCAGCATGGCCCTTCGGGAGCCCAGCCGGGAAGACCGCCACTCTTCGATGAATTTTTTGAATCCTTCTTCATTCAGGCCTGCGGCGCTGTAGATCCAGCTGGAATATACCAGCACCATCGAATTGGCGTCCTGTTCCTGGGTCCATCCCCCGAATGACAGAATCAGGAGTCCGTCGTCCTTGAGATAATAGGAGGCGAGGTTCCGGATCATGCTGGCCGTGGTGATGTTGAGAATCAGGGCCTCGGAGGTGAAGGTTCCCATGACCAGGCCGGTCATCTGTTCAACGACCTCCGGGATCAGGCCCCAGGCCATGCTGCTGTCGCCGACCAGGAGGATGTCGCATGACTTGGGTCCCTTTGCCAGAAGCGGCATTTTTTCCAGATCCAGCTGCGTGCCCGTCATGCACCCGGCGTTTTTCGTGAAACCCATGTCCAGCCCGTAGCGCGCCCCTGTTTTCCTGAATTCATCGTAAAAAGGATTCTCGGTGATATCGTTCTTCGCGCGCTGTTCCTTTTCATGCCCCACATAGGCGGTCTGGAGAAAAACCGACAGCAGGGATCCCGCCAGGAGCGTCACTATGACGAAAACAATTATGTTTCTCGAACTCATGGATTCACCTAAAACTTGAAGTAGATAAAGGGCTGATCCTGTCCGGGGAAGATAAGCGCAAGCAGGAGCAGCACGCAGAGAATGATGATCACATGGGGTTTATTATTGACCTCGGGGAACCCCTGCTCATCCACGGTGTAGAACTTGACCCAGTGATCGATGATCAGGAATCCGAATACCAGGACAAGGGGCAGAAACGCGACCGCTGTGCTCATCCTGAAATTCAGTGAATTGTACCCGAACATCCTGACCAGAAGCTTCGCGGCATTCTTAACGTCCAGGCGGAAAAAGGTCGCCGCGGCGGCGAAAAGAAGGAAGGTGATAAACCGCCTGACGATATAATTAATGCGCGTGTATCTTGTGCCCAGGGCGTCCTCAATCGAAATTATGACGCCCTGTATCGATCCCCACACAATGTAATTGAGGCCGGTGCCGTGCCAGATGCCGGAAACGATAAAGGTCAGCACCAGGTTCAGGTATTTCCGCGCCTTGCCGCTCCTGCTCCCCCCCAGGGGTATATACACATAGTCCCTGAGCCAGAAGGAAAAACTGATATGCCACCGGCGCCACAGCTCGCCGAAGGACGACGCGATATAGGGATAGTTGAAGTTGGCCGGAAGCCTGAACCCCAGGAGCAGGGAGAACCCGATGGCCATGTCGCTGTAGCCGCTGAAATCGCCGTAAATCTGGCCGAGGAACCCGATCATGGTGGCCCAGGCCTCATGGATGTCCATCCGGTCAACGCCGAAGATCAGGTTCCAGTTGACGTATGACCCCAGGTTGTCCGCAATAAGGAGCTTCTTGATGATGCCGGAAGCTATGAGCACGGCGCTGAGAGAGATCGTTTTCGTGGTAACGGGCTCCCGTTCCTTCAGGTATTTGAAAAAATTCCCTCCTCTCAGGATGGGGCCGGAGGAAATGGTCGGCCAGAAGGTAATGAAAATCAGGGCATCGAACAGGGTCTCCGGCGGATCGGCGTTGTTCCGGTATAGGTCGATGAAATAGCCGATGACCGTGCAGGTGAAAAAGGAGATGCCCAGGGGGATAAAAACGTTGAACATGGCGGAAATGTTTTTCGTTACCATCACCACGAACACGTAGTAGTATTTGAAGAACGCCCACACCAGGACCAGCAACGCCACCAGGAGGCGGAGGAGCACTACCGAGCGGTTCCGGTGCAGGGCAGCGCCGGCGTACCTGACCAGGACCGCGTATCCTATAAGGATAAAAACGGCGGGCGGATACCAGAGTGCGTACATGAGGAGCGAGCTGGCCGCGACAATGATATTCAATACAGCCGTCCTGTCCTTGAAGAACCGGTAACAGATGAAATAGAGGGCGAAAAAAATGATCAAAATAACGGCTGTGAGATTCGATGTAAAATCCATTTTTGATTACAATTATAATGTTGTTTTAATTTTTTTATGCAGATCGGCGTGCACGCTACACGCTAGGGCATTAAAAAATCATTGTCAGAAAAGACATAGACTGCCGCACCTGCCAACACAGATATCGCATCGGATGATAAAAACATCGAAGATGCGGGGGCCGGGGGATAACCCGGCCCCGATCTCACCGGAGCGGGGCCGGAAGGAGGCTATCTGCTGAAATTCAGCTTCTTGCCGTCGGAATCGACCTTGATCTTCTGGTCCGCCAGGGACTCGCCGGAAAGGAGGCGCACCGAGAGCGGATCCAGCAGATATTTCTGGATCGCCCGCCGGAGGGGCCGCGCGCCGAACTGCGGGTCGAACCCTTCCTCCACCAGGAAATCCAGCGCCTTCTTCGAGAACTCCAGGACTATGCCCCGTTCCTTGAGACGCGCGGCCACCTGGATGATCTGCAGCTTGACGATATCGCCGATGTTCTCCTTTGAAAGCGGGTTAAAGATGATGATCTCGTCCACCCGGTTCAGGAACTCAGGCTTGAAATGGCCCTTGAGCTCCTGCTCGACGCCCTGCTTCCGCTTTTCGTACGGAATCGAGGCGTCGCCGATGTACGACGTGCCGATGTTCGATGTCATGATGATCAGGGTGTTCTTGAAATCGACCACCCGCCCCTTGGAATCCGTGAGGCGCCCCTCATCGAGTATCTGTAAAAATATGTTGAACACGTCCGGGTGCGCCTTCTCGATCTCGTCGAAGAGGACAACGGCATAGGGACGCCGCCGGACCGCCTCGGTGAGCTGTCCGCCCTCCTCGTATCCGACGTAGCCCGGTGGCGCGCCGATGAGGCGCGCCACCGCGTGCTTTTCCATGTACTCGGACATGTCGATGCGGATGATCGCCTTTTCGTCGTTGAACATGAACTGCGCCACCGCCTTGGCGGTCTCGGTCTTGCCGACGCCGGTGGGTCCCAGGAAAATGAACGAGCCGATGGGACGGTCCGGGTCCTGGATGCCCGACCGCGAACGCCGCACCGCGTTGGATATGGCCGATATCGCCTCGTGCTGCCCCACGACCCTCTTCTCAAGGAGGGACTCCATCTTCAGGAGCTTTTCCTTCTCCCCTTCAAGCATTCTCGACACGGGGATGCCGGTCCAGCGGGAGACCACGGCGGCGATCTCCTGCTCGGTCACTTCCTCCTTGAGGAGGGTCTTGCCGCCCTGCATCGACTTCAGTTTTTCATTTGCCGCGGCGAGCTTCTTCTCTAAATCTCCGATCTTGCCGTAGCGGATCTCGGCGACCAGGTTCAGGTTCCCCTCCCGCTCGGCGCGCTGCTCATCCATGCGGAGCTGCTCGATCTGCTCCTTGATCTTGCGGATCTGCGTGATCACTTCCTTCTCGCTCTTCCACTGGGCCACCAGGCCGCTCTTGCTCTCGTTCAGGTTCGCCAGCATCTCCTTGATCTTCTCCAGGCGGTCGCGGGACGCCTTGTCCTTTTCCTTCTTAAGCGCCTCGGTCTCGATGGTGAGCTGGCGCACCTTCCGCTCGATCTCGTCGATCTCTATCGGCATGGAGTCGATCTCCATCTTGATGCGCGACGCCGCCTCGTCCACCAGGTCGATGGCCTTGTCCGGAAGGAAGCGGTCGGTGATGTAGCGCTCGGACAGCACCGCGGCGGCGACGCAGGCCGAGTCGGATATGCGCACGCCGTGGTGCACCTCGTACTTCTCCTTCAGCCCGCGGAGTATGGCTATGGTGTCGTCCACCGTCGGCTCCTTGGTGAGCACCGGCTGAAAGCGCCGCTCCAGGGCCTTGTCCTTCTCGATGTACTTCTGGTACTCGTTCAGCGTCGTCGCGCCGATGCAGCGGAGGTCGCCGCGGGCAAGGGCGGGCTTGAGCATGTTAGAGGCGTCCACGGCCCCCTCGGCGGCCCCGGCGCCCACCAGGGTATGGAGCTCGTCGATGAAGAGGATCACATCGCCGGCGGACTCCTCCACCTCGGTGATGACCGCCTTCAGGCGCTCCTCGAACTCGCCGCGGTACTTCGCGCCGGCGATAAGGGCGCCCATGTCGAGGGCCACCAGCCGCTTGTTTTTCAGGTTTTCCGGCACGTCGCCTTCGACCATGCGGCGCGCCAGTCCCTCAACGATGGCGGTCTTGCCGACGCCCGGTTCGCCTATGAGGACCGGGTTGTTCTTCGTCCTCCGCGTCAGAACCTGCATGACCCGCCGTATCTCCTCGTTCCTGCCGATGACGGGATCGAGCTTGTTCATGCGCGCGAGCTTCGTGAGGTCGCGGCTGAAGCGGTCCAGGGCGTTGTACTTATCCTCGGCGCTCTCGTCGCTGGCCCGCTTCGACCCGCGGATGTCCTTGAGGACCTTCAGGATATTGTCCCTGATGAAGCCGTGCTCGTTCAGTATCTTCCGCGCCCTGCCGCTCCCCTTGGAGGAAAGGGCGAGGATCATGTGCTCGGTGCTCAGGTAGTCGTCTTTCAGGCCCACGGCCTCGTTCCACGCCTCATTCAGCACGTCCCGCAGGGCCGCCGACAGGGCCCCGCCCCCGGGCCCGGCCCCGACCTGGCGCGGGAGCTCCTTGACCGCCGCGTCGACTTCATTCCGTATATCGTGCAGGCGCACGCCTATTTTCTGGGCGATGGAGCTGAAGATGCCCCCCTCCTGGTCGACCAGCCCCAGGAGCAGGTGCTCCGGCTGGATTTCGTAGTGGTTCATGTCAGTGGCGATGTTCTGGGCCGTGTTCACGGCCTCCTGCGCCTTCAGTGTCAGTTTATCCATTCTCATCTCGGTCACTCTCCCTAAAAATCTTTTTCAGTACCGGAGGCTCGGACACGGCCGCACCTCAGGCGGCCATGGCATAGCCCCTCCACTAGATGCACGGATAGCGGTTGCACCCCTATCTCATGACACCTCGACAAATAATGCAAGGATTAAAAAGCAAAAGGTAAGAAACATTTACAGGATACTATTAAAATAAATAAAAAAAAACCGATCGTCAAGGGGGGATTGCAATAATTTGATCAGCGTCGATGAAGGAACATGAACCCCCGCCGGACGGGCGGGGGCTGATTCATTCATCGCTACAGGCTCTTCATCCGCTCGCCGACGGTTTTGGCAAGCTCCTGGATGTAGTGAAAATTCTCGATGTCATCGACGAAGAATATGATGGCCATGTTGTCCTTCGTGATCATCAGGGCCCGGTCGTTGTTGTAGCCGACGAATTCAGACATTTTCTTCATTTCCTGCTGCGCGTCCCTCATGCTGTTATACAGGATGACATAGCAGACGATGTCGTCGCCGAGGGGCGTCTTCTTGTTGGCGATGATGGAAACATGGATGCCGGCGATCCTGTTGAAGTCCCCGCCCGGATAGATCTTGTCCGCCAGCCTCTTGATGGCGGCCCTGTCCATCAGCCACGGGTTGCCCTTCAGGGTGCTCCGGTAGGGCGCCGGGACCGTGCCGTACATGAAGCCCTCCGGGATATCGGCATTGGTCAGCTTCACGGTATCAATGGCGTTTATTTTCAGCTGGGAGTTACCTTTTAATTCCGTGAAGAGAATAAAGGAAAGGAGAATGCAAATGGACAGTATGGCTTTTTTCATGGGAATCTCCCGATTGTGAATAATTCCGCACGGCGCAGGGCCTTGCACCGCTTCATTGATAGTATCGGAATTTCAGGAGGGCATCTTAAGGATTTTATTCCGGGCCCATGGCCGGAACATACACGCCATAAAGCGCCCGATACGTCATGGCCTTTTCAAATGAGACTTGTCCGGTGTCATTGAAAGAGTGCAATTCAATTGATAGAGAGGATGTCACTTCTGCGGCACTTGATTTTGCTCCCGTAATACCTGAAAACGGCACCGGTACTGAATCATTTCCCCGTGACAAGGCCGGACACGGGCAACACTATCTTATCCAGAATATCGTCGATGCGCTTCTCGGAAAAGGAACATGCCCAGGCACCGGTCATACTGCGGCGCGGACCAGCAGGGTGATGGACGAAATGGTAAAGGATTATTACATGAACCGTTCGAAGCGGTCCTTGTCGGCCTTGCAGATGGGGCAGACCCCGGGGGGCTCCTCCCGGGCGCAGAGATAGCCGCAGACCTTGCAGCGCCACACCGGGAGGCTCAACCCGGCGGACGGCTTCTGCCGCGCGGCATCGATCTCCGCCAGCGCCCGCTCCTCTTCCGGCGGACGGCGCTCCGGTATCGGCTGCAGGTCCTTCTCCCCCTTCACTATCCGCTCGGACACGTAGAGCCCGCAATAGCAGGCGTCGAACTCGGCAAGATCGCTGTCCCGGTAGTCGCAGGGGCAGATGATGTCCAGATCATCCCGCCTGTTCCCAGAGGCAAGCCTGCAGGGACAGGCGCGGTACCCGTACCGTTCTTCATTTACGATAAGACCCCGGACCAGTTCCTTCGTAAATTCGACATCAGGACCAAGGTGGTAGCCTGCCTTTTCAGCTTCATCGAAAAGCTTTTTATACAGCCTGTCAACGGCTTCCGGTGAAACGGCGCGCTCCCCGGTCATTTTACCAGCCCCCTGATCTTTTCCTCGTCAAAACCGATAATGCATTCATGGTCATTGATGACCAGGGTGGGAAAGGAACACCGGGGATTCCACTGGCGTATGTTGTCCTTGACGATGGCATTCTCGGCGCTTTCCAGGAGATCCACGTAGACATAGGAATATGCAAGCTTCAATTCATCCAGCAGACTCTTGGCCTTTTTACACCATATGCAGGTGCTGAGGGCGTACAGGGCTATGGTTCCAACATTCTTTCCATCAACATGGGTCATTTCGGCCATATAAGGGATTCTCCTTTATTTATTCATTATTATATTTCATTATCTCATGATTTCTTTTTAAATCTTCATTAGTATTACTCTAGTTTACATTAATTGCATAGAGAAAACCACCAAATAAGTGTAATTTCAATAAAAAAAGACCTGCTTCATAACTAGCAATGATAATTATGATATTATATAGAAGTGAAAAGATATCATCAGCTATTTTTAGAAAGAAGCTAAATTATTTCCAGTCTGCATTGTTTGGACTGAAAATTCCAAAAATTTTTTATAGCGACATAATATTTTTAATTGACTTTTTATTGTGAGAGGCTATATAAGATTAATAGCAAATTACTTGTATTATGTCACATTAGATTTTCACTTCCCGAGTCGAAAATATTTTTCTGTATTTCCGTATATTGTTTTATTTTGTATATGCAAATTTAACCGCTACTGATTCCGGAGATTCCACATGGCTGACGGTTCCCAATCCAATTTCATACGAAAACGGGACGGCAGGATAGTCCCTTTCAACCCCGAAAAAATAACCGACGCCATCTACAAGGCCGCCCAGGCGGTGGGCGGCAGCGACCGCGCCACGGCCCAGGCCATCTCCGATTCCATTATTGGCATTTTAACCATCATCTACAAAGACGGCCGGATCCCCACCGTTGAAAACGTACAGGACCTGGTCGAAAAAATGCTCATCGAGCGGGGCCATGCCAAGGTCGCCAAGGCCTACATCCTCTACCGCGAGCAGCACCGGAAGATCCGCGAAGGGAAAAGCCTCCTCACCGAAGGCCTTGAGCTGATAGAAAGCTACCTGGACCGTTCCGACTGGCGGGTTAATGAAAACAGCAACATGAGCTACTCCCTCCAGGGGCTGAACAACCACATAGCCACCGCCGTGACCGCCAAGTACTGGCTCGAGCGGATATACCCCCCGGAGATCCGCAACGCCCACGTGAACTGCGATTTCCATATCCATGACCTGGGGCTCCTCTCGGCCTACTGCGTCGGATGGGACCTGCGCGACCTTCTCATTCGCGGCTTCGGCGGCGTGGCAGGCAAGGTGGAGAGCAGGCCTGCCAAGCATTTCCGGAGCGCCCTGGGCCACGTGGTCAATTTCTTCTACACCCTGCAGGGTGAGTCCGCCGGCGCCCAGGCCTTTGCCAACTTCGACACCTACCTGGCTCCCTTCATATGGTACGACAAGCTTTCGTATGAAGAAGTCAAGCAGTCTCTCCAAGAGTTCATCTTCAATATGAATATCCCCACCAGGGTCGGGTTTCAGACCCCCTTTACCAACGTGACCCTGGACCTCACGGTGCCGTCCAACATCGCCGGCGAACATGTCATCATCGGCGGCGAAGCGCAGGAAAAGACCTACGGCCAGTTCCAGGACGAGATGGACATGTTCAACATCGCCTTCGCCGAGGCCATGTCCGAAGGGGACGCCAAGAACAGGATCTTCACCTTCCCTATCCCCACCTACAACATCAGCAGGGACTTTGACTGGGACAACGCCAAGCTCGACCCGATGTGGGAGATGACCGCCAAGTACGGCATACCCTACTTCGCCAACTTCATCAATTCGGACATGGACCCGGAAGACGCGCGCTCCATGTGCTGCCGCCTGCGCCTTGACAACCGCGAGCTGCGGAAACGCGGCGGCGGGCTCTTCGGCGCCAATCCCCTTACCGGGAGCATCGGCGTGGTCACCATCAACCTGCCGCGCATAGCCTACGCGTCCAAGAACGAAGGCGACTTTTTCGAGACCCTCGAACGCCTCATGGCCCTGGCGAAAAGCTCCCTGGAGATCAAGCGCAAGGCCCTGGAGAATTTCACCGAGAACAATCTTTATCCGTACACCAAGCATTACCTCTCAGCCATCTACGAGCGGAACAAGAAATACTGGATCAACCATTTCTCGACCATCGGCCTCATCGGCATGAACGAGACCTGCCTGAACATGCTGAACGCGGACATCGCCACGATCGAAGGGAAAGAGTTCGCCCTGAAGGTCCTCGACTTCATGCGCAACCGCATCATGCAGTTCCAGGAGGAGACCGGCAACTTCTACAACCTCGAAGCGACCCCCGCGGAGGGCGTCAGCTACCGCTTCGCCATGCATGACCGGAAGCTTTTCAAGGACATCAGGACATCGGGCACCCAGGAGCCCTATTACACCAACTCGGTCCACCTTCCGGTGGGGCACACGGACGATCTCTTCGACGTCCTCGACCACCAGGACGAGCTGCAGACGAAATTCACCGGCGGCACGGTGGTACACCTCTTCCTCGGCGAAAAGATCAATGACGTCAGCTCGGTCAAGATGCTGGTGAAAAAGATCGCCGAAAACTATTCGCTTCCCTATTTTACCATCACCCCCACCTTCAGCGTATGCCCGGTCCACGGGTATATACCGGGGGCGCACAAATACTGTCCCTATGACCATTCCCAGGACGAGCTGATAGAACACGGTATTGAAGTTGACGGCGCGTAATGTCGATATATAAAAGAGGGGATATCCGACATAATCCGGACGCCCCTGGAGTTTGAGTCACATCCACCCATCCCCACGGAGGGGGGGGTTGATGGCTATGACTTATCTTTAAGTCCCCTGCCGGGGGATTTAGGGAGGATAATCAGAGACATTATAAGTAAATCTTATACTATTTGAGGAGATGCATGATGAGCAAGAAAGAATTAAAGGTCCCGGTTGAAGTGTATTCACGCGTTGTCGGCTATTTCCGGCCTGTCAATCAGTGGAACAAGGGGAAGCAGGAAGAATTCCGCGAAAGAAAAGTCTACCGCGTGGAGCAGACGCCGGTTTATGAATATCAGAGGAATATATAAAACTTCGCTGATCGACTACCCGGGCAAGATCAGCGCCGTGCTGTTCACCGGGGGATGCAACCTGCGCTGTCGGTACTGCCACAATCCCGACCTTGCCGGCAACTGGCAGGAGATGCCTCTTTCCAGCGACGAGGACACCCTCGACCTTCTCAGGAAGAGGAAAAACCTCATTGACGGTGTCACCATTTCCGGCGGTGAGCCAACGCTGTCGAAAGACCTTTTTTCCTTCGTGGAAAAGATCAAAGAACTCCAACTGGCGGTAAAGCTCGATTCCAACGGCCTGCAGCCCGGGGTCATCAGGAACCTCGTCGCCGGAGGTCTCTTGGATTACGCCGCCATAGACATTAAAACATCGCCGGAAAAATACCGGCTCCTCACCGATTCCGATGTGGATTTCAGCAACATCGCCGAGAGCATCGAGGTCCTGAGAACAAGCGGTATCGACTACGAGGTACGCACGACCTGCGTGCCGGCCTATGTCACCATGGAAGACCTGGCCAGCATCAGGGACGCCGTCGGCAGGGTCAGAAAATATTTCCTGCAGCAGTTCCAGCGCGAGGCGCGTCTCCTGGACAGGGCGTGGGAAGTCATCGAGCCGTACCCGGTGGAAACGCTCCGGCAGTTCAGGGATTTCATCCTCACCTTCGCCGACCGGTGCGAGATACGGGGCATCTGACAGGCAACGACTCCCTGCCGCCACAGACACCAACCGATACTTCGGCTACTTTTTCAACATGCCACGGATAAACTGCCGCAATCCTTCCGCCAGTTCATCCTGTATATCCTTGAACTTGCCCCCCTGGAACATGAAAAAATCAAAACCCATCATCATCTTGATGAGGGCCCGGGACGTTAAGGGTATATTTTGAATTGAAAATAGACCGCTCTTGTTTCCTTCTGTCAGTATATTTTCAATCAGCTGCTGCTCATAGCGCATATAATCGTCGAGGGCCATCATGATGAAGGAATACCGGAGAAAATATTCCTCTATTACCCCCTTGTAGAAATCCCACAGCTTGTAGATTTTTTTTATCCTGGTGGCGAAATATACCATCAGCTTGTCCTGCGGATTCTTTTCTTTGCCGATGGCCTCGATAAGGGCCTCCTTGATCTGTTCACCCTCATAATGCACCACCGCCCTGATAAGCTCTTCACGGTTGTCGAAATAGTGGTAGAGGGAACTTTTTGTCTTGTTTAATGTCTTGGCGATCTCTTCCGTGCTTGACTTGCGCCATCCCATCTTGGAGATCACTTCACGTGATTTCTTGATAATTTCCAGTTTTACATCTTCTTTTGTTTTTGTTGTCTTTTTTTTTCTCTGGGTCATGATTGTTTGCTCTACCCGCTAATTTTTTATTTTTATTGTTACCAATACCGCCAATTAAGCTCTATTTTTCTATATATTCATTCAAATTGTCAATATGGCGATGTCAAGTTATAAACTTTATGCATCACATTAGCCAAAAAAAAATCCCATCCAGGCGCATTTGCTGATCAATTATGACCTATCGCAAATTTTTTTGCAAATTTTTTTAAAAAAACAGTTGAAAAAAATAAGGCTCTGCAACTATTGAACGATTCATATTTTTGTTAAATTGATAAATCGTTCAAATATTGACGCCGGGGAGGAACCCATGAAATTTTCAGTAGCCTGCAGCTTTGATGATGCCCTGCTTGAAGGCCTTGCACCGTATCCCGTTTACGAACTTTACGGGAAACTGACATCCGATTATTTCGGCGGAGGAAGGCCGTCGTTTTATCTGCCTTCGATCGACAAACAGAAATGTGCCGATTTCGTAAAGAAGACCCATGAGAAAGGGATGGAATTCAACTACCTGCTCAACGCATCAACCATGGGCAACATGGAATATACCAGCGAGGGCCAGCGCGAAATAAATCATCTCCTGGGATGGCTCAATGAGATCAAGGTTGACTCGGTGACTGTCGCCAACGTATTTTTCCTGAAGCTTATCAAACGCCGGTATCCGAATATTAAGGTCCGCGTCAGCTCGCACCGTTATACCGACAATCCAAGAAAAATACGGTTCTGGAAGGACGCCGGCGCTGACTGCATCGTCATATCAGAGGTGAACATCCATCGGGAGTTCAAGGAGCTTGAAGCCATGCGCAAGGCCGCGGGCGAAACCGTAGAGCTGTCTCTCATAGTAAACAATTGGTGCCGTCAGGACTGCGCTATCGCGGGGAACCATGCCGTGGGATTGTCCGCCGCATCCCAGAAGAAGTCAAAGGGCTTTCCCCTTGATTTCTGCTCCCTCTACTGCAATCAGATGCGCCTTGCCGAGCCGGTGCATTACATCCGCGCCAACTGGATACGGCCCGAAGATCTCCATATCTACGAGGAGATGGGCTACGTTAATTTCAAGATCGTTGAGCGGAACACGCCGACAGCCATACTGCTGGACCGGGTCAAGGCCTACCATGACCGGAAGTACGACGGCAATTTATTATACCTCTTCCAGAATTACGCATACCCATTGGATAAATTTTCCGAGCGGGACAAGGACGCCTTTTCCCGCAAGAGACTCCTGAAGTATTTCATCAGGCCGAAGGCGGTCAATCTCATCAAGTTCCTCAAGGTGGTCAAGTTCGGCGAAACGGGAAGCGTTCTTTTCCCCCTGCGGGGTGCAAACCCGGTTTATATCGACAACCGGAAGCTTGACGGCTTCATCGACTTTTTCCACAAGAACAGCTGCAAGGCGCGGGACTGCGAAACATGCCGCTACTGCCACCGGTGGGCCGAAAAGGCCGTACAGATAGACCCGGCATGGAAGAAGGAGATGAACGTCATCTATGATGAACTCCTCGAAGAGATCTACAGCGGGGGATTCTGGGAAGGATATATGGATACGGCGCGAAAGGCCGTTTCAAAGGCAAGCCCGGAAAGTCAGGCAATCTTTGGCGATATCAAGAATTTTTCCCGTGTTCTGAAAAGCATGGACTGAGCAAGGCCGTGATTATCAAAAGGGGGGACGATCATGAAGTCACAGGTTCTTTCACTGTTCGCTGAAAAAGAGACAGAGTCAATTGAAACCGTTATCAAAAAAGGCATCGATTACCTTGTATCCATCCAGGATGAAAAGGGGTGCTGGATAGGGGATTATGGCGGACCCATGTTCCTCCTGCCGATGCATATCAGCGTCTGTTATATAACCGGTGAACCCATTCCGGAGGAGGACCGGCTGGGATTTACACGGTATCTGTTCAACGTTCAGAACGCGGACGGCAGCATCGGCCTCCACGCCGAAGACGAAGGCTGCATGTTCACCACAGTGCTCTGCTACGCATCCCTTCGCATACTCGGCGTTGCAAGAAACAACCCTGACATGGAGAAAATGAGAGGCTGGATCATTGCCAACGGGACAGCCCTGGGAGCCGCAAGCTGGGGTAAGTTTTTTCTCTGCCTTCTCAATCTGTATCCCTATGAAGGGATCACCCCACTCCTGCCAGAGCTCTGGGCCCTCCCCTCGTTCCTCCCCTTTCACCCTTCGAAACTCTGGTGCCATGCCCGCCAGGTCTATCTGCCCATGGCATTCCTCTACGGGATACGGGCCCGCATACCGGAGAACAGCCTCATCAGGGAGATACGCCGTGACATCTATGATACTGATTACAACGCCATTGATTTTGACAACTACAGAAATTACGTTGCCTCCGTTGACAACTACCGGCCTTTCAGCCGGCTCCTGAAGATGATCAACAGGATACAGCTGTTCTACGAAAAACATCATTCTATAAAATTCCGCGATCATGCCCTCTCGGTACTATTCGAGCATATTCTTTTTGAAGACAGGGTAACAAACTATATCGACATAGGACCCGTCAACAGCGTCTTGAACACCCTGGTGCATTATTATGATGATCCGGGAGGCCATCACTTTAAAAAAAGCTTCATATCCCTCATGACCTATCTGTGCGAAGGCCATGACGGGAAAAAGATGAACGGCTACAATTCGACGGCACTCTGGGATACGGCCTTTGCCGTTCAGTCTCTGTTCTCGACCGGTCTTGAAAAAGATTACGAGGCTCCCCTGAGAAAAGCCTACAGCTTCATCAGGAACAACCAGATACTGGAGGATGTGCCGGATCATAAGCGATATTACCGCCACCGGTCCCGCGGCGGATGGCCCTTCAGCGATCGGGAACACGGATGGCCCATTACCGACTGCACCGCCGAAGGTCTCAAAGCCGAAGGCCTGCTCCGCGGAGCCTTCGCCATCGATCCCTCCGTGCCGGCAGATCTTCTCGAAGACGCCGTACGTCTCATCCTTTCCTTCCAAAACAGCGACGGCGGATGGGCAACCTATGAAAAACAGCGGGGCGGGACATGGCTTGAGCTGCTGAATCCATCGAGCGTCTTTGGGGATATCATGATTGATTATTCCTATGTGGAATGCTCCTCATCCTGCATCCAGGCCCTGGCACGAATCAAATCGAATTACAGCGGCGAACTGCGAAGAAAGATAGACCGTGCGATCTCACGGGGAGCCCTTTTTCTGAAAAAGATACAGAGGCAGGACGGCAGCTTTGAAGGATCATGGGCCGTCTGTTTTACCTACGGCACCTGGTTCGGCGTGTGGGGCTTACTCGCTGCCGGCGTTCCTGTTGACGCTCCGGAGATCCAAAGGGCCTGTAGTTTTTTACTGTCCCGCCAGAACGATGACGGCGGCTGGGGAGAAAGCTACCGCAGCTGCAAGGAACGGCGCTGGATAAACCATGATACAAGCCAGGTGGTCAACACCTCATGGGCTCTTATGACCCTCGTAAAGGGAGGATGGGGATCGTCTCTTTCTGCGAAGCGAGCGGCCGATTTTATCATAGGCCGTCAGATGGAAAACGGCGATTGGCCGAGGGAATCCCTGGTCGGCGTTTTCAATAAAACCGCTTTGATCAATTACGAAAATTACCGCCGTTATTTTCCCCTTTGGGCACTGGGCCTCTATCGTGGGGCATTCGTGCCAGGAATAGAAGAAATCTAAAAGGACACCATCAGATGCAGTGCAAACCTGCAACAAAGGACAATTACCTGTATACAAATATTTTAACATTTGAACGCTATGATAATTTGTTAATTAATAGTATTGATATCAATCTGCCTGCACCCAGCATGTTGCACGTGATTAAACATAGATATATAGAAAATCCTGGAAGGAGGAACACCATGTACAGCCGGTTTATATCTCCCTGATGCTTCCATGCCTTCGAAGGGCGGCCAGGAAGCCACGTACCAAAAACAGAGGAATGGCGCACGGAAATATTCGTCCCGTCAGTGCCATTATTCATTAATTCATAAGCCTCGGTTTATGAAGGAGCGGTAGCTATTAATAAAAACATTATGAAAGCCATGCATACACTATTAAATAGTATTAATTCACCGGATGACTTAAAGAGACTCGCGCCGGATTCACTCTCACAGCTGAGCGGCGAGATCAGGGATGTTATGATCAGCACGGTTTCGCGCAACGGCGGCCACCTGGCTTCAAGCCTTGGAGCGGTAGAACTTTCAATTGCACTTCATCGCGTTTTCGACAGTCCCCGCGACAAAATTATCTGGGACGTCGGCCATCAGAGCTATCCGCACAAGCTGCTGACCGGCCGCCGTGACCGGTTCACGACCCTGCGCATGCATAACGGCATATCAGGTTTTCCCGATCCCTTCGAAAGCAGTCATGATCCTTTTTCCGGCGGACATGCCGGCAATTCGATATCCGCAGCGATGGGCATGGCCCTGGCGGGAAAGCTGGGGGCAAAGGACTTTACGTCGATAGCCGTTATCGGCGACGGATCGATCGGATCCGGCATGGCCTTCGAAGCCATGAACCATGCCGGCCACATGGGTCTGAAACTGATCATTATACTGAATGATAACGGGATGTCCATATCGCCGAGCGTGGGATCCCTTTCCCGGCTTCTCGGACAGATCCGCACAGCGCATCTTCCATGGCGTGATGCTGAAACTGCAGCGAGCCAAGGTCAGGACGCCCATCCCTGCATGGACACGGGTACACCCAGTGACGAGAATCTCACCCGGGCAGAAACGATCCTTGACACCCTCGGCTTCACCTATGCGGGCCCCCTGGACGGCCACAACATCCATGAACTGGAGGCGGCTTTGCTGAATATCAAGGAAACCATGACGAGGCCTGCCGTGGTGCACATTATCACGAAGAAGGGCAAGGGTTACGGCCCGGCGGAAAACGATGCAGTCGCCTTCCACGGCATATCCCCGAAAAAGAAAAAAAGCGCCGCGCCTACCTATAGCAGCGTTTTTTCCCGCACCCTCACGCGCCTCATGAATGAAAATGACCGGATCGTGGCCATAACCGCGGCAATGAAGGAGGGGACGGGCCTTGCCGAAGCCGCGCAGCAATTCCCCGACCGGGTCTTCGATACCGGCATGAGCGAACAGCACGCGGTCACCATGGCGGGCGGCCTGGCAACGCAGGGATTCCTGCCGATTGTCGCCATATACTCGACCTTCCTGCAGCGGTCCTATGACCAGATCGTGAACGATGTGTGCCTTCTCCGCCTGCCGGTTGTTTTCGCCATAGACCGGGCCGGTATCGTCGGTGATGACGGCAAAACCCATCAGGGAGCCTTTGATGTTTCCTATCTCCGGAGCATTCCCAACATGATCGTGTCAGCCCCGAAAAACGAAAATGAACTGCAGCATCTCCTGTATACCGCCGTTAATGCCGGCCGTCCCATGGCGGTCCGCTATCCGCGCGGAAACGGCGATGGTGTTTCTCTCCAGAGCGATTTCAGGAAGATCCCCATCGGCAGAGGGGAGCTCCTCAGAAAGGGGAACGACATGGCGATCATCGCCTTCGGCTCCGCAGTAAATCCTGCGCTGACCGCTGCGGAGATCCTCGGCGAGATGGACATTGAATGCGCCGTCGTTAATGCCAGGTTCGCCAAACCCCTTGATGAAGAACTTATCACGGGTGTGGCCCGGAGGACCGGGCGGATACTTACTGTGGAGGAAAACGCTACTGCCGGGGGCTTCGGGAGCGCTGTAGCGGAACTTCTGTCGGCAGAGAGCATCCCCGTGAAGGTGAAATGCATAGGCATCCCCGACCGGTTTATCGGCCACGGGACCCAGGACCTGATCCGGGCGGAGCTCGACCTGGATGCAGATGGCATTGTCCGTCGGGCCAAGCAGTCGTTCCCCGAACTTCTCTTCAATGTTGTTGATCATAAAATGGAGAACATAAGCTGATGAAACTACCGGACGTTTTCAACAAATACCGCGATGTCATAGACGCGGACTTGAAGGAGGTCCTGACGCCCTTTGACCTCCCGTTGTACAACATGATGCGCTACCACCTTGGATGGACTGACGCCGAAGGCCGTCCGACGGCAAACGGATCCGGGAAAGCGCTCCGTCCCACTCTCTGCCTCCTTGCCTGCGAGGCCGGGGGGGCGCCCTTCGACCGGGCGATACCGGCTGCAACCGCCGTGGAACTGGTGCACAACTTTTCCCTCATCCATGACGACATCCAGGACGATGACAGCGAGCGCCGGCACCGCCCCACGGTCTGGAAAATATGGGGCAAGCCCCAAGCTATCAACGCCGGCACCGCGATGAACATTCTGGCCAATGTCGCGCTGATGCGGTCAGAAGTCAGGGGCCTCACAACGGAACAGTGCCAGAGCATGAGGTCGCTTCTCGACGAGGCCACCCTGCATCTGATCGAGGGGCAGTATCTCGACATCAGTTTTGAGGGGAGGGATGACGTCACCATCGAAGAATATCTGACCATGATCAAAGGCAAAACAGCAGCCCTCATAGCCTGCTCGATGGAACTTGGCGCCCTGGCCGGGTCCGGGGACTGGCAGTCGGCGCGGAAGCTCAGGGAATTCGGCGAGTGCCTGGGCATAGCCTTCCAGGTGCGCGACGACATTCTCGGCATATGGGGTGATCCCGGCAAGACGGGCAAGAAGCAGGGGAACGATATCAGGCAAAAAAAGAAATCCCTCCCTGCGGTATGCGCCCTGTCCGAGGGGGATTCCAAGCACAAAGCTACCGTCGCCACCATCTATGGAAAAGAAACGGTCACCGACGATGACGTGGGGATCGTTCTCGATATCATGAATCGGATGAAGATACAGGAACGCGTTCAGGCAGTGGTGGATGATTACTGCGGCCAGGCCGGCTGCATCATCCAGGGGGCAGGCATAGACGAGAGGAACACGGCTTGTTTCGAAGAGATTCTTCATTACCTGACGGCCAGGGATTATTAAACAGACAGGGGTATATCGGCATGAAAGCCAAGAACGTATCATCTATCAGCATAATGAGCAAGCGCAAGACGGAGCACATTGAGATTTCCCTTGAGAAAGATGTTTCCTTCAGGGATCTCACAGCCGGATTCGAGAAATACCGTTTTATCCACCAGGCCCTGCCGGAGATGGACCTGGACCAGGTGGACACGGGTGTAAGCCTTTACGGAAAGCATCTCAGCGTGCCGCTGCTGATATCCTCGATGGTGGGGGGAGTGGATGAGGCGACGGTGATAAACCGGAACCTGGCGGAAGCTGCCCAGTCCCTTGGACTGGCTATGGGAGTCGGATCACAGCGATGCGCCATCGAAGATCCATCGGCAGTGCCTTCCTTTCAGGTACGTGACGTCGCACCGGACATCCTTCTCTTCGCCAATGTTGGCGCGGTCCAGCTTAATTACGGCTTCGGACCCGACCAGTGCCGCAGGGCGGTGGACATGATAGAGGCCGATGCCCTCTTCCTCCACCTTAACCCCCTTCAGGAGGCGATCCAGCACGAAGGAAACACCCGCTTCGATGGTCTCCTGAAGAAAATAGAATCTCTCTGCCGTTCCCTCTCAGTGCCCGTGATAGCCAAGGAGGTCTGTTTCGGCATATCGGAAACGGCGGCACGGCAGCTCGCCGACGCCGGAGTCAGCGGCATCGATGTCGCCGGAGCCGGCGGGACGTCGTGGAGCCAGGTTGAAAAATACCGGTCTCTTTCCAAATCCGCCTACGACGTGGCCGATACGTTCGCGTCATGGGGCATACCGACGGCGGACTCCGTCGTTATGGCGAAACGGGGGGCCCCGGACCTGCCGGTCATCGCCAGCGGCGGCATACGTACCGGAATAGACGCCGCCAAGGCCGTCGCCCTCGGCGCCAGCGCCGCAGGCATCGCCCTGCCCCTCCTGAAGGCGGCGTGCGAATCACCGGAAGCGGTGCAAGGCGCCCTCCGGGAGATCATCGAAACATTCAGGATTGCCATGTTCTGTTCCGGGGTACGGAACATCGCGGCTCTCCAGAAAACAGAACTCATAAAAACAATGTAGGGGGTATCACAACCATGACACATTCACATGCCTTTGCAGAGGATATGTTTCAGATTGAAGATTATTCAGCGGAAAGCGAAGAACGTCTCTCCCATGTTGATCCGTCCCGAAGGATCCTCCTTATTTCACACTGCCTGCGAAGCAGCGCCGTATGCAAGGCTTCCATCGAAACCTGGGGCATCGACTGCGTAGAGTGCAATCCCCGCTGCCAGGTGAACCTGCTGCGCCGGAAGGCCCTTGACCTGGGTTACCAGGGCGTATGCGTCGCCCCCGGCGGATCCATGGCACTCAAGTACGTGAAGGAACAGAGGCCGGCGGGAATCGTCGCCGTTGCCTGCATGAAGGAGCTCGAGGAGGGGATCGACAATGTTGCCAGACTGGCCGGATCCGGTATAGAGGCGCCGCCCATCGTCGTGGTGCCCCTCACGAAGGACGGCTGCGTCAACACCGAGGTCAACGTCCAGATGGCGTATGATAAAATTTCAATCGGGTGCGCTGCACAATCATGAAACGGATAACCATACTGGGATGCACCGGAAGCATCGGACTGCAGACCCTCGATGTCATTCGAAGAAACAGGAACGACTTTGCCGTGGCCGGACTCTGCTGCCATTCCAGCATTGACATCATGGAGCGGCAGATAGCCGAATTCGGCGTAACACTGGCGGCGGTCTTCGACGAGGATCGGGCGCGTGAACTGCGGCGCAGAACCGGCATCGAAGTGCTGACCGGTCTCGAGGGCATCATAGAACTGGCGGAACTTGACCGGGCTGACATGGTGCTGAACGCCCTGGTCGGCAGCATTGGCATACTCCCCACCGAGGCTGCAATCAGGAGCGGCAAAGATGTGGCGCTGGCGAACAAGGAGACCCTTGTCTCCGCCGGCGATATCATCATGGCCCGGGCGCGCGAAAAGGGCGTTTCGATCCTGCCGGTCGATTCCGAGCATTCAGCCCTGTTCCAATGCCTCAACGGCGAGAACCATAAAGCGGTACGGAGGCTTCTTCTCACCTGCTCCGGCGGCGCCTTCCGGGACACGCCCCATGAAGAGCTTCAGCACATGACGGCGGAGGACGCTCTGAAGCACCCAAGCTGGAATATGGGACCCAAGATCACCGTTGATTCCGCAACCCTCATGAACAAGGGGTTCGAGGTGATCGAGGCCCGCATGCTCTTTGATACGGATTACGACGCCATCGACGTGGTGATTCATCCCCAGAGCATCATCCATTCACTGGTGGAGTTCGTGGACAATTCCGTGCTGGCCCAGCTCGGCTATCCTGACATGCGCCTCCCCATACAGTACGCCCTCACCTATCCGGAGCGTACCTCTGCGGAACCGGCTCCCCTTGACCTCGCCGCACTCGGGGCGCTGACCTTCAGGTCACCGGACCTTGACCGGTTTCCCTGCCTGGCCTACGCCATTGAAGCGGGTAAAACCGGCGGCACCATGCCCTGCGTCCTGAACGCCGCCAACGAAGCTGCGGTGCAGGCATTCCTTGCCGGCAGGATAGGGTTCATGGATATTGCCGCTCTTGTCAGAGAGGCCCTTGACGGCCACGCGCCGTCAGCCAGGCCGGACCTGGATGAAATCATAGAACTGGACCTGCGCATCAAGCGGGTCATGGCCGAAAAGCTGCAGGTCGGAGACCCCTGCCATGGCTGATACCGCTTCCCTCATTATACCCGATATCCGGACCGGCTTCGGCATGGATTCACATCGCTTTGCCGCCGGGGATACAAAGAAGCTTATCCTGGGTGGCGTTGAAATCCCGGGTGAACCGGGATTCGAGGCGAACTCCGACGGCGATGTCGTGTTTCACGCCCTCTTCAACGCCGTGTCCCAGGCCCTGGGCGAGGGGTCCATCAGCTATTTCGCCGACCCTCTCTGCCGTAAGGGCGTCACCGACAGCGGCGAATATCTCGCGGTGATCCGCGATATCATGGGACAGCGCGGTTACGCAATCGGAAACATCGGCATTATGCTGGAAGGGAGCAGGCCCCGCATCGCCGGCCGTGAAGGTCCGATGAAGGACCGGATTGCCGGCATCTTTACTATCACCCCCGACCGGATAGGCATTACCGCAACATCAGGGGAAGGACTTACCGATTTCGGCAGGGGCCTGGGCATGCAGTGCTTCTGCGTCGTCACACTGCAGAGGAAATGACATCATGAAACTGAGAAGCTATGCGAAAATCAATCTCACCCTCGATATCCTGGGGAAAAGAGACGACGGCTACCATGAGCTGGAAAGCGTGTTCCAGCAGGTGAACCTGTTTGACGACATCATCATTCAACCAAGGGAAGACGGCGCGATCCATGTCACCGCCACGAGCGATGAAATAGCGGGCCGGAACAACATATGCTACGGCGCCGCCCTCAGGCTCAAAGAGGAGACAGGCCTTACACAGGGGGTGGACATTGGTATCACAAAGAGGATACCGATGGGCGCCGGCCTGGGCGGCGGCAGTTCCAATGCAGCAGCCGTGCTGAAAGGGATGAACCACCTCTTCCGCCTGGGGCTGGACCGCGAAGAACTGTCCCGCATCGGCGGCGCTATCGGGATGGATGTTCCCTTTCATCTTCAGGGAGGCACCTGCATCGGCAGGGGACGGGGGGAAATCATCGAGCCGCTTAAGCCGCTCCCGAAGCTCTACCTGGTCATCGTGTATCCCGGATTCAGCATCAGCACCAAGGAGGCCTACGGAACCCTGCGCTATGACAGGACCGGAACAACAAGGAGCACCTCCGCCTTCAGGCGCGATTATGACCTTCGCCATATCCATAACGATTTTGAATATTCCATCATCGATCGCTATCCCGAAATCGGCGCCATCAAAAAATCTCTGGGAAACCATGCACTCCTGTCCGGCTCAGGGTCCTGCGTCTTCGGCATCTACCAAGACCCTGATGAGGCGAAACGCTATTACGAGCTAATGCGGCACACGTATGAATCCGTGTTCATCACCGAGACAATTAACAAGAAAATCTTTTTTGCGGATGCGATGGGTTTTTGCGGCGGAGTGAAGCGGGCCCTCGACGGAATCTCACAGCTCGGCACCGGAGGCACCATCCAGGTCCTGGGAAACCTCGTTCACAATGAGCAGGTAACACGACGGCTCCGCGAACAGGGAGTGCGGTTCATCAGCGACCATAAGGCGGCCGAGAACGGCACGGTCGTCATCTCCGCCCACGGCGTATCGGACAGCACGCAGAAGGAGCTCGGCGACCGGGGACTGCCGGTGGTAGACCTCACCTGCCCTGTGGTGAAGTCACTGCAGGAGATCACCAAGCAGAAGGAACGGGAGGGTAAAACGATCATTATACTCGGCGATGCAGAGCATCCGGAAATCCGGGGAGTGACCGGAAACTTATCTCGCTTCAGGGTCGTCCGCGGCGCTGAGGAGATAACCGGCGCCGACCTCCCCGCGGGCGCCTTCATTGCATCGCAGACGACCATGGATACCGCGCACTATGATCAATTCAAGGAGACAATGCGCGCCCTGCGCAGCGACATCGAGGCAGCCGATTCGGTGTGCCACGCAACGCGCAAGCGGCAGTCAAGTGCCCAGGACCTTGCCGGCCGTTCGGACCTCGTTCTTGTCATCGGCGGAAGCATTTCAGCAAACACGAAACGCCTTCTTGACGTATGCCGCAGGAGCACGCGGGCGCTCCAGATTGAAAGCGACGAGGAACTGGACCCGGAATGGTTCGCTGACTGCGAACGGATCGGGATAACCGCGGGGGCGTCAACGCCCGACTGGGTCATTGAATCCGTGGAAAGCAGGCTGCGATTATTATTGTAAAAGCGAATCAGAGGAACGGATCTATGCGTGATACTTCATTGCAGATAAAAGTCGGGAATGCCGTCATCGGCGGCAGGCATATCCCGATTCAGACCATGATCAAGAACCGGGTCACTGACGTTGACCGGACTCTCGGCAAGATCGAGGCCCTTGCCGCCATCGGATGCGACATCGTCAGGATCACCGTGCCGGATATGGCCGCGGTCCAGGGGCTGCGCCGCGTATTAAAGCACTCGGTGCTGCCCATCGTTGCGGACATACACTTTGACTACCGCCTGGCGATCCTCGCGGTGGAGGCCGGCGTGCACAAGGTCCGCATAAACCCGGGCAACATCGGCGACGAAAGCAAGGTGCACAAAGTCATCGACTGCCTGAAGGAACACCGCGTCCCCGTCAGGATCGGCATAAACGGCGGGTCCCTGCCGAAGCGCCTGAAACCGCGCTTCAGGGATCCCGTGCAGGCGATGATCGAGGCCGCCCGGGAGGAAACAGGATACTTTGAGCGGCGGGGGTTCCGCGACATCATCCTCTCCTTCAAGTCCTCATCCGTCATGGAGACCATCAATGTCAACCGCCTTGCCCGGCAGATTTTCCCCTATCCGTTCCACATCGGGGTTACGGAAGCAGGGGACCTCATCGACGGTACCGTCAAGAATGCCGCGGGAATCGCAGCGCTCCTCCTCGAGTATGTCGGCAACACCATCCGCGTCAGCCTCACCGCCCCGGAGGAGGAAGAGGTCATCGTGGCAAAAAAGATACTGGAGGCAGTGGGACGGAGGGAATCATCATGCGAGATCATCAGCTGTCCCACCTGCGGCAGGACCGACGGAGATATCGGCCTCATGGTGCGTAGCATCAAGGATACTCTGGCAGGAAAGGCGCTGAGAAAACATCTGAAGATAGCCGTCATGGGGTGTGTTGTCAACGGCCCCGGCGAGGCGGAGCATGCTGATTTCGGCGTCGCCTGCGGAAAGGGTAAATCGATTCTTTTTAAGAACGGAACTAAATTAAAAGTGGTTCAGAATGACGACATCATGGACGAGTTGATGCTGATGCTGGATGAATACACGATCGATTCCCCGGGTGCCTGATCTGTGATAATACTGAATGAAAGTCCTCATCGCGCCGGTGCGACAGAGGACTAAGCCCTGCCCATTTCAGACAGGCCCTTGCTGATTTTTGCGTGGGTCTCGTTCCAGGCTTCCTGGAGGATGGCTATTTTCTTTCCCAGGACCCCGGACTTGTCAAGGGAGCTGTTGTTGATCTTGTATGCGGTATCCACGAGGGCGCTCCGGACGGCGGCGCTGTTGTCCTTGATTGACTGGATCAGTTCCCGGGCCATCTGCCTCGAAATATACAAGCGGGTTCCCTTGCGGTCAGTTATCTGGTTGCTCCGGTGTTCCGAAACGGCCAGGGCCTGGGAGTAATTCCGTGTGAACTCCTTCACGGCGGGGAGCATGTCCGTCATCGGCTTCAGAAGGACCGCCGATGCCGGCGACTTCTGCAGCTCCTTGTTTAAAAAGTCGACCACCAGGACAAGGGAGTTCCGGACATACTCGGAAACGAACTTGAGGGACATGTTGAAGGTACCGGGCGAGTGAAAAAGATATCTCTCCTGCTCAGACCCGGCAAGGCCGGTCGCCGCGGCCCCGATCTTCGGCATGGGCCGCCCCTGCGGGTCCCCCATGTAGCACAGGTCCTCAAGTATCTCTTTCAGTTCCTTGGGATCAACCGATGCGGCCTTATCCTTTTCAAGGGACCGTATCGCGTCAAGGGCCCCCTGGGTGGCGGCAGCATAGCGCCTGGCCAGGTCCCGGAGGTTCCACTCGCCGATTATATTTCCGACAATTTCATCGAACCTGGCCGGCGTGATGTTCCGCGTGTGCATTAGGGCGTTCCGAAGGCCCATCTGCTGCATCATCAGGATGATAAGCTCCCCGATCTCCTTGTCGCCCATGGGTTTGCGGTTTATCTTTATGTTCATCTCGAGGAAATAGCCTATGCTCGCCTTGAAATTGTGAAAGGCCTCGCCGCTTGTCGCAAAGACATTGTCCCGGGAGATAAGCTCGCCTATCCTGGCGTTGATCCGGTGATAAAAGAAGATGTCGTTCACGTCGTTCAGGAACATGCGGAGAACCGGCTCCGCGCTGTAGAGGAGCGTCCGCTCCCATCCCTTCAGCTCCTCTTCCAGCTTGCGGGCATAGATGTTGTTTTTCCGCGAATGGCCGAGGGAGGCATAATTCGGGTTCTGCTCCAGGTTGATCCGGTCCTGATCGGCAATCTCCTTTCTCAGGGCCTCGATCATGGCGGTGAGATGGAATTTCTCCAGATAACGCTCGTTGAAAAAACCCAGGATCTCCTGGTACGCATAGGTATCGCCCACCTTGCCGCTGGTGAAGGCCCGGACCATCCGGTAATACCGCTCGATTTCCGCGGCAATCTCCTCAATTTTTTTGCGGATGACCGCGTCGCCGGCCCGGGTCCCCTTCTCGTAGGAGAGCTGCGTCAGCCGGTTAACGACATCCAGCAGCTTGTCCCGTTTCTCGTCGGCCGTCCTGAGCTTGCCGCTCAGGTACACGCCGGCATGGTAGGTGTCACCCGATTGTCTCATTTTTTTCCGAGCTTCATCATTTCGGTGACGACCCCGGTAAAGGCAAGGGCCAGATTGGCGTCCCCCTGGAGCTTCAGCGAGCCGTCCTGGAGGGCCCCCATGAAGGCCTTGTTGTTGCCCGAAGCCATGACCCTGAAGGCGGTGGCGGCGTCCTTCCAGACCAGGGATATTTCCGCTTTGGGAAAGTCGCCCCTGCGGGACTCGATCCCGCCGTTATTGAACGTGAAAAAACGTCCCCTAGCACCGTCCTCGGTCTTTATGACCATGGTATAGTTTTTTTCCATCAGCTTTTTCTTGAATTCAGGATACTTCTTTGCGGCCCTTTTTAATTTAACTTTCAGAACAAACAGCAACAGTGAAAAACGCATACGGATCTCCTTTAAAAGAATATAACACCGCCGAACCACATGGTCACCGGTTCCATTTTCCTTTTTCGGAAATAAATTATCAAGTTTATTCGATGGCGTATGATAAAAAAAACGCTGCTGCCCGGACCACGGCAGCCGATATCTGAGTCCGGCCATTGATCATCATCTTTCGGCTGGACGGCGTCCAATCTTTTTAAAAAAAATCTGCTTTTTCCTTGACTCTCAAACATAACATTGTTATGTTTGGCACAATTAAGCCATGCCTGCTGATTATATGCAATTATTAACTAACCAATTAAAGTAAAAAGGAGGAACCCCATGTCTATCGTATCCTGGTCAAAAGATGAAAATGTAGCCATCATATCCATGAACAACGGTGAAAACAGGCAGAACCTCGACTTCGCCATTGCCATGAACAACGCGATTGACGAAATTGTGGCCGATAAAACGATCCAGGCCCTGATCCTCACCTCGAGCGATGAAAAAAACTTCTCGCAGGGTGTCGATGTCGCGTGGATGGGCCCCCTCTTCATGAAGAAGGAACTGCAGCCGATAAAGGACTTCATGTATAAAATGAACGATGTATTCAAAAAACTGATGCTTTCGCCCATGCCGACCATAGCGGCCATTAACGGCCATGCCTTCGGGAACGGCGCGATCATAGCATGCGCCTGCGACTTCCGCTTCATGCGCGCCGACAGGGGCTTCTTCTGTTTCCCCGAAGTCAACGTCGGGATACCCCTCCTCTACGGCATGAACGCCTTCGTAAAAAAAGCCGTTCCCCTCTACAAGCTCGTCGAGATGCAGTTCGGCGGAAACCGCTACGGGGCGCCGGAGCTTGAGCAGTTCCACATCATCAAGAAGGCCTGCGCGAACCAGGAGGAGCTGATGAAGGAGAGCCTGGCCTTCGCCCGGACCTTCCAGAAAAAGCGCGGCATCCTGGGCGAAATGAAAAAACGGATGTACAAGGACATCATCGACACGATGGACTCCATGGACGCCAAGCACTCCATCGAGCCGGCGTTCCTCATGATACCGGATTAATGACGGCGCCGGCCCGGGGCCGCCCTGAGCCCCCGGCGCGGAGCGAAGAACTATGAGAAAAAACAACCGGGAACGGATTCTTAAAACGGCGCGGCAGCTTCTCCCCCGCTACGGCTACAACGGCATCTCGATCCGCGCCATAGCGGAGAAGGCGAAGCTGACCACCGGCGCCATCTATTTCCACTTCAAAGACAAGATGGACATCTACAAGACCATCTGCTTTGAAGCCATTGACATGCTCATAGCCAATTTCCGCGAACGCATGGAAAGCCGGAAAACTCCCAGCCAGAAGCTCATTTCGACCTTTGACTCGTATATCGACTTCTTTTACAACCACCAGGACCATTACAATATCCTCATGGAGTACAAGGCCCATTATGATCCCGACGTGAAGGACGATCATCTCGAGGTGACGAAGAAATTGAGCGAAATGTACGAGCTGATGGAGGAGACGATCCGCGCCGGCATCCAGGACGGCTCCTTCCGGGAGATCGACCCGCGCATGCTCTCGGTGCTGCTCGCGGCCGTGACCGAGGGGATGCTGCAGCTCAAGAAGCTGGGCATCTTCGACTACATGAAGATCAGCGACGAGAACTTCCGGAGGTTTATGGGCGATACCATCGGCAGGGGCATCCTGAACGAACGGGTGAAATGAGGAATCACCCCCCAGAGGGAGGCTTATGACTTGAACTGAGCAAAAAGTGCCCCCACGGGGATTTAGGGGGCTTTTGTAAGGATATAACGACTACAATTGCCAGGAGTAAATAGAATGAAAACAAGAATCACCGAAATGTTCGGGATCGATTACCCGATCATCTGCGGCGCGATGATGTGGCTGTGCAAGCCGAAGCTTTGCGCCGCGGTATCGAACGCTGGCGGCATGGGCAACCTCACCGCCGGAAACTACGAAAACGAGGAGCAGTTCCGCGAAGCAATACGCGAGACCAAAAAGCTCACGGACCGGCCCTTCATGGTCAACGTGACCATACTTCCCTCGGTGCACATCACCGCGGAACACCACAAGATGTACCTGCGGGTCTGCGCGGAGGAAAAGGTCGCGGGACTGGAGATATCCGGCACGCCCCTGGAAAAGGCGGCCGGCAAGGACTACATCGAGATGCTCAAGAAGGCGGGCGTGAAGCTTTTCCATAAAGTCGGCTCGGTGCGCCATGCCGTACACGCGGAAAAGACCGGCTATGACGGCATCTACGCCGCCGGCATCGAGGAGGGGGGCCATCCCCTGAATGACGACGTGACCACTATGGTGCTCACGCCGCGCATCGTCGAAGCGGTGAAGATCCCCGTGGTGACCGTGGGCGGCGTCGCCAACGGCCGCACCATGGCGGCCGCCCTCGCCCTCGGGGCCGAGGCCGTGATGATGGCGACCCGTTTCGTAGCCACAAAGGAATGCGAGGTGCACGACAACATCAAGCAGGAGCTCGTCAGGCGCCAGGAAAACGAGACGACCCTGATCTGCAAGTCCATCGGGCTCCAGGGACGCGCTATTAAAAACAAGGTCGTCGAGGACGTCCTCGCCGTGGAGGCGAGGGGCGGCGGCCTCGGCGAGCTGATCCCCCTTATAGCGGGGAAGCGCGTCAAGGAGGCGTGGGAAACGGGAAACGTCGACCTCGCGCCGATGATGATGGGCCAGTCGGTGGGCCTGGTGAAGGACATCCCCACCTGCAAGGAACTCATCCAGCGCATGGCCGCCGAAGCGAAAGAAGAAATCGAACGGGTGCGGAAGATATTCTGAGATTATTTAGAAACCCCCTAAATCCCCCGAAGGGGGGCTTGTCGCTCAGTATAATTCAGCCCCCTCCGGGGCCAACGCATTCGGCACATCCTGTGCCTGCGTTGGCATCAGCCTCATCCTGAGAACGCGGGTTGGGGGGCTTGCAAAGGCAAGAGATAAAACGGCAAACAAAAAACCAGGAGAACATATGATGGAAACAAGAATCACCAAGCTTTTCGGAATTAAATATCCGATCATCCTGCCGGGTATGAGCTGGATCAGCGTGCCCGAGCTCGTGGCGGCTGTCTGCAACGCCGGCGGCATCGGCTGGCTCGCCACCGGACCGCTCACCACCGACCAGACCAGGGAATCGATCAAGAAAATCCGCAAGCTTACGAACAAGCCCTTCGGCGCGGGAGCGACCCTGCTCATGCCGGGCGCGAAGGAGAATGCGGAAGTCCTCCTCGAGGAGCAGGTACCGGTCATCAACGTCTCCCTCGGGAAATGCGACTGGATCGCCGAGCGCGCCCACAAGTACGGCGGCAAGGTCATCGCCACGGTCACAACGGAGAAGCATGCCCTCGCCGCGGAGAAACAGGGAGCTGACGCCCTGCAGGTGACCGGGAACGAGGCGGCGGCCCACGGCAGCCAGGTCACCACCCTGGTCTTGACACCGGCCATCGTGAAAGCGGTAAAGATACCGGTGGTATCCATCGGCGGGTACGCCGACGGGCACGGCCTGGCCGCGGCCCTGGCCCTGGGGGCGGACGCCATCGGCATGGGCACCCGTCTTTCCATGACCAAGGAAAGCCCGGTCCACGAGACCACCAAGAAGGCCCAGCTGGAAGCGAGCATCGACGACACGATCTATTCAAACCGTTTTGACGGACTCTACTGCCGCGTGCTCAAGACGCCCCAGGCCGAAAAATCGATCAGGCAGGGCATCAACCTGTTCAGGGCCATGATCGCGGGGCCGCGGATAGCGAAGGAAATGAAGCTGCCGCTGTTCAAGCTCATGCTGGGAATGCTGGCCCAGCCGCAGAACATGATGAAGCTCGCCCACATGGCCACCGCCTTCGACAAGATAAAATGGGCCACCGAGAAGGGCGACCTGAAATACGGCGTGCACCTGACCGGCCAGATACAGGGACTCATCAACGACCTCCCCACGGTCAAGGAAGTGATAGAACAGACCGTGAAGGAAGCGAAAGAAGTATACAAAAAAATGGGGACTCAACTGAAGTGACCTTTCACACTGCAGACCATTTAGAGTGCATCACAAAACCTGGGATGCACTCTAAGCGGTACAGGAGGTACCGCCATTTTCAGAAGCAAAGCGCGGGAAAATGAAGGCTTTCGGGAGCTTTGCTCTCGAAAGCCGATGTCCCAAAACTACATGGATGTAGGTTTTGGGACGCATTTTAAGGAGGATGTATGTTTGACAATCTTTTCAGCCCCATAACCATCAACAAGACCGTCGTCAAGAACCGGATAGCCTACCCGTCCCTGGGACTCCTGTATTCATACGACGGTAACGTTAATGACCGGTATGTCAATTTCTTCGCCGAGCGCGCCAGAGGCGGCGCCGGCATCGTCACCGTGGGGCCCGTCGGTTTCGACGAGGTCGGAAGCGGCAAGGTGATCCTTGTCCTCGATTCCGACGACAAGATACCGGACTATGCCAGGCTTACATCCGCCATCAAGAAGGAAGGCGCCCTGTCGTGGATCCAGCTCTTCCACGCCGGCGCCTATTCCTATTCGAAATTCATGGGAGGCCCGGACCCGATCGCCCCTTCTCCGATATATTCCAAGTATTCAAAGCTGGTGCCCCGGGAAATGACCCTGGACGACATCCGGGAGGCGCAGGAAGGCTTCGTGAAGGCGGCGGTGCGGGCCAAGGAGGCCGGCTTCGACGGCGTCGAGATCATCGCCTCCGCCGGGTACCTCATCACCCAGTTCCTGTCGCCCCTGAAGAACCAGCGCACCGACCGGTACGGCGGGAGCTTCGAGAACCGCGTCCGCTTCCCCCGGGAGATACTGGAGATGATGCGCGCGGCCCTGGGGCCCGATTACCCGATATCAATCCGCATGGCGGGCAACGACTTCGTGGCCGGCAGCAACACCAGCAGCGAGACCCCGGCCTTCGCGAAGGTATACGAAAAGGCGGGCGTGGACCTCATCAGCGTCACCGGCGGCTGGCACGAGGCGCCGGTGCCCCAGCTCCCCATGGACGCGCCGCGCTCGGTCTACTCGTACCTGGCGCTGAACGTCAAGCGGGAGGTATCGGTGCCGGTGAGCGCCTCCAACCGCATCACCGACCCGTTTTCCGCGGAGCAGCTCATCAAGGACGGATACTGCGACATCGTGAACCTTGCGCGGATCCTCATCGCCGACCCCTACTGGCCGAAGAAGGCGGAGGAAGGGCTCTTCGACGAGATACGCCCCTGCGTCGCCTGCAACCAGGGCTGCACGGACAGCATCTTCAGCGGCAAAGCGGTCTACTGCATCGCCAACGCCCGGGCCGGGTACGAAGGGGAACGTACCATTGTAAAGGCGAAAGCTCAGAAAAAGATCATGGTCATCGGCTCCGGACCCGCCGGCCTGGAGGCAGCGGTCCGTTCCGCCGAGGCGGGACACGCCGTGGAGCTGTACGAGAAAGCGGACCGGATCGGCGGACAGCTCTGGATCGCCGGCGCGCCTCCCCACAAGCATGAGATCTGGGAGCTCATCGCCTACTATGACGCCATGCTCGACAAGTACGATATCGACGTGAATCTCGAGACCGAAGCGACCATCGACCTCATCAGGGAACGAAAGCCGGACCACGTGTTCGTGGCCGAAGGGGCGGAGCCGGTCAAGCCCCGCATCGACGGCATTGACGACCCGAAAGTGGTCTCCGCCTGGGAGGTGCTGGCGAACGACCCGATGCTGGGAACGAACATAGCCATTATCGGAGGCGGCGCCGTGGGCCTCGAGACGGCGGAATTCCTCGCCGCCAAGGGGACCCTCCCCGCCGAAGCGATGCATTTTCTCTTCCTGTACGAGGCGGAAACGGTCGAGCGCCTGCGGGAGCTCTGCACCCGCGGCACCAAGAAGGTGACCGTGTTCGAGATGCTCCCGAAAGCTGCTGCCGAGGTCGGCCGTTCGACCCGGTGGGTCCTCATGGGAAGCGTGAAACGCTACGGCATCGAGGTCATAACCGGGGCGAAGGTGAACTCCCTCAAGGGCGGGGCGGTCGTGTACGAGCACGGAGGAAAAACCGAATCACGGCAGTTCGATGCAGTCGTGAATGCCGTGGGATCGCGGTCGGTGAGGACAATCGCCGATGCCATTGAGAAGAGCGGGATTCCCTTCACGGTCATCGGCGATTCGGTAAAGCCGGCCCGGATCGACAAGGCGATCCATGACGCCTTTCTGGCGGTCATGAACCTGAAATAGCGGCCCTATTCATAGGCCTGGTACACGACATAGAGGGCCGCGGCGATCACCAGCTCAACGGCAAGGATGAGGACCCACGCGGAGAAAAAAGGCCGGAAGTGGATCCCGCTGGTGCCTATCGTCAGTCCCCAGACGAACTTGGTGAGGATGATCCTCAGCAGCCAGCAAAAGAACACCACGATACTTGCCGTGGCAATGGCCTTTTTTCTGGCGAAGGCCAGAAGGCCGACGATGAGAATGATCCCGCACACCAGGTCTACGGCCCCGAAAATGATTTCCAGATAATAATTGTCGTTCAGGGTAAAAACGCTCTCCTGGAGCTGCGGAACCACCCCGATGATACCCAGTGCGATAAAGAACAGGCCCAGGGTCAGCCTGAGTATTTTGACGGAAACCACTCTGTTCATGGTGCCTCCTTGTGAATTTGTGGTGCTCCCAGTCCCATGGGGGGCACCAGAAAAATCTTTTTTGGTGCTATACTTGTTGCCAACCGTCATTTCGAACGAAGCGAGAAATCTTTTTACAGGGTTTCTCCTCGCTATGCTCGCAGAAATGACAGTCAGATGCATGCCCCTCAAGGGTACAGGGGGATACAGCTTAAAGCATGGTAGTATTATTTATTCCCTGTGTGTTACAACGATGAGGCAATACAAAGCAAGCATTTTTTTTCAAACCGCATGCCATACATTTCTGAAGCAGGGCATTGTAAACAGGCGTAAAGTTATTGAAAAATTCACCATTCCTTCATACATAGTCTCGAATTGCGGATTGAAGATTCCCCGCTGTGGACAACAATGCCATGCCGGAAAAAACAACCCTATCATCGCGGATCACATCGAACGATGACGGTATAAGCCTCGTTGATTTCCTCTGTTCCCGCTTTAAATACCATGACCGCGACCGGTGGACCGGGATCATTCTCGAAGGTTCCGTCACCGTCAACGGCGCAGCAGCAAAGCCTGAGCGTGTCCTTAAAAAAAATGACGTTGTTTCCTACGCGGTCGAGCTCCGGGAGCCGCCGGTTGACACGGGGATAACGATCCTTCATGAGGAAGATTCCTTTCTCGTGGCAGGCAAACCGGGGAACCTTCCCTCCCACGCCGACGGCAACTTCATCAAGAACACCTTTATTTACATTCTACGGCGGCGCATGGGCGACGCGGGACACAACGGCCCGGTCAAGCTGGTGCACCGCCTGGACAGGGAAACGAGCGGCATCATGGTCGTCGGCAAGACGGACAGCGCGCACCGCGTACTGGTGAAGCAGTTCGAGGAAGGGACCGTCGAAAAGGAATACCGTGCCGTGGTCCGGGGAACGGTCGCCGATGACGCCTTCGAAGTCGGCGGCGCCATAGGCCCCGACGGGGGAAGCGCCGTATCAATCAGGAGGAAGGTGGTGCCGGAAGGGACGCCCGGCTCCCGGCCCGCTTTCACCCGCTTCGAGGTGATCGAGCGCTATGCCGGCGCCACCCTGCTCCGCTGCCTGCCCGCCACGGGACGCACCAACCAGATCCGCGTGCACCTGGACCATGCGGGGCACCCCCTTGCCGGCGACAAGCTCTACGGCAGGAGCGATGAACAGTTCCTCGAATTCGTCCGGCGCGCCCGCCGGGGCATCTTCGAACCCCTTCCTTGGATGGAGGCGCCCCGGCACCTGCTCCACGCATATAGGCTTGGCTTCAGACATCCCGTCACCGGGGAACGCGTGTCCTTCGAGTGCCCCATGCCTGATGATATGAAGCTGTTCATAGATAAAAACCGGCAGGAATAAAATCTTCAACGCTCAGGGATGATACACCGCCACTTCGGTCAGCCCGTCGGCGACGACATAGGCCCGCACGTCTATCTGGAACATCGCCATCGACGGCGAGCTGAAAAATCCCGCCAGGCCCGGCAGCCGGGCGGCGTGGTCCTCCAGCTTCCGCGACCGGTCCTCCCCGGACAGTTCATGGGCCTCTCCCATCACGGTGATCGCCTGGGACCTGCTGAAATCCTTCGGATTGCATATCCTGCTGTCGATTATGAGGGAAATGTTCGGATTGTCGGCCAGGTTGCGGTACTTGGTGGTGTTGTTCGGCGTCGCGAAATAGATCTGTTTCAGGTCCGGCGAATAGGAAAACGCCACCAGACTGGTGTAGGGCTGGCGGTCCATGACGGTGGCCAGCACGCCGGTCGCCTGCGACTCCACCATCAAACGGATCTTATTTTTCACGGTTTCTTCACGCATGGTTCCTCAGCTTGAGCTCCAGCGGATGGGGTTCCAGGTAATACTGGCCGGCCAGGTATTCTTCGCCGTACTTGCGCACGTAATGCCTCACCAGGGTAACCGGCACGATGAGGGGAACGAGCTCCCGCCGGTACTGCCCGATCACCTCCCCGAGCTCCTTTTTTTCATCGGCACCCAGACGGTCCCTGAAATACCCCGCCATGTGCTCGAGAACGTTCACGTTTTTTTTAACCGTCGCCGGACATTTCAACGCCTCCATGAACAGGGTCTCATAGCGTCCGATGAAATCACCGCGCCCCATTTCCCTGACCCGGGCGACCAGCTTGCCCATCTCCTTCTGCTTCGCCGGGCTGTGCGCCATGAGCAGGTACTTGTGCCTGGCGTGGAAGCCGATAATGGCCGCCGGCCTGCCGTCACGGGCGCACTCCTCCTTCCAGCGGTCATAGGCGAAGAGCCGCACGATGAAATTCTCTCTCAGCGCCATGTCGTGGAGGCGCCCCTCGTCCTCCACCGGGACAAGGGGAAAGCGCTCCATGAAGGCCCTGGCAAAGAGGCCGGACCCGCTTTTCCGGGAATTCCCCTTTTCGTCATAGACCTTGACCCGTTCCATCCCGCTTGAGGGCGAACCGCTCTTGAAGATGAAACCGCGAAGTTCCGCCTTCTCGAGCTCCCGGAGCCTCCCGCCGATCCACCGGTTCATCACGCCGGTAAGGTCCTTCCCCGTCTTCTGCGTCACCAGGCGGGGCGCCGCCGGATCGCCCGTGAGCCGCATGGCCTCCCGGGGGACACCGAAACCCGCCTCAAATTCGGGACACACCGGCACGTACTCGACGAACCTGCCCAGCGTGTCGGCGAGAAAATGGTCGAGCTTGTGCCCGCCGTCATAGCGCACCTTCTCGCCGAGTAGGCATGAGCTGATGCCCACCCTGATTTTGCCGCTCATGTCATAAATATACACCGGTCTTCGTCCCATGACAATAAAATTTGCGAATTCCTGCCATCCGGCGGATAGTATGGTCCCACGGGGACTGCCGCCGGTGTCCGCCTCACGGCATCGCCCGCGGAGAAACCCGTGAAATGTTCTTGACCTTGCTTTATACAACCGGTCCAACTGTGTACCAGCTTACAGGACTGGTGGCTCCGATGCTCGGCAGGCGTCAAGAAAAAAGACCCGGCGATTACCAATCAACATCACCCTATGCCGCCGAACTGCGGAAGAGATTCCCATTCCTGCTTTTTTCCGGCGAGATCGAGTCTGAATTCAGGAAATCCTACTGTAAAATGATCAGACCCCAGTTCATCAGCGCCCTTATCGCCGCCTTCATCCTCATTGTCGCCTTTGAAATCATGGACCATGTGTTTATCCCTGACCGAAGGGTCATCTGGACGACCGTTGTGAGGTTCGGCGTCATACTGCCGGTCCTCGCCCTGTCCGGCCTCGCCTCCACGGTAAAGCGGTTCCAATTTGCCATATTCCCCCTCGTCTTCGCATCATCCCTCGTGGGCGGACTGGGGATAATCGCCATTTTCCATATCAATTATCACAGTGCCGGCTATGTCAGGTACGAGTCGCTGATCCTCACCACTGCCATCGTCTATTTCCTGTCGGGCCTCCTCTTCCGGATGAGCCTGGCCTGCTGCGGCCTGGTCATGGCGGCGTATTTCGCGGTTGCCGTCCTGACCGGCGTGTCCGCTCCGGTCATAGCCTCCAGCGGCCTGTTCCTGGTGCTCATGAACGTAATCGGCGCCGGCGGATGCTATATCATAGAGCGGGCCATCCGGTCGAACTATCTCCACCGGAAGATCCTGAAGGAAATGGCCGAGCATGACGGCCTTACCGGCATATACAACCGCCATACCTTCAATGAAAATTACGGAAGGCTCTGGCGGCAGGCCGTCCGCGACCGCAAGGCCGTGGCGGTGATAATGATCGACGTCGACCAATTCAAGCAATACAACGACACCCGGGGTCACCTCGCGGGGGACCGGTGCCTGATACAGATCGCCGGGGCCCTGGCCCGCTATGAGCGGCGCCCCCTTGACATCGTGGCCCGTTTCGGCGGCGAAGAATTCGTCGTGGTACTCTACGACACCGACGCGAGCCATGTCCGCGACGCGTCGGAACAGATCCGCGCCGGCATCGCCGATCTCCGGATAGAGCACGGGAGCTCCGATGCCGGCCCCTTCGTCACTGTAAGCGTCGGGAGCGCCATCATGGTCCCCGGACCCGCCATCGAACCCCAGTGGCTCATCAGGCTGGCGGACGAGGCCCTGTATCGCGCCAAGGGCCTCGGACGGAACAGGGTTGAAATGTCCAGCGACTATCAGGGATAAACCTGCCGCAGCCCTGGCCAAATATTTCTTTACAAACGTGGCCGCCGTGGTATCATCATGTAATCCGTGTCTCTCTTTGAAGCAGGGTGGAACGTCACTACTCCTTTTGCATCACACGAAAAAGTTACGTGAGGAAGCCATGATGATATTGAAATATGCCCTCCTCTGGATACCGCTGGTCTTCATCGCCATTATAAATGGCGCGATCCGGGACTTCACCTACAAGGGCGCCATGGGCGAGCTGGCCGCGCACCAGCTCTCGACCCTGACCGGCATTATCCTCTTCGGGATATACATATGGGCCATCGGCTTCAGGTGGAAGCTCGACTCTGCCCGCCAGGCCGCCGCGGTCGGCCTCCTGTGGCTCGCCCTCACCGTGGCCTTCGAATTCCTCTTTTTCCATTATGTGGCGGGCCATTCCTGGTCGGTCCTGCTTGATGCCTATAACGTCTGCGAGGGAAAGGTCTGGGTGCTGGTCCTGATCTTTGTCGCCGCTGCTCCATACCTCTCCCACTTGATTCACAAGAAGCGGTCATCATAATTCTCGGTCTACCTATTAAGGAAGGGAAATCGTATGCCCAGAAAACAAGCGGACGGTTCAAAGCTCACCACCACGACGAACGAGCTCCAGGGGAGAGACGTCGAATCCCTTAAGAAATCCTTCGTTCACCACATGGAATATTCCCTGGCCAAGGACGAGTTCTCCGCCACCAGGCACGACTGCTTCAAGAGCCTGGCCCTCCTCGCCCGGGACCGCCTCGTGGAGCGGTGGATCCAGACCCAGCAGGCCTATTACCGGGACGACGCGAAGAGAGTCTATTACCTGTCCTTGGAATTCCTGATGGGCAGGGCCCTGGGGAACTGCCTGATAAACGAGGGGCTGTACGACGAGGCCGGGCAGGCCCTCCGCGAACTCGGCCATGACCTGGAGGAACTCCGGGAAGTCGAGTGGGACGCCGGTCTCGGCAACGGCGGCCTGGGACGCCTCGCGGCCTGCTTCATGGACTCCATGGCGACCCTGGGGCTGCCGGCCTACGGCTACGGCATCCGGTACGAATACGGCATCTTCTTCCAGCAGATCGTCCAGGGGTACCAGGCCGAGACGCCGGACAACTGGCTCCGCTACGGCAACCCCTGGGAGTTCGAGCGGCCGGAGTACCTGTACCCGGTGAAGTTCTACGGCAGGGTCAACCAGTACTACGACGAGAAAGGAAGGTTTCGAAGCGACTGGGTCGATGCGGATGAAATCATGGCCATGGCCTACGACTCGCCCATCCCCGGGTACCGCACCGACACGGTCAACACCATGCGCCTCTGGTCAGCCAAGTCGACGAGGGACTTCAACCTGGACTATTTCAACCACGGCGACTACCACCTGGCCGTGGCGGACAAGGACCGCTCGGAGATCATCTCCAAGGTGCTCTATCCCAACGACAACGTCATCCAGGGCAAGGAGCTGCGCTTCAAACAAGAATACTTCTTCGTGTCCGCGACGCTGCAGGACATACTCCGCCGGTACAAGAAGCACCACGGTTCATTCGCTCAATTCGCGGACAAGGTGGCCATCCAGCTCAATGACACGCACCCGGCCATCGCCATACCCGAGCTCATGCGCATCCTCGTTGACCAGGAGGGGCTGTACTGGGAGGAGGCATGGGAGATCACGGTGAAGACCTTCGGCTACACCAACCACACCATCCTCCCGGAGGCGCTGGAGCAGTGGCCGTTGAGCCTCATCGAGCGGGTGCTGCCGCGCCACATCCAGATCATCTACGAGATCAACCGGCGCCTGCTGCGGGACATCTGGGAGGCATACCCGAACGATAACGGCCGCCTTGCCAGGATGTCGATCATCGCCGAGGGAGCCGAGAAACAGGTGCGGATGGCCATCCTGGCCATCGTCGGGAGCCACTCCGTCAACGGCGTCGCCGCCCTTCATACCGAGATATTGAAAAACAGCGTGTTCCGGGATTTTTACGAGCTCTGGCCGGAGAAGTTCAACAACAAGACCAACGGCATCACCCAGCGCCGCTGGCTTAAACTGTGCAACCCGAAGCTTTCTTCCCTCATATCGTCCAGGATCGGCGATGGCTGGACCACGGACCTCTTCGAGCTCAGGAAGCTCGTTCCCCTGGCCGACGACGCCTCGTTCGGTGAGGAATGGCGCAAAGTGAAAATGGAAAACAAGAAGTTACTGGCGGGGTACATCTGGACCCACAACAAGATCCGGGTCAACGTCAATTCGATCTTCGACTGCCACGTGAAGCGCATGCACGAGTACAAGCGGCAGCTCCTGAACGTGCTCCACGTGATCACCCTGTACAACCGGATTACCGGCGGGAAGGGGCCGGTTACCCCGCGGACCGTCATATTCGGCGGCAAGGCCGCCCCGGGTTATTTCTTCGCCAAGCTCGCCATTAAGCTCATCAACTCGGTCGCGGAGACGGTCAACAACGACCCCCGGGTGGGTGAAGCGTTGAGGGTCGTGTTCATACGCAACTACTGCGTGTCCAACGCGGAAAAGATAATCCCCGCCGCCGACCTCTCCGAGCAGATATCCACCGCCGGGACCGAGGCCTCCGGCACGGGAAACATGAAATTCGCCCTCAACGGCGCCCTCACCATCGGCACCATGGACGGGGCCACCATCGAGATACGGGAAGAGGTGGGCGACGACAACATTTTCATTTTCGGACTGACGGCGGACAGGGTCGCGCAGATGAAAACACAGGGGTACGATCCCCGGCGCTACTATGACGCCAGCGAGGAGCTGCGCCAGGCCGTGGACATGATAGGCAGCGGTTTTTTCTCCCGGGACCAGCCGGACCTCTTCCGTCCCATTGTGGAGGCTTTATTCTCCCCGAACGACCAGTACATGCGCCTCGCCGATTATGAATCATACGTCCGGTGCCAGGACCGGGTGAGCAGCGCCTATCTGGACCAGGTGGCTTGGACCCGTATGTCCATACTGAACGTGGCGGGGATGGGCAAGTTCTCGACGGACCGCACCATCGGCGAGTACGCCCGGGACATCTGGGGCGTCACGCCGGTGCGGGTGAAGTGATCCGGGCCCTTACCGGGAAACCTTGTAGATCGTATAGACGCCGTCGTCACGGTAATGGTAGTAGAGGTTCTTCCGGTCATGGGAAATCGAGGGGGCCTCGACAAAGCCGGAAAGGGCGGCTATGCGCTCGGGCTTGCCAAAGGGCTTTGCCAGGGAGGTCCTCTTCGCCACCAGTATCTCCGGCAGGCACGTGCACTGGTTGAAGCGGGTAAAAAAGAGCTCCAGGCCGTCGCTGCTGATAGACGGCGCGTATTCCAGCCGGTCCTCGGTATTGACATTCTTCACGATCTCCGCCGTGGCGGCGCTGACGTTCAAGTCGCCGTTGACCATGCGCGCCATCCCTATATCGGACCTGTCCGGGATGTTGCCGCCCTTGAAATGTGCGTCGGCAAAGTAGAGGGTGTTGCCGTCAGGGCTGATCTCGGCGTCCATGACCATCCAGCCGGGGGTCTGCCGGTAGATATTGCCGGGCTGGACATCCAGGTCCAGTACAGCGCCGTTCAGAAAATTGCCGCTGAAAAGGCTGGCATGGTCATAATGGTAGCGGCGCTGTGAAATGAAGTAGAACCGGCCCTCCAGGTCCATGCTGGGGACCGCGTCAAGGTGCGGGGGATTGCCGTTGGCCCGTTCGATCTTTCCCACCAGATCAAAGGTGATATCATTGACCCTGCGCGCGTAATAGAGGCTGGTGTCCTTCCCGTCATTGAGGCTGTTGAAAAACAGGTAGCTGCCGTCCCTCGTGATGAAAGGCTCCATGGCATGGCCGTCAAAACCGTTGATGGTCACCTTCTGTGGCCGTGAAAACTCATTGTTTTCCTTTAATGGCTCATGGCTGCTCTCGCACGCCGAAGAAACGGTCTTTCTGCCACCCCCGCCGCGGTCATGGTGGCTGGCGCACCGCCAGTAAAACAGGCCTATGAGGAAGAGGAAAAACAGGAAGCAGATCCGGTATAGCATTAACGGTTTTTTTGAGGTATTCATAAGCATACATCCATCCATATCACTCAGGTCAGCGTAGCAAAGCCCCTCGTTCCCCGCCGGGATATAGAATGGCGCGAACAAAAAAGTTGCGCCTTCCAAATGAAAAACCCCTTTTTTGGGGGGGTTGGGAGGGGTCTTGAAGCGACCCGTTCTATTTTTATGTACAACCGACGAAATATACAAAAACGAGACTTCATCGGCAACAAAAGTTATCGATTTTTTTTGAATTTTTTTTGACTTAACCAGGTATTATAGAATACCTTGATTCAACATTAGTGACATAATGTCGTATACATATTCGTCACGCTGTCATTGCGAGGAGCGAAGCGTCGAAACAATCCAGTAGTGATGCAATTATTAATACCGCAGTGGCGGAACGTCGCTTCGCTCTCGTTGACAGAACCTGGGCAATGGTTGTAATTAAATGACAACTATTTCACCTGAAGACAAACGGCTCGTCTCCCTGGACCTGTTCCGCGGCCTCACCATGGCACTCATGATCCTGGTCAACAACCAGGGCAACTGGAACGCCGTGTTCCCGGTTTTCCGTCATGCCGCGTGGAACGGATGGCTTGGCGCTGACACCGTGTTTCCCTTTTTTCTCTTTGCCGTGGGCGCAAGCATTCATGTTTCTTTATCCGCTCTTCTCGCCGCGGGAACACCGCGCAGGGCTTTGATTGTCAAGGTCGCCCGGCGCACTGCCGTACTCATAGCCCTGGGGCTTTTTCTGAACCTCTTCCCCTCTTTTGATTTTGGAACGTTCAGGATACCGGGCGTGCTCCAGCGGATCGGTCTCTGCTATTGTTTTGCCTCAATCACATATCTGTACGCCGGCGAACGGGCAAGGCTTTTCATAACCATGGCCATCATCGCAGGGTACGGCGTACTTCTCCTCTGGGTCACACCGGAGGGTTTCGGGCAGGGGTCACTCGAACCCTGCTGCAATCTCCCCGGCTTCATCGACCGGGCCCTCTTCCCCGGCCACACCTATGAACATGCCCCGGTGCCCGGCTTTGATCCGGAAGGCCTTGTATCCACGGTGCCCGCCATTGCCAGCACCATGATCGGCGCCTGTGCCGCACAGATGCTCCGGGTTTCCGCGGCGGACACGACAGGGCGATGGTTCCTTCCCGGTTCCGGCCTGCTGCTTGCCGCGGCCGGCGCTGCCCTGGGCCTCATCATTCCGATAAACAAAAACCTCTGGACGCCAAGCTACATCCTCTTCATGGGGGGCCTCGCGCTCACGGTACTGAGCGCGGCTCATTATATCTGCGATGTCAAAGGATTCCGCCTCCCCGCAGTGCCCTTCCTGGTCCTGGGAAGGAACGCCCTGCCGGCGTATCTCCTCTCCTCCCTGGCGGGGAAGGCCATGATCTCGTTCCATGTCCCGGACCAGGGCACGCCGGTGACCGTTAAGAGCTTCATCTTTACCCATGCCTTCGCTCCCTGGTTCACGCCCTCAGCGGCCTCCCTGGTCTATGCGGCGGCCTTTCTCCTTTTCTGGTGGGTCATAATGTATATTTTATACCGGAAACGTATTTTCATAAGTCTGTGAGGATTGATCCCCCCGTCCCACGAAGGGGCCATGTATAAGAAGAATATCACACTATATTATTCAATTGACAGGACATGCGGTGTTTCATAAGTTTTTTCAAATAAAACACAGGGGATAGTTCATGAAAAAAATCTGCATTATTACCGCGGCATTATCAATAGCCTTCGTATCAATGACAGTCATGGCCGAAAACAAGGGAAGGGGAAAAAAATGCTTTGCCGATACTGATTGTTCCTTCGAGCAGACATGCACGGACGGCGCCTGCGTGAAGAAAAAAGAATTTGATTTCGGCAGTTCAGGCAAAAGCGGAGAACCCTGCGATAACGACGCGGATTGCATAAATTCAGGCACGTGCGTGGAAGGCACCTTCGGCAAAAAGGTCTGCTCCGGAAATTAAGGCGATCCGGCTGCGCACAGCATTACCTTTACAGGACAGTCATATGTTCGAATATTTTTTCAATCCACGGGGGGTCGCCATCATCGGCGCGACCGACAGCCAACTCAAGGGAGGATTCCACCTTGTGCGGAACGCCAAGGCGGGCTACCGGGGCGCCATCTACCCGGTCAATCCCAAGTATAAGGATATCCTCGGCCTTCCCTGCTATCCGGACATAGACTCCATCCCGGAGAACTTCGACATGGCGGTCTATTTCATCCCGGCACAATTCCTCCCGGACACCATCCGCGCCTGCGCCGCCAGGGGCGCCCGGGGGATCATCATACAATCCGCCGGCTTTTCCGAGGTCGGGCCCGAGGGGAAAAAGCTCCAGGAGGAGAGCGTCGCCCTGGCGCGGGAGCTCGGCATCAGGCTCTGGGGCCCCAACTGCATGGGCTACCTTGACGGCCACTCCCGGAACGTCTTCTCCTTCATGTACTCCGACAAGTGGACCACCCTCATGAAGCCGGGGAACGTCTCCCTCATCGTGCAGAGCGGCATGCTCTCCGCCGGCTTTCTCCTCATGATGATGGACCGCGGCGGCATCGGCTTCAGCAAGGTCTGCTCCATCGGCAACAAGTGCGACCTGAACGAGACGGAGCTCCTTGAATACCTTATTGACGATCCGAACACCGGGGTCATCGGTTGCTACCTGGAATCGATCATCGACGGCAGAAAATTCATGGAGCTGGCCAGCGCAACGGACAAGCCCGTGGTGGTCCTCAAGTCCGGGCGGAGCGAATCCGGCGCGAAGGCCGCCATGAGCCACACCGCCAGCCTCTCCGGCTCGGCCGCCGTGTATGCCGGCGCCTTTCGCCAGGCGGGGGCCATCCAGGTCTACGACATGCACGAACTCATGGACATGGTGCGGGGCTTTTCCAAGACGGTCGCGTACCGTCCCGGCGGCAGCACCGCGGTCATGACCTTTTCCGGCGGCGCGGGCATCGTCACCGCCGACCTCCTGGAAGACCGCGGCATACGCCTGGCCGATCTCTCACCGGAAACCATGGCGGCGCTGAAGGAGCTGTTCCCGCCGTGGATGGACCCGTCGCACCCGGTGGACCTGTGGCCCGCGGTGGAGCAGAACGGCGCCGCCAGGGTGTACGTCGGCGCGGCCGAGGCCCTGATGAAGGACCCGGCCGTGGATTCCCTGGTGCTGGAGACGTTTGCCTGGGAATTCGGCAAAACCGATTTCATTGTCGCTATCGGCGATTTAAAGAAGAAATACGGCAAGCCGGTCGCGGTGTGGCAGGTCGGCAGAAGCCCGCTGAACGAGCAGTTCCGCAGCGCCTGGGAAGATGCAGGGCTCCCCGTGTTTGAAGAGATAAGCCGCTGCGCCGCATTCCTCGACGCGGTAAAGAGACATTTCATCCGGAAACAAGCCCTGGGGCATACCGGCAATTAACTAAAAATCTACTTGACGATCCTTCTTAAATAAGGCTAACCTAAGGAGTTTTTTTCAAATACAATGGCATACAAGGAGGACCCGAAACAATGAAGCATGCAAAACTGTTATTGATCGCCTTACTCGCCTTCAGCCTGTCTCTCTCCTACACCAAGGGCGCGAACGCAAAAGACGACAAGGAGCGCAAAGGTAAAAAGGAATCCCGGATGGAGCGCCATGACGACAAGAAAGACAAGCGCATGGAGCGCCGCGACGACCGGGACGACAAGCAAAAGAAAGACAAGAAGAAAAAAGGAAAGCACAAAAAAGGAAAGAAACTGGATAAAAAAAGCAGGCTCACGAAGGAAATGAACAAACACAACGAGCGCATCGCCAAGATCGACCGCCTGAAAGAGATCGCCGATGAAAAGAGAGACAAGGCCCTCAGGAATAAGGCCGACCAGCTCCGTGACAAGGAAATGAAGCGCCACCGGAAGGCGCTTGACCGGATCGATAAAGCTAATTAGCACAGTACACACAACAGGAGAAAAACCATGCTCAATAAAACAATGATCATGCTGGCGGCGATTTCCCTTGCGGTCTTCTTCGGCTGCAAGAAGCTGGAAGAAAGCGGCATTACCATAGACAAGGCCATCACGGTCCTTGAATACGCCAAAACGGCGAAGCAGCTGATCAACGCGGGAAATGCCAACGATATTGCCGGTGAGCTCATGAAGCAAATCGACAATGACAAAGGAGGCGACGAGGAGGCGGACGTTGAGGAAGAAACGTCCGAGGAGGAAGCCGAATAAACAACTCCCCCAGACACACGGCAAAAGACAAAGGCGATGTCCACGGGCATCGCCTTTGTCATGAATAAAATGATTGCCATGAAACACCGGCGGTGTATTCATGAATTATCCCGGCATCAACCATCCCATAACCGCGAGGTACGGTCCTGGAAACCCAGAAAAAAGATGTCATGGCCTTCACCGACGGCGCGTACCGGACCCGTACCGACACCCTTGCCGTTGAATCATCCCTTTCCATAGTTATAAACGGGAAAACGGCCTATTACTGCATGAGAACGCCCGGCATGGACCGGGAACTGGCCCTGGGCCTCTGCTTCAGCAATGGAAGGATCCGTTCCGCCGACGATCTGAAGAACCTCGACCAGCCCGATGGATCGACTGTCGCCATGGACATCCCCGGATCCCCGGCGGGCACATCCGACGAAATAGGGATAATCAGGAGCTCCGCCGGTATTGTCTCCAAGGACCGGGATTCAATCCCCTCCTTTTCTGAGACCGGCGACCTCCATGACATCCGGTTCAATTCCCGGATGCTCTTCAATCTTCAGGAGGATTTCTCCTCCAGGCAGAACATTTTCAGGGAAACCGGGGCAACCCACGCCGCGGCGTTCTATGATGAAGGGGGGCTGCCCCTGGCCTTTGCCGAAGACGTGGGCAGGCACAACGCTCTGGACAAGTGCATCGGAAAACTGCTCCTGGAACGGGGACTTTCCCGGGCCGTCTTCTGCATCCTCTCGTCAAGGCTCAGCTACGAGATGGTGATGAAGGCCGCCCGCGCCGGCATACGGGTCACCGCCGGGGCCTCCGCCCCCACTGCCTTCGCGGTGGACTTCGCCAGGTCCAAGGGCCTGACCCTGGTTGGATTTCTGCGGACCGGCCGCTTCAACGTCTATTCCGGCCAATGGCGCGTCGACACTTCCGTATAGATTGCGCCGCTCCCCCCTGACACGCTTTTTTCAGCAAAGGGCTAAACAGTTTAAAGCCCCGGTACGATACTATAGATAGCGACATAACCGTTTCAAACCGCAACTTCGCGCCGGGAGTTCTGTCATGAAAAAAATCCATATCACCGCGTCAATCCTGATGGTCCTGATCTTCATGGGCAATTCCGGTGCCTTTGTCGAGAAGCGGCACCAGTGGTGGGAGGTCCGCCTCAGGGAACTCGAAGCCGAAAAAGCAAAGCTCCAGAAAACAGCCGTCCTGGACCGGCAGGTCCTCGGCATCATCGAACATGAAATGGACAGGGCCCGCGACATCATCGCCGTATTTGAAAGCGAGATGCGCAACGACGGGTCCCTGACCCACGAAACCCGGACCATGACCGGCGAGGATCTCGCCGCCGAGGCCCGCACCACAGTGCCGCCCCTTTACGCCCTCCACCTCCTTGGGGCCCTGGTGCATGAAGGGGGGACCGGCCCCGCCGCGGCAGCCGCGCGGGAAGAGGTTGAAAAACGTTTAAGCGCAATGATCCGAAATTACTTTGGCGAAGAAAGCCCCGGCCTGGTCAACCGGATCATGGAGAAGGATATCACCGGCTATGAATGGAAGACCATGGCCATGGAATATTCCATCGGCACCATGATGGCCTCCAAGAAAGCCAGGCTCGATCATGCCATTGCCGATGTTGCCGGCAGGATGTCCCTTGCCCTGAAGGAAAAAGAGTACCGGGCCAACGGCAGGGAACTGCGGCTCCTCGCGATAAAGGTAACCGGCGAGTATCTCGCAGAATGCAGCGCCCGCGATCTACCCCACGACAGCGCGGCCCTGGAGGCCTCGTGGACCTGGAGAAGGATAGAGGCGAACCTTGCGAGGGACTTCAGCTCGTGCAAAAAAATCATTGCCCTAGTGCGCGATCCCGCCCTTACGCGCGGCGCGGCTTCCCTTGAACGCATCATGTATTATCACCGGAATCCCGCCGACATGGAATCGCTGTTATTCAGGGGACAGCGGCCGCAGCCGGGCGCCGCCGGGTCGGCCGCGCAGAACGGGAAACGGTGGCCAGCCGGCGCCGTTATAATGGATATACCGGCCCCGGTCAACGCGGCCGCCGTTATGGATGACATAGACAGGATTCGCCGCGGAGCCGTCGGCGCCATTACCGGCAGGGAAGACGAACAGTATTTTACCGGCCTCGAAAAAAGCATGGCCGCGGCCGTCAGCCGCCACAGCGCCGCGGTAAAGAACCGCTTATTCCGCGAAGAGGAGCGGGTGCGCCTCCTCAGGATGAAGGGGGGGGGGAACCTGCAGGTCGCCAATGAGAAAGAATTCCTTGAAGCCAGGAGACAGTTCACCGATACCATTGCCCTCATCGACAACTATGTGAAAAAATCAATGGCATGCGTTGCCGTTGTTTCAGAAGGAAGAACAATCAGCAGCGGCGCCATAGTGGATTGGTACCGGTACCGTCTCCAGAGAAGCGAGGAATATCTCCGCTTTGCCGCCGCGATTGTGAATGAATGCTCGCGCCTTTCTTTCGTCGAGGACCCCCGTGTTCATAAACAGTACGCTGATTCCATGTCCAGGGTCGGCCCCTTCCTCAACTCCATCGTGACGGTACGCGCCCTGGAGCGGGGCGACCAGACGCACCTGACGAAACGAGACATGGGGACCATCCGGGAACTCAAAGCCGTCTTCAACGCGACAGCCGGTTCCATCAGGGCGGACATAAGCTCTTCCCATGGAACGTACCTCGCGAAGCGTTCCGCAACAGACGGGATTGCCAGGAAGGGCAGGGAACACCTGAAGGAAACCATCGCCCAGGATGAAATTGACGGGCTCTTCCGTCATGCCGTTGAATGCGTCGAGCTCTTTGAACAATACCGGTACGGCGAAAAGTCGCTCTTCCAGTACGCGGACCTGTACAGGGCCTTTTTGAAGCAGGCGCGCACCGGGAACCCGTCGGAGGGGCTGTGGCTCTCGCTGAAAATGAATTCCCTGCTGGTTTCTCTTGATCATTTTGACGGCGGCAGGGTCGCCCGGGAACTCGCCACGAAACAATACCTCCAGAAAGAGGCGAAAACCTCCCTGGCGCGCCTCGCCACCATGCTGGAATTCTATAAAAAGAACAACGTGACCTTCAAGGACGCCCCGCAGCCGGCGGAAATTGCCTCGCTGGAGAAACGGATCAGCGCAGCACCGATGGTAAAGATAGATTCCTGGGTGATGAATGAAAGCAACTACCGGGAAATCGATAAAAACGCCGCCCGCAAACTCTCTCTCATCCTGAACCGCAGGGAGCTTTCATCGGTAAGCAGCAAGGCCGGGGAAGGGAAAAACCAGTCACAGCCGCTGCCGGTGATTTCCCTCAACGAGCCGGAGCTATCACTGACGCTGCCCCGTGGCTGGGAAGAAGACACCGTGGGCGAAGCGGACACATACCAGGGAATCGTCAAATCCTTCCACAGCGGTGACGGGAACTCCTCCGTTCGGCTGGTCAAGCTCGCCCTGGACAGCGGTGACATGAAGGACGCTGCCGAGGGATGGATGGAGAAATCGGGGTGCAAACTCGTGGAAAAAAGATGGCAGAAGGCCGGCGACGTTGACTGCCTCTGGATCCTGTCGCGGGACAGGAATAAAAACATCTTCGAGACCTGCGCCATTTCCCGGGACGGGTACGCGGTCCTGATCAGCGGCAAGACCAGCCGGAACAGCTATGCTGTTTTCAGGATCCAGTTCAGAAAGATAATCAATTCACTGCAGATGGAAACGCTGTAATTATATTCTCTGCTGGGGCCCGCCATGCCGTGCCCCAGCGGGCTTGCTTTCGATAAAAAATCCTTTATAAAATCCGGCCATTTTTATTTCTCAAAAAAATACATATTTTTTGCGCCTTTTTTATTTTCCCGACACTACCCTTGTATAACAGACTTGATCTGATAAAATGTAATTTTTGGAGGAATATATGCGTAATCTTCAAATAATTTCCCTTTTCGTAATCATTGTTTTCCAGGCGGGATGTTTTAACGCCTTTTCAAGCAATGATTCCAAGGACAAGAACCTGCTTACCGCCCTGATCGTGGCGGCCGGAGGGCTGATTCCCGGCGGTGACGAAGGTACACCGTCAGTATCGGTAACCAGTATCAAAAACAACGGGGTATTGAAAAGCGGCTTTATTTTCGGTTCTGCCTCTAACTCCGGCACAGCAACTATCACTACGGTTGAAGTTTCCCTTGACGGCGGCGCGTACCAGGCAGCGACCGGCACCACGGTATGGAACTACCAGATGCCGACCGGGGTCAATATCTGGAAAGACGGGACAGAGCACACCATCAGCGTCCGCTCCGTCAACTCTGCATCCGTCTATTCCGATGTGACCACTCTCACTGTGCGCAAGGGCGTCAACTGCGATGTGAACGGCGATGGCTACCAGGACATGGCCGTGGGAGCTCCCCGGTACAACAGCAAGCAGGGCCGAGTATATATCTACCATGGAAGTCCCGCAGGTACCGGGACCTCTTCATCAAAGACCCTGACCGGTGAAAACACCGCAGATCAATTCGGTGTGTCCCTGGTTTTAGGTGATATAAATGGCGATGGCTATTCTGATTGTGTTGTCGGTGCCAGCGGTTATAATTCAAAAACTGGCCGCATCTATGTTTATTTCGGGAGTACCGATGGAATCAATTCAACAAGTTCACCACCATCTCAAGCCAGGGATGGTGCCACTTCAGCCGAAAACTTCGGCGGACCATTAGACATCGGTGATGTAAATGGCGACGGCTATGAAGATCTCGCAGTGGGAGCACCGCAATATAATACAAACTGGGGGCGTGCCTATATTTACCATGGCGCTTCTTCAGGCATATCAGCATCGGCTAATCAGACCCTTACCGGCGCAAGCGGCAGTCACTTCGGCGGGAAACTGGTCATCGGCGACACCAATGGTGACGGCTATGGCGAACTTGCTGTTTCAGCACCCACAACGACAAATGGTAATGTATACATGTTCAACGGCAGTGGCACCGGGATAGGATCAACGGCATCAAAGACATTGACCGGGGAAAATTCCGGTGACAGCTTTGGATTTTCCCTTACCCTTGGCGATATCAATGGTGATGGCTATGGTGATCTTGTTGCGAGTTCTCCCTTTTATAGCAGCGGGACAGGCCGCTTGTATATATTTAATGGAAGCTCTACCGGGATCGATGACGTTTCAACTCCGCTGCATATAGATGCAGAAGCCGCCGGCATCTATCTTGGATCATCAATGACACTGGGTGATGTCAATAGGGATGGTTACCTTGATCTTGTTTATGACGCGCCTGGTTTTACATCAGGGACTTTCACTATGGCGGGCCGGGTATACGTACATCATGGAACAGGTACAGGACTTAATGTAACCGCGTCACAGACCCTGACGGGAGGAGCAACAAATATGTGGTTTGGCTTCTCCGTAGCCCTGGGCGACATCAATGGCGACGGATATGACGATCTGGCTGCTGGCACACCCTATCCTGATACTAATACCGGTATTGTCAATCTGTTTCATGGCAGCAGCACCGGCATTGCTTCATCGTCATCACGGACCCTCACCGGTGAAGGTACCAATAACGGCTTCGGCTATTCAGTGTCGCTTGGTAATATTGAAAGTGATGATTGGAACAGCATAAACTTTTAATCATTTAATATCATTAAACATATAGGCATAAATAAAAAAGCGGCGATTTTCATTGCCGTTTTTTATTTATGGCAGCATATCCTTCCAGCTCCCCTGCAGCGTTTCCCCCTGCAGCCCTTCCTTCAGGACATCCAGGTATTCCTCCCGGTCGATGTGGACGGCGCCCAGGCTCTCCAGGTGGGCCGTGTACACCTGGCAGTCGATGATGACGAAACCGAGTTCCGTGAGCTTCCGCACTAAGGTTATAAAGGCCGCCTTGGAGGCGTTGTCCGCCCTGGCGAACATCGACTCCCCGAAAAAGCATTTGCCCAGGGAGAGGCCGTAGAGCCCGCCGGCCAGCTCGTCCCCCTGCCAGGCCTCCACCGAGTGGGCGATCCCCAGTTCATGGAGGCGCACGTAGGCCTCCAGCATCTCCTCCGTGATCCAGGTGCCCTGCTCCCTCCGGCGGGGCTCACGGCACCCCTCTATGACGCCGCGGAAGTCGTTGTCGCAGGTGACGCGAAAGACGTTTCTCCGGAGCACCTGGCGCATGGTCTTCGACACGTAGAGGTCATCGGGGAAGAGGACGAAGCGGGGGTCCGGCGACCACCAGATGATGGGGTCTCCCTCGGAATACCAGGGGAAGATGCCGCGGCGGTAGGCCTCGATAAGCCGTTCCGGCGACAGGTCGCCCCCCACGGCGAGGATGCCGCTTTCCTCCGCCAGGCGGACCGGCGGAAAGATTATTTCTTCATTCAAAGCGAATATCGGCATGGCTGTTGACGCGCCCGTCCAGGGACTTTTTTTTCGCATGATGATAGTAGCATCGCGCCGGAAATAATCCAGCAAAAATTTTCAGCGGCCGTTATAAATACATTGATCTCTGGCGGGGAAGCGTCCACAGTACTACCATCGAGGTGGTCCCGTGCCGATCATTGTGAAATTCATCCTGTTCCAGCTTCTCATCCTCATCCCCTTCTCCGCCGGGATCATCGTGAAAAAATATTTCGCCGATCCCGCGGCAACATCGAAAAAAATCATCATGGTGAACCTCATGGTGCTGGAGCCGCCGGTGATCCTCTGGACCATCTGGGGCCTGACTATAAGCCCGGAGCTGGCCTTTCTCCCGGCCGCGGGCCTTCTCATGGTGCTGGCCGGTCTGTTCGCCGGAAACATCCTGGCGCCCCTGCTCGGGCTGGAGGGGGCGGGCAGAAAGACCTTCATCATCAGCTCGTCCCTGGCTAACCACGGCTTCACCATGGGCGGCTTCATCTGCTACATTTTTCTGAAAGAAACCGGCCTCGGCCTTTCCTCTATCTTCATCAGCTATTTCGTCCCCTACACCTTCCTGGTCATCTTTTCCTACGCAAGGGCCGGTGCCGGCTCGCGGTACCGCGCCGGCCTGCGGGACTTCCTGGCCAGCTACCAGAATATGCCGCTGTACGCGGCCCTGGCGGCCCTGGCCCTTCTCCTGTCCGGCGTGCGCCGGCCCGCCCTGGACCCGCCCCTGGAGCCACTCATCATGGCATCGGTGGCGCTCTACTACTGGACCCTGGGGCTCACCGTGAACATGAAAGAAATCTTGCCCCTCCGCGGCGAACATGCCGCCCTGGCAGCGGTCAGGTTCCTTGTCATACCCGGGCTGGCATGCCTTCTGCTCCTGGTGGTTCCCATGGGAGGGGACATTAAAACAGTGATCCGCATCCAGTCCTTCATGCCCGCGGCGATCTATTCAGTGGTGACATCGGTGCTCTTTGACCTGGACCCGCGCCGGGCCTCATCCCTCTTCGTGGTCAACACGCTGCTGTTTATCCTTATTGTGGTGCCCGCCATGGTGCTCCTGCGCCAGGCGGGGGTTTGGTGAGGCGCCGTTCATCGGCGCTTGCGGAACCAGCCGAGGAGAGCCCTGATCCTTCCCTTCAATGTGCGGCCCTCCCTCCGGAGAAACTCCTCCCCGCCTTGAGTCAGGGGATAGCCGCCGATATACAGGAGCCCGACAATGTCGTCAAAACGCCTCTTGATGACCAGGACATCCCCGTCGAGATACCCCACATCGATGAGCTCAAGGATCGTGAGGGCGTCCCTGTCATGTATCAATTCCACGGGAAGCATGGAAGACCCGGACCCATGATACAGGTCCATGAGCCGTGTCACCGCCGGATAATATGCCCGCCGGCTTTTCTGGAGTTTTTTTATTTCCTTCTTATAATCCATCTGCTCAGTCTGTGATCCCTATGCTCTTCGCAATCCCTTCTTGGAGCCGGGCCGGTGCCGGCATTAATTACCCCGGGCGAACTCAGCCCTGATGGCTTCCGCCATCAGGCGGTAGCCCTCCACGTTGGGGTGCACCATGTCCATCTGGACCAGGCTCCGTATATCGGTCCCTTCGGCCATCTTCTTTTTCCAGTACAGGTGCACCGGGGCAATGGGAAGGTTTTCCTCCCTGGAAAGCTCGATGAGCCTGCTGTAGAAATTCTCGGCCATGAAATCCTGGTCCTGGTGCATGATCGGCACTGACGTCACGAGGAGGATTTCCGCGTCCGTGTCCGCCCTGATATGGTCGACCATAGTCCTGACCGTGTTCTTGAACTGAACCGGGGGAACGCCGGTGAAGGCGTCATTGAGGGCAAACTGGATGAAAACCAGGTCGGGGTCGCAGTCCAGCACGTCCTCGCGGAGTCGGAACAATCCCCCCTGCGCCGTGTCCCCCGGTATGCCGCGGTTTAATATCGTCACGTTGCTTTTGGGGAAATCCGCCCTCAGCATTTCGGCGATAAAATCGAGATACCCTTTTCTCACCATCCAGCCCTGCGTCAGGGAATCACCGATGGCGATGATCTTGAGGGGATCTCCCGATGCCAGTTTCTGAATCGATTTCTTTAACTTCAAGGCCCACTCCTCTGCCGTATAGAGCCACTATGTCAGCCGCCAGGCTGATTCCGCCATTTTGCAACTGCTATTTCATGCAGTAAACCATATTCTTTTTCAACCATGGCGTTAAATATGACAATTTGGCCGATAAATGAATAAATTTATATATTAATAAAGCAAAAATTATACATTTTTTTTTGATATATAAATATTAATATTGATTTTAGATATACCCTGTTGTAACCTAATACCCTGCCATAAAAATAATATGTCCATGAGACTGTATGTTTAAACGGGCCGTGTATCCCAGGTAAGGGTGATTCAATCTACCTCACAGTTGAATTATCATTACCGCAAGTCAATTACCATGGGAGCTGACTATGAAAATCGAAATCACTATCCTGGGTCTTTTAATGGAAGAAAACCTTTACGGGTACGAGATAAAGAAGAAGATCGTGGAACGCCTTGAAGACTACGTGGACATCAAATTCGGCTCCATATACTATGCCATAAAAAAGGCGGTGGATAACGGCTGGGTCAAGCGGGTCGGCACCGAGAAGGACAGCGGGAACCCCGAACGCTACATCTATGAAATAATGCCGAACGGGAAAAAGTATTACAAGAAGCTCCTGAAGCAGTATTTCGACAAGACCATGATCCACTTCGACATAGACATCGTCCTCATGTTCATAAATTACCTCACCGACGAGCAGAAGAAACAGTTTGTCGAGCAGCGGATGTCGATGCTCAAGGACAAGGTCGAAGCCATCAAAAAGAAAATCGACGAGGATAAAACGCAGTCAGGGGAGCAGTCCTACCACGAGATCTTCACCTACCTGGAGCACCACCTGAAAGCGGAGATGAACTGGCTGAAATCGCTTAACTGGTAGGTCCCGCCGGCGTCAGAGGCTTTTCATCATATCGTCCAGGAAATCGGCCTTTTTTTCCATGACAATGTCTTCAAGCCTGTTCTTGAGCTGGTTTAGGTCATGGTGGGCCCGGTGCGACAGTACCGCGCGCCTGTCCCCGCCGGCGGCTTCTTTATCGAAGAGCTGCTCCGCCAGGGACTTGTTCACCGCCTCGATGCGCGCGACGTTGTAATAGTGCCTCCGCGCCAGGGTGGTGGCGATGCTGGTCAGAAAATCCTTCTGTTTTTCCGCGACGCTCTTCAGGTCCTCCTTCCTGATCCTGGTCAGGACGACGGTGTTTTTCGCCTTCAGCGTGGCGGCGCGTTTTTCCCCGAGAAGGAGCGCCGTCTCGCCTATCACGGTCCCCGCCTGGTCGATCGAGCTGATCCTGCTCCCCTTCATGATCACGTCTATGGCGCCGCTCTTGAGGATGTACATTTCACTCCCGGGGGTATCCTCCTCGCATATGACCGATCCGCGCTGGTATTCAACGTCCATCTCGGAGAGCGCCGCGACGGTGGTCATCGTGGCCGCCTCGGTCGACTTGCAGTATGCCTCTCCCTTTTTATTGGTGAGGGTGTCGGCGTATTCCTCTATGAGATCCTTGAGCCAGGGGAGCCGCCGCTTGTCATACTCCTGCCGGAGCCGGTCAATGATCGTGTAATAGGCAACGGCATACTCGCGGGTTTTTTTCTCCTCTCCCTCAAGATCATCCATGTTCTTCTGAAGTATCTGGCCAGTCAGCAGCACCTGTTTTGCCAGGACCATGGCGACATTGAGGGCGAATGAATAGGTGGCAAGGCCCGGCATGAATTTTTCAATCGGTATCCTTTTGACGGCGCTGCTTCCCTCGGCGACAGCGGTTTCAATGCGGCCGGTGTCCGTGTCCAGGAGACGAGACATGATGATTTCAGTGGCGCCGATGATGAGGTTGCTGCCGCTGATGGCGTACTTGTCGACGTTGGACAGGTAAAAGTAGACTGAGCCTTCACTGAGGAAATATACGGAGTCTGCCGCCCCGGTGGCGGCATACAGCTTTACATACGTCCCGCTCATTGTTATAGGTTTCGCCGTAAAAGGCCGGCTATCCCAGTAAGCCCTTGATGGTTTTCAGAAGTTCTTCCTTGTCGAAGGGCTTCTGGACATATGCCGATGCGTGTATCGCCTGGTCATTCATCTTAATCGTTCTTTCATTGAGGGCCGAAATCACGATGATCCTGGCCTTCGGATCATATTCGCTGATGGCCTGCACCGCCTTCATCCCGTCGAGGCCGCCCATGGTAATATCCATTGTCACGAAATCCGGCCTGAGGGTTTTGTATTTCTCAATGCCGTCAGCGCCGTTGTCCGCCTCGTCAAGAATTTTGTGTCCGCCGCTTTCAAGGGAATCGCGGATAATTTTTCTCATGAATTTGGAATCATCAACAATCAATGCAGCTGCCATCGCATACACCTGAAAAAGGGGTTTAGTGTCACTTGTGAGCAATTCTATAATAATATTGATAATGATCAATAACTTTTATTAATTTCAGGATAATATTCTGATCCGGCCGTATTACATGGCCGGAAAGGGTTTCAGGCATAGTTCTTGACAGCAATACTCACTATCTT
>CALMRZ010000077.1 GCA_937872225.1 uncultured Spirochaetota bacterium
GTGGATGGTTTGAATCGTGCGGCTATGTATTAATGCATTCGTGAAATGCTCTAGAAGCAGGCTGGATTCTCAACCATTGAAATCCCCCAATCCCCCCACCCTTCCGGCGGGGGAGTTGTTACCAGCCACGGTCGCATACGTTTGTTCCTATGAGTCCATCCCAAACCTATAACCATGTAGTCTTGGGATGCACTCTAAGTCTGAATAGCGGCCTGTGCTCGAATCAAATCATGTAGTGTAACAATGCCATTAATGCCGTCAGTGCCTCTTTCAAGCACAATCAAAACATGGGCAGCTGACTCGACAAATTTATTACCTACCTCTTTAACAGTCTGGTCGGCATAGCACACACCCATTTTCTGTATCCGCGGAATTTTCTTAGTGTAAAGAGCTTGCTCGATTTGCTGGCGGGTTATAACGCCTTTTACAATCTCACCGGAAAAAACCGGAAAGGCGCTGTACGGATATGCATCTATAACCTTTTGCATCTCATCGATAGTCAGGTCATGCAAGCCGACCGGTTTTGGACTGGCAATTGCCGAGATAGGCAGATTCTGCCAACTCTGAAGGTCCAGGGGGGGACGAATCTTATGCAATTCATGTCCGTCCTGTACAAGGAGCGCATCGTAAAAATTCAGCTTGCTGAACCGATGGGCCACCGCCTGGCTGATAATGGTGCCGATCATCAGCCCGGGCACCAGTGAAAACTGGTGGGTCATCTCGAAAACAATCAGCATGGAGGTCAGGGGCGCATGCACGATTGCCCCGAGGCAGGCGCTCATTCCAACCGCCGCAAGAACGATGTGATCCGCGGGCGTCAGGGGTACCCAATATCCCGATAATCCGCCGATAAAATATCCTGTCAGGCCACCGATGAAAAGAGATGGAGCAAAAATACCTCCGCAGCCGCCGAAGCTATATCCGGCTATAGTCGCCAACAGTTTCGCACCGACAAGAATGCCGGCTATTTCCCACGCCATATTATTGTTTAACGCGTTGGAGAGATCCTGGTAGCCAAGACCGAATACCCCGATCTTCCCGGTGGCATAAAAGACGGTGCATCCTATTATCCATGTTATGATTCCTCCGAAAAATGGAAGCAGCCAACGCGGTATTTGCTTTTGTTTGATTAACCGGCCTCTAATAAAAATCGTCCCCTTCTGAAAAGCAACACCGGCAAGTGACCCGAAGATCGAAACAAAAGGAACAATAAGATAATGGAACCAGCTGATGTTTTCTACAGAGGGAAGGGAGAATGCCGGATGACGTCCAAGGATTGCATAAACGGAGAAAGCGCCTATGACCGAAGAAAGAACAACACGGCCCAGATAACGGTTGTTCATGTCGCCGATAATCTCTTCGATGACAAAGGTTATCGCAGCCAGGGGCGTATTGAAAGCAGCGGCCAGGCCGGCGGCCGCACCTATCAGAGTCGCGCTTCTTCTCTGGCGGGGGGGTGTGCCTAAAATGCCATCAAGATTGGAGGCCGCTCCGCTCCCGATAAATACCGATGGGCCCTCCCGTCCAAGACTGTTTCCCCCTCCGATACTCAGGACACCGGCAACAAATTTGACCAGAACCGGCTTAAAATTGACATATCCGAGTTCTTTCCAATAAGCCGTTTTAATCTGCGGTATTCCGCTCCCCGCCGCTTCCGGGCTAAACACATTCAGCAGATATCCGACCAATAAGGAGCTGGCGCTGATGACGATAAAACTTGCGATGATAAAAAATGTTACGGATTTTTCCGCAAACAACAGGTATGTTTGAGTAAACAGAAAATTCGTTAAAAACAAAAAAGCGACTGCCGAGAGACCAGCGGCCAGCCCCAGAAGACCGGTCGAGATTGCGCCACGCACATTTTCAGGAAATCTCTGCAGTAAATGCAGCAGGAACTTGGGTTTTATCATTGGAGTTACATTCTATTCCCATTATATGAATTCATTGTATATACATTATCGTATCATGTATAATGATGAATTTCAATATTATTAAATATTTTTTTTCTGAATTAAAATCTTTGTTGCTATTTTTTGTCAATTATTTTGTCCTAAATTTAGGGCAATATTATTAAATCAGCCTGACATACCACCTGCTCGCGGCAACAACATGGAAATAGGAGCATATTTAAAAAAGCTGCGTAAAGAGAAAAATTATACTCTTAACGATGTGGCAACAAAGACCAAGATGTCAGCCAGCCTCCTTTCTCAACTCGAAAATGACAAGGCATCCCCATCTTTGAATTCACTCCAGGTACTGCTCAGGTTCTATGGCGTCGGCCTTTCTGCATTTTTCAACCAGGTTGAAAAAAACGACTACCTTATCGTTAAAAGCAGGGATGCTGAAACATTCAGCAGCAAATCGGAGAAAGTAACCCTGACATTTCTTGCCTCAAAGCTCCAAAATACAAAAAATGTATCATATAAAGTTCAATTAGAACCGCAATCAGAGATCGTCATCGCTCAACTTGATGATGAAATACAGGGTGAGCGCTTTATGTATATCATGTCAGGATCAGTTGAGATTATAATAAACAAAAAAGAAAAGTTTATACTCCATACTGATGATTCGATAATATGCAGATCCTTTGTATCCTTTAAAGTTTTGAATCCAGGACAGCGTGTTTCAAAATTAATCGTTACTGGAACACCACCTCTTTTTTAGACGTTTATAAACAAACCGCCCCCGATGTCCAGTTTCACGAGAAAAAACTTCTTGACAGATATTTTGATATAATTAAATTTTTTTTAATTTTGTTAAATATTTTTTGTTACCCCATTCCTGCATAATTACCTTACTTTTATATAATTATATCTTCATCGGGAGGTGCTCAATGGTAAGAACGATCATCATATTGTTATCTTTGATTAAACTTGTCCTTCTTATCGGATGCAACACCCGGGATTATATGATCAGCAATCCAGGCTCATCGGCAAAATTCATACATAAAAATCCAGCCATGTGCGGCCAGGCATACATGAAATCTCGCGGCAATTATGCGTGCGAAATCCTGTTTTATGCCGCCCTTGATGATTTGAGAAATTAATTTCTCCGCGTTTTCTTCCATCAAAAGGATGAAATCCCGTTGATGGACTGATGAATAAAAATAAATTTCAGGAGGTAAGCTAATGAAAAACCTGTATATGACACTACTCATGGCGGCCGCAATTCTCGCCATGAATGCATGTGCGAAAAACCAGGTAAAGGAGCCCGTGAATGTCGGCGCGAATAATGCCTTTGTAACAGCATCGAACAAACAGCTGGCGAAATATCCGGTAACCGGATTTGCCTATAAAAGCTCCGCGGTTCCCGGCCAGCAGTGGAAAATGTGGGCCCGCGTTGCGACTCCGGTTGTAAAGGATATTCTCGGTAAAATACCTGATGGCTACGTTCTTGAAGTACGCGGACATGCCGATGCCAGCGGCCCTGAACAGCCGGAAGGGGACAAACCGGGCAACATGAACATCTCCCGGGACCGGGCCCAGGCAGTGTTCAAATCCCTTGAATCAGCAGGCATAGAATCGAGGAAAATCACCTATAAAGGCGTCGGTTCCTCCGAACTGCTGACGGGATATGCCCCGCGCAGCGGGCAGCAGCGGAGGGTGTCTTTTTCTATTGTACCTCAATAGATCGGACAAGCAAGAATCTTTGCGCTTTGCGGTCATGAATGCCCATGGCCGCATATTTTTTCGTTATACACATCACTTATAATTATTACAGGATGTAATTAATTTATCATACAGTATGAAAATCAGGTACGCATACAATTCATTTATATATCTGCCGTTAGCTGTCAGTATATTAATTAGTTGCAGCGTAATAACAGCAAAAAAATCAAAATTGCCGGCGCGATTTTCAGTATTATTTGCCGGGGATATTCTTCTTGCCAATGAAGCTGAACGATACATTGAAACCAACGGGAATGATTACCCATTTTATAAAATAAAAAATGAATTATTGAAATATGATTTTATCATCGCCAATCTTGAAACGCCAATAACCGAAAGAGGAATGCCGGTTAATTCCAAGCCATATACCTTCAGAATAAACCATGATACCGCCGAATGCCTGAATGACTTGAAACTGGACGCCGTGTCAATAGCCAACAATCATTTAATGGATTACGGTCCGGAAGGGATGAAGGATACATTGGCGCATTTAAAAAAGATTAATATACGCCATGCAGGAGGAGGCGACACCCTGGACGAGGCTCGCCGGCCTGTACGATTGAGTTATGACGGGACAGATATAATTATACTTGCTTATAACGAAAGGCCGCCGGCCGCCTTCTCCGCATCCGCACAATCAGCAGGGATTGCGACTCTGGATATCCCCTTAATAAAAGAAGATATAGAGACACACAGGCGCAACAATAATATTGTCATTGTTTCCCTTCACTGGGGCATTGAGCACACCATTGTGCCCCAGACGTATCAGATAGCACTGGCCCATGCCATAATTGATTATGGCGCGGATGCCATTATCGGGCATCATCCCCACTGGCCCCAGGGTATTGAACTGTATAGAGGGAAACCCATTGTGTATTCTCTCGGCAACTTTATCAATGGCTACATCAATAAAATTGAGCATGATAATATCGCCGTTGTCCTCTATTATAACGAAAATATTCTTGAGAATATCAAGATTTTGCCAGTTGCAGGAAGAAACAGGCAAATCCTGTTTCAGCCATATATCCTCAAAGGATCAAAGGCTTCTGCATTGATGGAATTGATTAAAAGTCTTTCACGTGAGATGAAGACTGAAATAACCATTCGAGATAATACCGGGATAATCGATCCGCATATAACCATTTCCGATCACGGGACGGAATATCACGTTACCGGAACTGGAAGCAATGCAGGGATCAACAATAACTGACAGATATAAGAAACATTCCCTCCTATTATCATTACAGGAAACTCTTACTTTGCCCGGCAGCAGCCGGGTATTTTTTTATAATTAAAATTTTAAAATAACCATACTCCTGGAATCCAGAAAGGTAAAATGCACAATCACAAATTCCTATTATAAAATACAACAATGAGTTAAGTCCTATATTGCATTTTTAATTTAATACTTTTCATTTATTACAGCAAGCCCCGTCAGTTTTTACGCAGATAGACGCGAGGGTTCCTGTGTTGTCCGTTCTTCAGAATTTCAAAATGAAGATGAGGCCCTGTCGACCGCCCGGTATTCCCGCTTTTGCCAATCGGTTGTCCCTGCTTTATGTATTGACCCCTTTTCACTATTATCCTGGACAGGTGGCCGTACAGCGTTTTCCATCCGCCCGGATGCGCCACGACGATGGTCCTGCCGTATCCGCCAAGCCAGCCTGTATAGGTAACCTTCCCGTATTTCGAGGCACGTATCCATTCATAACGCGAACGTATGTCGATCCCCTGGTGAAATTCGCGGTTATTTGTCCGAAAAGGATCGTTCCTCCAGCCGTAACCGCAGGTGATGTATTTCCCGATCACCGGCCACATGAATCCCCGGATAATGTTAAACGGTTTCGCGTCGGGGATGAAAATTTCGGTATCAATGGCGATAAAATCCGGATTCCGGAGATCGTTTTCGTTTATAATGTTCTCCAGCGAAACCCGGTACTTCCTTGCCAGCGAGGCGATATTATTCCCTCTTTTCATCCGGTAGAGCATCCCATCCTTATTCGGAATACGGAGGCATATACCGCTGCGTATGAAATCATAGGACCTGAGGCCGTTTGATCCGCAGATTGTGTCTATAGAAATGCCGTTCTTCTCTGCAATGGAGATGAGATTTTCGCCCGGCCTGACAACGTACTCCACGATGCGAAAACCGCCCTTGTCTTCCGGTCTGGAATAATCAGTAGATGCAGACTGTAGAAGCTTGTTCTTTTCAATTTCGTCATTGAGTATTTCGTTATCCAGATCCTCGGTCTTTTTTTTATAATTTGGGATTATTATAATAAAAGGAAGGACGGCTATTGAAAGCATAACCAACACGGTTTTTTTTGACGCATGACGCAGCAACGAATATGGTCCAGTATAATTAAACTTATTTCTTCTTCCAGTATACAACACCATTCCTTCCAGGGGTTGGATTGGTCTAACTGTTTTATCCGATTTGCGCACGCGGGGTGGATCTTTTTTCATGATGCTATCCATGGATACTAATAGACGACTATTTTCATTATCGGACATACCCCCTCAGGGCAATCCGCTGTTTTCTTTTTTACTTGATTAAAACAAAAGGATTGTAGTATATTATTAAACTCAAATCAAGAAAAAAATTCAAGGCCGTACAATATATCTTCTTAAATATAGCCTTCCTGCCGGATGAAAAAAATAATAGACTTGTTGCATAACTAAAAAAGTGCTATTAATTTTTTCGATTAATT
>CALMRZ010000078.1 GCA_937872225.1 uncultured Spirochaetota bacterium
AACCAGAACCTGTCACAGCGCACCAGCGAACAGGCCTCCAGCCTCGAGGAGATCGCGTCGACCATAGAGGAGGCGACGGCCACCATCAACCAGAACGCGGAGAACGCGGGCCGGGCCCGGGAGCTCACGGAGACCGGCTCGGTCAAGGCCCTGGAAGGGAACCGGGTGGCCGTGGACGCGGTGAATGCCATCGTTGAGATGAACGAGTCGAGCAAGAAGGTGGCGGATATCATATCGACCATTAACGAGATCGCGTTCCAGACCAACCTGCTGGCCCTGAACGCGGCCGTGGAAGCCGCGCGCGCCGGCGAGCAGGGACGGGGCTTCGCGGTCGTGGCGGGCGAGGTGCGGAACCTGGCCCAGCGTTCGGGCAACGCGGCCAAGGAGATCGAGGGCCTGATCAGGGACGCCCTGGGCAAGGTGGAGAAGAGCACGGAGCTGGTCAACCGGACCGGGATCTCGCTGACCGAGATCACGGAGGCCGCTAAGACGTCCGCCCAGATCATCAACGAGATCGCGGCCGCGTCGCAGGAGCAGAAGCAGGGGATCAACCAGATCAACAACGCCATAGCGGAGATGGACACCATGACGCAGCAGAACGCGTCGCTGGTCGAGGAGACCGCGTCCGCGAGCGAGGAAATGGCCAACCAGGCCCAGGACCTCCTGGACATGGTGCAGAAGTTCAAGATACGGGACCAGCTGAAGGACGAGACCTACAGCAAGAAGCACCGGGAAGTGCATCTCCGCGCAGCGGAAACCGCGAAGCGGGTAATTGCCGCTAGTGGCGGCGGCAACGGCGACGGCCGCAGGAACACCGAAGGTCGGGAGATGAAATCGGTATCTGGAGACCAGATGAAGGAGATACTTCAGAAAGAAGGGTTCGAGGAATTCTAGTAACAATCGCCGGCGGGGTTGAACCGCCGGCGATTTATTTTAAGGCAGCGTGGATCGAAGGAGACACCCATGAAAGAGAACGTGATATACCTGGCAGAACTGGCCAAAAAACTGGAGGACCTGGGAAACGGTGTGGCCAGAGGGGAAATGGGGGGACTGGAGCCACATGAAGTCGATCTGCTGCTTGAAAAGGTCCGGGACCTCTTTATCGCCATGGAGGAGAGGCTTGATTTCGTTGCCCGCGTCCTTGAATCCAGGGGCGGTATCATCCATTAATGCAGCGTTACGGACCGGGGGAAACCATGGGTTCTGAGCGCATGACCATATACCGATACGACCAGGTACAGAAGCGGCTCTTCGTGAGCGGGCGTCCGGAGATCGGGAGCATTCTTCCAGTCCCCGGCGTCATTAATGATGATTCGATCGAATCATTGTTCGAAGAAGTTCTCCGCGTCGGCGTGCCTGCCGAGCGAACAGTCATCCGAGAAAACAACGGCAGTTCCCATACCCTTGAAGTAAGCTTCGTGCCGGAATACGGCCCAGACGGGACAATGATCTCCGTCATAGGCATTGCCCGGGAGAAGAGCGGCGGAAGCGGCGACGGCATGAGCATGGTCGAGAGGCTGGAGGAAGAGAAGAGGGCCCTGGTGAAAGAAGTCCATCACCGCGTGAACAACAACCTGCAGATCGTCGAGAGTCTCCTTCGGCTCCAGGCGGAGCGCTTCGGCGACTCCAAGTACTTGGACATGCTGGGCAGGTATATTGACCGCATCCACGCCATCGCCATGATCCAGAAGAACCTGTGCCGTGAAGACCGGCTGGAGCCCCTCAATTTTGCCAAATACGTGGCCGAGTTCGCCGACTACATCCGTGACCAGCACCCCGAGATTACGGACCACGTCGAAATCATCCGGTCCGTGGAGGAGGCGGGGCTCAGGATCGAAACCGCCGTCCCCTGCGCCCTGATCCTGAACGAGCTGGTGGAAAATTCCCTGATGCATGCCTTTCCCGGGAAACGGAAGGGCCGTGTTGAGATCATTTTCAGGGTGTACGGTCAGTACTGCGTGCTTGAGGTCCTTGACAACGGTATCGGCTTTGACGCGGACGCGCCGGAAAACCGGCGCGGCTTCGGCCTGGAGCTGGTGCGAATCCTCACCGGTCAGCTCCGGGGCTCGGCGGTATTCAATGATCCGGGCGGCGCCTGCTGCACCATTGCCTTCAGGCACCGGTAAGCCCGGCCGTCCCGTATCACCGCGCCTTGATGTACTCCATCTCGCCCCGGGAATTCTCGTCCTTCGGGGAGAAGAGACAGTAGATGCCCCGCGTGGGAAAGTTGCCGCTCTGCACGGCCTCGATCTTGCTTGACACCGTCTCGCCGTCGATCAAGAGCTTCGCGTACCTTCCGTCGTCGCTTGAGAGCATGAAATCGTGCCAGTCGGTGGTCCGAAGCGGGATGGTCCTTCCGCACACCTCCACCCGGTCCGCCGTCAGTTTCACGTAGTAGGCGCCGGTCCCGGCCGGGGAATAGGCGAAAACGGTCAGGCCGTCGCCGCCGGTGAAGCGGGCCCGGGCAAGTATGGAAAAGGCCCGGGAAGCGTTGAAGCGGCTGAAAAGCCCCGAGATGGAACCCTTGGCGGAATTGAGCTCCGCGATTTTCTTCCCGCCCTTGGCGGAAAAATTAATTCCCGCGGCGTCGCCGCCGGGTATCTGCGTCCAGTTGGCGGGGGTGTGGGAATCGCTCCACTCCGTGAAGTTCTCCTCCATGGTCCATTTCTCCTCGGTCTCCGCGTCCTTGTATTGCGACATGTCGATGGGGGCGAGGAACTTGCCGAAGATCCATCCCTTGGGCCCTTTCAGGCTGGCCACGCGGTACCAGTAGTCGCGCACGTCCCCGACCTGTGTCGTGTCCATTGATTTTTCGAGCTGGATGAGGATCTCATTTTGCGCGATCTTCCCGACCAGCTTGCCGTCGACGCCCGGGGAATTGCGGAGGTTCACGTTGTCCCCGGTGCAGGAGAAGAGCTTGTTCGTCTCCGGGCTCGTGGGATAGCGCTTCACGTAGGCGATGATGATCTCCCAGAGGACGTCCTCGTTGCCGGACGCCTTGAGCTTGCCCGACTGCAGGCCGTCGAAGAGTATCTTCACGATGCTGGATATGTAATCGGTGTTGGGGTACTTGTTGTAGAAGTTGATCATGGCCGGTACCAGGCGGTCGGGATCGGTCTTGCCCAGGTTCTGGACTTCCTCGAACTGGAGGTCCTCGATGAGGCCGCTGCCGCGGTACCGCGCCATGAACTCTTCATAGAACTTGCCGCGGGGCACGATGCGGCTTTTTTTGAGGGCCGGCACCAGGGCGAGGTCGCCCTCGATTTTTTTATTCATGTCGGATAGGTATTCCTCGATCTCCTGCCGGGCCTCCTTGTAGTTTTCCCTGTTCTTCTTTTCCTGGGCCGCTTCAACAAGCTCGTCGCTGAATTTTTCCTCAAGCTTCGACGCGAGGCGGTTGATGGCGCGGCACCGGTAATAGTATACCTTTTCTCCCTTGTCGTAATCCGCCGTTTTGGCGAGGCGGTTCAGCATGATGATCGCGTCCTTGTAGTCCCCGCTCTCGAATTCGTCTATGGCCTTGTCAATATCATTCTTTGAGAAGATAAAATACCCTGCTATGGTCAACGCGATGACTGCCGCCGCGACGATGAATCCTATGATTGCGCCTTTTCTCATGGTGGCTTCCTCTGCTGTCAGTGTAATGATGCTGTCGCAAAATACCCCCCCAACCCCCCGGAGGGGGGCTTAAGCTAGTTATGGTGATAATAAGTCCCCCTCCGGGGGATTTAGGGGGCCTGCGGGACAGGCTTGATATACGGCATAAATGGGCATCGGATTGATAATTTCAAATAAAAAAATGAATTTTTTTATTGCGAAGGCGGGGTCGCGTGACCCCGCCTTCGAATTACAATTTCTTATACAACATCAGCTCGATCAGCCGATGGCCTTCCGGTACGAAGAGGCCGGTGGCAGCGGCATTTTTTTCATTGAAGAAGGAGCCGCTTTTTCCCTCGTAGGGAGTGCCCTTCCATCCGCCTGAGGAATAGATGGCGAAGGGGACCGGGTCGGCGGAGTGGGTCCGTATGCTTATGGGCGTGGGGTGGTCCGGCATCATGAGCACGGTGTAGTTGTCGTACGACGATATTCCGTCCATCACGGGCCCCACGATCTTCCGGTCGAAGTCTTCTATGGCCCTGAGCTTGTGCTCCAGGTTGCCCTCGTGACCTGATTCATCGGGTGACTCCACGTGGAGGAATATGAAGTTCACGCCGGGAAGGGCCCGGAGCAGCGCCTGCGCCTTGCCCTCGTAGTTGGTGTCGATGAAGCCCGTCGCGCCGGGTACCGGTATCGGGGTAAGGCCGGCGGCCCTGCCGAGGCCGTGCACTAGGTCCACCGCCGAGATGGTGTGGCCGCGCAGGCCGAAGCGGTCAAAGAGGGTGGTCATGGCCGGCTTTTTGCCGCAGCCCCAGAGCCACACCGAGGTAGGCGTGCCCTTGTATGACGACCGTGCTTCACCGACGGCCCGCGATGATGCTATGATCCCGGCGGATCTCACCATGATGTCGTTCAGCACGTCGGCCCCGGCGCCGCGGGGAAGATGGGGCTTCACGGGTTTGCCCTGTATGTCGTGGGGCGGCGTCGTTTCCGGCAGCGCTGCATGGGGATAGTTCCTCCAAACCACGATGTTACGGTACGACACGCCCGGGTGGTATTCCATGTTGGCGGCGTCAATATTGGCACCCAGTTCCTTCATTATCACGGCGGAAAATTCCGAGGCTATGTGGCCGGCGCTGAAGTCCTCCATGACGCCGTCCCGGATGTCGACCATGTTGCACCGGATCGCGAGGTCCTTCGGTCCGAGGTCAATGCCCATGTTGAGGGCCTCCAGGGGCGCGCGGCCGGAGAAGAAGTTCCGGGGATCATAGCCGAGGATGGACAGGTTGGCGATGTCGCTGCCGGGCTGCATGCCGTCCGGCACGGTGCGGGCCACGCCCATGATGCCGCCGGCGGCAAGGCGGTCCATGTTGGGGGTGCCGGCATATTCCAGGGGGGTCCTGCCGCCGAGGGCCTCGATGGGCAGGTCCGCCATGCCGTCTCCCAGGAGTATCACGTATTTGGCGTCGTTATTCTTTTCCATTTATCCAGCTGGAGCCGTCTGAATAGAATTCCTTTTTCCAGATGGGGACATCGGCCTTGATCGTGTCGATGATGTACTGTACGGCCTGAAATGCCGCGCCGCGGTGCGGGGCGGATGCGGCGATGATGATGCTGGCTTCGCCCACCATGACCGGGCCGAAACGGTGCACCACGCAGCAGGAATTGAGCGACCAGCGCGCCACTGCCTCGTCGACGATTTTCCGGAGCTGTTTTCGGGCCATCTCGGTATAGGCCTCGTACTCGATGTGGGTGACGGTCTTCCCGCGGGAGTTGTCGCGGACGCGGCCGATGAAACTCACCACGGCGCCGTCGGCGGCGGTCCCCGCTTCGGCCTGCACCCGGGCGGCATCGATCGGTTCCTGCTGGAGTAGGATGGAGATCATGGCTGCCTTTTAACCGCCGCTGACCGGGGGGAAGATGGCGAGGGTGTCCTCGTCAGAGAGTTCTGCGGCTTCGCGGCAGTATTCTTCATTGATGGCGAAGAGGAGCGAGCCGTTGAATTTGTCCAGCGGGGGATGGCTTTTCTTGAGCTGGTGAACGATGTCCTTAACGGTGATGCCTTCGGAAACGGTGAGTTCCTTTTCTTCGAATCCGACCGCTTCCCTGACGCTGGCAAAGGCCTTGACTTTTATCTTCATGTTGTTCCGTCGGTTGAGAAATCCACGTTATAGTTCTACCGGGATAGGTCCGGCTTTCGGATTAAAAACCCTGACCGTTTTCCTCAGGCTTTCTTGATCCTCTTGTTCCTTCGTGTGAGGAACAGATAGTGCTTGATGTAAGGCTGAAGGCTGTCGCTGAAATCGGTAACGGTAACATTCTTGGGCTCCTTGAGGATCAGGAGCAGGCTTTTTTTCGTTATATCCTCTTCAATGGTGTCGATGATGATTTTAAAACGCTTTATCACTTCTTTGTCCACGGCATCGTTGGACATCTTGTTCATTTCCGAATACAGCTTGAGCAGGTTGACCTTTTTCGTTTTTACCTTGGAAGGTCTCACCTCGCTTTTGCGGGGCTCTGTTTTTTTGGTACTTGTAACTCCGCTTTTTGTTTTTGATGGCATGGCATCCCTCAATCAAACGATAATGAAAACACGTGCTGTCCCAGCACCGCCTTCTGCGACGGAGGACCGCACACACTTCTAAATTAGTTAGCTCCGCCGATGTTAGAACACACCGATTTACTGTAAACACAAATTTAAAAAAATTTAGCGCAAGATATATACAGTTTTGCTGGATTTTTTAGAAAGAGTTGCGTTGCGTGTGTATACAATTGAAATCGATGGTCCACGGGGCGTGGGCCCGAGCTTTTTCATTTATATATGAAGGATTTATGCCGATGATAGTAAGGGATCCGTACGCCGGCCGGGCAGTGTTCAATGGGTACACCGGTTTGCCTGGCAGCACGAGAGCTCGCACCGGCTATGAAGCGGACCGGAAGAGATTAACAAATACTCGGGAGATGTTGTATGAAATGTTCACGATGCGGCAGGGAGATAAACGAGCTTAACCATCACTATATTCCGCAGAAAAACCGGCGGGAGGGGCTCCGGTACTGCATTGCGTGCGCGCGGGAAGAGCATATCGTGACCCTCATCTAATGAGAAAGCCCCTGATCGGCCCGGCGCATTGCCCGCCCGGGCCGACGCAATAATTGTTGACATGCCTGCCGCCATGGAAGACCTTCTCGGTATTGCTCTTCCAGGCCATGAAAAAGAACCCGATACAGTATCTGCTCCTGTGCTGCAGCCTGGCACTGCCGGCGGCGTTTTCATTGTATTGCTCCCCTGAAAAGGAAGGAACGGCGCCTCTCCCTGCTGCCCCGAGGATCGTATCCCTGTCCCCGTCGATTTCGCGGCAGATCGACGACCTGGGACGGCGGGAGGTCCTGACGGGGGTCACCTCTTACGATGACTTCAGCCGTACCGGAATTGAGATCGTGGGGACCCTGGTCCAGCCGAACCTGGAGGCCATAATCCGGCTCGGACCGGACATCGTTCTCCTTTCCAGCGAGGACGGGCCGGTGCAGAACATCGACCGGCTGAACGACGCCGGTGTGAGGGTGTACCGGTTCGGACGGAACAGGAATTTCAGCGATATCTGCCATAACTATCTGCGTCTTGCCGCCATGCTGGGAAAGGAGCCTGAGGCGAGGAAAAATATTGCGCGCTACTCCGGAATGCTCGACCGGTACGGGACGCGGCGCCGCTCCGCGAAGCGGGGGAGGCCGGCCGCCGTGGCCTTTTTCCTTTCGCATCGGCCCCTTATCGCGGCGTCGGAGGGGTCTTTCATCGCTCAGGTGATCAGGGACGCCGGCGGCGTCTGCGTCTATTCCGGAACGCGCGGCTCGTATCCGCCGGTGTCGCTGGAATCCCTGGTCGAATATGACCCGGACGTGATCATTTACATGGCGGGTGATGACGAAGGAAACGATTTTTTCAGCCGCCTGTCCCGGGACTTCAGGAGCCTCAGGGTCGTGAAAAATGGGACTTTCTACATCATCGATCCTGACACGATTCCCTATTATACACCGGCCGATTACGTGAAGTCCGTGGAAAGGGTGGCGGAGATACTCGATACTTCCCATGTGACCCCGCCCCCTCGGTTTCCCTCTCCCACAAAAAGAGGGGGAAAATAATAAAAGTAATTAGTTCGTAGCCCTCTCCTGAGGGAGAGGGCGCGCCGGAGGCGGGGCGAGGTCGAGCGGGGAATATTTTTACGCCGTAATTAGTATTTGACCATAATCCATTTTAATGAATATATATAATGCAACCATTTATGAAAACACCCTATAAAATCCTGATCTTTCTGATCGTGGCCATGGCGCTGCTGCTGGTTTCCCTTTCACTGGGCACCCGGACCATATCGCCGGCCGAGATGGCCGGCATTGTTCTCGGCGGGCCCGGCAGCGCCGACTACACCATCCTGGTGAAGCTGCGCCTGCCCCGGGCTGTCCTTGCCATGGTGGTCGGTGCGTCCCTGGCCGTGAGCGGCACGGTGTTCCAGTCCGTTTTGAAAAATCCCCTGGCGGACCCCTATATCATCGGCGTTTCCGGCGGCGCGGCCCTGGGCGCGACCGTCGCCATCGTCCTGGACGCCGGGCAGTTCGCGGTTGCGGCAGCCGCCTTCGCCGGGAGCATAGCCGCCATCAGCGCCGTGTACCTGCTGTCGAGGCGCATGAGCCTGGGGTCCACGGCCCTCATCCTGTCGGGGATAGCCCTCGGCTTCATCCTGTCCGCGGCGGTGCTCCTCGTATACGCCCTGTCGCGCTCCGACCAGGTCCACCGGGCCATGCTCTGGCTCATGGGGGACCTCTCCGGCGCGCGGTACGGCATGCTGAACTGGCTCGGCGCCGCGACGCTGCTCCTCATGGCGGCCGTGATGGCGTTCCACAAGCACCTGGATATCGTTTCCCTAGGCGCGCGGTTCTCGAAGAACCTCGGAGTCACCGGGGGGAACCTGAGGGCCCTGTTCTGGATCGCGTCGCTTCTCGCCGCCGTTTCGGTTTCCCTGGCCGGCGTCGTCGGCTTTGTGGGCCTCATCGTCCCGCACCTGATGCGGAACGTCTTCGGTCCGCGGCACCTCCGCCTCGTTCCGGCCGCCGCCGCCGCCGGCGCGCTGTTTCTCCTCGCCTCCGACACCATCGGCCGGTCACTCGTTCCGCCCTACGAGGTGCCGGTGGGCATCATCACCGGGTTCCTGGGTGGCGCCTTTTTCCTGGTATTCATGGTCCGCAGGGAGGCCGGCCGGTGAACGTCTTCGAGCTTGATTCGATAACCGCCGGCTACGGCGGAGCGCCTGTCCTAAATGACCTGGGCCTGCGGATCGCCGGGGGCGAGTTCGTGGCCATGATCGGCCCCAATGGCGCGGGCAAAAGCACGCTCCTCAAGGTCATGGCGGGGGACATCGTCCCCGACGCGGGATCGGTCAGCTTCAACGGCCGGCCCCTCGGCGGCTACCGTCCGCGGTCCTTGGCCCGGATGCTTTCAGTGGTCCACCAGGCCGCCGAGGCCCGCGCCGCCTTCTCGGTGCGCGAGTTCATACGGATGGGCAGGTTCCCCCACCAGAGTGCCCTGGCGATTGAAGATGACCGGGACCGCGAGGTGATCGAATGGGCCGCGGAAACAACGGGCGTGGGCCATCTCTTGGCCCGGCGCCTCACCGAGCTTTCCGGCGGCGAACTCCAGCTGGTCCGCATAGCCCACGCCCTGGCGCAGAACAGCAGCGTCATCCTTCTGGACGAGCCGGTGTCCCACCTCGACATCCAGCACGCGGTCATGATTATGGACATACTCTGGAAACTCAACCGCGACGGGGCAACGGTGATGGCGGTGCTCCATGACATCAATCTGGCTTCGGATTACGCGGGCAGGATAATCGGCATGAAGCAGGGGAGGGTCTTTTTCAGCGGGGCGCCCCGCGATGTGCTCCGGTACGACCTCGTCGAGTCCCTCTTCGGCACGGCCTGCATCGTCATGGAGAATCCCACGACCGGCAGGCCCTTCGTGTACCCGGTGCCGGGATACATCAAATAAAAAAGCGGCGCGACGCCCGCCGCTTTTCTTTCACCGCATGGACATCCTGTTTTACCATTCATCGCTCTGCTTGTCGTCGTAGCGCTCCCTCACCGTGGCGGTGATATCGTCAAGGTAGAGGTATTCCCACTGGGACGGCTTCCTCCGGGAGGTGGCGCTCTTGTACTGGATGTTGATGATCTTCATGGTCTTTCTCTGGTTCAGAAAATCGTCGTCCTGGGCGATGTTGTTGCGCAGGGGAACGGTGATCTGCTTCCAGCCCGAAAAATTAATCGTCTGCGCCAGCATGATGACGTGGTTGTCCTTTTTCGTGTCCTGGAGCATGAAGGTGAGCTCGCCGTTGGTTTTCCTTCCGTACACCCAGAAGGAAATGGACTTGCAGTATTTATCGATGATCAGCTCCTTGGCGGGCTTGATGACGAAGATATCGCCCCCCTTGGTCTTGAACTTGAGCCCCAGGTATTTCTTTGAATTGGCGGTGGCCGGGAGCTGGTCCCGCACGGTGAGCTTTGCCTCCTGGTCCGACGTAACGTTGTAGGTGATATTTTTATTCGAGTAGGGGGTCGTTTCAAAATCCTCCAGGACAATTTCCTGCCATACCGTCACTTTTTTGTCTGCCGCGGGCTTTTTCGCTTCGGCGGCCTTTTCGTCCTTTCCTTTCTCTTTCTTCTCCTGCGCGTAGAGGGGCGCAATGAATGCCAGCGCCATGATGGCTAGTATGAATTTCTTGAACATCCCGGATCCTCCATGAATAATTTGATAATCCCTTCAATTACATATATTATGGTAACACCTGTCGCAGGGAGTGTCAATACATTCTTTAAAGGCGTTTCAAAAAGTTTTCGGGAAAATAACACGGCGCAGGTAATTTACTTGAAAATAATATATTGCTGTTGTAGTACGATGAAGGCCGATACAACACCTGTGGCGGCACTAACATCGGGACGGTCCCTGTCATGAACATGAGAGAAGCTGAACGATATACCGGAGGGGGCCCGGCGGGCGGGAAGCCCGGGGCCGTTATCGCTCGATGCAGTTTTGATTTCAACCGGGAACTGGCCGGCGACGTGGTGGACGTGAGCCTGAAGGGGTTCGGCATCGAGATCCGAAACATTACCGGTTCGCTCATGGAGGAATTGAAAACGGCCGGGAATTTCATAATCACCGTGGATTTCGGCGGCGAGACGGTAATGGCCGCGGTGAGGAACGCCTGGAACATGGTCCGCTTCGAGGACGGCGTCATGATCTTCAGGGGGGGCGTGGCGATCGATGTCATGTCGCCGGGAGACAGGATCATCCTGTCGAACATAATCGAAAAACTGCGATCCGGCCGTTAATAAACCCCCATGCATCCACGGATTGTAATCTGCACTATCATGAAGAGAAAAGGCGGCGCCGATGCCGCGGGCGGCCCGCGGGCGCCGTTCCTGACGCCGGTCCTGCTCTGCGCCGCGCTGCTGTTTTCCGTCGTGCCGGCCATGGCCGGGCAGGGCGGTAAGCCGGCGCCGAAGACCGCCGCGGCCCGACAGTGGTACGGCGGCGGTCTCGGGCCGGTGAAGGAATTCGACTGGTTCTGGTTCCTCTATGAAAACGAGAGGGCGGGGAACGTGAAGACCCTGGCGGTCCGTCCCTTTTATTTGAAGACCGGCACCGATCTCAAGTATTTCCAGGCCTCCCTGATGCCGGTCCTTTTCTGGCGCTACTACACGCCGGAATACGACCGGTGGAAATGGCTCTTCGGGTTCGGACAGGTTGACGATGTCAAGAAGGGCGGTAAAAGGGATTTCGACTTCGGATTTTTCCCCCTCCTGTTCTTCGGCTTCGGAACGGACCGGGCCGGGGAAAACTATTTCATGCTATGGCCCTTCGGCGGCACCCTCAAGGGAAAGTTCGTGACGGATAAGATATCGGCCTATATTTTCCCCGGGTTTCTCCTCTTCATATTTTTCCCGCCGGCCGGGATCACCACCGCCGCGGGCATATACACCGCCCTCGGCTGGGGCATACTGTCCCTGGTGCCGGTGTACCTCTATTACGAGGTGCATGATTTCAAGGCATGGAACATACTGTGGCCGTTCCTCTACTACGGCCGCGGGGGCCGCCGGGAGGAATTCAGGATATTCCCCTTTTATTCGCATTTCCACAAAGAGGGATGGTACGATAAATACTCATTTCTCTTTGTCGTCAATTACCAGCGCTATTATTTCACCAACGACCTCCACCAGACATTCTTTCTCTTTCCCCTCTTCGGGAGGAAGTGGAGCCGGTCGGGGAGGATGTCGTCGGTAACGCTCCTGTGGCCCTTTTTCTCGTGGGGTTACGACAGGAGGATCGGCGACTGGGAGCTCAATATACCCTGGCCGCTGGTCATGCTGAAGGACACGGAGCGTCCGAAGATACGGAAACGCATATTCTTTCCGGTGTACGGCGAATACCGGTACGAGGACAACGAGACCATGTTCATCACGCCCCTCTATATCCGGCTGAAGAAAAAATCGGACCTCTTCGATTCGCAGGAGCATATCAGCTTCGCCATCTTCTGGTTCTTCCGGAGAAGCTATCACGGCGAACCCGACCCCTACTACGGCAGGGAATGGCGCTATTTCAAGATGTGGCCCCTGTTCAGCGTCGAGTATAACGACAGGGGCGACCGGGCCTTCAACATGCTCACCGTCTTTCCCTTCCGCGACCGCGAGGGCTACGAGAAAATGTACCAGCCCTTCTGGTCAATCGTTGAATATTCACGCTTCCGCGACGGCGAACGGCGCCTGGGGCTCCTCATGCGCCTCTGGTACCAGCGCTGGGGCGACCGGTTCTTTTACTGCAAGGTCCCCTTCCTGGTCTCCGTGGGGCGGCAGGCCGGCAAGCTGACCGAGCTCGCTTTCTTCGAATACATGTTCGGCTATTCCGAGAAGCGGAAAGGCCGCTACATCCGGATATTCTGGATCCCGGTCCGCATCGGCGACAGCGAGGACATGCCCCCCGACGCGGCCGAGGAGGACGATGGACGGTCAAGAAATATCGCCAGCGAATCACTTTTGCTGATTGACAGGCCGCTGGATTCTGTTAGCATTACGCATCATTTCAACTGGGGGAAATGATGCAGCTTGTTGACAATTTTGTAATGCTGAAGGGGGCCAACGCTGCTCCCGCTTACCCGCCAAAATAGTACGTCCTGTACTCTGGCGGGCGGGGGCATCCTGTCCCCTGTGCGCGTGAGCGGCTTGGCCCCCTTGTATGTTGAAATTGGTCCGGACCAGCATATTGGAGGACAGAATCAGGATGAAAGGCCTCGCGGACATCGTCACATATCTCGGCAGGAGCATCCTCCACATCCTGGGATTCTCCGGATACACCATTCTCCTTTTTTTCCGCTCCATGGGGTACCTGCGCAATATCGTCAGGCGGCGCCATGAGATCGCCCGGCAGATGTTCAACGCCGGCGCGCGGACCTTCGGCGTCATCACCGTGGTGTCCCTGTTCACCGGCATGATCCTCACCCTCCAGACCGGCATTGCCCTGAAGGACTACGGCATGGAGGAGAACATCGGCAACATCGTCATCGCCACGCTGACCCGCGAAATGGGGCCGTTCAGCGCGGCCATCATCCTGATAGCGTCCATCGGCTCCGCCATGGCGGCGGAGCTGGGCACCATGAAGGTCTCTGAAGAGATCGACGCCCTCCAGGTGATGTCGATCCATCCCGAGGACTACCTGGTGATGCCCCGCGTCGTGGCCCTTACCGTGATGATGCCGGTCGCGACGATTTACGTCAACACCCTGGGCGTCATCGGGGGCGCCGTGATCGCCGAGTCGCACCTGGGCGTCTCCTTCCAGACCTTTTACCTCCACGTGCTGGAGTCCCTCTGGTTCAAGGCGACCTACGTGGGGCTTTTCAAGGCCCTGGTCTTCGGGATGGCCATTTCGTCCATCAGCTGCGCCCACGGACTCCGGGCGGAGAACGGCGCCCGCGGGGTGGGCCGCGCCACGCGGAACAGCGTGGTCGCGTCGTTCCTGGTGATCCTGATAATCGGGTATTATATCACCGACATGTTCTTCCGGGAGGGCCTGTGATAGAGCTGGTGGGAGTGCGCAAGAGCTTCGAGGGAAGGACGGTGCTGGACGGCGTGTCCCTCTCCCTGGACCGGGGCGAGACCTTCGTCATCATCGGCATGTCCGGCACGGGCAAGACCGTCACCCTCAAGCATATCGCCGGGCTCCTGGACCCGGACGGGGGTGACGTCTTCATCGGGGGCGTGAAAATGAACGGCGCGGCGGAGGACGTGAAGGAGCGGCTCCGCATGAAGATGGGCATCGTGTTCCAGTCCGGCGCCCTCATCAACTGGCTCACGGTGTTCGACAACATCGCCCTTCCGCTGGTGGAGCGCCGTCTTCTGCCGGCCGCGGACATCGAGGCAATCGTCGACGAAAAGCTCCGCCTCCTGGGCCTTTCCGAGGCCAAGTACAAGATGCCCGGGGAGCTTTCCGGCGGAATGAAGAAGAGGGTCTGCCTGGCGCGGGTCCTGGTGCGCAACCCGGAGATCATCCTCTACGACGAGCCCACCGCCGGACTTGACCCGGTCATGTCGCGCACCATCAACAACCTCATCAGGCAGATGAAGCGGGATTTCGGCGTCACCTCCATGGTCGTCACCCATGACATGCACAGCGCCTACGATATCGCGGACCGGATCGCCATGCTGTACAACGGCTCGATCATCCAGTGTGACGTCCCGGAGAGGATCAAGGATTCCGACAATCCCATCGTGCGGCAGTTCGTCAGGGGGATGGTGGAAGGTCCTATCGTGGTGGAGTGATTAGCTCCCGAACCAATTGACACCCTCACCCCCATTCCCCCTCTCCCGTAAAAAATGAAGAAAGGAGAGGGGGAATGCACAGGACCGTTGGTGCGCAAACCCTCTCCTTTCTTCCACGCTTAATGGGAGAGGGCGCCGCGGAGTGGCGGGTGAGGGGAAGGAAAATAAGAACTTCGATTGCAATAAAAAATTGTTTTGCATTAGCAACGCACTTTTGTTATAATTGAAATGCCATATCAACTAGCCCTCTCCAGGGGAGAGGGCGCGACGGAGGCGGGGAGAGGGAATATATTCCATGGAAGGAAAATACAGAAGCGAAATAGTGGTGGGAATCATCTTCCTCGCGGCAATGATCCTGCTGGGATACTATACGATCATCATGTCCCGCAAGTTCCTGGAGCCGCCGACCGCCTATTACATGACGGTGGTGTTCCCCACCATCGAGGGGCTCGAGGCGGCGAACAAGGTGAAGATCAACGGCGTCGACGCGGGCAGGGTCGAGGAGATGGGGCTGAGGGGCCACCAGGTGCTGGTCAAGCTGAAGATGTACACCCGCTTCACCATGTACGACAATTTCTCGATCAAGATCAAGAGCGACTCCCTCCTGGGCAAGAAGTTCGTCGCCATCTCGCCCGGCTCACCCTATGACCGGAACGGGATCGCCCAGGGGGTGATCACCGAGCGGGAGAACCTCCCGGGAAGGTACGAGGACGTCATGGGCGCCGTGAGCGAAATCATCGACGACAACCGGGAAAACATTTACGCCTCCATCCGTAACATGCGGGAAATAACGGAAAAGCTCAACGCTGGCAAGGGGACCTTCGGAAAGCTCATAAACGACGACAAGGTCCACGGCCAGACCGAATCGCTGGTGAAAGAACTGCGCGAGACCATCGAGGACGCGCGCGAACAGGCCCCCATCACGAGCTTTATCCGCGCCGCCCTTACCGCCTTTTAATCAATGCCTCTGTCTCTTGGAACGGAGCAAGAAAAATGTATCCAGCTAGCAGATAAGCTTCGGGAAAAAGAGCGGAGCGGCCGAGGACTGTCTGAGTCTTCAGCTTATGGGGGGGTTAAGGGGCGAAGCCCCTTAAAAAACAACCCTAATCATGTTTGAACAATGTGAGGATGAATTCGATCAGCTTCGGGGTGTCGACGTTGATGGGGTCGATGTATTCCAGGATGCCGGCGAAGAGGAGGATGACCTGGGTTATCCTGCCTATGAACTGGGCCTCGGATTCCGCCACCTCGACGCCGCTCTTCAGGTCCCTAATGGTGGTGGCATAGAGGTTCAGGTGGTTCCTGATGAACTTTTTGATTATATCCCGGATCTTCTCGTCTTCGAAACCGTAGAGTATGATGTTTATCAGTATCCGCATGTTCTTCTTGTCGAGGAGGAACTTCTCGATGCCGAAGAGCGTCGTTATGAGCGCCTTGTCGTTTTTATCAAGGTCGAGTCCCTGGACCACGCCTATCTGGTCCCTCTGTATCTGGTTGAAAAAATTCTCAATGAGGGCCACGTACAGCTCTTCCCTCGTTGGGAAGTAGTGCCGGAGACCGCCCTTGGAAAAGCCCGCCTCCTTGGCCACGTCCTCCAGGGAAACCTGGGAGTACACATCCTGCTCAAGGCAGCGTTTCAGCGCCTCGATGATGTGTTTCTTTTTCTTGATGACTTTGAGTTCTTTTTTCATTGCCGTGTTTTTGATCGGTTTCCCGTTTTAGCCCGTAACTGATAACTGGATATGATATGATACTTTTCGACACCGGGATGATACTTTCTATACCATTAAATTCCCGGGATTACAAAAATTGGACGAAATACAGCCCAATTGGATGGAATTGTATATTTTACGGGAATTTTGTAAATAAAAATTTTTATTTTCTTGGAGGGAATGATACTGAAGGCGCGGTCATGGGACCGCGCTTTCGGGGAGTCTAAAACTCGCTGAAGCCGTCATTTTTCATGATTTCGCTGATCGGCTTTTTCTCGGCGTTCAGGATCGCGGCATGGCCAGCGGTACCGTGCTTTCTGCCGTTGCCGTTGCCGCCGCCGTGAACGGGCCTCCGGGTGTCCATACGTTTCAGGTTTTCCATGTTCATGGCGTACTGCCGTTCGGCCGCCTCGTCCATGATCTGTCCCTCGTTGATCTTGAACTTCTGGACCAGTTTCATCAGGTCCGTTGCCTGGTTCACCAGCATTTCGCTGGCGGAAGCGGTCTCCTCGACCAGGGAGGCGTTCTTCTGGGTCGTCGCGTCGATCTCGGTTATGGCCGTGTTTATCTGCTCAATGCCCTGGCGCTGCTCGACGCCCGCCGCGGCGATTTCGGATATCAGCTGGCCCACCATGCCGACGGCGGCTATGACGCGCTCCAGGGCCTCGCCGTTCAGCTTCGCGGACTCGATGATGCTTGACAGGGACTCGCCGCTTTTGGCCACGAGCTCGGTGCCGAGCTCAACCTTGTTGATGGAATCGGTGATCATGTCGCTGATCTCGTTCGCGGCCCCGGCGGAACGCTGCGCCAGGTTGCGCACCTCGCCGGCGACCACCGCGAAGCCCCGGCCCTGGTCGCCGGCCCGGGCCGCCTCGACCGCCGCGTTAAGGGCGAGGAGGTTGGTCTGGAACGCGATATCGTTGATCACCTTCAGTATGTCCGCGATCTTCTTGCTTGACTTGTTCACCTCGTTGATCGACTCGATGGCCCGGGAAACGACCGTGCCCCCGCTTTCAGCCAGCTGTATCGACTTGATGGACTGGTCTTTCGCCTCCTGCACCACCCGGGCCGCCTCCTCGGCCTTCTTGTTCGCCTCCTCGGAATTCTCGGAGTTCTGCTTGATGGTGGCCACCGCCTCCTCTATGATGGTGGCGATCTCCTCGAGCGCCGACGCCTGCTCCGAGGTGCGCTGCGACAGGTTCTGGTTCCCGCTCGATATCTGCTCGATGGTCTGGGCCAGGTGCGTGGCGTTGACGGAGACCTGGGCCACGATGTCATGGATGTCGTTGATGAACCTGTTGATCCAGGTGCCGAGGTCGCCTATCTCGTCCTTTGTCGATATTTCAATCCGCTGCGTCAGGTCGCCGTTCCTCTCGGCGATGTCCTTCATCATTTCCGTGATGCCGTTGATGGGCGTCGTGATCATACGGGAAATGCCGTAGAAGACCCCGAACATGATGGCGATCACGCCGGCGAAGACGCCAATGATAACGAACAGAATGGACCATATCTCGTCGTTCACGTCGTTGATGTAGATCCCGGTGCCTATGATCCATCCCCACTGGTTGAAGGACTGCACGTATGATATCTTGGGCACGATCTTGTCCTTCTGGTCCTTCCACTGCCACATGTAATCAACGTATCCCTTCCCCTTCTCCTTGCAGACCTTCACGAATTCGACGAAAATGGCCTTCCCGTGTGGGTCCTTGTAATCCGACAGGTCGGTGCCGTTGAGGGCGGTGTTGAAGGGGTGCATGATCATGGTCGGATGGAAGTCGTTGATCCACAGATAGTCTTTTCCTTCGGGGCCGTAGCGCAGGGCGTTGATCAGGTCGATCGCCTGGGCCTGGGCCTCCTCCTCGGTCAGCGTGCCGTTTTTCGATTTCATGTAGCAGTTCTGCAGAATGCTGATGCCGACCTCGGTGACCTCTTTAAGCTTCTGCTTTTTCTGGTCCACGATGCAGGTCCTTATCCTGGGTAACAGGAACAGCCCGAGGGCGCTGATGAAAAGCAGGATAATGACCGCGCTTGAAATGAAGATTTTCGTTTTTATCCGCAGATTTCCGAGAAAGGCTGTTTTTGTTTTCATGTCCGAATCCCCCTGTTTGATTTTCTTTTTATCGATAATCTATCTGATCCGGTGCCCCCTTAAAACTTGATGCGATAGTGGGTACCGTTGCTTCGTGATATGATGAGTTTTCCCTTGATCTGGCGCACGAGGGCCTGCACAAGTTCGAGGCCCATCGTCGACGGATTGTAGCAGTCCACGTACTCCGGCAGCCCTATCCCGTTGTCGGAAATTTCAAGCAGGTGCGCCATCTCATTGAAATCCCATGAGAACAGTATGGATATGCGCCCCGGCCTTCCGTCAGGGAACGCGTGCTGCAGCGAGTTTATCACCAGCTCGTTGATTATGAGGGCGCACGGTATGGCCACGGTCAGTTCAAGCCTGTCGATATCGGTGGTGTAGTCGATCTGGATGTTTTTCGCGTCGTACGACTTGTTTTTACCGACCGTCTCGACGAAGTCGCCGATATACGCGCCGATATCGACCATCTCCATGTTGTTTTCCTGGTACAGCCTGTTCTGTATGAGGGCGATCGAGTGGATGCGGTTGACGTAGTTCTCGTAGAGAGAGTAATAATTGAAGTCATGGATGCGGTCTGCCTGAAGGCGGAGAAGGCTTTCGATGATCTGGAGGTTGTTCTTGACCCGGTCGTGCATCTCACGGAGTATCGTCTCCTTTTCCTTCTGCAGCACGCACACCGTGTCGATGATGTTCATCATTTCCGTGATGTCCTGGGAGATGCAGATGATGGATACGATCTTGCCGGTGCCGTCGAATTCGGGCAGAAGGTGGCATTTGAATATCCTCGCGCCGGAATCGTCATAGAACATGATGGGGCTTGCCAGCCGCGTTTGTTCGTTTGCCAGCTCGCGGAACACCGACTCCAGGCGGTCATAATGCCCCGCTACGCCGCACTCTTCCTGGATCGCGTGGATATGACGTTCAAAGGCCCCGCGGTCGTTCGGCTCCAGGGTTTCGCTGAAAAAGATCTTGTCCCGCTCGTTGTCGTATCGGAAAATCATCCATACTCCCGTTGTGCCGGGCATAGGGGAAGGGCGCCGCATGGAAGGAGCCGGTGAGGATTGCTGTTCGGTGTGAGGTCATGTGACAGGTGATGTATGTTGCGCGATTATACATCACTGTCCCGGTGATGAATCGGGCTGCACCGGATTGCTTTTTCATCTGTGACAGCATCCATGCACTCTTCCACTGAAGCATGTCATGAACCACGTAAACCCGTCACTCTGCTATCTATCAATAAAGAACAGTAAACCCGGAAACAACAATGTGCCTTTAAAATACGCTTGAACGGCGGTCGTGTCAATTAGGGGAGGGTCTTATTTTTGTATAGGAATATTCCTAGGGAATTGTTAGGGCATTTGCCTGAAGGGGAGCGTCGCCGGGTCTGTCACAGCATGGGGGGTGGAACCGGATGTCCGTGGGAGGACCATTCCCTGGCAAAGCGGTTCAGGTCATCGTTGCTGGTGAGGAGCAGTTTCTTCCGTATATTGTCCCGGTGGGCCTCCACGGTTTTGATGCTTATGTTGAGCTTCTTCGCGATGTTGCCGCTCTTCAGTTCCTGGCCGATAAGCTGGAAGATTTCAAGCTCCCTGTTGGAGAGCCTGTTCAGGGGGATCTCGTATTCCTCGTGGCCCACGTTGACGAGCTTGCCGAGTATCTTCATGGTGACGTCTTCGCTGAAGTAGAGCTTGCCGGCCAGGACCTTCCGGATCGCCTCAACCAGCTTCTCCACCGGCAGGTCCTTCATTACGTAGCCCCGCGCCCCGGCGCGGAGGGCGCGCTCGGCGTATATGGATTCATCGTGCATTGAGAAGACCAGGGTGGGGATATCGGGGTGGCGCGTCCTGAGGGCCTTGACCAGGTCGAGCCCGTTCGAGCTTTTCAGCTCGATGTCTATGACCATCAGGTCGGGCCGCTGTGACGCGGCCGTCTCAAGGGCCGAATTGACGTCGTCGGCGTCGCCGCATACCTGGATGTCCGGCGCCTTCTTGGTTATCATGAGGGCCAGCCCCTTGCAGATCAGGGGATGGTCATCGACGATCAGGATGCGTTTTGTTTCGCCCATTGCTTATCACCAATCAGTACAACTGATGTTGCGGTTGTGCGAATTGTAATGAGTACGGTGGCCCCCCCATCGTAACTCTGGCTGCGGATGATGTTTTCCATACCCTGCAGCTTTTTTATTATATTATTATAATGCACCAAATTGGCTTGGCCGTCAAATATTATTTCAATGAAATCATCCATGAACTGTTTAAAATTGGTTTTATGTTCAATATATTCGCCATTTTAAAGCGGCGATCGGCGTGGGAGCGGGGGCCGTCCGTTTATTGTCTCACTTGTGTAAATTTACCAGTATTATACACTATTTTAATTGACAAATATTCTGGACAAAAATTGTAATTCGTAGGTTGATATAAGGAGTTTTATGCCCAAACGCACAGATATTAAGAAAATACTCATCATAGGTTCCGGGCCGATAGTTATCGGCCAGGCCTGCGAATTCGACTATTCCGGGTCGCAGGCATGCAAGGCCCTGAAGGAGGAAGGCTACCAGGTCGTCCTCATCAATTCCAATCCGGCAACCATCATGACCGACCCGGAGCTGGCGGACCGCACCTACATCGAGCCGATCACGCCGGACGTCGTTGAAAAAATCATTGCCATCGAAAAACCGGACGCCGTGCTGCCGACCGTCGGGGGACAGACGGCCCTGAACGTGACCCTGGCCCTGGGGGAGCGCGGCGTGTTCGATCGCCACGGCATCGAGCTCATCGGGGCCAACATCAATTCCATCAAGAAAGCAGAAGACCGCGACCTCTTCAAGCAGGCAATGGTCGCCATCGGCATGGACGTGCCCAAGTCGGGCCTTGCCTCGTCGATCGAAGAGGCCCTTGCCGTACTGGAAAGGATCAGCCTTCCCATCATCATCCGGCCCGCCTTCACCCTGGGCGGCACCGGCGGCAACATCGTGTACAACCGCGAGGACTTCATCGACCTGGTGGCGCGGGGGCTCGACGAGTCGCCCATCAGCCAGGTGCTCCTCGAAGAGTCCGTGATCGGGTGGAAGGAGTTCGAGCTCGAGGTGATGCGCGACCGCAAAGACAACGTGGTCATCATCTGCTCCATCGAGAACATCGACCCGATGGGGATCCACACCGGGGATTCCATCACCGTGGCGCCGCAGCAGACCCTTTCGGACCGCGAGTACCAGAACCTGAGGAACATGGCCATCAAGATCATCCGCGAAATCGGCGTCGACACCGGCGGGTCCAACATCCAGTTCGCGGTCAATCCCGCCGACGGGCGGGTGATCATCATAGAAATGAACCCCCGCGTGAGCCGCTCCAGCGCCCTGGCCTCCAAGGCGACCGGCTTTCCCATCGCGAAGATAGCGGCGAAGCTCGCCGTGGGGCTCACCCTGGACGAGATACCGAACGACATCACCCGGGAGACGCCGGCGTCCTTCGAGCCCACCATAGACTACGTCGTGGTCAAGACGCCGCGCTGGGCCTTCGAGAAGTTCGAGGGCGCCGATTCCCGCCTGGGCACCCAGATGAAGTCCGTCGGCGAGGCCATGGCCATCGGCCGCACCTTCAAGGAGGCCTTCCAGAAGGCGCTCCGCTCCCTCGAGATCGACCGCTACGGCTTCGGCTCCGACGGCGTGGTCAAGATAATCGAAATGCTGAAGCGGCTGCCGGACCGGCACAAGCGCGACATCATCGAGAAGGAGCTCATCAACACCCGCGAGGACCGGATGTTCTACCTCAACGTCGCCTTCAAGATGGGGTGGAGCGTCGACCGGGTCCATGCCCTGACCGGCATCGACCGGTGGTTCCTTGAGCAGATCCACGAAATAACGGCGGCGGCGCAGCGCTTCGCCGAGGAGAGCAAGACTCAGGGCCTGGACGCCGCCGCGGTGCGGCGCATGAAGCAGCTCGGCTTCTCGGACCGCCAGCTCGGGTACCTGTCCCACCGCGACGACCTGATCCGCCTGTACGAGCGCGGCCCCGATTCCCAGAAGGAGTACGCGAAGACGCTGAAGTCGAGGGAGGACGAAGTGAGGAGATTCCGCTTCGACCACGGCATCGTGCCGGGCTTCCGCCTCGTGGACACCTGCGGCGGCGAGTTCGCGGCCTACACCCCCTACTATTACTCGTCACATGACGCCGGCGACGAGGCGGCCGTCTCGGACAGGAAAAAAATCATGATCCTCGGCGGCGGGCCCAACCGGATAGGCCAGGGGATCGAGTTCGACTACTGCTGCTGCCACGCCTCCTTCGCCCTCCGGGAAGAGGGGATCGAGTCGATCATGGTCAACTCCAACCCCGAGACCGTTTCCACCGACTATGACACGTCGGACCGGCTCTACTTCGAGCCGCTCACCCTGGAGGACGTCCTCCACATATACAACCGCGAGAACCCCGACGGCGTCATCGTGCAGTTCGGCGGCCAGACGCCCCTGCGCCTGGCGCGCGCCCTGGAGGAGAACGGCGTGAGGATAATCGGCACGTCGCCCGATTCCATCGACCGCGCCGAGGACCGCGAGCGCTTCGCCGAGGTGGTGCGCAAGCTCGGCCTGCTGCAGCCGGAAAACGGCATAGCCTTCGCCGAGGAGGAGGCGATCCGCATCGCCGGCTCGATCGGTTACCCGGTCCTGGTGCGGCCCAGCTACGTCCTGGGCGGCAGGGCCATGGCCATCATCTACGACGAGGACAGCCTGCGGGACTACATCGCCACGGCGGTGGAGCTCTCGCCGGAGCACCCGATCCTCGTGGACGACTTTCTCGAGGACGCCATCGAGGTGGACGTCGACGCGATCTCCGACGGCGCGGACGTGTTCATCGGGGCCATCATGGAGCACGTTGAGGAGGCCGGGATCCATTCGGGGGATTCCGCCTGCATCATCCCGCCCCTTTCGCTTTCCGACGACATGATCACTGCCATAGCCGAAACGACGGAGGCCCTGGCCCGGGAGCTGAACGTGATCGGCCTCCTGAACATCCAGTTCGCCATCAAGGACAACCGCCTCTACGTCATCGAGGTGAACCCCCGGGCGTCGCGGACCGTGCCCTTCGTCTCCAAGACGACCGGCGTTCCCCTGGCGAAGATGGCCGTCCGGGTGATGCTGGGAAAGAAGCTCGCGGAGTATGGCCTGACCAAAATGAAGAAGATCCCCTTCGTAAGCGTGAAGGAGGCGGTGCTTCCCTTCAACAAGTTCCCCGGCGTGGACACCCTCCTGTCGCCGGAGATGAAATCCACCGGCGAGGTGATGGGCATATCGCACAATTTCGGCGAGTCTTTCTACAAGGCCACCCTGGCCGCCGGCGACTCGCTCCCCCTGTCGGGAACGGTGCTCCTCTCCATCAGCAGCAGATACCGCGACGAGCTGCTCCACGAGGTGCGGAGCCTCCATGAAAGCGGCTTCAAGTTCATCGCCACCGAGGGCACGGCGCAGTATTACAACGAGCTGGGCATCCCCTGCGGCCAGGTGCACAAGGTGAGCGAGGGCCGTCCCAACATCATCGACCTTATGAAGAACAAGCAGATTGACATGATCATCAACACGCCCTCCGGCAAGGTGTCCAAGGACGACTCGTACCTGATCCGGCAGGCCGGCGTGCGCTACCATATACCCTACATGACCACGGTGCAGTCGGCGCGCGCGGCGATCAGGGGCCTCCTTGAAATAAAAAAGAACAGGGACTATGCCGTCAGGCCGATCCAGGAATACCACAAAGAGGTTGTTTGAGTTATGGAAAAGACAGTACTGCTCCAAAGCAGGGATATAGCCGAAATTATCGACCGCCTATCCGGTCAGATTTACAAAGATCTTGACGACATCGATAAGTTCGCCGTCGTCGGCCTCCAGACCGGCGGTGTGGAGCTGGCCCGGCGCATACGGAACCGCATCGAGGAGCTGTCCGGCAAGCAGGTCAGGAGCGGGACCCTGGACATAACCTTCTACCGCGACGACCTCGCCACGCGGGGCGTCCTCCCGTCGATTAAGGAGACGTCTATCGCCTTTGACATTGCCAACATGACCATTCTCCTGGTGGATGACGTGATATTCACCGGCCGCACCACCAAGGCGGCCCTCGAGACCCTTACCTCCTTCGGGAGGCCTAAGGCGATACGGCTGTTCGTCATGGTTGACCGGGGGAACCGGGAGCTCCCCATCCAGCCTGACTATTGCGGGTACCGGATCAAAACCGGGATCAAGGATGCGATTGAGGTCGTTCTTTCGGCCGAGACCCCGGCCGGGGACAGCGTGGTATTTCATAAGGAAGAATAAAGCCCACCACCCCCCCCCCGGATGGGGCTCTGGGTGCCGGTTTGACAAGTCCCCCTCCGGTTGGTGGGGGGCCTGTACAAAACAGCTAACTGTTTTACCCGGCCTCTTCCAGGATTTTCCGCAGATAGTTCTCGATCAGCTTGCCGTTTTCTATGTTCCGTTCCGATCCCTCGATGGGATACCGGGTCGCCTCGGTCATGCTCTGCACCTGCTGCCTGATCCACTCGAAATACTCCATCTCGGTCCTGGTGAGGTCCACCGATTTTTTCTCGATGTCGGCGTTCAGCTTGATGCTGTCCGTCATGTCGAAGTTGAGGTTCGAAACGTACAGGATGTCGCGGCAGGCGATGGTCGCGTAGGACACCAGGTTGCTCGCCAGGCGTCGGACGTCGGCCGGAAGGCTGGCTTCGCGGCACAGGCCGTTCACCAGCTCGCCGGCGGGGAGGTAGTCCTTGATCTCAAGGGAGAGGATGACGGTCAGCTCCGTCGAGAGCTCCAGGTTGCGGGAGAAGAGCTTGTGCTTTTCGACGACCAGGTCGCGGATGGCCTCCGAGTCTTCATGGAGCCGCGCGGTGAATTGCCCGACCTGCTCGGCGAAGATCATCTGGGTCGCCGAGCTCCTGTTAACGGCCGCGGCGATGTTCCATCCCGTGTGGGCCTCGTCGATGAGCCGTCTGATCTCGTCGCTGTTCTTTTCCGACAGGTGCCGCTTCGCGTCGGCAATGCGCTCGACCAGCCGGAGGCCCCGCTTGAGGTTGGATGACGACCCGCGGATGGCGCTGTCGGCGTCTTCCATGGTGCGGAAGGCCAGCTTCTTGAGCCGGCCGAGGGAGTCCCGCTGGAATTTTTTCCGGTTGATTATGAGGTTGTCCATCAGGATGATCTCGTTGTCGTTCTCGATGAGCATGTGGAGGAGGATGATCGCCTTGTGCACGGCTTCGGAGAGGCCGCGCACCATCTCTTCCATCTGGCGCAGGACCGCCTGGTTTACGTGGGCGTTGTCCCTGAGGGCGTCGATTATCTCCTTCTGGCGGGCCGAGTTCGAATCGAGGATGTGGCAGCAGTTCTGGATCGCGGTGTCCTGGTCGCGCATCGTGTGGTTCGCCCGCGATATGATCTCGAACTCGTGGTTGAGGATGTCCCCGATTTCGAGGGACTGCTTGATCAGGGTTATGGATTCCTCGGAATACTTTTTCCTGAGCCGCGACGACTCGCTCACGAGCCGCTCGATTGACCCGAACTCCTCGGCCTTGTTGTGGAGGTCGGTGAATATGCTTTCATCCATGGCAAACCTGTCTGCGGGGCCCGGTGTTTGGATTGACCATACGCGGGCGATGTCATTTTTCAATCCTTTTTTTATGGCGCCCTCTGACCCGTAATCGTTATGATCCCTCTTGTGCGGGGAGGGGCGATTGTAAAGAAGGCCCTCTTTAACCCGCCGGGGTCCATCATTTTGCAGGATTTTCTTGAATGGTTGGCCTGTTTTGTGTTATATTATAAAGAGAATGATATGGTGATCGGAAGGGGCTCGATTTGATTTTGATGAAGAAAAGCAGGGGAACCGCCTTCAGGAACCGCGACCGTGAGCCGGTGACGCCGGCGCGGGAAGTTACGGTTCAATCCGGGGGAAAATCAGGCCGGTTCAAGGCTTACCTTGCCGCGGCCGGTGCGCTTATTATCCTGATGCTGCTGATTCTACCATGCCAGTACCGCCGGTGCGGCGGTCCCGCCGGCGGGGTGACGCGTGCCTACCGCTGGGTTGCCACGGGCGTTCCTTCGGGGACCATGAAGCGGAGGCAGGACCATGGGCGTAACAACGGTTATTATCCGGCAGGCGTCATGCGGCATGAAAACAGGCGCGCGGCCCCTCACCGGGACGCGGTCCCGGCGTATAAAAAAGGGATTCATGGTCCCGGCAACGCGGAAGAGAAGAATGCCGTTAAGCCCGCGGACAGGTCCGGTCAGCCGGGTAAGATCGAACCCGCCGAACGGCGCGCCCGTAAGCCGGATGATGACCGGGAACACAGGGAGGGCCGCGGCGCCGGGGACAGGGCTGGTGAAAAAAAACCTGAAAAGCCGGAGGTGTACGATTTCGGAACCAAGCTGGAGCTGGTCCCGGCGCCGTCAAACCGATGAGGAACCCGATGGCGTGTCGCCCGGAGAAAATGTAATTGACTGAAACCCTGATATTTTGCTCTGCTTAATGTGAGGGCGTTTCCAGATGGCAGTGTACGGACGGTTGCATGTTTCGGCAGGGGCTTGACCATGACAAGAGGCGGGAACATTTTTCGGGGAACTGAAAGATAGATATCCATATGTCAAAGACGAAAATCCTAATCGTCGAAGATGAAGCCATCGTCGCAATGCATATTCAGGGCAGTCTGGAGAAGCTCAACTACGAGGTCTGCGGTTGCGTTAAGTCGGGAGAGGAGGCGGTCAGCCTGGCCGCGGAGCTCAAGCCCGACCTGATCCTCATGGACATCGTCCTCAAGGGCCCTATGGACGGCATCGAGGCCGCGAAGATCATCAAGGACACCCTCGCCATCCCCGTGGTGTACATGACCGGCAACGCCGACCTCCCCACCATCACCCGCGCCAGGGAGACAAACCCCTACGGCTATATCCTGAAGCCGGTCAATATACTCCACCTGTATTCGATGATAGATACCGCTCTCCACCGCTACATGCTCGAGTCCAGCCTTGGGGAAAGCGAGAAGAAGTACCGTTTTCTCACCGACAAGATGAGCGACATGGTCTGGATGATGGATATGGACCTTCGGACCACCTATGCCTCGCCTTCAATGGAGAAGATCCTCGGCTTTACCCCTGAAGAAAGATATGCCCAGAAGCTTGAGGACATGCTCACGCCGGAGTCGATGAAAACGGCCCTGGAAAAGTGGGCCGAAGAGCTGAAGGTGGAAGGGACGCCGGGCGTTGATCCTGACAGAATCATAGTCATGGAGTTGGAATACTATCACAAGAAAGGCCACACGGTCTGGGTCGAAAACAAGATGAGGCCGATCCGGGACCATGAGGGACGCGTGATCGGCATTCACGGCGTCTCCCGGGACATCACCGGCCAGAAGCAGGCCGAGGAAGCGCTCAGGCAGAGCGAGCGGCGCTTTCGCGCCCTGGTGGACAACCTCGAGGATTTCATACTCATCGTGGACGGGAACGGCGTCATCACGTATGAAAACCCGATAACAAGCGTTGACCTGGGGTTCTCGACCATCGGCCGCAACGCTTTTGAACTCATCCATCCCGATGATGCGCCGAAGGTGCTGAATGATTTCAAGGAGGCGGTGCGGGGCGTAAACCCTCACACGCCGACTTTTTTCAGGATCCGGAAGAATGACGGGTCGTTGCTGTACCTTGAGGCGCTGGCGGCAAACATGCTCGATGACCCCGGCATCAAGGGAATCCTCGTGGCATGCCATGATGTTACCCAGCGGGTCAATGCCGAAAATACCCTGCGCGACAGGGAAGAGCGGTACCGGGCCCTCTTTGACCAGTCGCCCGTCGGCGTGTTCACCTATGACCGGGACATGAAGATTACCGATTGCAATGAAGTCCTGGCCCGCATGATGAAGGTGAAAAGGGAGAACCTGATAGGCCTTGATCTGAACGACCAGAAGGACGAACGTCTGCTTCAGGGTCTGCGGCGGGTGCTCGGGGGAGCCCATGCATCCTACGAGGGGCCGTACCGCAGCACCCTGGCCGATTTCCAACTCTGGGTTTCGGTCAGGGGGAACCCCCTGCGGGACGAATCGGGGGCCATCATCGGCGGCATGATCGTGATGGAGGACGTGACGGAGCGCAACATCGCCCAGGAGAAACTGAAGGCGTCCGAGGAGCGCAACCGCCTCCTCGTCGAAAACGCCAACGAGGGCATCGTGGTCCTCCAGGACTGGCGCTTCGTGTTCGTCAATCCGCGCTTCGTCAGCCTTGCCGGGTACCCGCGGGAATACCTCCGTTCGCGGGACTTCACGGAATTCGTGCATCCCGATGACCGGGAAATGATCGCCGACCGGTACCGGAGAAGGCTGGACGGCGACCGCACACCCTTTATCTACGAGGCGCGCCTGGTCGACCGGGCCGGCGTGATCAGGTGGGTGGAACTCAACTCGGTGCTCTTCAGCTGGGAAGGGAAGCCGGCGGTCCTTCTTTTCATCCGCGACATCGGCGAGCGCAAGCAGGCCGAGGAAGAGCGCTCGAAGATGGAAGCGCAGATCCAGCAGACGCAGAAACTGGAAAGCCTGGGCGTCCTCGCCGGCGGCATCGCCCACGATTTCAACAATCTCCTCATGGCGATACTGGGCAACATAGACCTCGCCCTTCTTGACCTGTCTCCGTCCTCGCCGTCGCGGGGGAACCTGATGGAGGCGGCGAAGGCCTCCCAGCGCGCCGCTGACCTGTGCCGCCAGATGCTCGCCTATTCGGGAAAGGGGCGGTTCATGAACGAGCTTATCAACCTGAATGAAATAATTGAAGACATGAAGCATATGCTGGAAGTCTCCGTCTCGAAGAAGGCCATGCTGCGTTACAATTTCGTCCCGAACCTGCCGTCCATCGAGGCGGACGCCACCCAGGTGCGGCAGATCATCATGAACCTGGTCATCAACGCATCGGACGCCATCGGGGAGAAGAGCGGCTTTATTTCCCTCTCGACGGGCGTGATGATGTGCGACCGCGCGTATCTTTCGGAGACCTGGCTGAACGAGGGGCTCCCCGAGGGGGCCTATGTCTATATCGAGGTCGCCGACACCGGCTGCGGGATGGACCCGGTGATGCTTCCGAAGATATTCGACCCCTTCTTCACCACCAAGTTCACCGGCCGGGGCCTGGGACTCGCGGCGGTCCTCGGCATTGTCCGGAGCCACCGGGGGGCGATAAAGCTGTTCAGCGAAAGGGGCAGGGGGACCACCTTCAGGATACTGCTGCCCGCTGTCGAGGGAGCGGCCGAGCGCGCGGAGGAGACCCGCGCCATGGCGCAGGGCTGGCAGGGAAGCGGGACGGTGATGCTGGTCGACGACGAAGAGACGATCCGCGCCCTCGGGAAGCGCATGCTGGAGCGGCTGGGGTTTACGGTCGTCACCGCGTCGAACGGGAAGGAGGCCCTGGACCTGTACCGGGAGCGTCCCGGCGTGTTCGGGTGCATCATCCTGGACCTGACCATGCCCCACATGGACGGCGATGAGGCCTTCCGCGAGTTTCGTAAAATCAGGAACGACGTGCGCGTGATAATGTCGAGCGGCTATAACGAACAGGAGATCACCCGCCGGTTTTCCGACCAGGGCCCGTCTGGCTTTATACAGAAGCCGTACCAGATGGAAAGTCTGGCGGCCACGTTAAAAGAGGTCCTTGGATAGCCTTGCGCTGAATGATTGCGACCTATCGTTACGGGAGTTTGAATGAAAAAGAATCGCATTCTCATCGTTGAGGATGAGGCAATAATAGGCATGCACCTGAAATCCTCCCTTGCCGGTCTCGGCTACGATGTCGTCGGCCTGGTTAAAAACGCCGAAGAGGCCCTCAGGGAGTGCGGCGCGCAACGGCCGGACCTTATCCTCATGGACATCGTGATGCCGGGGGCCATGGACGGCATCGAGGCGGCCCGGGTAATAATGAAAACCTATGACATCCCGGTGGTGTATCTCACCGGCAATGCCGACATGGCAACGGTCGCGCGGGCGCGGGAGACCAATCCTTACGGCTATGTCATCAAGCCGATCAACGCGCAGCACCTTTTTTCCACCATCGATACCGCGCTGCACCGGCGTGCACTGGAAATGGAACTGCGCGACAGCGAGGAAAAGTACCGCCGCATTGCCGAGAACATGGTCGATCTCATAAGCTGGGTCGACCGTGATGATAACTTCACCTACGTGAGCCCCTCCCATCGGAAGATACTGGGGTATGATCCCGCTGACCTGTGCCGGATGAAGTTTTTTGACGTGGTCCATCCTGAAGATAAAAAAATGGTCGTGGACGCCTACCGCCATTTCATCGGCAAAGAGCCCTTCATCAGGGGAGAATACCGGTGCCGCGCCGCCGGGGGGGGGGTATCTCTGGATGGAATCGACCACCACCTACCTGTTCGCGCCCGACGGAACGTTCGACGGCGCCGTTTTCTCCTCCCGTGACATCACGGAGCGCAAGAAGGCCGAGGAGGCCGTCCGCGAGAGCGAGGAGCGCTATAACTCGCTGTTCAACCATTCCCTGGACTGCATATACCTCCATGATTTCGCGGGAAATTTCATTGACGCCAACGATGCCGCCCTGGCCCTGCTGGGATACACCAGGGACGAAATTAAAACCATAAGCTTTCAGTCCCTGCTTTCCGAAGACCAGCTCCCCATGGCCATGGACATGGCCCATGAAATAATCGCCACCGGCATCCAGAAGGAAAAGAAGGAATACCGCCTCAGGACAAAAGATGGCGGCATAAAACATATCGAGGCCCTGGGATCGATGGTCTACCGCGGCGGAAAACCCTTCGCCATACAGGGCATTGCCCGGGACATCACGGAGCGCAAGTCGTCCGAGGAGGCGCTGCGAAAAAGCGAGGCCCTGCACCGCCTCGTCACCGACATGATGAGCGATGTCGTGTGGACCGCCGACACCGATTTCAACGTCACCTATATGAGCCCCTCCGTCGAGAAGGTGATCGGCTACACGGTGGAGGAGCGCATGTCGCACGGGATAAGCGATATCGTGAAACCGGAGACGCTCGCGAGGCTCATGAAGATATTCAAGGATGAGATGGCGAGGGAAGAGTCGGGCGGGGCCGATCCTGACAGGACCGTTACCGTGGAATTCGAGCATGTCCGCAAGGACGGCTCGACGGTGATGATGGAGAACACCATAAAGGCCATCCGCGACGACGCCGGCCGCATCATCGGCTTCCACGGGGTGTCCCGTGATATATCCAGACGCAACATGGTGCTCGGCGCCTTGCGAGAGGCCGAGGAGAAATTCAACGCCGCGTTCCACAAGAGCCCCGTCGGTCTTTCCATCCTGTCCCTTCCCGGGGGCGTGTATCTCGACGTCAATGACGAGTTCCTGAAGCTTTCGGGGTTAAAACGGGAAGAGGTCGTCGGCCATACGGCCCCCGATCTGGACGTACTGGCGGACGAGGAGGAACGGGAGCGGATATTAAAGATGATGACGGAGCACGGCGCGGTCCGCGATTTTGCCATCACCATGAAAACCAAATCGGGGTCACGGAGGACAGTCATATGGTCCGGCGAGATCATCCGTTTCGGCGGCAGGGACCATATCCTCGCGTCGGCCTATGACGTGACCGAGCACCGTGACGCCCTCGAGGCCCTGAAACAGAGCGAAGAGAAGTTCCGCGCCCTCTTCGACCAGTCGTCGGCCGGGGTCTTCATGTATGACCGGGACCTGGTCGTCCTCGACTGCAACCAGCAGTTTGCCGATATCATCCAGGCCCCGCGGGAGCGGGTCATCGGCCTCAACCTGAACTTATTGAAAGAAAAAGGGATAATCACGGGCATCAGGGAAGCCCTCGAGGGAAAGCCGGCCTATTACGAAGGGCCGTATCTTTCGACCCTGACCGGATCGGTGCCGTGGATTTCCTCCACCGTCAGCCCCCTGCGCGGGGCCGGGGGGGAGGTCGTCGGGGGCATCGGCGTCGTCATCGATCTCACGGAACTGAGAATTGCCGAGGAGGCGCTGAGGGAACGGGAGGAGAGCTTCAAGGCGGTTTTCGAACAGTCAACGGTGGGCATCGTCCTGTATTCGCCGGAGCTCAGGGTGACGGACTGCAACAAGCGTTTTGCCGACATGCTGGGTTCCAGCCGGAAGAGGATGATAAACTACGATATCACGCAGCTGCGGGACAAGAACATCATCCCTTACCTCAGGGAGGCCCTTGCCGGGAAGGCCGCCTACTACGAGGGCCCGTACCGCGCGACAACCAGCGATGCCGCGCTCTGGGTCTCCAGCAGCATCAGCCCCATACGGGGGGCCGACGGCACGGTGAAAGGGGGGCTCTTGGTCATTGTCGACCTTACCGAGCGGAGGGAGGCGGAGATCGCCCTGCGCGAGCGCGACGAGATATTCCGGGCCGTCTTCGAACAGTCCTCGGTGGGCATCATCCTGTATTCTTCCGATTTAAGGGTCCTGGACTGCAATAAGAACTTTGCCGACATGATTGAATCGACGCGGGAGAAGATCATCGGCCTAGACCTGACCAGGCTCCGGGAGAAGGCGGTCATCCCGACAATACAGGAAGCCATTATCGAGGGGAAGATGTCCTATTATGAAGGCCCCTACCACGCGACAACCTCGGACGCGTACCGCTGGGTTTCTTTCAGCGCGAGCCCGCTCCGGGACGATGACGGGGAAGTCAGGAACGGATTGCTGGTCGTCATCGACATCACCGAGCGCTGGAAGGCCGAGAAGGCCCTGCGGGAGAGCGAGGAGCGGTACCGGTATCTCTTCGACAATGCCAATGATTTCGTCTTTACCATTGACCTCGAAGGCAGGTTCACGTCGTTCAACCGGGCGGCCCTGGAAAAGACGGGGTATGCCCCAGAGGAGGCCGTCAATCTTACCATGAATGATATACTTGCCCCCGAGTTCAGGGACCTCGCCCGGTCGATGCTCAGGAAAAAACTGGAGGACGGCGATCCCACGGTCTACGCGGTCGAGATCGTGACCAGGAACGGCAGGCGCATAGCCCTGGAGATCAACAGCCAGGTGATGGTCCTGGACGGCAGGCCCGTCGGCATACAGGGGATCGGCCGTGACATTACCGAGCGAAGGCAGATGGAGGAACAGATACGGAATTCCCTCAGGGAAAAGGAAACCCTCCTCAGGGAGGTGCACCACCGGGTAAAGAACAATTTCCAGGTGATCCTGAGCCTGCTCAATCTCCAGTCGGCAAACATAGAGGACCCCGGCATGAAGAAATATTTCATCGACGCGCAGAACCGCATACGGTCGATGGCCCTGGTCCACGAGCTGCTGTACCAGTCCGTGGACATTTCGCGACTGGATATTTCCCGGTATATCACGACCATCGTCAACGAACTCCATGCCAGCTTTCACCATGCCGTGCCGTCATGCGAGCCGCGCGTCGAGGTTGGGAGGATAGAGCTGACCATAGACCAGGCGATCCCCTGCGGCCTGATCATCAACGAGCTTCTGACCAACGCCCTGAAATACGCCTTCCCGCCGGGCTGGGAAGGAAAGCCGGAGATACTGATCTCCATGAGCGAGAGGGAAGGCATGATCGAGCTTGTCGTCGGCGATAACGGCGTCGGGCTGCCTGAGTCTTTCGATATCAGCAGTACCCAGACCCTGGGGCTGTCCCTGACGCCGATGCTGGCGAAGCAGCTGCTCGGCACTTTTCAGATTGGCCGTTCAAGGGGGACCCTTTTTACCGTCAGGTTCCCGAAGAAATGAGGATGAAATCGAGCTGTCCCGCAATGCCCCCACACCCCGGAGGGGGGCTTTCAGGTGGCTTCGTTGAGGTATTGTAGCGAGATTTCACAATTGTCTTTATTTAATAGATGAATTCAGGAGGGACATGATATGGCCTTTGTGATCTGGGACACAACTCTCGATGTGGGTGTATCACATTTCAACGAGGACCACCGCCGACTGGTCGGTTTCATCAACGATCTCCACGGAGGAATCGTCTCGGGCCTCGGGATATCACAGATGACCTATATCCTTGACGGTCTGATAGATTACACGAAAAATCACTTCGCGCGCGAAGAGGATCTGATGGCGAAGCACGAGTATCCCGACATTAAGGCGCACCGCCGCGAGCATTATGACCTGATGAAGCAGGTGGCCGAGTTCAGCGCGCGCCTCAGGGAAGGGAAGGCGTCTTTTTCCCTGGAGCTGATGAGCTTCCTGAAAGACTGGCTGGTCAACCACATCAAGGGTACGGACATGAAGTACCGGGATTTCTTCTCCGCCAAGGGCCTGTCGTGACCGTCCGGGCCGCGGTCAGGCCCTGCGGCCCATCATCTTCCTGATCGATACGCCCAGCCTCCGTATCCCTTCCTCGATGAGACCCTCGTCGGAATTCGAGAAATTGAGGCGCATCGTGTTTTCCCCGCCCCCGCACGCGTAGAAGGGGATGCCGGGCACGAAGGCCACCTTCTCCCCGATGGCTATCTCGAAGAGCTCCATCGACGAAAGCCCCGCGGGCAGGGTGATCCAGAGAAACATCCCGCCCTCCGGCTCGGTGTACCGCACCTCCTCCGGGAAATGCTCCCGGATCATCCGCACCATGGCGTTCCGCTGCCTGCCGTAGGCCTCCCGTATGACGGCGATGTGCCGGTCGATGTCGTTATCCGCGAGGCACTGCGACAGGATGCGCTGGGACAGGTAGTTGGTGTGGAGGTCGGATGCCTGTTTGGCGATGATCATCTTGTCCATGATATTCCGCGACGCGCAGATCCAGCCGAGCCTGAAGGACGGCGCCGTGATTTTCGAGAATGACCCCAGCAGTATCGTCCGGTCGGGCAGGTAGCGCCTGACCAGCGGAACGTCGGAGCCGATAAAGCGGAGCTCGCCGTAAGGATTGTCCTCGATGAAAAATGCCGAATGCCGCCCCATGACTTCGGCGATTTCCTTTCTCGTTTCAACCGAGTAGGTTGCCCCGGTGGGGTTCTGGAAGTTCGGAACGCCGTAAAAAACCTTGATGGGGAATGATTTCAGCGCATCGCCGAGCTCATCGACGTCGATGCCGTCTTCGCGGAGCGTGACCGGGTGAAATACCGATTTGTAGACGGCAAAGGCCTGGATTGCACCGAGGTATCCGGGATTCTCGATACCGATGTGGCTTCCTTCGTTCAGGAGCGTTTTGCCTATAAGGTCAAGGCCCTGCTGGGAGCCGTTGGTGATGATGATTTCGTCCGGATCGATATCGATGCCCTGCCGGTCGCGGTAGCGTTTGGCGATGAACGCGCGGAGGGGAGGGTATCCCTCCGAGGTGCTGTACTGCAGCGCGGTCTTGCCGTCGCTGTCGAGGACCTTGACGCAGGCTTCTTTTATCTCCTTCACCGGGAAGTAATCGCGGTTCGGCAGTCCCCCCGCGAAGGATATGATGTCAGGATCGGCGGTCACCTTCAGAATTTCCCGTATGAATGAACGGGGCACGTCGCTGATTCTGTCGGCAAAGATGTTCTCCATGTCCGTCTCCTATCTCGTCATGTACGACCGGCGCAGTTTTTCCGGGAACCGTTCGACGGCATACCGGAGCATGGTCCTCGGCATTGCGGCCGCGTGCTTGTCGAGAAAGAGCCTCTCGGTTCCAATGTCGCGCTTGCCCACCTCGCGGAGCATCCACCCGACGGCCTTGTGTATCAGGTCGTGGCCGTCATCGAGGAGCAGCTCCGCCAGCTCCAGGGTAATATCATACTCGCCCTTCTTTATAGAATAATAGGTGGAGACGATGGCTATCCTCCGTTCCCAGAGGCTGGAGGATCGGGCCAGTTTCTTGAGTATCTTCATGTTCCCGCCGTGGAGATGCCTTCCCAGCAGCTGCGGCGCGGACAGGTCCACCAGGTCCCAGTTGTTTATGTTGCGCGTGTTGGCCAGGTAGAGACCGATTATCTTGTCCCTGCCGGCGTCGTCGGCCCTGTTGTAGTTCTCTATGAGAATCATGAGCGACACCAGGCGCTCTTCGTGGACCGGAGATGCCATGAGCTTCTTCACGTCTCCCAGCGAAATGTCACGGTGCTTTTTCGCTACGGCCCTCTGGACCGGAACCTTGATGCCCAGGAACCGGTCCCCCTCTCCGTACTGACCCGGTCCGGTCTTGAAAAAGCGCATGAGGACCTCGGCCTGGCGCGGCTTCGCAAGGGCGCGCAATTCAGCCCGCAGTTCTTTCAGCGGCATGTCCCTTTTCCTGAATTTTGATTTCTGGCATTTCTCCGGGGGTGCGGGGAAAATTGCAATCATTTTTGTTCGCGGTTCAACGGTTTGATTGTGCTGAACTTGATAATAACCATAAAAAGAATGTCGCTTGCAGGGACGCAGGGGCGCAGTGGTTTGGTGATTTATCGCGGTTCTCCATTTTTTTCCCCGCGTCTTCACGACTCTGTTGGAACAATTAGTATGTTTTTGATTGACGCAGGCATGAAAAAATACTTGCAAAATGCAAATATATCTTGATTTATGCGGCGTTTCTTGCTATGCCTGCAGTTGATATGTTGATCGTCTAAATTCGTCTTTTCGAACCACGCCTGCCGCGGTGAGAAATCTTCATCAAACACTTCCAGATCAAGATTCCTCCTCGTCCCGGATTACCGGGATTCGTCGAAATGACAGGTTATAACATATCTGATGAATTATCAGTCCATATAGAAAGGAGACGACCAATGAAAAAGAAAACGAAAAAAATCCCCGCGCCGTGGAGCCTTACCGGGAACGGATATATTTTCATATACAAATTCCCGGATGAATTCAAGAAGAGCCCCTTTTTCCGCATAAGCCTGAGCGACAGGGTTGCCAGCGGCTTCGGCACCATCATGCTGGTCGATTATGAAAAATCAGACGCCGGTCCCTACCGGGAACTGCTCTTCATCCCGGGGGAGTTCGATTATCTTTACAAGAAGTTCTACTCCATCACGAAGATATACGTTTCCACGAAGGAGAGCGTTGACAACGGCCGGGCGAACTGGGGAATCCCCAAGGAGCTTGCCGATTTCGAGGCCATCAGGATCGATAAAAGAAGGGAGCGCATTATCGTCCGGAAGGACGGGACAATCGTGTTCGACGCGATCCTCAAGAAGCGCTCTATTCCCTTCAGGGTCAGCACCAGGTACTTTTCCCATGCCCTGGTGCAGAAGCTCGAGGGTAAAACAGTATTTTTCACCGAGTTCAACGGAGCGGGCCGCGGCAGGCTGGCGACGCTGGAGTCTCTCTACTGTAATCCGCACTATTTCCCGGAGGTTTGCTCCCTGAAGCCGATCGCGGTCACCGCGGTTGAGGATTTTCGCATAACCTTCCCGGTTGCAGCGACATTGTTTGAAAATACTTAAATGTATTCTCCGGGTTCGGTTTAAAATGTTCATATGCTCATAGAGCACAGAAACAAGCCGGGATATGCCCCGGCGAGCAGGCGACATGGATGTCGCCGATTCCGCCGAGTCAACATGGATGTTATGCGAGGCGGACGAGTGGGGCATTCCCGGCTTTCATATTAAGAATAAGCCCGTTATCTTGTAACGGAATTTATATTGACATTCCCCTTTCGTCCGGTTATACATACTCAAAATGGCGTCGTTGGATTCCCCGGCCTGTACAGGCGACCATTATTACTCTTCGCGAATAATTTTATACCGCAAGGACAACCCTATGCCACAGATGCGATTCTGCCCCTGGTGCGGAAGCCAGCTCGGAAAAAAAGAAATCGAAGGAAAGGAATACGCGGCCTGCGCGGCCGGCGGGTGCGGTTATGTCTTCTGGGACAGCCCCCTGACGGTCGTGGCCGCCATCGTGGAGCATGAAGGGTCGGTCATCCTGGCCCGGGGGAGGGGGTGGCCCGAAAAGATGTTCGGACTCGTGACGGGGTTCCTTGAAAAGGGGGAATCGCCCGAGGACGCCGTGGTCCGCGAGGTCCGCGAGGAACTGGGCCTCACCGCCGCCGTGCGGGGCCTTGTCGGCATATATCCTTTCTTCCAGAAAAACCAGCTTATCCTCGCATACGATCTGGTCGCCGAGGGCGAGATCTCCCTCAACGAGGAACTGGAGGAGATACGACGCGTCAGTCCCGACAAGCTGCGGCCCTGGCCCTTCGGCACCGGCATCGCGGTGGAGGACTGGCTCAAAAAAAGACAAGCGGAAGGTTGACATGAAACTGAATGCGGTGGTCCTCAAGCGTGTTGCCGCAGGCATTATCGCCGCCATTGCCCTGGGCTTCATCGGCGCAATTATTTTCGCCAGCTGCCTGAAGGGGAGGGGGGTTCCCGATTACAACAGGAACCTTGTCCTCGACGGGCTCCGGGACGAGGTCGCGGTGTACCGCGACCGCTACGCGGTGCCCCATATCTATGCGAAGAACGAGCACGACCTCTACCTTGCCACCGGCTACTGCATGGCCCAGGAGCGCCTCTGGCAGATGGACCTGATCCGGCGCGTTACCCAGGGAAGGCTGTCGGAAATTTTCGGCGAGGACATGGTGGACGTCGACCTCCTCCTGCGCGCCCTCAATATCGAAAAGAAATCCACGGAGGTGATAGCGAAGACCGACGCGGTCGTTGCGGCCGCCGGCATCGCTTTCTGCGAAGGGGTCAATCAATACATACAGAAAAACAGGGGGAACCTGCCCCTTGAATTCACCATCCTGGGGTACGAGCCGGAGGAATGGAAGCCGGTCCATTCGGTCAACCTGATCGGCTACATGGCCTGGGACCTCACCATGCCCTGGGGCATCGAGACGGTCCTCCACCAGGTGAGGAAGAAGGTCGGTGATGCAATGTATGACGATATCGTGCCCCATGTCGAGAAGACCAGGTCGTGCATTTACGGCCGCGGCGGCGTCATGGACGCGGACAGCGAGTATGCCAATGTCCTGTTCAACTCCATGAAGGTGCTCGGTGACATGGGCCTCACGGTATTCAACGCGAGCAACAACTGGGCCGTTTCCGGGGCCCGGAGCGCCTCGGGGAAGCCGCTCCTGTCGAACGACATGCACCTGGGACTGAACGCCCCGGGAATATGGATGCAGATGCACCAGTGCATCGAGGGGAAGGACGGAGCGGAGCCGCTCCTCGATGTCACCGGCGTTGCGGTCCCCGGCGCGGCCTTCGTGGTGTCCGGCCACAACGGGAAGATAGCCTGGGGCTTGACCAACGTCATGATCGACGACATGGATTTTTTCATGGAGAAAACGGACCCGTCAAAGCCGGACAAATACCTGTACCAGGGCCAGTGGCGGGACATGGAAGTGCGGAAGGAAACCATCAGGATAAAGGGTGGCCGCTCCGTGGAGAAGAAACTCCGCTTCACCGTGCACGGGCCGGTGGTCTCGGAGTTCAGAAACATCAAGGACGCCGTGGTGACCATGCACTGGGCGGGAAACTATTTCAGCAACGAGGTCGAGACGTTGTACCGTATCAACCGGGCTTCCGACTGGGAGAGCTTCAAGGCGGCCCTCCGCACCTTCAGGGCCCTCAGCCAGAACATCGCCTATGCCGACGTGAAGGGGAACATCGGCCTCTTTTGCGCCTCGGCGATCCCCATCAGGAAGAAGGGGGACGGCATGGGCCTTGTGCCGGGCTGGACCGACGAATACGAATGGAGCGGCTTTGTCCCCTTCGAACAGCAGCCGTTCCTCTATAACCCCCCGTCGAACATGGTCGTATCCGCAAACAACAGGACGTCGCCGACGTTCCCCCATTACATCAGCCGCTGGTACTATCCGCCGTATCGATACGACCGTATCCGCGAAATGATCAGTGAAAAGGATAAGCTCACGGTGGAGGACTACACCAGGATGCATAACGACAAGAAATCGGCCCTGGTGGCGATGATGAAGCCGGGAATCCTGGCCGTGGTCGAAAAGCTGAGCAGTCTCGATGAAGTGGAATTGAAGGCCCTGGACCTGCTGCGGAAATGGGACGGGACCATGGACAAAGACAGCGCCGAAGCGGCCCTGTTTGAGCAGTTTTACAACGAGTTTATCGTGAATACCTTCAGGGACAGGATGGGACAGGAGCTCTTTGACAGCTATGCCGGCGAACGGGTCCTCGTCGCCTACGCAACCGAACAGCTGTGGAGCAATCATGATTCGGGCTGGTTTGACGACCCTGCCACAAAAAACAGGAAGGAAACCTTCGATGATGCCGTGGTAAAAAGTTTCCGCGGCGCCGTGGCGCGTCTTGAAGGCCTTTTCGGCGGCAATACGAAACGGTGGCGCTGGGGCGAAATGCACACCCTTACGCTCAAGCATCCCCTCGGCAGCGTGGCCGTCCTCGATATGCTGCTGAACCTTAACCGCGGCCCGTTCCAGGTAGGCGGCAGTTACCACACGGTGTGTCCTTACAGTTACAAGCCGGGCAAGCCATTTACGTCGGACGACGGCGCGTCCCAGCGGCACGCCTATGATCTGGCGGACTGGGACCGGTCGCTCACGGTCATCCCGACCGGTACGTCGGGTATTGCCGGCAGCAGGCATTACTGCGACCAGACGGAACTGTACATAAACGGGAAGTATCACCCTGATTATTTCAGCAAAGAGAAGGTGGTGAAAAACGCGGTATATACGATGAAATTCGTGAAGAAATAGCGGTGACGGCCCGGGGTGCCGGAGGAATTCCCCGGCTCCGTCAATTTACCCTGAAGCGGGAGAGGTCAACCGGTACCAGGTACTCCCTGACGCGGAGTATGTCGGCGATCCATTCGGCCGCATCGGCATTTTCCATGTTGTCGAGGATGTCCGGGATTATGAAGTCCCGGGCGAAGTCCGCGCTGGCCGATCCGTCCGAGAGAATGGCCGTGTAGCGCCTGGTGAGATATGACCGTGACCGGGCCTGGTCTTCGCTTTCCCACCGGTGGCAGTTCTTCAGGCCGGAGCCGTTGATCCATTCCACGGTGCCGTGGACGTCCGATGAAAAGAAAATACCGGTAATGATATTGTTTCCGTCGATATATATGACCAGGGATTTGGCGACGTAATCCTTCCTCAGGAACGATGCGAAGGCGATTTTTTTCCCTGATTCGGTATCCTCGACTGCGACCAGTTTTATTTTGTCTGAATCTTCCATTGAACAGTGCAATTGTTTTTATCGGATAATACCCGGCCGGTCAAGTAATAAAATTGACGCAGATTCCATTATTTGGCGCCGGTGCGGATATAATTATTGACTAATAGATCCGCCCGGCTATCATTCAAGCGAAGGTTTTCACAGGGGGGAATCCTGCCATGGTATCTTCGGAATCCGGCTTTCTCATGTGGCCGTCTTCAGACAGTGACAACGAATCACCGTTCACGGCGAGGGGGCCTGCATGCCTCTGAAACAGGAAAAAAGCGCCGGAGAAAAGGGCCGCGAGATGACCGATGAACGGATGTTCAGCCTGGAGTGCAGGGCCAAGAAGATGTGCTATGTCCATATCAACGAGACCGTGGTCAAGGACGAAAGCCACGTTATCCATGTGGACCTCGGCTCATGCGTTTCGGTGATCCTGTGCGGCATGGATGACGGGGGGAGGGTGTGGTTCGGCGTAAACCACCTGTTCAAGTCGCGCGAGGAAAACAGCGATATGGCTCTGGAGCAGATTGTCCGGCTCCAGGACATGATGACCGAAGCCGGAGCGAAAAGGATCTGCTGTCTGGGCCTCTTCGGCGCCGCGTACCGGGAAAAGAGCCTGGCGCGCAGCGTGGCCCAAAAAAACGTCCTCACCGTGGTCGAGGCCCTGCACTTGTTTAACCTGAACGTCGAAATATTCCAGACCGGGTACAGCCAGGCCATTGTCGTGCTCAAGTCGGATGCCCGGGAAAGCTTTCTCATCCAGCAGAGGGACCTGAAGGACCTGAAGACGCACCTCATAGAGATACCCGTCATACAGCTGTTCCGATAACTCGCGTTTGTCGGGGAAATCACGCGACCGCTCCCCGCGCGCGGCATATATTTCACCTCACGCGACATAACCCGCGCAAAAGTATTAATGCGATGATCTCTCCCCGGTCGATTTATTAACCATGACGGCGACGGGCCGGATCGGGAAAGACCTGTCCGGCAACGCCGCTTTTCAGCCGCACCCGCTCGGGCGGGTCCACAGGAGGAATGTCGTCATGGTCCCGGAAAACCGGTTCGTCACCCTTGATGAAACGGCGTCACTGCTCGCGGTTTCTTCCGCCACGGTGCGCAACTGGATAAAGCATGATTACCTGCGGCCTGCGGACCGCGTCCCCGGCATGCTCTTTCGGTACGAAGAGGTGCGCAGCCTCCACGAACGGATAGCCGAGGGTTCTATACCGCGTCTCGCGCGCAGGGCCAACAAGGCGTCGGCGAAGCGGTCATTCATTCCCGAGGAGTACCTGGGCGAAAAAAGCGGCCGCGGATCGGTAGAGAGGATCGTCGCGTATATCGGCGGCGCTGGACTGGACATTGACCGGGCGTTTTTCGCGCTGGCGCTGAGCAGGCTGTGTGCGGAGGGACTCTGCGGCGACCGGGACCTCGGACGCTTCATAAAAAACGGCTTTCACATCCCGGGCAGAAGCTTCCTCGGCCGCGAGCTCCGTTCATGGCACCGCGAGCTGGGGAATTTCCGCTTAACGGAAGAGTACAATCCCCTCTTCGGCCATGACCTGCCGCGCCAGCGGGACGTCCTGGGTCTGATATACCAGTCCCTCATGAGCGAAGGGGACAAGGCCGGCAGCGGCTCCTATTACACGCCGGACCGCATCGTTGATGACATAGCGGCAACGGCCCCGGGGAGGGGAGCCAGGATACTCGATCCCTGTTGCGGCACCGGGCAGTTTCTCCTCGCCTTTGCCGAAAGGACGGGCGACCCCTTTTCGCTGTACGGAAGCGATATCGACGGGCTGGCCGTGCACATCGCCAGGATCAATATGATGGTGATGTTCCGCGACATCGACTTTGACCCGCGCATCCGCCGGAGCGATTTTCTCCTGGACCGGCGCCCCTCGGGCGACGGGAGCGGCGGCTTTGACATGATAGCGACGAACCCGCCATGGGGGCTCCACTATTCCCCCGGCGAGCTGGCGCGGCTTAAGGAGCTGTATCCGGACATCCGTTCCCTTGAATCATTCTCGTATATGCTGAAGAAATCCATCGACCTCCTGCGGGAAAGCGGCTCCCTGTCGTTCATCCTTCCCGAGTCGCTGCTTCACGTGAAGGCCCATCGCGACATCAGGAGCTATATCCTCAATCACGCGCGTATCGAGCGCATCGTGCACCTGGGGCGCGTGTTTAAGAATGTCTTCACCCCGGTCATCCGTCTTGACCTGGCGCGGCGGCAGGGCCCCGGGCGGTGCGTATTCGTCTCGGGGAAGGAGTCACGCGCGGTCGACCAGGGACGGTTCGCGAGGAACGGCGACTGCGTCTTCGATGTCAATGTCGGCCGCGCCGATGAGCGCATCATCGGAAAGGTCTTCGGACAGAAGCACGCGCTCCTCCGGGGCGCGGCGGAATGGGCCCTGGGCATCGTGACGGGAGACAACGGTAAATACCTCCGCGATACCATGGAGGACCAGGGCTATGAGCCGATTTACACGGGCAAGGAGGTGCGCCCGTATCGCCTCGGGAATCCTTCCAAATTCATACGGTTCATGCCGGAAAGGTTCCAGCAGGCGGCCCCGGAATGGAAGTACCGGGCGGAGGAAAAGCTGATATACCGGTTCATTTCCAGGAACCTGGTCGTGTCCTATGATGACCGGCGGTGCCTGACCCTCAACAGCGCCAACGTGCTGATCCCCCGTGCCGAATGCTACCCGGTCAAGGCGGTGCTGGCGCTTTTCAACTCTTCACTGTACCAGTTTATATTCCAGAAAAAGTTCTCATCGATCAAGGTGCTCCGCGGCCACCTCGAACAGCTGCCGCTTCCCCTCTGGGGCGGCAGGGTGCTGGGACAGCTGGTGTCGCTGGCTGACGGCGTCCTCGGAGAGACCCGGTCACCGGAGGAAGTCGATGCCTTTGTCATGGAGCATTTCCGGCTGAACGCCGCCGAGATGAAGCACATACAGACTTCCCTGCTGTAGGGCCCGTAAAAACAGCCGGGCCGTCGCGGGACGCGCGCCATACTTCCGATGACGGGAATGGAGTTTTTCCGCAGCGGCACATAAACCTGTTGACAGCATTGATAAAAAGCGTAACCTGTTAGGGTCTGGTCAACCGGCGTTTGTTTGTACAGATTTATACTACGTTACGGCCATCCTGATGTTTCAGGATTTTACAAGATTGAAATTGAATTAGTTTACAGGGTGATTGTGGATGATCAGCATCAATACTGAAAGATTCGGGCCTGTCATTGTCATGCATTTGCATGGGACCCTGACCCGGGAAGTCCTGAAAGAGCTGGAGGACGCGTGGACCGACGAGGTCGATGCCGGGCCGGAAGTGATCGGCCTTGACTTCCGGGACGTGGCCCAGATAGATTCCATTTGCATCAACCACATCTTCAAGATGGCCCGGACCGCCGAGGAAAACAACATCACCCTGGTCATCTTCGACGTCTTTGAATCGCTGAAGAAAATTTTCGAGGTAATCAAACTGAACAAGATCATTCCCGTTATGACGAGGCAGCAGTTCGAAAAGGTCCATCTGAAGGGCCTCTAGCCGGCGGCGCCGGCACATCAGTTGTCCCGGGACCCGCTCCTCTCCAGCATCGCGACAGTGCCGCGCTGAAGGCCGCGCATCACTTCCTCGAAATCCGCAACCGCCTCGTCAAGGGCGCCTTCCTGGTAGCCGGTGGTCGGTATCGGCTTCCCGATGGACACATGGATGGTGCCGCTGTGTATCAGCAGTGAATCCGGCTTCATGATGTTCCCGGTGCCGTGGATGTAGATGGGTATCACGGGCACCCGCGTTTTAAGGCAGAGATGGAACAGTCCTTTTTTGACCGGCTGAAGCCGGCCGTCCCTGCTGCGGGTGCCTTCGGGGAAGATGATGATCCTGCTTCCGCTGCGGATCTGTTCCGCAGCCTGGTCCATGCTGGCAAGGGACCTCTCGCGGTTGCTCCGGTCGATGGTCACATAGCCCATGATCTTCATGTGGGCGTTGAGGAAAGGGATTTTCTTCAGCTCCTTCTTGATGATCCACCCGAACCTGACGGGTATGATGCTGCAGAGTACCCAGATGTCGAAGAAACTCTGGTGGTTCGAGGCGAAAATCTGGACCTGGTCGGGGCGAATGTTTTCAAGGCCGGTAACGTTCACCCTGATGCGGCAGGCCCACAGGATGGTGCGGCCCCATGATTTTTCGCAGAATTTCGAAAGGGTCCCCCCGGGGCTGATGAATATGGAAAGAATGGACAAGGTGCCCCAGAAGGCCGTATCTGCAATGATAAAGGCCCAGCAGAGGATTGAATAGACATATCGCACGATGATCATCCGCAGATTCCTCTTTTTTTAGTTTCACTGCCCCGGCGCAGGCTGGCAGCGTGGGAAAACACAATTTTGCGGCAACAGGTATAGTTATTCAGTTGATTTTTTTGTGTCAATATAATATAGTAACCATTGTCAATTTATTGACAGGGAGACGGTTGTTTTGAAGGGATTGTTACGGCAATGGTTGGCATTTTTCATTGACCGGCCATGGCTTTGGCGGGACTACCGATTTTGTTCTATGTTATAACATATATCCGGGGACGGCGCAGACCGGGAATCATGGCGACAGCGGCGTGCCTCCTTGTTTTGATTCTTGTTGCCGGCATTGCTTTGCCGGCGGCCGGTGCGGGCGCCGCATCAGCGGGACCGGCACTAGAAAGGGCCATTACCCTGGACGAGCCGGTGAAGGCCATGAACATAGGGGCCCTCGTTGACTACCTCGAAGACCGTGATTCCCGGCTCTCCATTGGAAGCGTTTCATCTCCCGGGCTTGCACCGCATTTCAGAAAGTCGACAACCGAATTCCCGAACTTCGGATTGACCTCTTCGGCCTACTGGATGCGTTTTACGTTCCTGAACCCGAAGGACAGGGCCATTTCCTTCGATCTCGTGATCAGCTATCCCCTCCTTGACGATATCATGCTGTATGTTCCGGAGGGTAGCGGGGGGTTCAGGGTAAAGAAAACCGGCGACCGGTATCCCTTCAAAGAGCGGGAGCTGAAACACACCAACTTTATCTTCCCCCTTGTCATGGGACCGGGGAGAACGACCTGCTACTTGAGAGTGAAAACCGTTTCCGCCATGTCCATTCCCCTGTCGATAATGTCCCGGGCGGAATTATACCGCCTGACGATGGCGGATAATTGGGTCAACGGCCTGTTCTACGGGATGCTGATCATCATGCTGGTATACAACCTGTTTCTGTTTCTTTCGATACGGGGAAAGGATTATCTTTTTTACTCGCTCTATATCGCTGCCTTTCTCATGGCGTCGGTGGCCATTCGGGGGCACGGCGCGCAGTATCTCTGGCCGGGCGCGCCGCTCCTGTCAGACACGAGCCTGTATAATTATCTCTTCCTGTCGTGCTACATCCTGTTTATCAGGGAATTCATGAGCACGAGGCTGCTGTCCCCTCTCCTGGACAGGGCGTGCCTGGCGGTGGCGGCCATGGGCGCGGCTGGTATCGCGCTGACCCTGGTGTTCATCAACAGCATGACGGTCATGGTCCTCTCCATCGTGATGGCGTTCCTGACGGTGTTCCTGACCCTCCTTGTTTCCGTTGTCGGCCTCTACCGGAAGACCCGCCAGGCGAATTTTTTCCTGGCCTCGTGGGCCATCATCATCACCGGCATACTGGTGTACGCCTTCAGGGCCCTGGGGATAATTCCCATGAACATCGTCACCATGTCGTATTTCAGGTTCGCGATGCTGGGACAGATCATGATATTTTCCTTCGGCCTCTCTGACCGGATAAACACGATGAAGAAGAAACTCGAGATCCTCAACGCGAACATCGTCCGGGAAATGTCGGAGCACATACGCGACAAGGAGGCGCTCAGGAGGAGCGAGGAGCGATTCCGCGGCGTCATCGAGAGGAATTTCGACATCATATTCATGATGGATGCCGAGGGACGCATAACCTACATGTCGCCGTCCATCACCGCCCTGTCGGGCTACCGGGTTGACGAGGTGGTGGGGAACAATTTCAAGAACTATGTTTCCGAGGATATGATGGGCCTCGGCATGCTGGTTTTCGGCGACCTTCTGAAGGGAAAGGAGATTATCGGCTACGAGACCTCTTTCAGAAAGAAGGACGGGACCAGATTCAGCGTGGAGATCAATCTTTCGCCCATCATGAAAGACGGGGTGGTGACCGGGGTCCAGGGGATTGCCCGCGACATATCGGAGCGGAAGATGGCGGAGGAGGCGCTCCTGGAGGAAAAGGAACGGCTCGCCATCACCCTGCGCTCGATCGGGGAGGGCGTCATTGCCACGGACATCAAGTGGCGCGTCCACCTTATGAACAAGGCCGCGGAAGACCTGACCGGCTGGCGGCAAGATGAGGTCCGGGGGAAAAATGTTTCCGATGTCATGGTCCTGAGAGATCAGAAAACAGGCGTCCCCCGGGACCTGGCAAAGGGCGGCGCGGCCAGCTATGGAACCGACGGGTTCCGGTCAAACACCGTCCTTGTCCGGAGGGACGGATCCGAGAGGACCGTTTCTGAACGCGTGGCGCCGATTTTTGACCGCGCCGCCAAGACGATCGGGTATGTCATTGTCGCCAGGGACATCACCGATGAAGTCAAGTTCCACAACGAACTCCTGAAGGTTGAAAAGCTTGAATCGATCGGCATCCTTGCCGGCGGCATCGCCCATGACTTCAACAATATCCTTACCGCCATCATAGGCAACATCAACCTGGCGAAACTGACCGCGCAGGAAAACCCCCGGCTGCTGGACATCCTTGATGACGCGGAGAAGGCGTCCCATCGGGCCCAGGAACTGACCCATCAGTTCCTCACGTTTTCCAAGGGCGGGGCCCCGGTGCGCCAGATCGCGTCGATTGAGGATATCATCAGGGACTCGGCCCGCTTCATACTGCGGGGCTCCAACGTCCGGTGCGTCTATAACTTCCAGGACGGCCTCTGGCCCGTTAACGTTGACGTGGGGCAGTTCAGCCAGGTGATACAGAACCTGGTCATAAACGCGGACCAGGCGATGCCCGAAGGGGGCGACCTCACCATAATCACGGAAAATGTCGTCATGGCGGCGGACAGCGGACTTCCGGTCAGGCCGGGGCGGTATGTGAGGATAACGATCGCGGACACCGGCATAGGGATACCGCTTGAAAACCAGTCGAAGATCTTCGACCCCTATTTCACGACAAAGGGATCAGGCAACGGCCTGGGCCTCACCAGTTCCTACTCCATCGTCAAGCGCCATGACGGGTATATCTTCGTGGATTCACAGCCCGGGACCGGTACGTCCTTCTTTATCTATCTGCCGTCTTCGGATGCGGCGGCGGTGGCGGAAAAGGATGACGCACGGTCGTCCCCAACGGGATCGGGAAGCATCCTTTTCATGGATGATGACCAGGCGGTAAACACCACGGCCACGAAGATGCTGAGGCACCTGGGGTACACCGTCGATATCGCCCTGGACGGCGACATGGCGGTCACCATGTTCGAGCATTCCCTGCGTGATGGCCCCCGGTACGACCTTGTCATACTTGACCTGACCATCCCCGGCGGCATGGGAGGGAAAAAAACCATTGAAAAACTCCTCGCGCTGGACAGCGGCGTCAGGGCCATTGTTTCCAGCGGGTACTCCAATGACCCGATCATGGCCAATTTCCGCGACTACGGGTTCAGCGGCGTCATAGCAAAACCCTACCGGATCGACGAGCTGGCCCGCGTGGTGCAGCAGATACTGCAGGAGAAGAAGGCCGGTTAGATTCTGGAATTCCGGAAGGACGGTGGTGATGAAGATCGTGTTTATCCATGGCGCCGGAGGATGCGGCGAACTTTGGCATTACCAGGCGAAGCATTTCCGGGACTGCGATGCGGTGACCCTGCCCGGGCATCCCGACGGGACGCCCCGCGCCAGCGTTGATGAATACCGGCAATGGCTCCATGGCCATATAACCGGGAACAATTACGGAAACGTGGTCCTGGCGGGTCAGAGCATGGGCGGCGCCATCGCGCTTTCCTACGCGCTGGAACATCCCGCGGACGTCGCGGGACTCGTCCTCATCGGCACCGGTGCCAGGCTCAGGGTGAACCCGACCTTTCTCAAGGTCCTCGCCGAAAACACCGACCGCCAGCCGTCATGGTACCGGGAGATCGCCGCTCCCCTGTACGGCGGCGTCGATCCCGGGGTCCTCGGCATGGTCCTTGACAGGGTGTGCTCGTTTCCCGTGAGCACGCACCTGAACGACTTCCTCTGCTGTGACCGCTTTGACGTCATGGATCGGGTCCCGGAAATAAAGGCGCCCGTCCTGCTCCTGTGCGGCGACAAGGATGTCATGACGCCGGTAAAGTATTCGCAGTACCTGGCGGACCGGATCCCCGGGTCCCGCATGGTGATCATACCCGGCGCGGGACACATGGTCTTCCTGCAAAAACCTGAAGAAGTTAACAGAGAGATAGATGATTTTGTCATGGGATTATAGGGGTCCCTTCAGTAGACGCGGTTCCAAGCGCGCTTTCAAAGAATGATATGCCTGCCTTGATGCCTGTTTATGGATATATTTACTGCTCGGCTCCTGCTCTGACCCCGGTTTGGGGTTGATATCGGTTAAATAGGGCCTATTCTCAGATTTTACAGGTTTTGCTCTGACCCCGGATTTACAAAAATTTTCATAATGAACATATTTTGGAAATCATCCAATTTTTTATAACATTTCTGCCAATTATGCAATTTTTTGACAGAAAGGTATCCTTGTAAAAGCTGGTTCCTGTTTCATACTCCCACTTTTATATAAAGAAACCGATAGTTAGCGTTTATTAATGATAGAAGTCAATATGTTGCTCTGACCCCAAATATTATTAATTTTTCAGAATACCAAAAAATCTGTAAAAACTTATTGACATATTGTAATACATATTAAATAATCCGTCCATCCGGTTAATAATCTGAACAGTCGGATTATTGAACATCCATCCAATAATTTTGAATTGTTTTCATTTTTTCGTCGCGCGTCAAAGGGAGCACTGAAGGGGCTATCTCATAGGGGGGAACGTTCCTTTTTAACCTCGCCATATGAGTTATATCACAACTTGGGATAGATATCTATGAATAAAAAAGTCACCCTGGAACAGATCAGGAAGTCCCAGATTATCGAGGCCACGTTCAAGAAAATAACGGAGATTGGAATACAGAACATAACCCTGGACGATATCGCGGCCGAGGCCGGATTATCCAAGGGCGGCATCGCTTATTATTATTCAACGAAGGACTTCCTCATCAAGGACGCTTTTAAGGAATTCTTCACCATGATTTTTCTCCGCGGTAAAACGATCATGGATCAGTATCTGGATCCCGTCGATAAACTCCTCTCGTTCACATGGCTCTACAACTGGGATGATCCTCTGGTCTACATCGGGTATTCGATGCTTTTCGACGCCATGTCCATGGCCGGCCATGACAGGGAATACCGCGAGCTTTTCCACGACTGGTTTGACGGTTGGATAGAACTCCTGGGGAGCGCCTTGGAAGAGGGCGTGGCTTCGGGGATTTTCAATATAACGGATATCAAGGGCACCGCGAGGGCGGTCTCGTCCATCTATCAGGGCGTGGCAACGCGGTGGTTCCTTGATAAGGACACACATTCGACGGAGTGGGCCATCGCGTATTCAAAGAAGTCGATTATCGCTCTGCTGGGGGAAATCAAAAAATCATAACCAACAAAGGAGGCGTCTCATGGCTGTTTTCGAGAATACTGAAAAGATGTACACTATTCTGGGCGCGCTGTTCAATAAGCTGGTGAAGGACCCCGCGGTCGGTCCGCAGTTTGTTGAGGCCAATATTATCATCAAGTTCGCCATCGACAATCCGAGCGGCGAGATATGGCTTTCTCCCCATAACGGCGGGGAAGTCATCTGCGGACCATCGGGCCTGACTGCCACGATAGATATGTCGCTGTCGGGGGACACCTGCCACAAGTTCTGGCTTCAGGAGGTCTCGATGCCGGTCGCCCTTGCCAAGGGACTGATCAAGGCGAAGGGCCCCCTCCCCAAGGTCCTGAAGCTCCTGCCGCTGCTCAAGCCGGCCTATGAGGCCTATCCGTCCATTGCGAAAGAAAACGGTCTGGCCGTTGCCGACAAATAAAGGGGGTGCGGTATGAGTATAGAGAGATCATTGAAGCAATACGAGCTTGACCGGAGAGAGGCGGTGAAGCTCGCGGCGAAGCTTCTTCTCGCGTCGGGGACCACGTCGCCGCGGGTGGGCGGCGTTGGAGAGTGTACCATCCATATCATCGATGACGAATGCGAGATAGACGAGCTGGCGCACAAGGTTGAGGCCCTTGCGGAAGAGAACAAGGCGTGGAAGATGTTCAAGCGCGACGCGGCCATGCTCCGCGACGCGGACGCGGTCCTGGTCATTACATCACTCCGCTGCCTGACCGACCCCGCGGACATCAACTGCAACATGTGCGGCCGCCTGACCTGCGAGTACTACCGCAAGGTGGAGCGTATCCCGGCCGGACCGGGCGTTGCCTTCACGGGTCCCCTCTGCGTCTTCAGGGCGAACAACATGGCCTATGCCATTGACGCCGTCATACAGCAGGCGCGCGCCATGGGGATCGACTACGGCGTGTTCTGGTCGGCCGGCGTCGCGGCCATGCGGATGAAGATCGTGCCCCGGGACGCCGGTTTCTGCGTGGCAGTGGCGATTTCTGTCACCGAGAAGAGCCCCTTCCGCGACGTGCCGGTGAAGTATGACGAGATGAACGAGCGGACCATGAACGACCGGATCATCAAGAGGCTCTGGCCGCAGTTCCGTTCCATTTACAGTTAAGGAGGATATCCATGGCAGTTAAAAATATGAATGATATGCTTCAGGACGGCCTGGACCGCGCCGTGGAGCTCATGATGGTGGCGGCCCACAACAGCTACCGGTTCGGCAACCGCAACACGATAACGTGCGTGAGCGTCGGCAAGGAGGAAATGGAGCAGATCGCGGAGTTCGCCTATTCCCTGGGAGACATGTCGCCCCTGGCGGCGCGTGACGGTCGGTTTCTCCGCGACCTGATCAAGGAACCCTGCGCCCTTCTCGTGTTCGGGGACCGGCGCAAGTCGGACCTCAACTTCAACTGCGGGGCCTGCGGCTACCGAACCTGCGCGGAGCTCAACAAGGCCGAGGAGATGGAGTCCCTCACGGCCCGCGGCCCGAGCTGCCAGTTCAAGAACATTAGCCTGAACATAGCTGCGAACGCGGCGGCGTCCCTGGCATGGCGGCTGGGGCTCCACTGCCGGGTCTTCAGCACGCTGGCGATGGCGGCCTTCGCCCTGCAGATAATTCCCGACGTGGACGTGGTGACGAGCGTTGCCGTGAGCACGGCCCGGGTTGACCCGTTCTTCGATCGGCACAAGTTCTGGACACAGGAGCACTGGGACGAGACCTTCTCCAGGGAGTTCCCGACCTTCACCCGCGGCTTCATCGGCGCGATAGAATAGGAGGCGGACCATGGCAAAAGCCCATTTAAACCCGGTCATTGCCTCGCACCTGGTGGAGATAAAGGCCGAGGAAGTTCCCGATACCCAGATATATGTCTTTGAGCGCGGCGAACACGGTGAGGACATAGTGACCTACAAAGACCTGCATGAAAAAGCGAACAGGATTGCACGCCTTCTCCTCGACAGCGGCATCAAGACCGGCGACACCTTCGGCGTCTTTATGCGCAATTACCCCGAGTTTGTCTACAGCCTGATGGCGGGCACGACCATCGGCGCGATCATGGTGCCCATCGACCCGCGTTCCCGCGGCGACCGGCTGAAGTACCTGCTGACCAACAGCGGGGCCAAGGCGGTCATCGTGTCCATCGAGTGCCTGGAACAGCTTGAGGAAGTCGTGCAGGACGTTCCCGGCCTGAAGTTCATTACCGTGGCGTACCAGCGCGACCTGAACATGCCCGTGTCCCCGAAGTATCACGTGCTGAATGAGACCCTGGAAAAGGACACGTGGCAGACGGTCGACCAGATGATCATGGACGTGCGCCACCCCATGCAGATAATCTACACCTCGGGAACGACCGGCGACCCCAAAGGCGTCGCCATCCGGAACAACCGCACGGGGCTCTTCAACATCCTCAACATGATCGTGTGGAAGTACAAGAAGGATGATATTCTCTACAACGGCCTGTCCCTGACACACGGCAACGCCCAGGCGGTGACCCTGTTCCCCGCCCTGGCCCTGGGGATCAAGGCGGTCTTCAGCCCGCGCTTCACCAAGAGCCGCATCTGGGACATATGCCGCAAGTACGGGTGCACCTCCTTCTCGTCCCTCGGCGGGATGCTCGCCGGCATCTACAACGAGCCGGACAAGCCCGATGACGGGGACAACCCGGTGAAGGTCGTGATCAGCGCCGGAACGCCGCAGCCGATTTGGGAAAACTTCGAGAAGCGCTTTAATGTCAAGATCCTCGAATGGTACGGATCGGTCGAGGGCGGGTTCGCGTACAAGCCGATCGGCCAGGGCCCCATAGGCTCTTTCGGGAAGCCGGTGCCGGGCGTCATGGAGTTCAAGGTCGTCGACGATGAGGACAGGGAAGTGCCGGTCGGGCAGACGGGCGAACTTATCTGCCGCATGATGAAGGGCGAAACGAAAGTGGACTACCTGGGCAAACCGGACGATTCCGAGAAAAAGACCAGGGGCGGATGGCTCCGCACCGGCGACATGGTGCACCGCGACGCCCAGGGATGGTACTTCTTCGATTTCCGGAAGGGCACTGAACTCCGTCGCGCCGGGGACTTTATTCAGCCGGAATACGTAGAGTCGGTCATCGGCAAGCACCCGGGTGTAAGCGAGGTGTGCGTCTTCGGCATACCGGCTGCTTCGGGGGCACCGGGCGAAAGCGACCTGGTGGCGGCCCTGGAGCCCTTTGACGGCAAGACGATCGACCCGGCCTCGGTTTATGAGCTCTGCAAAAGCAGTCTCGAGAAAAACTTTATCCCGTCATATCTGTTCGTGGTCGGCCATATTCCGAAGACCATTACCGAGAAGGCCATACCGCGTCTGCTGAAAGAGATGTTCGATAAGGGTGAAGGAACGACGCACAAATACCAAGATCACGCATAAAACAAGGAGGATGATATGTCCTATACTGAACTGGATCTGAGCCTCACCGAGGACCATGTGGCCCTGAAGGAGGCTGTGCATAAATTCGCGATGGGCGTGCTGCGCCCGGCCGCGATCGAGCTCGACAGGATGACGCCCGAGCAGGTCGTTGAAAAAAATTCCCTCTACTGGAAGTGCATGAAGCAGATGTACGAGCTCAACTATCACACCGTGCTCATTTCAGACGCCTACGGCGGACTGGGTCTTGACCCGCTGGCCACCCATATCGTCTGGGAGGAGCTGTCGTACGGCAGCGTCGGCTTCGCCGTGTCCCTGGGCTGCAGCTGCTTTAACGCTTTTTATGCCTCCATGATGGCCGATGACTACATGATCGACAAGTTCATCGTCCCCTTTGTCGAGTGCCGCGACGCGAGCGTCATGAGCTGCTGGGGCATCACCGAGCCGGACCACGGATCGGATATTCTCATGTCCGGAACCGACAATTTCCACAACCCGAAGGTCACCCAGCAGGTCAAGGTGACAAAAAAAGGCGGCGACTACGTGCTTAACGGGCAGAAGTCCTCGTGGATCTCCAACGGACCGGTGGCGAGCAACATATCCCTCTTCGTGAACCTCGAGCCGAGCATGGGGATGGCCGGCGGCGGTATTTGTCTGGTGGACCTGAACCAGCCCGGCATCAGCAGGGGCAAGCCCCTCAACAAGATGGGACAGCGGGAGCTTCCCCAGGGGGAGATATTCTTTGATAACGCCGTGTGCCCGGGGCCGCACATGATCATCGACCAGGAGAGCTATGAACTCATGACGGACCTAACCCTGGCCCACGCCAACGCGACCATGGGGGCGTATTTCACCGGCGTGGCCCAGGCGGCCTATGACATGGCGGTCCAGTATTCCACGGAGCGCGTGCAGGGGGGCAAGCGCCTCTGCGACCATCAGTTCGTGCAGAAGAAGCTCTTCGAGATGTTCTGCAAAACGGCGACGGCCCGGTCCTTCTCGCGCGACGCCATGTGTTACAACATGAACACGACGCCGCCGGACGTGAAATACTCCATAGCGTCGAAGGTGTACTGCACCCAGGCGGCCATGGAAGTGACCCATGACGCGGTCCAGATCTTCGGCGGCTACGGGCTGTCCAAGGAATTTCCCATTGAGAAACTCTTCCGTGACGCCCGGGCAGGCCTCATCGAGGACGGATCAAACGATTCCCTGGCGATTACGGCAGGGAACATGATCGTCAAGGAGGCCGTGGCGTAATGGGAAACATTTACATCATAGGATCGGGGATGATCCGGTTCAACAAGTACCCGGACAAGACCGTCAAGACCATGGCCGAGGAGGCAATCAACCTCGCCCTCGCGGACGCCGGCCTGTCCGGCAGGGACATCCAGTCCGCCTTCTTCTCCAATACCTTCTGGGGAATGTTCGATAACCAGCATTCAATCAGGGGGCAGGTGGTCTTCCGCGGCATGGGCATCGACAAGATACCGGTGGTCAACGTGGAGAACGCCTGCGCCGGCGCGTCAACGGCGCTCCATCTGGCCTACACCGGGATACGGGCCGGCATGTGGGACGTTGCCATCGCGGTCGGCTCGGAGAAGATCACCAGTCCCAACAAGGCCCAGTCCCTCGGCGCGTACGCGTCGTGCATGGACGTGGGCAATCTTCAGAAGCATATCAACATGATCATGGAAGTGGGCAAAACCTTCAAGAACCTGAAGATCCCCGGCCACGACGAGTCGAAGCCGGGGGAAGGGCGCAGCATTTTCATGGACGCCTATGCCATGGGCGCCCGGTGGCACATGGACCGCTTCGGCTCCACCCAGAAACAGCTCGCGGTAATCTGCTCGAAGAACCATTTTCACGGATCCCTCAACCCGCTGTCGCAGTACCAGCAGCTGATGTCCGTGGAGGAGGTGCTGGCGGACAAGGAGGTGGCATGGCCCCTCACGCGGGCGATGTGCGCTCCCGTGGGCGACGGCGCCGCGGCCTGCATCGTCTGCTCCGAATCGTTTCTGAAAAAGCTCCCGGGCGCGCGGCCGGTGAAGATCATCGCGTCGGTGTGCGGCCAGGGGAGCGACCGGGAGCTGGACGGCGAGGACATCGGCGAGCGCCTGTCGAAGCAGGCCTACAGCATGGCCGGAGTGGGGCCGAAGGACATCAGCCTGGCGGAGCTCCATGACGCGACCTCCTGGGGCGAGCTGCACCAGTCAGAGGTGATGGGCTTCTGCCCGGTCGGGGAAGGAGGCCCTTACGCGGAAACCGGGGCGACGCGCCTCGGCGGCGAACGGCCCATCAACACGAGCGGCGGTCTCGAGTGCCGGGGGCACCCCATCGGCGCGTCGGGATTAGCGCAGATCCACGAGCTGGTGCTGCAGCTCCGGGGCGAGGCTGGCAAGCGGCAGGTGGAAAAGGCCCGCATCGGCCTCGCCGAGAACGGCGGCGGCAACATCCACGTGGAAGAGGCGGCGATGTGCGTCCACATACTGGAAAAGGCGTAGGCGAGGACATCAATAACGGAATGTCACTTCGACGAGTCCCTTGCAAGGGATGAGGAGAAAAACTAAAAAAAGGATTTCTCCCTTCGTTCGAAATGATACCATTGTTATGTCATGATCTCTCAGGGATGAGAGGGATTTGTGACAAGAGGAGCCATGAAAAAATACAACCTGAAAGAAAAGTATGTGCTCATTACCGGGGCTTCGTCAGGCATTGGGAAGGAACTGGCCCGTTGTTTCGCCGAAGCCGGGTCTCACTGCGTGCTTCATTCGATACCGAGGGAGCGTGACGCGCTGATTGAGTGGGGTCGCGAGCTCCAGAACCGGTACTCGGTCAGGACATGGTGTCTGATCGAAGATTTTGCCGACGATGAGGGACCGGGAAATCTCGTCCGGAATATAATGGAGCACGTTCCGCGCGTGGATGTCCTGGTCAATAACGCGGGGACGATGGTGTATGGTAATGTTCACGAGGCCTCCCTGAAGAGCCAGGTCGACCTGGTGAAGGTCAATATCGGCGGCTACCTGGCGCTGATGCGTCTTCTGATACCCGATATGGTGAAGCGCGGAGACGGCCGGGTCCTCAATATCAGCTCCGTTTCGGCCTTTCAGCCCTGTCCCCATCACGCGGTTTATGGCGCGTCAAAATCCTTCATCCAGAGCCTGTCCGAGGCGGTCAGTCAGGAATTGCGGGGCACCGGCGTCAAGGTCACGGCCTTTTGCCCCTCCTATACCAAGACGCCTCTTCTCCAGGTGAAGGATTTTCCCGAAAAAGTATGGTGGTACAAAATCAGCGGGCTCAGCGATCCGGCGGAGGTCGCCCGCCAGGGAATGGAGGCCCTGGTGAAGGGCAAAACGGTGGCCGTTCCCGGACTGATGAGCAAGTTTGTCCACCTGGTCCTGAACCGGTTCCTGCCGCGGAGCATTGTGGCTGTCATTTCAAATTTCGTGCTGCGCGGCGCTAAATAAAAGACCGATCGGCGCGCTCTTCCGCTTTCGAAAGCATGGCCAGTGTGTAGTCGTTCCATGATTTCATTGTTGCACGGGGGCATGTCAATATGAAAAGGATCCTCATAACCGGCTCTTCCGGTTATATCGGCGCGAAGCTGACCGCCTTTCTTTCAGACAAACAGGATGTTGGGTTGATTGTCGGGCTGGATGTGAAAGGACCCGGTTACTACGGGAACAAGTTTGTTTTTTATGAAAGGGATGTCCGGGAGCCGGTGGACGATATCATCAATACGCATTCAATAGACACGGTCATCCATGCCGCTTTTATCCTGCCCCCCATTCATGACAGGAAACTGATGGAGGACATCAATATCAACGGCACCAGGTCCGTCCTGGACTCGTGCGTCAGGGCGGGAGTGAAGCGGGTTCTCTATACCAGTTCCACGACCGCCTACGGCTTTCATCCGGACAATGACCGTCCCCTTGTTGAGGAGAGTCCCCTGCGGGGCAATGATGATGTCACCTACAGCAAGTCAAAAAAAATCATCGAAGGCATTTTCGCTGAATACAGCAGTCAATATCCGGATATAAGCTTCATTATTATCCGGCCCTGCTTCGTGGTGGGTCCGGGCTTCGATAATCCCCTGGCCCGTTTTTTGCAGTTGAAAATTGTTCCCATTCCCGTCAGGACGGAACCAATGCAATTTATCCATGAGGACGACCTTGTCGAGATCATGTGGATCCTTTTGCTGCGGGGGAAGGGCGGAGCCTATAATGCGGCCGGCGACGGCGTCATGACGATACGTGAGATGGCATCGGCCCTCGGCAATATAACGCTGCCCCTGCCGTATCGCCTGGTATATCTGCTGAACAACATTGCCTGGCTTCTTCGGCTGACCTTCCTGAGTGAATTCCCCAGCCCGTACCTGGCAATGATACGGTACAGCTGGGTGGCGTCCTGCGAGAAATTAAAGCGCTCAACTGGGTATTCTTTTCGGTATGATACTCGGCAGGCCTTTGCCGATTTCGCACGTCATATAGCGTCTTTAAAAAATTAGCGTTTCCCGGGGAGCAGGCGCCCGGTTCATTGACCGGGGGTTTGCTCCAGGTTCTGAATGATGCCTTTGAGCTCGCCGGCTTTTTCGTTCAGCACTTTGATAAAGCGCAGGATTTTCGTGTTGGACACGGCGATGTCGTTGGCCATGTTTGCCAGGGTCTGGATCGTGGTCGCTCCCTCCATCATGCCGTTTTTCTGCTCGCCCGTGGCGATGGAAATGACCCGGGACTGCTCCTTGATGACATCGGACTGGTTCACCAGTTCCTGAATCGCGCTTTCCTGTTTGCCCATCGCCGATTTCACGGTTTCGATCTGATTGTTGATGCCGGTGACAAGCTTGGCCACGTCGCTGGTTGAAAGTTTCGTCTGGTTGACGATTTCAATGCCCCGGCGTATGTCCACTGAAATTTTCTCGATCTGGCTGGATATCTGCTTGGAGTTGTCCGATGTGGCGGTGGCGAGCTTACCGATTTCGTCTGCAACGACGGCGAAGCCCCTCCCGTGCTCTCCTGCCCGCGCCGCCTCGATTGCGGCGTTAAGTGAAAGGAGATTGATCTTGTCAGAAATGTCATTGATCAGGGATATGATGTTCGTGATTGACTGGCCGCCTTCGTTGATGATCTTCATCATGTCGGTCATGCGGGTAAGGTCCACGTCGGTTTTTTCTGTGAAATGAATTATATTCTTCATGCTGTCCACCACGGCGAGGCTGGTGTTCTGCACATCGCGCTGTGTGGAGTTCAGGATGTCTACCATGCGGCGGATTTTTTCTCCTTCCTGGGCAAGCCGCGCCATGGACTGGTCGATGGAATCCGTTGACGATGTCAGCTCTTCATAGGATGCCGCCATTTCTTCGGCATGGGCAGCCTGGTTCTGCGCAACGTGGGAAAAAGTATCAACGATTTCCTTGTGTTCGTTACTCATCGTGATAAGCTCGGTTGACATTGTTTCCGCTTTTTCAAAAATTGAAAGGAGTGATTCGGTGCGTTGTTCCAGGTCTTTTTTTGTTCTCCTGAGAGACTCGGTCATCATGTTGATGCGGTCAGCCATGGCGATGGATAGCAGGATTGACTGGAAAGCCGCCCCCAGGAGGACCCCATACTTGGTGATCAACAATTCGGGGAGAAGGCCGAAGGTCTTGAACCCGTACAGCAGGGTCCCCGCGCTGAGGGCGAACCAGGATATAAGGAAATAGATGGCGGGACGATATCCCTTTTTCCATTGAATGAAGGCTGCGATGATGAGCGCCGGCGCATAGAGCACGCAGAGGACAACGGCATAGATGATGGCGATGAAATAACCGGCGGCAAGGGCAAGGCAGAGACCGATAATCCCGAGGGCGCAGAATCCGAGGATGACCCTGTCGATCTTCGGGTTCAGGGCCTTTGTCTGGAGGAACCTGCGGGCAAAAAGAGAACTCCATATCGTCACCATGCTTACTGAAAAGGGGACTACACGCTTGCCCCACCAGGGCAATCCCGGCCAAAGGTATTGATATGAGATGCCGTTTTCAGAAGTAATATAAATAACAAAGGCGGTCATGTAAAGGATGAGGAAGAGATAACCCAGGTCCCTGGTCATAAGGAAAATGAACAGGTTGTACAGGATCATGACTATGATAAACCCGTAAAAGATGCCCAGGAACAGGTGGACCATGGTGCTCTGTTCGGTGAATGCCTGGCTAGTGACTAGTTTCATGGGAACGGCGAAGGAATCCTGCGTTTCTATTCTTAAGTAAAAGGTGCTGGTGGTGCCGGGGGCGATATTCAAGTTAAAAACGAAATTTTCATTTTTGATGTCCCTTTCGGTAAACGGCAGCATCTGTCCCTGCCTCTTTTCCTCATATCCTTTTTTGCCTGGGATAAAAAGTGTAATGTGGTCAAGCAGGGCATAGTTGATGACCAGGAGCCATTTTTCTTTCGTTTCACCTCCATCGATGCTGAATGAGAGCCAGTATGCGGAGCGGGTGTAGCCGAAGTTAGGCGTATCTTTTATATCGTGTTTGAACTTGCTCCTGTATTCGGGAGATGATACCTGGTCTATCGTCAATTTTCTTTCACTGTCTTCAAGATATGACAGCAGCTGACCTGAGATATCATACTCCCCGGTGTCGTCATGTACGATAAGACTCTTTTGTGCGACTAACTGCGAGCAGGTTAGTAGGAAGAGAATAATAGATAATGTTATTTTCATGTTCATACAGTTTGAATAAAATTTAATTATAGATTAAGATATGTCTATAGTATTTGTAAATAACAAATTAATGGTTGGATTCAATCCAATGATTTGGTTTTTGTTTTATTATAGGCTATTTGTGGAATTTTAGATGATTTTTTCTATGTTTGGTGGATAACCCCAGATAAAAATCCAGCAAGGAACTGAATCGATTCGTCTTTCCATGATAATATAATTTTTGTAGCGATAGTTATCGGTATAATCTTTTTTAAATAACTTATTGAGATATTTCCTTACAGCATAAGAAAGAATTAATGACACAGACATCTTGAGGAGCTTCTTGAGGTCCAGAAAATACTCATAATCGTCGGGACGAACCGCCAGGTGGAACCTGTGCCACTCATGCGGTTTTCTCCTTTGCTGGTATTTGACCAACTTGCAGAGACAGTCGGGCCTTGCAGCGTCATCCATGGCTTTCTTCAGCAGGATTACGATCAATTCCGACCGGCTAATGCCCAGGGCCTTTGCAGCCCCCGTGATTTGGTTCAGGATATCCAGATGCACATTGATAGTGGTTTCCATGGTTCCCCTCGTCCCATGTCGTATATGCTTTCATGTGGTAACGAATGGCCCCCGCGTTTCTTAAAAAATATTTTAGGTTCTTTTTTTATTGAATTTTTTCCATAATGTCTTGTCATGGGAACTGATGACGCAAGGAGTCCCGATGGTCCCGATAATTTCATTCGTTGGCTGGTCCGGAATCGGAAAGACAACATTGCTGGAGAAACTGATCCCGGAGCTGGTGCGGCGCGGCTACCGCGTTGCCACGGTGAAGCACGTCCATCATTTTTCCATAGACCATGAAGGCAAGGATACCTGGCGCCATCGGAAGGCCGGGGCAGCCTGCACCATAATATCTTCTGCGGAACAGCTGGCGATGATCCGGGACGTTGATCATGACGCGTCTCTCGATGAAATCCGTGAAAAATACGCCGGCGACGTGGACATCATAATCACCGAGGGCTTCAAGCAGGAGCGGGCGCCCAAAATTGAAGTCTTTCGTGCCGGCGAGCACCCGTCCCCTGTCTTTGCCGATGGCCGTGACCTGGTCGCCCTGGTGACTGATACGGATTTCAGCCTGGGTGTTCCCTCCATCGGTATTGCTGAAATTGACAGGCTTGCCGATTTCATCGAAGATAAGTTTTTAAAACATTAGGAACAGCCGTCCTGGAGGTTTTTTATATATGTCCGGAACTGGAGATTTTCTGAAAAAATGTTTTGCCTTGACCGGCGCCATCGGCACCGGCAAATCGGCCGTTGCCTCGATGCTGGCGGAAATGGGGGCCCATATCATAGATACCGATCTTATCGCCCGGGAGGTGGTTGAGCCAGGTCAGCCGGCGCTACGTGACATAGAGGATTATTTCGGCAAGGACGTGATACATGCGGACGGGACCCTGAACCGTGAAAAGGTCCGTGAACAGATAATCCGGGACCCTGAAAAGCGCAATAAGCTCAACAGCTTCACCCACCCGCGCATCAACCGGATCGTGATGGAAAGAATCGGCAAGTTCAATGGCATGAATGACGGGATGCCCATCATCATCGATGTTCCGCTTCTTTACGAATCGGGATGGGACAGGTTCTTCCCGGACGCCATCCTCGTCTATGTGCCGGTTGCATTACAGGTCGAGCGCCTCATGGCGCGGGACCGCCTTGACCGTCACACGGCCGAGCTTACCATAGCCGCCCAGATGAGCATCGAGGATAAAAAAGGCAGAGCTCGTTTTATTGTTGATAATTCCGGAACGTTAGAGGAAACCAGAAGGCAAGTGGCGGCCCTATTTGAAAAGCTTCGCGCTGCTGTTGAATGCTGATGCGCTGAGGCTGTCTTTTGCGGTGGTAACTACCGGTTCCCGCGATCAGTACAAACCCTTCCAGATATTCTTTTCCGGGTCATCGTTGCATTTCCGGCAGAACACGTGGGGGTCCCCGCTGCCGCACCCGTTGCACCAGATGTCGAAGACGCGGCACTCCTGGCAGAGGGGCTTGTCGCACCCGTCGCATAGGACCACGGCCTCATTCCTGCCGCAGATCCCGCAGGTTTCTCCTTTATTGGCGAGTCGGATCCGGTTCATGGTTTCTCTGCAAGCCGCGCCGTCTGCCGGCGCGGCTCAGTGAACTATCCTACTTCTCGTCAGGCCCCACCCAGGGTGTCTTCTCGCCTGACAGGACAAAGGGCATCGGATTGATGGTTCCCCCGCTGGCCGCCATGGCGCCCATGCCGAGGTAGAGATTGTCGTTGATTTTCCTGATCTCGTCGCGCATGGAATGAAGAAGGCCGCCGTTGAACGAGCTGTAGTCGAGGTGGAATGAATCCTTCCCGTCGTACTGCGATTTTCCGATGAAGGTCTTCATCTTTTTCGTGCGCTTGACGAGGTCTTTCTCGTCCCTGGTGCTCTTGAAAATATTGTAACCGAAACCGTCTTTCGGCGAGAATGCCTTTCCGTCCCATTTGCCGGGGCCGAACAGGAAGGCCACATAGAGGTTCGACGCCGGCCCCAGGATGCCGCCGCCGGCCATGCCCGCCTTGAACTCTCCGTCCATTTCATCGTAGAGGGGAGCCGGAGCGGCGTAGAACAGTTGCACAACCTGGGCGCGGGAAAGCTTCTCTATGTCCGCAACGGTTGCTTTTTCAGCAGGGACGCCTAGTATCTGTTCAACGGTCTGTCCCTGGTAACCGCCGCAACCCTTCTGGGCTATATTGATGCCGGTGAGGGAAATCGTGATAGCGGCAATGACCGCAAGGGCGATGAAGATTTTTTTCAATGCATTCATCAGACTACTCCTTTTTGTGATGGGTATATTGTTTTTTAAGAAATCCTTCGGTGCTTTTTTCTTTGCCGGGATGAGGCTCATGGCGCGCTCCGCCATGGCCGTTATGGTCAGGCTCGGATTCACTCCCACATTGGCCGATACCGCGGCGCCGTCAACCACATACAGCCCCGGATAGTTGAAAACCTCGTGGCTGGTGTCGATGACGCCGTTTTCCGCCGATGAGCCGATATGACACCCGCCGAGGATGTGGGCCGTGGTGGACTGGTTCATCAGGCTTTCCATTATGACGTTCATCGGCGTCCCCCCCATCACCTCGGCGAGGACCCGGGCCGCCTCGTTGGCGACGGGGAGGTTGGTGGGCGCTTCTTTTCCCGGGTACCGCTTTGACTTGAGTCGGCGGCCGAGAAAGAGCAACGCCAGGCTCCTGCCGTAGGTAAAGGATATGCGGTTATCGAGGTTCTGCATGACCGTGAGAATGGTCACCCGCTTGTTCCAGTCCCTCGCGAACCAGTTCCTGAAAACAGTGGAGGGGCTGGTGATGATTTTTCCCAGGGCCTTCAGGCCGCGCCTGAAGGGGCGGTCGTCGTTGACCAGGGGGCCGGCATACCATTTCATGAAATTGTATCCCCGGGGGAAGCGGTTTTGCGTTATGTGCGTGTGCCGGTCCGGGTAGAAGTCCGTGGATATGGTGGTGCCCCGGGACATGTCCATGTCCTTGTCCGGCGACAGGGCTCCGACGATCGCCTCGCTGTTGGTCCGGACCACCTTCCCCAGTTCCTTGGAGATGTGGGGCAGGGTCCGGGTTATTGTTTTACAGCGGAACAACAGCTCCAGTGTCCCCAGGACACCGGCGGCGATGACCACTTTTCTGGCCCTGACGCCGGGACAGCGCCTGAGCCTACGGGTCGGGTCCTTGACCGTAAGGTCGTACATGCCGTCTTTCCGGGGAATGATGTTGACGACCTTCCTGTTCGGCAGCACCGTTACGCCCAGCTTTTCCGCAAGGTAGAGGTAATTCTTGTCCAGGGTGTTTTTTGACCCGTGCTTGCACCCGGTGAGGCATTCGCCGCAGAGGTGGCACCCGTCGCGGGCGGGTCCAAGGCCGCCGAAGAAGGGGTCGGACCTCGTCACTTCCGGCGTGCCGAAGTAGATGCCGTTGTCGACCGGGCCGAAGGTCTTGAGGGCGCCCATTTTTTTCGCGGTCTTTTTAAGATAGTCGTCCATGATGTCCTGGTTCGGGTTTGTCTTCAAGCCGAGCATCCTGGACGCGGTGTCATAGTGGGGCTTCAGTTCCTTCTTCCAGTTGACGCCGAGGCCGTTCCATGAGGGGTCGTTGTAGAAGTCGTCCTTTGGCCGCAGAAGGACCGCGGCGTAGACGATGCTGCCGCCGCCGACGCCGACGCCCCCTACGATGTTGAGGTGCTTGTAGAATTGCTGCGTGAAGAAGCCCTTAATGCCGAGCAGCGGCATCCAGAGGAGTTTGAACAGGCTCCGGGACGCCTCTTCCATGTCGAGGGGCGTCACGCGGTTTCCCTGTTCGAGGACGACGACCTTGTAGCCTTTTTCCGCCAGGCGGAGGGCTGACACGCTCCCGCCGAAGCCGCTGCCGATTACCGCGAAATCATATTCCATGAGGACCTCTCTTGGTAGTTTTATGAAACCTTCAGTATTTCGTGAAGGTGCACCGCCGTTTTGTAGAATGAAGCTATATCTTCATCGTTATACGTGCTGAGATTTTTTGACAGTATCTGGAATGTCTGGTTTTCGACCTTGTTTACAACGTCCTTGCCTTTTTGCTCCAGGCTCACCAGGATGTTCCGCTTGTCCCGGGGGTCTTTTTTCCGCGAGAGGAGTTTTTTTTCCTCGAGGCGGTCCACCACCCGCGTTGCGGTGCTTATGGGTATCCCCATTTCATCGGCGATCTCGCCCATGCGCGACGGGGTATGATTTCTGAGTAATTGCAAAAGATAGATGTCTTCGTAGTCCAGGCCGAAGGCCGTCATCTTTGCCTGCTGAAATTTATATATGGCTCGCAGGGCGTTGAACAGAATCGGATCCAGCTGATCCCGCGGTATGTCTTCCAGCATAGCAATCCCCCCATATGTGATGGGGACAATGTAGCAATAATATTTCCATTTTGCAAGTAATTTTCTTGATGCGCGGGAAATGTTGTTCGCCGATTTATTTCCGGCAGCGCGGCATTATTTCTTTTAAATTTCCTGTTGCAATTTTTCCCGGTTTGAATATGATGCATATGCCGCATTATAGATTGTATCCTGTCCAATGAGCAAGGGCCATGAACCGTATTATTAAAAGTATAGTCTCTGATATTATCTTCGCTGCAGGGGAAGCGGGCGGACTCGCGGTCATCCTTGCGACATTTGCCGCGGTGGCCCTCATGTGTATGCGGGAGCAGCTGGCCATGGCCGTCGCGGTTTATGACAGCGGCTCCTTTTCTCCGGCGGCTGCGCTTTTTGAGAACCTTGCCACGCCCTATGCCCTGGTGACGGTGCCGCTCCTGGGCCTTATTTTCTATCTGCCGATCAGATTTTTCGCCGTGGACCGGGCCCGGACCTTCGGCGTGAACACATCGAAGAAAAACTACCTTGCTGCCGCTCGGGACTATGTTTCGGTGGTTCTGGTGACCTTCACGGCATGCGCCTCCATCTGGCCCCTTCTCACGGGGGGATACTTCATCCCGGTGGCGACGATGACCGGGATTATCCTGGCCTGGTATGTGTACTCCATCATCGTCAATTTCGGCGGATACGGCGAACCGGTCAGGGATACGGTTAAGGACCTGGCCGTGGTCATGGCGGTCCTCCTCGTCGGCAAGATCGTTCCCGCGGTCTTCAGAGGTTTTACCTACGAGTCGGTGATGGAATATTTCATGGAAATCGGCCTCGTGTATGCCCTGGGGGCCGGCATCGGCATTGTCGTCTATCCCGGGAAGGGTATAGTCCTTCCCCTGAGCCGCACTAAGGCCGTTGCCCTCCTGCAGTCTTACGCCATAGCGGTATTCGCCTATTTCGCCGGGATCTTCGTGGCGCTGCTGCCGGTCATCGCCCTTCTCGTCCCGGTAGTGCTTGTCCTTCTCGTCGCCATGGCGTACTTCGCCTCCACGGGCCACTTCGGCAGGATGGAGGATTTCGCCGCCCGGGTTTTTTTCTCAACCATTTTTCCCCGGGGGAACGGGCACTTCCTTGTGGCGGTTTATTCTCCCATCCTTTATATCCTGGCATTTTTCAGGAGGATGGTCATTACGGCGATGAGCCACTGGACCGGGGTCGTTGAGCTAGCCTCCTTCTTCCTTTCCCTCCACTACAGCCTCTGGAAATACCGGAAAAGGCTCAAGGACGTCGGCCCTGTCGAGGGGAAAGACGCGTCATGATTAAAATTTAGCTTGATAAATAATGAGTGATGGCTTACGGATTGAGACGGCGATGCCCTGCCGCGCCGGATAATCTGAAACTGCGAGAATGTATGCCTGATATAAAAGAAAAGATATCATCCTTTTTTTCCCCTTTCATGGTCATTGTTTTCACCGTCATTGCGGCACAGCTCATAGGGACCTATCACGCGAAATCGCTTATCGTGGGCGGCTATTTCTACCTGCTCTGGGTGATCCTCCGTATCGTCCTTCCCGCCGCGGTGCTTATCGCCCTCAGGGTGCCGCTGTCGAAGATAGGGCTCGGCCTGCCGCAGTTTGACCGCCTGACGCGTAACCTTGTCGCTGCCGCCGTGGTGATACTGGTTGCGGCCTTTGCGGGGATATTTTTTCTGAAGGGCTACTTCAGCCACTATTCCTCCTCCTTCGCGGGTCCCGGTGACGGCAGCCTGGATCGCTTCCTCAATTTCATGGTCTTCACCGGCTCGACCCTCACCGGGTGGGAGTTCATCCACCGGGGGTTCCTCCTCATGGGCCTGTACTACGTGCTGGGCGAGCGGGAGGGCATCCCATCGGAAAAGGCGGCAATGATCGCCATCGCCGTGGTATGGGTCTTCGAGGTCGTGTTCCATTTCATCAAGCCGGAACTGGAGGCGCTGGGGCTCCTCGTCGGTTCACCCCTCCTTTCCTGGCTTGCCCTGAGACTGCGGAGCATCTGGGTCCCGTTCCTGCTTCATTTCCTGGTTGAGCTGCTGTTTATCGCGACACTGATATTGCAGTGACGGCGTCATGGACATACTCAGCATTGAATTCATATCGGCCGCCTTCATCTTCTTCTCGGCCGGCCTGTCGTTCCTTCTCTGCGTCGGCCAGCTGGGGGGGAGGGTGCGCTATTTCGAGAATTACGTTCTCGCGGCCTACCTCTTCTGTCTGAGCCTGTTCCTGTTCCAGATATGCCTGATCGTCAACGACATGCAGTACGCGCACCCGCGGCTTCTCGCCTTTCACGTGACGGCGCTCTACTTCATGGCGCCCATCATCTACTGCGCCGATTGCCTGGTCATCCTTCCGGTCGAGGCCATGCCGCGGAGGATGGCCTTTCTGTTCCTCCCGGTGGCGATCGGCCTCGGGACTGACATCGCCTACCTCGCCATGTCCGATGACGCCAAAATCGCCCTTCTGCGGAATCTCTTCAGCGGCGCTGCCGGAGGCGGCGCGGCCGCGGCCCGCGCCCTCATTGCCGGCGCCGGCGTCCAGATGGTCATCTACCTCGGTTTCCTCTTTAGGAAGTTCATGACGACCCGGCAGGCCGGGGAGAACCTGGTTATATTCTACGTCATGACCTCGAGCATCGTGGTCATAGCCGGCCTCACGACGGCCACCATACTGGGATATATCACCGGCTCCTATTCACTGCTCCGGTGGGGGGCGAACCTGGCCGGGCTCCTGGTCATCTGCGCCTACCTGGTGAGCCTCCGGTACCCCAAGATACTCCAGCTGCTGATGTTCGAAGCGGAGAAGAAATACGCGGGCCGGTCGCTCCTCGACCAGGTGAACGTGCCGTCCATTATCAAGGCGCTGGACCGCCTCATGGATGATGAGCGCGTCTACACCGACGACCAGCTCACCCTGAGGGACCTGGCGGACGAGCTTGCCATCACGCCGCACCAGCTTTCGCAGCTCCTGAACGACCGGCTGAACACGAATTTCAACACCTTCGTCAACCAGTACCGGATCCGCGACGCCAAGGACATGCTGCTCCGGCAGCCTGAAAAAACGGTCCTGGCCATATCGCTCGAGGTGGGCTTCAACTCGAAATCGGCCTTTTACGAGGCCTTTGCGCGCTTCACCGGTATGTCACCGCAGAACTTCAGGAAGCAGGGAGGAAAATAAAAAAATATATCCGGAATTATCTTTCCAGACGACAGGTTGTTGCAAGTCAAATTATACTTCTATTATAACGTCACGCACGTCGCGTCGGAATGATGTGGAAAAAGGGGGGGCGTGGGGCTTAAAGAAATTTTTTGCGGGGGAACGACGCCTCGCCCGGAGGAGCTCAGAGGCTATTACGAGGTCCGTCTTGTGACGCCTCTGCTCCCGGAAATACGCTTTTTCGGCCACCGGAAATTTTTTCCGGATAACGCGGCCGTTGAGGACGGCGGTCCCGGGGGCTACAACGAATTTTTCGGGATGATCCGCATCGGCAGCTTCAAGATCAGCGCCAGGGATTCCGTGCTGGGAGACGGACAGAAGGTGCTTCATATCAATTACAACCGCAGGGGCAACAGCTTTCTCCTGAAAACGCTCAATGACGAGGTAAAGCGGATAGGGGACGGCCATTACCTGGGCCGCGGCGTCTTCAGGATCGGCCGCCTGGTGTTCAGTTCATTTTACTTCTCGGTACGAAAGTCTATAGGCCCCCCTGTACCCCCGAGGGGGCATGATAACAAGTAATCTCCTACACGCCCCTCCGGGGGACGGGGGCGTGATGTAATGGATGGATACCGGGTATGATTTTTTTTATTGAGCTGCATGAAATAATTTCTATCTTCAGGGGGCGGATATGAACGATCTAAAAATCCTCAAAGGAAGAAATGGCAGGATTTTCAGGGCGGTGATGAACGCCATAATACCGCGGGGAGGCGTATTCAGGGAGGGGGCCGCGGATTTCGACCTCCTGCCGCGGGCTGACCAACTGCTGATGAGTTACGACCCGTCCATCAGGGGCCTTTTTCCCCTTATGCTGAACTATATCCAGTTCAGCTCGATTCTCCGGAACGGCAGGGTCTTCACGAGCCTGAGCGTGGACAGCGGCACCCGTGTGCTGGAGGCCATGGAACAGAGTCCCTTCTTCTACCGGAGGATGATCATGCTCCTGATGAAGCTCCTGACCATGCTCACCTTTTACGAAAGCGATGAAAACGCGCGCCTCACCGGTTACGAGCACGGGTGCCATGGGAAGCAAAAAGGTGAATGACATGATTAAAACCATAAAAGACTACGGCGGCGATATCAAGGAATCATGTGACATTTGCGTGATCGGCAGCGGTCCCGGCGGCGGCGTCGCGGCAAAGGAGCTTGCCGAGAAAGGGCTCTCGGTGGTGCTCCTCGAGGAGGGCGGCCACTTCACCGTGAAGGAATGGGACGGCAAACCGGTGAAGGGGCTCATCGACATGTACCGCCACGGAGGCGCCACCGGGACCATGGGAAATCCCTTCATATCCCTCACCCTGGGAAAATGCATCGGCGGCACCAGCACCGTCAACTCCGCCACCTGTTTCCGCACGCCGGCGCCCGTTCTCAGGAAATGGCGCGACGAGCTTGGCCTGGGCGCCATGACCGAGGAGACCCTGAACCCCTACTTTGACAGGGTCGAGAAGATCATCAATGTCACGGAGCTCCCCTGGGACGTGCTGGGCAACAACGCGAAAATCGTAAGGCGCGGATGCGAGAAGCTCGGCTATACCTGCAGGCCCCTGCGGCACAACGTGAAGGACTGCAAGGGGTGCGGGCCCTGCCAGTTCGGGTGCCAGGAGAACGCCAAGCAGAGCGTCAACGTGACCTACGTCCCGAAGGCGGAGGCAGCCGGCGCGCGAATATACTCCAACTGCCGCGCCGAGGGGATCATGGTGAAGAACGGCGCCGCGGAAGGCGTGGAAGGCTCCGTCGTTGAACCGAAATCGGGGAAGCGCGTCTACGGCGTGTCCGTCAGGGCGAAGGCAGTCGTGGTCTCCTGCGGCGCCATGATCACGCCGTCGTTCCTGATGTGGAGCGGCCTGAAAAACTGGCACATCGGCAGGCACCTGCAGATCCACCCGGCCGGCAGGGTGGTGGCGCTGATGAACGAAACCGTCAGGGGATGGCAGGGGGTTTCCCAGGGCGCCTATATCGATGATTTCGAGGACGAAGGGATCGTGATGGAGGGCATCATGGTCCATCCCTCGCTTCTCCTGGCGGCCCTTCCCGGCGTGGGGCACAGGCACAAGGAAATGGCGGTGAAGTACAACAACCTCGCGGCCTTCGGCGTCATGGTCCACGACGAGACCGAAGGGCGCGTGCTCAAGGGCTACAGCCCGAAGCGGAACCGGGGAATAGTGGCGACCTACATGATCAAGAGGTCCGACGCGGACAAGCTCAAGCGGGCCGTCGCCTACCTGTCGAAAATATTCTTCGCGGCCGGCGCGCTCCGCGTCTACACCGCCATATCAAAAATGCCGTACCTGGATTCCGTCGAGGACGCCGACCGTCTGCTGGACCTGCGCGTGAAGCCGAACCAGATGGAGATCATGGCCTTTCATCCCCTGGGTTCCTGCAGGATGGCTTCGGGTCCGAAGCAGGGCGCGGTGGACTGCGGCGGCGAGTCTTTCGAGGTGAGGAACCTTTTCGTGGCCGACGCGAGCCTCATCCCCACCTCCCTGGGGGTGAACCCGCAGATCACCATCATGGCCCTGTCGAACTACGTGGCCGACGGGATCGCGCGGCGCTTCGGGAAATGATGCGCAGCGGCGGGCATCCCGCCGCTATTCCTTCTTCGTGCCGTCCTTGAACATGCCGGGATAGAGCTTCATCATGCAGTCGGGGCAGATGCTGTGGGTGAAGACCATGTCCTTCTTGTCGCGCAGGTATTCATCTATCGATGTCCATGACCGCGGGTTCTCCGGGTGGTCGTTGTCGGTCCGTATCTTCTTGCAGCTGGAACAGATGGGGAGGAGCTGCTCGATTTCTGCCAGGCGGGCCTCGGCCCTTCGGTATCTCTTCACCTGGCGGACCATGGCCGTGAGAACCGCTCCGGCAACAAGCAGTATCGCGGATATGATGATGAGCCACAGGTTCCGCAGGTCGCTGTCCGAATGTTTTTGAATCGTCATGACCGTGCGGTCGATGGTATTGATAAGGTGCTCGTTGTTTTCGTGGATATACCGCAGCGAAACGGGGTTCCCGTCCTTGAGAAACTGCGCCACGTGATGTTTAAAGGGGATCCATTCCTTTATCACTTCCTCCAGGCGGGCCCGGCTTTCCTGGTCATCGATGGCGGGAAGCCGCGACGACAGGGTCAGGTTCATGTCAAGGGGGACCGACCCGCCGCGGGTGATGCCGTATATGGTCGCGTTGAAAACAACGGTTGAATTCACAACATTGCTTTTCGGCAGGACGCCGTCCTGGTAGAGCAGTATCTCCTTCGTTATCTTCTGCGTGAGCATGCGCAGGCGACCGGCAGCGTTAATCCGGGCATTGTCGCTTACCTGCATGCGGACATAGGAGTAGATGGTCATCGAATACGCCGCGATGACCATACCGGTTAACGCGTATATGAAGATGAACCGGAGCGCGCTGTTTGTTCTTGTGTGTTGTTTTTCCTGCAATGCATCCATAATGTACTATGTAATCTGTAAAGAAGCTTGGTTACCGTTTATATGATCAAAATACCCCTATGTCTATTTCACTTCGATGAATTTGTTTCCCGTCCAGGACAGGGCGGTCTTCTTCGTTTCCTTGAGTGCATAGCTCTTTTTGCCATCGTCGAAATTCTCCAGGGTCTGCACCAGCACGAGGCCGTTTTGTATCCCGCCCTTTTCGTCGGGGTAAATGAATTTTGACAGACTGTGGAATACGCCGCTCTCGACCGTGCTGATCGCGGTGGAGCCGTACATGATATCCGAACCGTTGTACATCAGGACGATCGCGCCGAAGGGATAGCCGCACGCCCCGTAGCTGAATTCCAGGGTCAGTATGTTGGATATCCCGGAGAAGCCCCGAGGGCCGTGGAGCTCCGCGGATACGCTGTAGCCGAAGGACCGGTCTTCGGAGAGGACCCCTATGGCGTCAAAAACCGCGGCTGATACGATTTTCCCGCCGCTGGCGATCATCGCATGAACCGGTATGGCACCTGAATTTTTAGCGCTCTTTATGGTGAAGAGGAAGAGGGCGGGGTTCCCCCGGTACTGCACCGGCAGCGCGGCGATTGAAAGGAACCCTCCCCAGACATAGCCTTTAACCGGGCCCCTGGTGCTGTCATGGCTGACCAGGTACCAGGGCGCCTTGAGGCCGTCCACGATATAGGCGGAATCGCTCTTCTTCTCGATCCTGACCTGGTAGCCGACCGGCAGGTTGTCTATGATGTTGTTGCCGATGACCGGGGCGCTTCGGATATTGACCGTGTCCGCCGCGAGAAAAACCAGCGCGCCGTTTTCAAAGGCATCCATGTTGTAAAGCCGGAGTTTGATGCCCGCATGGGCATTGACGGTCATCAGGACAAGGATGGCCATGGTTCTTTTCATCGTGCGTCTCCGTGTCGGGTATTTCCAGAATTCACGGGGAAACAGTACCGGTGGTGTTTCTGCCGGTAAAGAATAAATAAAGCGGGAAGGGAAAAAAGTATTGAACTTGTACCTCGATGAGTCATAGGCTGCTTATCAATTATAATTATATATGTACCACCAATGGAGAACCCCCATGAACCATGTGAAGGTCAGCACGAACACGTTTATACCCATGCCCATGAGCATTGTCGGGACCATATATAACGGCAAGGAAAACTTCATGGCTGTGGGATGGGTTGCGCGGGTCAACGCGAAGCCCCCCATGATAGCCGTTGGCATCGGCAAAAACCATGCGACCTGCGGCGGCATCATTGCGACGAAGGCCTTCAGCGTGAACATTCCCGGAAAAGATCTCCTGGTCAAAACCGATTACGTGGGGATCGTCTCGGGCCATGGCGCCGATAAGTCGCGGGTGTTTGACCTGTTCTATGGCGACGTGCCCGGCGCGCCCCTGATCCGCGAGGCGTCGGTCTGCCTTGAGTGCCTTCTGGTCCATTCCGTCGATCTCCCGACCAACATGCTCTTTGTCGGCGAAATCAGGGGGGCATGGTGCGATGAAGGTTGTCTCGACGGAAAAAGCCCGGATTATAACCGCATCGGCTCGTTTTTTCTCACCATGCCGGACAACCGGTACTGGGCCTTCGGTGAAAATGTCGGCACGGCCTGGTCCGATGGACGGCGGTATGGGGAATAATGTTCAGCCGATTGTCGCCGGGAATATAATTTCCCATCGGGTCCAGCCGTTGGGCTGGATGGCATATGTCCCCCTGAACTGCCTGACCAGGATGGATATAGGTTGGATTCCCAGGGTTTTAACATTCTGCGGTTCTCTGTGGTCCGGCAGACCGATCCCGTTGTCTGATACGCTCAGCATGATCTCGTCATCCCCTTTGCGCCTGATCGAGATTGAGATTTCGCCGGGTCCGGTCCCGCCGGGAAGGGCGAATTTCAGAGCATTGATGACCATTTCATTGACGGTGGGGCCGCAGGGTATTGCCGTATCGATGGCGCAGAATGTCGGTTCCATGTCAAAGGCCAACCTCGCGCTGCCGGACGGGAGCGACATGGTCTTGCAGAGTTCCGAGGCCGGGACCTGAAGCTGGTGTGACATGTCTATGCGGGAAAAAATGTTGGACCGGTACAGCTGTTCATGGATCAACGTCATGGAATAAATCCTGTTATTTGCTTCTCGAAAACCTTCCGTCAGTACCAGGCTCCGCTTGTTATCGGCCTGAAGATTGAGGAGGCTGGTTGTCAGCTGCAGGTTGTTCTTTACCCGGTGGTGGATCTCCTTCAGTAAAACCTCTTTTTCCCGGAGCGAAGAGATGATTTCCTCTTCGGCATGCTTGCGTTCCGTAATGTCGATATCCATGCACGCGTATTCCTTGCTGCCGCCCACTCCGGGGATGGGAAAAGTTTACGGTAGCAGGATTTTCTCTGTTCCGTCTTTTCCGGTATGGCGCCACTCCCTCGGTTCGCCGGGCCTGTCGGCCGCGTCCAGTGCCGCGAAGGAGCTGTTGAAAACGGACGCCTGGTCCCGGGACAGGATGATCCGCTCCAGGTTTTACCGATAGCTTCGTCTGTACCGATGCCGAAGGGCCCCTCCGGCGCCCGGTTCCAGCTGATGATCCTTCCGTCCCGATCGAAGGTCTGAATGGCGACAAAGGGCATGTAATCGGCCACGGCGTTGAACCGGGCTTCGTGCTGCTTCCGGATCTCTTCGGCCATGGTCAGCTTACGGGTCTCTTCCTCGAGGGCGGCGTACGCATGGCTGAGCTCAGGGTTGCGTTTGTCCAGCGCCATGACCAATGAATCAAGGAAGCTGCGGATCCGGGATATGGTGAGGATGACGGCGGCAATGATGATCCCCACGCCGATGATCTGGTCTATCCGCGATGAGGCAGACGTCAGGTGCTTCCAGACGTCGAAATCCCACTGGATGGCGCCCGTCAAGGCAAGGATTCCCATGACGCTCATGACCGTCATCCCGGCCCCAAGGGTCATGAGCCCGGCGTTCTTGCCGATGATGGAGGCGCTGATAAGGGGGTGCGGGGGCAAGGAGGAACATCTTGCCGCCTCTTACCAGGCCGAAATTGAGGGGCCCGACCATGGCGAGGGCCAGCACCCATGATACGAATATAACGCTGCCCGGGTGGAATGATAGTTTTCCCCGGAACAGGTAGAGGGCCAGAACAATCGGAATCGTGGCGGACTGCAGTGCCATGATGGGTTTAAAACCGATTGTCGGTATCCGGATGAGGGAAGATATGACTGCCGGCACAATGATAATGAGGCTGACTTTCAAGATCGTGTCAGAAAGCTTTTTAGCGGATTTCGGGCAGCGATTCGACTCTATCTTCGCCTGATGGTGGACCGGCGCTATCGGGGCTGAAGATCTTTCTAAAAAATATACCCGGGTCGGCCATGCTCTCCTCCCTCTCTCAATGGAGCGGATCATGTGTCGCAGTATGATTGTATTGTGCCGGCTGAATAAATGATGTCAACATCTTCTTGACCCGGCATATTCCGTGGGCCGGGCAGGTAACATGCACCCGGCACCGGCAGTTGAAATATACGGCCGGGTCAGCATAATAATTGACAGGTAACCGTCGGTATGATACTGTATCGGTGCTTCACCCAATCCTTCCTGGATCATATGCGGATGGGTCCGGCGAGGCACTATCATCTTCCAGAGGTCAGACCACCATGAAACAATCAGGGAAAAGGTTTATCGGCACCACTTTCATTGCGGCCACCGCGCTTGCTGTTATCTCCTGCTCGACGTCAAAAATATCACTTAACAGGGCCGAGATGGACAAGGTTACCACCGTTGCGATTATGCGCTTCGATTCGTCGCCGGGGATACAGGACGTCGTCGTGACGGAGTGCGAGGAGGCCTTCCGGGGCCATTTCATAGACGCCGGCAAGAATGTCGTTGAGCGGTCGAAACTGAAGTCAATCCTGAAGGAGGTCGAGCGGTCCCAGTCCGGAATGGTGAGCAGCTCCGAGGAGATAGGCCGTCTCAGCGGGGCCCAGGCGCTCCTCTTCGGCACGATTACCCGGAACGAGGAAGAAGTGAAATGGGTCGAGTATATTGAGTATGTGAAAAATCCGGCCACCAAGGAGACAGAGAAAATCAAAAAGTCGAAGCGGAAAAAGTTTTTCAGGTTCCAGATCCAGGCCCGCCTGGTTTCAACATCGAGCGGCGCCACCATCATGACGATTAAGAACGAGTATCCCGAGCGGTCATACGAAATTACCGATTCCATGACGCTGAACCGTTTCAGGGAAAATATCCTTGAACAGATGGGTAAGGATTTAAAGAAGTACTTGGAAGAAAGAAAATAGCGTTTGACTCTTCACGCCGGTGCCCGGGGTGTTAGGGCACCGGTGCCCCGTTGTTTTTTTGGAAAAAATTAATCTTTTTTTATTGACAATAATGCGTCCGATGATTAATTTCATATCAGATTTGGTTGGTCGTCCAATTTAAAAGTTGGACATTAATTAAAATATTCAATGTTAAAAGTTTATGCGGTTTTATTTGGATATCCGCAGAGGGATGTCCGTGGGACGGCTTTTTGCAACAATCAATGTTGGTTGGCCGTCCAATCAAGAACCTGGCTGGTGATCGAAAGTGGATGAATCAGCCGGCGCTCTTTTGAATTTTTTACCGGTTGGTATCTATGCTGCTCAAAGGTTGTCTCCACACTCACACCACCTGCTCCGACGGCAAGTTGACCCCGCAGGAGGTCGCCAGTGCCTACGAGGCCAAGGGGTATGATTTTGTAGCTTTTACGGACCATGACTACCTGCTGAAGCCGAATTACCGTGAGCTGTACGATCAGGTCAGGACCGACATGATCATTTTCCACGGCATTGAGATCACGGCGTTTGTAAGAGGTTATGTCCATGTCAACAGGATCGAAGGCGACAGCGAGACGCTCCACATTTTCAACCATATCGGCGAGTACGATATGACGCCGGAACAGGTGCTGGAACGGCTGGCTGAACTGGAGAAGATGTATCGCCTTGACGCGGTGGAGATAACGACCAAGGGGTTCCGCGACACGCTATTTGAGTCGCTGAACATACGGTATCCCAAGATCGCTTCCGACGATTCCCACACGATGGTGGGTATCGGGCGGGCCTGGATCGAGCTCGATGCGAAGCGCGACAAGGATTCAATACTGAGGGCGATCAGGCAGGGGACGTTCTGGAACTGTTACGTATGACGGTCCGGAGCGGGACAAGCCTCATCATTCCATCCCCCCTCTCCGTTGAATTGGGAGGGGGCGCGGAGCGCGGGTGAGGTTGGTGTGAATCAGAAAATAAATAGTAATAAGGAAACAATGCAGGAGGTTTATTGTGATCCTTTATCATTTCAGTAACAACAGGAGGATTGGTGATGGGTAAAAGAATAGCGATCTGTGCCGTAGCGCAGATCAAAAACGAGCCGGCATACGACCATATGCGGTTCCAGAACATGCTCCTCGAGTGCTTCGAGCCGATCATGGAACAGACCAAGGTCACCTATGACATGGAGAAGGGCATCAGGACTGTTATATCCTGCTCGGATGACGTGTTTGACGCGCGGACCATATCCAACAACGGGGTGACGGACGTGCTGGGCGCCCACTTCCGCGGGGAAGAGAAGATGGCGCAGGAAAGCTTGAACGGCCTCGGCTATGCGATGGCCAGCATCCTTTCGGGCCATGATGACGTGATATTGTTCATGGGCCACTGCAAGGAATCCCAGGGAGAGAGCCGGCGCATGGCGACCAACCTCGCCTATGATCCCTTCTACTGCAGGCCCCTCGGCATGGACTTCCAGAACGCCGACGCCCTGCAGGCCAGGGCGTACATGGAAAAATCGGGCGTCACGGACGAGCATCTCGCGAAAATAGTCGTCCGTTCCAGGAAGAACGCGAAGAAGAACCCCTATGCCCGCGAAAATAAAATGGTGGATGAAAAAGAAGTCATGAGTTCGCCGATGTATCTCGATCCGCTGCGCGAGATGCACGTGTACCCGGTCACCGACTGGGCATACGGCATGCTCCTCTGCTGCGAAGAGCGGGTGAAAGAGTTCTGCAAAAACCCGGTCTGGATAACCGGGTACGGCAGCTGCATGGACCGCTATTTCCTCGGCGACAGGGACCTTGCGGGCAATTTCTCCCTCAAGAACGCGGCCCAGCGCGCCTATGAGAAAGCCGGCATCAAGGACCCGAGAAAAGAAATACAGGTGTTTGAACTGAGCGATCACGCCGCTTACCAGCTTCCGATGTGGGCTGAAGGCGTCGGCATTGCCGATGAAGGCAAGGGCGGGGCATGGATCGACGGCGGCGGCATGGACACGTTCAACGTGAACCTGTCGGGGGGCCAGCTCAACGGGAATCCGCTCCTCCTCGGGGGCGCGGCCCGGGCCATCGAATGCTACTATCAGCTTGCCGGACAGGCGGGGGACCGCCAGGTCAAGGGCGCCAAGAAGGCCCTCGCACAGGCCGCAACCGGCGGGGCGGGCCAGCACCAGGCCGTCATAGTAATGGAAGCGTAGGGAGGTTTGACAATGGCACATAGAAAAAAGAACAGAAATGTAGGCATAATCGGCATCGGGCAGACTAAGCATTCCAGCCACCGCGAAGATGTCAACCAGCCTGAAATGATACATGAAGCGGTCAGCCTTGCCCTGAAGGACGCGGGCCTGACCATGAAAGACATCGACTGCATCGTCCATGGCAACATGGAGCTCTTCGAAATGGTGCACCAGCCCGATATGTGGCACGTTCTGGGAACCGGCGCTTACGGCAAGGACTGCATAAGGATCACCACCGGCGGCACCGTCGGAGCGACGATCTCCTGCGCCGCCGACAACCTGGTGGCCTCGGGCATGTACGACATCGTCATGGCCATCGGCTTCGAGAAGCTGCAGGAAGGCCACACCACGGGCGGCATCACCAACATGGCCGACCCCCTCTGGTTCCGCAAGATCCAGGCGGGGGCCCTCACCGGCTCCGCGGCCTATGACGTCATCGACACGATCGGCCTGGAACGCGCCAACAGGGCGTCGATGACCTACCGGATCATAATGGACAAGCACGCGGGCTTGAATCCCAACGCGCACCGCGCATTCGGCCTTGATTTCAGCCAGATAGACGACCTCGTCCGGACGTCGCCGCGCCTTGTCGGCGACCTGAAGCTCATCGAGATGTGCTCCCAGTCCGACGGAGCCTGCTGCGTCATCTACGCCTGCGAGAAGAAGGCAAAAGAGCTTTCCAAGCACCCGGTCTGGATACGGGACCACATCACGGTGCACAAGGAAGAGACCTTCACCATCTTCGGATACAACAAGAAATATCCCTGGCTCAGGACACATAAATTTGCTGCCGAACAGCTTTTTAAACGCAACAATATAACCAATCCGCTGGAATATTTCGACGTGTTCGAGATGTACGATCCGGCGACGTGGTGGGCTCTTGACTGGATCAAGGATTTCTTTAATCTGGAGGGTGACGAACATATCAAGCTCGTGGAAAACCACGAGATTATGATCGGCGGCACAATGCCCATCAACCCCTCGGGCGGCGTTATCGGGTCGAACCCGATCGGCGCGACGGCCCTGATCCGCGTGGCGGAGGCCGCGCTGCAGGTGCGCGGCAATGCCGGGCCGCACCAGATCCCGACCCCGGTCAATCACGCGCTCGCTTCCGGCTTCGGCGGCACCATGTGGACGGTGCTCACGATGCTCGAGAAGGAACTTAACTGGTAGGAGGAAAACCATGGCAGAATACTGGGGAGTAAAAGTAGAAGATATATTCAATTCAATGAAGGAGCGTTTCCGTCCCGAGGGCGCCAAGGGCGTCGACGCCGTTTTTGGCTACGACATCCAGGGCGAGGGCAAGTGGAAGCTTACGGTCAAGAACGACGGCATGACGCTGGAGAAGACCGATGACCTGTCGGGCTGTGTGGCAACGATGAAGGCCGACGGCGAGACCTTCGTGGGCGTGAACACCGGCAAGGTGGACGCGGCGAACGCTTTCATGGGCGGCAAGGTCAAGGTCGACGGCGACATGGGCGCCTTCGGCAAGACCGGCAAGCTTTTCCGCAAGTATGTCATCGGACCGAAAGCGATGTCCACAAAGGACTATCTCAAGGACATGTTCGCGACGATGATACCGCGCTTTAAGGCCGAAGCATCCGACGGCGTCGATGCCTCCTTCGCCTTTGACCTGGGAGGGCCTGAAGGCGGCAAGTGGACCGTGTTCGTAAAGGACAAAAAGTGCACGATAACAGAGACCATAGAGGGGAAACCGACGGTTACCCTTGAATTCAGCGATGCCAAGGATTACGTCGACTTCATCCTGGGCAAGATTGACGCCCAGAGCCTCATGGCTTCCGGCAAGGCCGGCGCCAAGGGCGATATCAACATGATGGCGACGAAATGGCCCGTCCTGTTTGAGAAATACAAGGATCCCAATGCGGGTGCTGTTCCGGAGCAGGAGCTCCTGGTGCTCAAGCGGACCATATCGGTAAACCAGCGGTTTGCCACCGGCCCCGTCATGGGCAAGTTCCTCAAGGGATTGAAGGACAAAAAGATCATCGCCAACAAGTGCCCCCAGTGCGGCCGCCTGCAGCTTCCGCCCCGGGAAGTATGCGCCGAGTGCCGCGTGCGCGTCACTGAATACGTCGAGGTCGGGCCCAAGGGCGAGGTCCGCTACATGGATACCGTTTACTATGCCATGCCCGACCCGCTCACCGGCGTGGCCCGGGAAACCCCGTACGGTTCGATCAATATCCTCCTGGACGGCTGCAAGGGTAACGAGACCCTGCCGCATTTTATCCGGAGGGACCAGATAGAAAAGATCCAGATGGGCTGGGATGACAAGAAGGGAACGAGAGTCCGCCCCGTCTGGGAGGAAAACCGTATCGGCGATATCTGGGACATCAAATACTTCGAGATAGATGAATAAGGAGCAGGGATATGACAACGAAACCATTACAAGGGTATGAAGACAGCTTCATCGTAGAAGGCAAGATGGCGCTCCCGTATACCTATTTCGCCGGCCGGGTCGGCAGCAAGTTCATCACGACCATCCGTGACCAGAAGAAGATCATGGGAGTCAAATGCCCCGCCTGCAATACGGTATACCTTCCGCCGCGGCAGGTATGCGACACCGACTTCACCGATATCCGCGAGAACTGGGTCGAGGTGGGGAACAAGGGCACGGTGACGAATTTCACGGTGGTGCGCTATGACGACAAGCACCTGCCGCGGAAGGCGCCCTTTGTCCTGGCCCTTATCAAGCTGGAAGGAGCGACCACGCCCTTCATGCATATCCTCGAGGAATGCAAGATCGAGGACGTGAAGACAGGGATGAAGGTGGAGGCGGTGTTCGCCAAGGAAACCACGAGCACCATCCTCGATATAGATCATTTCAAGCCCGCCATTGAGACTCTGTCAGTCCACGAGCGCAATGCGGCGCGGAAGCAATGGGTTCCTGAAGATGAACCTGAAACTCAAGAAAAACGAAGAGGGGGAAAACCAGATATGTCAAAACCAGCAATTCTCACCGCGGCACTCACCGGAGCCGCCACCATGAAGAACCAGAACCCGAACGTGCCGTACACACCGGCGGAGTTCGCGGAGGAAGCGTACAAGTGCTACAAGGCGGGAGCCGCCATGGTGCACGTTCACGCGCGGATGGACAACGGCATGGCAACCCACGAGCATGACCGGATCAGGGCGACCCATGACGCGATCAAGGACAAGTGCCCGGACCTCATCGTCAACCTGAGCTCCGCCGTCGGCATGGGCAAGACCCCCGAGCAGCGGATCAGCCAGATCGTGGCGATCAAGCCGGAAATGGCCTCTCTGAACACCAACACGATGAACTTCAGCATCATCGACCGGAAGACCGGCAAGATCTTCATCGACTTCGTGTTCGAGAACACCTTCACCATGCTGCAGGATTTCGGCAAGGCCATGGAAGAGAACGGCGTCAAGCCCGAGATCGAAGTGTACGACATGGGCGGCCTTGACAACACCATGCTCATCGCCAAGCAGGGCATCTTCAGCGACCCGATGAACTTCAACTTCGTCTGGGGCGTCGCCGGCGGCCAGGCGTTCAGGGCCGATGCCTTCATAGCCCTCATGAACGCGCTGCCTCCGAAGGCGAACTTCACCACCTGCGGCGTCGGCACGGACGAGTTCCCGGCCATCATGCAGTCATGCCTCTTGGGCGGCCACCTGCGGGTCGGCCTCGAGGACAACATACGGATGCCCAACGGCGAGCTTGCCAAGGGAAGCTACGAGCTCGTTGAAGTCGCCGCGCGGATGTGCGAGTGCCTCGGCAGGCCGATAGCGACGCCGGCCGAAGCCCGCGCGATCATGGGTCTCAAGAAGAAGTAGATTTATGTCTTTGCCGCGGCGCATTCCGCGCCGCGGCAAAACGCTAGTATAAAAATTGATGCAGAGGAAATGATCAATGAGCGCGAAATGCAGTTATGAAGTCAATGAGCGGGGCGTGGCCCTCATGAAGATAAACAATCCGCCGATGAACGCCCTGGACGAGCAGACCATGCTCGAGCTGGAGTTCTGTCTCCACAAGATCCAGGTGGATGACGCGGTAAAGGTCGTGGTCATAACCGGCGAAGGCGGTACCTTTGTCGTGGGCGCGGACATCAACAAGGTGCAGAACGTCAATACCCGCGAGGCGGGCGAGACCCTTACCGGCCGGGCCCATGAAATTATGAACCTTATAGAATTTTCGCCGAAACCGATGATAGCCGCCATCAACGGCCTCTGCCTGGGCGGCGGCACCGAGCTGTCCATGGCGTGCCATATACGCTTCATCAGCGACCAGGCGCAGATGGGACTTCCGGAAATCATGCTGGGGATCATGCCGGCCTTCGGCGGGACCCAGCGCGCGGTTCGCATACTGGGCAAGGCCCGCGCCATGGAGATCATGCTCTCCGGCAAGTTCCTGCCCGCGGCGGAATGCGACAGGATCGGCCTGGTAAACCGGGTCATCCCCCATGCAACGCTGCTTGAAGAGGCGATGAAGTTCGCCAAGGACCTGTCGTTCAAGGGCGGTGTCGCCATGGGCGCCATCATTGAGGCCGTGACGAAAGGCGGGGACATGACGCTTGAAGAGGGGCTCAAACTCGAGAGCCGTCTCTTCGGGAAGCTGGCGGAGACGGAGGACAAGAAGGAGGGTATCGCGGCATTTCTGGAAAAACGCAAACCGGGCTTCAAGGGAAAATAGCAGGGCAGTGTTGTCCCGATACGGGAATATGAGAATAATGCGGTTTGTTGAAGAACCCGCATGATGACCTGAAAGGCGTGGTATAAACGATTGGTATTAAAAAGAGGGGGAGTTACATGGAATTTTTAGAAAAGACTATGAATGATGTGTTCCGCAATCGTGTTAAAAAATACGGGGACAGGCTTGCGGTCGAGAAAAAGCTGGCCGGAAAATGGGAGACCGCTTCCTGGAACGAATATTACGACCGGGCCCGCGCCGTGGGATTGGGTCTGTATTCGCTCGGGGTAAGAAAAGGGCAGATGGTCGCGATCCTGTCCGAGAACAGGCTGGAGTGGTGCTACTCGGATATGGGGACCCTGGGCATAGGCGGCGTCGTCATACCGGTGTATCCCACCCTGGTGTCCGAGGAAGTGGAATACATACTTCAGAATTCCGGCTCAAAGGTCATCATCACTGAAGATGCAAACCAGCTCAAAAAGGCGCTCGAGGTCATGGACAAGTGCCCCGACCTCGAAAAGATCGTTGTCATGCAGGATGCCGATGCAGACAAAACGAACCCCAAAATCATGACCTTCAGGGAACTCATGGAGCTTGGGCGCAAAAAGCACGCCGAGGATCCGTCCCTGTTCGAAAAGCTCGCGTCCGAGGTCACGCAGGATGATCTTGCGACCCTGGTGTACACCTCGGGGACCACGGGACTCCCCAAGGGCGCCATGATATCCCACGGCAATATTTTCTGGGTCGTCCAGTCCCTCGACAGGATCGAGCCGCATTTCGCCTCCGACAAGGACGTCCTGGTCGCGTTCCTGCCGCTGTCGCACGTGTTCCAGAGGATAGCCGGGCATTTCTATGCCATGTACTGCGGCATATGGACTTCCTACGCGGAAAGCATAGACACCCTCCTTGCCGATTTCGCCGAGAAGCGGCCCACCATGATCCTGGCCGTGCCCCGCGTGTGCGAGAAAGTGTACCAGAAGATCATGGCGCAGGTGCAGGAACAGTCCCCGTTCAAGCAGAAGGTGTTCCGGTGGGGCCAAAAGGTCGGCAACCGCATCAGCGAGCTCAGGGAAAATCACATGACCATTCCCGTCACCCTTAAACTGAAATACAAGATAGCCTATGCCATCATTTTCAAGAAGCTCCAGGAAAAACTGGGAGGCCGCGTTTCCTGGATGACGGCGTCCGGCGCCCCCACGGCCGAGGAGATCATACGGTTCTTCAATGCCGCCGGCATCACCGTCATATCGGGATACGGCATGACCGAGACCACGGCCCCGGCGACCATGCAGTCCCTGGCCGATTACCGGATCGGGACTGCGGGCAAGCCGATGCCCGGACAGGACATTAAGATAGCCGACGACGGCGAAATTCTGATCAAGGGCGGCAACGTCATCAAGGGATACTGGAAGCTGCCGGAAGAGACGGCCGAGGCCTTCACGCCCGACGGGTATTTCATGTCCGGCGATATCGGGATGTTTGATGACGAGGGGAACCTCCTCATCACGGACCGGAAGAAGGACCTGATTATCACATCGGGCGGCAAGAACGTGGCGCCCCAGAAGATCGAAAACCTCTTTAAGTCTGACCCGCTCTTCACGCAGTTCATCGTCATCGGCGAGAAGAAGAAGTATCTCACCGGTTTGTGCAACATCAACCTGGAAGAGGTGGAGCGCTTCGCCAAGCAGGAAGGAATAACGTACGGAAAACCGGCGGAACTGCTGGATAACCCGAAAGTGCTCGATATGATCAAGCAGCACGTGGAGGAGCGGAACAAGCACCTGGCCAAGTACGAATCGATCAAGAATTACCGTATCGTCAAGACGGACTTCTCGCAGGAAGGCGGCGAGCTGACGCCTTCGCTCAAGGTAAAGCGGAAGGTCGTGCAGCAGAAATACAAGGACCTCATCGACCAGATGTACGAGAAGGAAGCGGTCGACGAGCTGTATGCTCAAAGCAAGAATTAATTATTTGGAAACTGCAGTAGCGTTACACGTTACAGCGATATAAATCCGGGAGGATTAAGGAGATACGTTATGAACAAGGCAGTTGAACTGAAACAGGGCCAAAACCAACTGTTTTCCGATCCTGATGCCGACAAGGCTCGGGAATTTTTCAGGCATAAGTCCCGTGCCATGGTGAACAAGGTCACTACCGCAGAAGACGCGGTTAAGAGGCTCTTGAAAGACGGCGATTATCTGACCATAGGCGGGTTTGGCGCGAACAGGATCCCCACGGCCATTCTACATGAGATATGCCGGCAGGGGAAGAAAAACCTGGCCTTCGCGGGTCATACGGCGACCCATGACATGCAGATACTGATCGCAGGCGAGTGCATCGATCGGCTGGATATAGCCTACATCATAGGCCTGGAGGCGCGGGGGCTTTCCCCCAGCTCGCGGCGCGCCGTCGAAAGCGGCAAGATCAAGCTCACCGAGTGGACCAACGCGACGCTTTCCTGGCGGATCAAGGCCGCGGCGATGGGCCTTTCATTTCTGCCGGCGCGGAACATCATGGGTACCGACACCTTCAAGTACAGCGCCGACAAGGAAATCGTGTGCCCCTTTACCGGACAGAAGTATGTGGCGCACCCCGCGCTTTATCCGGACTTCGCCGCCATCCACGTGCACGAGTGCGACGTGTATGGCAACGCCCACGTGTTCGGATCATCGGTGTCCGACCAGGACCTGGCCAAGGCGGCCAAGCGGGTCGTGCTCACCACCGAACGGATCATCCCCAACGAAGAGATCAGGCGCCAGCCCCACGCGACTTTCATTCCCTTCTGGTGCGTCGACGCCGTCGTCGAGGTGCCCTACGGCAGCTATCCGGGCAACATGCCCTATGAGTATTTCTCGGACGAGGCATACCTGAAAGAATGGCTGAACATCGAGAAGGACCCCGAGGAATTCAAGAAGTTCTTCAAAAAGCAGGTCCTCGACACGAAGAACTTCAACGAGTACCTGGAGTTGAACGGCGGCATCGAAAAGATGATCAAGCTGCGCGCCATCGAGCATCTGACTGACAAGAAATAAGGAGAATTACCATGGCAGATTATAATCCAATGGAATTAATGATATGTGTTGCGGCGCGTAACCTCGAGGACGGGGCCACCGTCGTCGTGGGCACCGGCGCACCCTGCGCGGCGGCCATGCTGGCGCAAAAGACGCACTCGCCGAACCTGTGCATCATGTTTGAAGCGGGCGGCATCGCGCCGATCCTGCCCTCGATGCCGATATCGGTGGGCGACTCCCGGACCTTCCACAGGGCCATCTTGGCCAGTTCCATGCCGGACGTCATGGAGACCTGCCAGCGCGGGATGGTCGACTACACGTTCCTGGGCGGAGCGCAGATAGACATGTACGGGAACATCAACTCCACGATGATCGGCGACGATCACGCGAAGCCGAAAGTCCGTTTCCCGGGATCGGGCGGGGCGAACGACCTGGCCTCACTCTGCTGGAGGACCATGATGATGACGCCGCAGGACGCCAAGCGTTTCACGGACAAGATCAACTTTATAACGTCCCCCGGTTATCTGCAGGGAGGCAACACGCGCTACGAAGCGGGCCTTCCCAAGGGAACGGGCCCCTACCGGATCATCACCAACATGGCGATCATGGGCTTCGACGAGGAGACCAAGTGGATGAAGGTGCTCAATGTCAACCCCGGCTACAGCCGGAAGGACATCCAGGACAACTGCGGCTTCGAACTGAAGTGGGCGGACAAGCTTGTCGATACCGATCCTCCCCACGCGGACGAACTGCGCATTCTCCGCGAAGAGGTGGATCCGCACCGGTATATAATAGGAAGATAATGCCCCATGAAGGCGGGGTCACGTGACCCCGCCTTCACGGGGGGATTTTAACAAGGAGACCAATCATGTCCGATCAATTCAAAGGCATTGAGCCGATGGTGTACAACAGCAAGATCAACGTCCCGTATTCATGGTGGGCCGGCGATACCGCGAGCAAATTCTTCATAACCCTGCGGGACGAAAAGAAGATTATCGGAACGAAATGCGGGGCCTGCAAGAAAGTATTTGTCCCTCCCCGCAAGGCGTGCCCGACCTGTTTCACCGAAAACACGGAATGGGTGAGCGTGTCCGACGAGGGGACGGTGCTCAGCTATGCAGTGGCGCGGCGCCAGTTTGCCGCGATCCCGGGCGATAAAAAAGCGCCGGTGGTATGGGGGCTGATAAAGCTGGACGGGGCCGATACCGCCATGCTGCATTACCTCGATGAAGTAAAACCGGAAGACGTGACCATCGGCATGCGGGTGAAGGCGGTGTTCTCGAATGAACGAAAGGGGACCGTCCGCGACATCTCGCATTTCAAACCGGTGAAATAAGGAAGGAGCGCAGATATGGATAGAGCAGCGATAATCGGCGTAGGAATGACGAAAATAGAAAAGGCCAAGGTCGGCGAGACCTTTGCCGACATGGCGTGGGAGGCCGTGAACAAGGCCCTGGCCGATGCGGGGATGACCATAGACGATATCGACAACGTGGTCACCACCTCCAGCGACTTCTGGGACGGAAGGACCATTTCCTGCATGGCCGTGGGGGACGCCAGCGGCGCGGCGCACAAGAACGTTTCCTGCGTCGAGGGCGACGGCACCTATGGCGCGTTTTACGGCATGACCAGGAGCATCTCCGGGTCGTACAAGACCACCCTGGTTACGGGGCACTCCAAGGGATCCCAGAGCGTATCGAGCCTTATCACCAACGCCGCCTTTGACCCTATCTACGAGCGGGGCCTGGGCATGGACATGGTGACGGCGTGCGCCATGCAGGCCAGAGCCTACATGCACCGCACGAAGACGACTCCCGAACAGGTGGCCATGGTGTCGGTGAAGAACCACGGCAACGCGCAGAAGAACCCCCTGTCGCAGCTTCCCATGAAGCTCACCGTGAACGATGTCCTTAAATCAGAGATGGTGGCGGACCCGCTCCACAAGCTGGACTGCTCGCCGGTATCGGACGGCTGCGCGGCGGTCATCATCGCCCACGAGTCGGTGGCGGCGAAATTCAAACAGAAACCGGTGTGGATCAAGGGAGTGTCCTTCTGCGCCGACAGCTTCTTCTTCGGCGACCGGGACCTTTCCCGCGCAAAATCCCTTACCGAGGCGGCGCAGAAAGCGTACGCCATGGCCGGCATAAAGGACCCGAAAAAAGAAATCGATCTCGCGGAAGTATACGACGCGTTTACATACCAGGAACTCATGTGGCTCGAGGAAATGGGTCTCGCCGATGACGCGACGGCGGGAAAGCTCCTCGAAAAGGGAGAATTCAACATCGACGGAAGGCTGCCGGTGAACGCATCCGGCGGGCTCCTGTCCGGGCATCCCGTTATCGCGGCCGGCCTCTACAGCATGGCGGCGGTGGTGAAGCAGCTCCGGGGAGACGCCGGCGGTTACCAGGTCAAAAAGGCGAAAACCGGCCTGGTGCATGGCGTGAACGGTCTCGGCGGCCAGTCCCACTGCGTGTGGATTCTTGACAAGGACAAGTAGGAGGAAGAACCATGGCTAAACGAGTTGCAATTGTAGGAACCGGACAGACGTTCCATAAGAGCCACCGCCCTGACGTGAACGGCCAGGAGCTTATCAATGAGGCCGTCGTGCGGGCGCTCAATGACGCGAATCTCAAGATGAAGGACATCGACGCGATAGTTATCGGCAACATGGACCACTTCGAGGGGATCAACTATGTCGACTGCTGGAGCGTGGACGGCTCCGGCGGGACCATGAAGCCGATCATAAAGCTGACCACCGGCGGGACCACGGGCTGTACTGTCGCCATCGGCGGCTACCACCTGGTCGGGTCGGGGATGTTCGATAGGGTCCTCGTCATAGGCTGGGAGAAGAACTCCGAGTCGGACACCACGGGAGCCATTACCACGGCCTTCGACCCCATCTGGGACCGGCTGGTCTTCGCCGGGGCCATCTCGGGTCTTGCGGCGGAAGCGCAGGCCTACATGGCGCGCTATGGCGCGACCGACCGGGACGGCGCCCGGGTCTCCGTGCGCGACCGGAAGCACGCGATGAACAATCCCCACGCGCAGCTCCGGAAGGAAGTTACCCTTGAGGAGGTGCTCGCGTCGCCGATGCTTGCTGACCCTATCCACCTGCTGGACGTGTGCCCCCGCACCGACGGCGCCTGCGCGGTCATCATGGCAAGCGAAGACGTCGCGGAAAAGATATGCCCGAAACCCGACTGGATCTGGGCCACGGCGGTGCGCCACAGCTATTCGTACCTGGGGGACGCCGATTACGGCCGTCTTACCAGCATGCGCGAAGGGTCGCAGGAGATGTTTAAAAAGGCGGGCATCAAGGAGCCACGGAAAGAGCTTGACGTAATAGAACTGTACCAGCCGTATTCTTTTGGCGGGCTTATATGGATCGAGGACATGGGCATTGTCGGCCCCGGCGAAGCGCCCCAGTACATCTGGGACGGCAACACCGACATGGGCGGCGAACTCCCCATCAATCCTTCGGGCGGTGTCATATCGTGCAATCCGATCGGCGCGACCGGCCTTATCCGCTGCGCCGAGGCTGCGATGCAGGTAATGGGCAAGGCCGAGGGCCGTCAGGTGCCGGACGTCAATTTCGCCTTCAGCAGCGGCTTCGGCGGGTGCTGGTGGACCGACATGATTCTGCACGGCAAGAAAAAGCCGAAGTGACCGATAAGGAGGAATGACCATGGCAGACAAGGAACATATAATCATAGAATCAGGGGACGCGGTGCAGCCCTTCAAGTATTCGGTCGGGATGCATGGAAGCAAGTTCTTTACCGAGTTGCGGGACAACAGGCGCTTCATGGGCCTCAAGTGTCACAAGTGCGGCAAGGTCTATGTCCCGCCCCGCGGCGTGTGCGGCGAGTGCTTCGTGGAGATGAAGGACTGGATCGAGGTGGGTCCTCTAGGCGTTATAGGCACCTTCACCATCCTCCGCTTCGCCTTCATCGATCCGGAGACGGGACACCAGAAACCTGTTCCGTACGGTTACGGATTTATTAAGTTTGACGGCGCGGACACCCTGTTTCAGCATTATATCAGCGTCGAAGACGAGAAGAAGATCAAGGTCGGTGCCCGGGTCGAGCCGGTGTTCTCGAAGAACCCCAAGGGGAGCATCCGGGACATCGAGTATTTTAAAGTCATAGATTGAAGCGGCAGCGGCATTCACACCGCCGCCTGCGGCGGGGAGAATGCCATTGTCCGGTTACAGGGAGGAGTCACTGAAGGTTGAGATAAATCCTTCAAAGAGGATTTTAAAGGCGGCAGGGGCGGTGTGCGGCGGAATCAGCACCGGCACCGAAAAAATACGGAGCGGCTACGGCAACGGCGACTGCCTCTATTTTGATTTTGAGCACATGGTGTTTGCCGTGGCCGACGCAACGGAACGCTTCCCCTGGGCGTCCCGGGATCTTTTAAATCGATTATCGGAGAGCCTGGCGAAGTCCGGCGCCCCTGATTCGGCAAAGGGCTGGAAGGAGATGATCAACACGGAGGTTTACTCCGTCCAGAAGTTCCAGCATAAGACGACTTTCAGCTGCATTGCCGTACGGAGCGACCCGGAAGGTCTATCCCTGGTTATTTCCCACGGCGGCGACAGCGTGGTGACGGTCATGGACAGCGTCACCGGCGGAATAAGCCACCAGACCGGGCGGGACATGTATTTCGCCGGGAGGAGCAGGGAGATAGCCGACGTGATCGAATACCGCGTGGCGGACCGGAACAGCAGGGTGCTTGTCTCGTCCGACGGGTTTGATGACGTGTGGCGGTTCTGCATCCGGCGGTCGCTCCTCGGCGGCGCCCGGGAGGTATTTGAACGGTACGCGGTGGATTCCATCTGCGAAATGATCCACGGCATACTGGAGGAGAACCGGGGCGCCTTTGAACACGATGATATCGGTTTTATCATACTCGACCCCTTCAGGCTGGAGCGTATCGATGGAACGGCGGTGGTAATGGGCGGAACGCGGCCCGGCGAAGAGCATCGCTACCTGACGGAATACGCCTCGCGGCGGAATGACCGGTGGGTGCCCGGCGAGGAGTGGGGCGCTTCAGCGGAAGAATTCGATGGAGCGGGGATCAGGATACTGGCACATGGCGGCAAGTGGGGGAGCGGAAGGAAGCCGGCATGACCGCCGCAATAGCGGGGGACGGAAGGTGCACATTAAACGAATGGAGAGATTGAGCAGCCATGAATGAACGGAGCAAGAGTGACATCATAAACCTGAGGCGGAACCAGCTGACCAGGGCGGCGTACAAGGTTGTCGGCCAGAAGGGGTACTACGATTTCACAATACGTGACATCGCCCGGGAGGCCGGTCTGTCAACGGGGCTTGTTCACTATTATTTCAAGAACAAGGAGGACCTTCTGTTGAACCTGCTTAAGGAGATCAACAAGAACATGCTGATCATCCTCAATCGGTCAATCAGCACGGCCGATGATCCCCGGGACAAGCTGAACATCTTCATGAAGCAGGCCTTTGACCTGGTCGAAAACGAGAAAGACTATTTCTATATAGTCATAGATTTCTGGACGCAGGTGAACAAAAACGACCGCATGAAGCGCGCGAACATCAAGCTTTTCAAGAGCTATCGCGACGAGGTTTCCAAGATACTCAAGGAAGGAGTTGACTGCGGCGTGTTCGTTAAGATGGATGTCGAGTTCACCTCGGCGGTCATCATATCGATAATACAGGGACTGATCATACAGTACGTTATCGACAACAACGCCTTCAATTACGATGAATTTTCAAAAAAGGTCATGAAGCATGTCAATGATCTGGTGTACAAAAAGAAATAATGTCAGAGGGCGGCGTCCCCGGTGAGGGCTCTGCTGTGGCATCATATTGGTTGATTGGTCAACCGAAAGTTTGATCATCCGCCAGAACTAATGCCGTATGGACAAAAGATTAAGGGAAAGAGGGATACCCTCGCAAGATTTTTACATGGTTAACAGGAGGAAGCAATGGAGTTTGGATTTACTGAAGAACAAATGATGTTTCGAGACACGGTGTACCGTTTCGCCAAGAAAGAAATCGCGCCGCTCGTCGAGCAGGCCGATCTTAAATCAGAGTTCTCGAAAGAAATATGGGGAAAACTGGGCGGCATGGGCCTTCTGGGCCTGCCGTTTCCTGAAGAGCTGGGCGGCGGCGGCGCCGATGTCGTGACCTGCTGTCTCTCGGGCGAGGCCCTCGGGCACGCCGGCGTTGACCAGGGTCACCTGCTGGCCCTCGGCGCTCACACCTATCTCTGCACGGACACCCTGTACAAGAACGGGAACGATGCCCAGAGAAAGAAATACGTGCCGAAGCTCGCGTCAGGGGAATGGATCGGCTGCATGGGCCTGACGGAGCCCGGAGCAGGGTCCGATGCGGGGTCCCTGCAGACCTCGGCGGTGAAGAAAGGCGACCGGTGGGTCCTCAACGGCTCCAAGACCTTCATCACCAACGCGCCGGTGTGCGACGTGTGCGTGGTCTACGCGACCGTCGACAAGAAGCTGAAGCAGAACGGCATAACCGCTTTTATCGTGGAGAAGGGATTCAAGGGTTTTTCCACCGGCGAGCCTTTCCATAAGATGGGCGTGCGGGCCTCCACCACGTCTGAAGTGTTCCTGGACAACTGCGAAGTCCCCGATGAGAACCTTCTCGGGGAAGTCGGCAAGGGCATGGCGTACACCCACGAGACCCTGTCCTGGGACCGGAGCGCCCTCCTGGCCCCCTTCATCGGCGGCATGCAGTTCGCCATCGAGGAGTGCACCAAGTATTCCCAGGAGCGGGTGCAGTTCGAAAAGCCGATCAACTCGTTCCAGGCGATCCAGCACAAGCTGGCTGACCTGAAGATCATCAAGGAGGCGGCGAAGATGGCGGTCTACCGCGTCGCCCACGATAAAGACACGGGCAAGCCCCTCAACCACATGCACACCTCCATAGCGAAAGCCGTGGTGGGCGACTGGGGCCTGAAGGCGGCCAGCGACGCTGTCCAGGTGTTCGGAGGCTACGGCTTCATCCATGATTACCCGATCGAGCGGTTCCTCCGTGACGCGAAGCTGGCGCAGATCGGCGGCGGAACCTCCGAGATACAGCGGTTTATCATTTCCCGTATCCTGAGCATGTTTTAGCTCAATGACCGGAAATCGGGCAACCATACACAAGACAGGAGAATGACAACAATGAACTACGATATGACACCGGAACAATTGTCCATAAAAGAGAACTTCGCGAAGTTCTGCGCCAAGGAGATCGAGCCGCGGGCACAGCTCCTTGACCAGGCCACCCATGAAGAAGTGAACAAACTTATCAAACAGAACATAAAGATGCTGGCCGACCTGGGCTATCTGGGCATGGGCCACGAGGAAGCCTACGGCGGAACGAACCTCGACCTCATCAGTCAGGCCATTGCCGGCGAGGAAGTGGCAAAGGCGTGCGCTTCCACGTTCCTTTCCTGCGGCGCCTCCTGCGGACTCTTCGGCGTACCGGTCAAGCTCTTCGGCACCCCGGAGCAGAAGAAGAAATACCTCCCCGGCATCATCAAGGGCGAGCTCATCGGCTGCTTCGGCCTTACCGAGCCGGAAGCCGGCTCCGACGCCGCCTCCATCAAGACAAACGCGGTCAAGAAGGGCGACAGGTGGGTCCTGAACGGGACCAAGACCTTCATCACGAACGCGACCATAGCCGATGTCGCCCTGGTCTTCGCCTACAACGACCGGGAGAAAGGACCCGGCGCGGGTGTCACCTGTTTCCTGGTCGACAGGGGAACGAAGGGTTTCTCCGTGAGCAAGCCCTTTGACAAGATGGGATTCCGCGGCTCCCCCACGGCGGAGCTGATCTTCGAAGACTGCGAAGTGCCGGAAAGCGCGGTCCTCGGAGAGGTGGGCAGGGGATTCATCCAGGCGATGCAGACCCTGGAATACGGACGGATCGGCATGGCGACCGTGTGCCTCGGCATTGCGGTCAAGTGCCTTGAACTGGCCAACAAGTATTCGAAGGAGCGCAAGTGCTTCGGAAAGCCGATCAACCGGTACCAGGAAATTTCGTTCAAGATAGCCGACATGATGATCATGTCCGACACGGCGCGCCTCCTCATCTGGCAGGCGGCCTGGGCGAAAGACACGAAGAACCCCGAAGCGGCCATATTCGCATCGGTGGCCAAGGTATGGGCCTCCGAAGCGGCGACGCAGATATCGAGCATGGCGGTGCAGGTACATGGCGGCTACGGATACATCAAGGAATTCCCGGTGGAGCGCCTCTACCGCGACGCGAAGCTGGGTGAGATCGGCGAAGGCACCTCCGAGATCCAGCGGGTGCTGATAGCCAAGGATCTGATCAAGAAGTACGCGTCGTAATATCCTCATCCCCAACCCCTCTCCAACAGGGAGAGGGGAGGGATGATAGGTAAGGGCATAGCATGCTGTGCCCCATCAAAAACAAAGGAGACACACATGGAATACGAACTCGGTAAATCTTACGATGAAATCAACATAGGCGACACGGCGTCTTTCTCAAAGACCATCACGGAGACCGACATCGCCCTGTTCGCGGCAATAACCGGGGACTTCAACCCGATGCACATGAACGAGGAGTTCGCGAAGAAGACCCCGTTCAAGACACGCATAGCCCATGGCGGACTGCCCCACGGCCTTATCGCGCCGGTCTGGGGAACGAAGCTGCCGGGCCTGGGCACCATTGCCCTCGAGATCAAGACCCGCTTCAAGGCCCCCACTTATCCCGGCGACACGATAACCGCCACGACTGAGGTCATCGAGAAGCTCGAGGAAAGAAAGTGGCTCAGGATGAAGCTGACTTGGACGAACCAGAAAGGAGAGATCGTGGGCACGGGCGAGGGCCTGGTAATGCCGCCCCCGAAATTGAAGTAATAAGATTTACATTCAGTAACGAATCCCTCTCCCTTGATGGGGGAGGTCAGGTGGGGGTGAAATATTATAGATATCCCTCCCTGGCCCCCTCCCATCGCGGGAGGCGAACCCTGTATATCCTGCCAAAAAACCTCAAACCTGAGGGCATATCTTTTTTACTCAAAAAAAAACATACAATACTTTAAAAACAGTATATTTTTTTAAAAAAAATTTTACGTTTTTACTTGACTTGTGTTATTAATATTTATTATTTGTAAATATTAACATTTAGTAAATAATTTTAAATAGTAAATATTAATTTTAACGAAATGTTAAGTATGGTCATGTAATCCGCAGACATCAAACAAAGAAATAACGGAGGAGTTGTCTGCAGTCATTACAAAACGGTGTGTCATGTATAACAGGCGCCTGGAATCATGAAAATATACATAGGGTATGCGCAATGAACCTTGGCTCGATTTTGCGGAAACACAGGAAGGAACTCAAGTTGACCATGAAGGAAGTGGCGGAAAAGGCCCATATTTCCGAAGGGTTCTTAAGCCAGATAGAGAATAATGTAAACACTCCTTCCGTGGATACCCTTATGAATATCTGCGGAGCCATGGGCGTCAATGCCGGCGATATCCTGAACCAGGTCGAACGTCAGGTCAAGTTCGTGGTGATACGCAAGAGCGATTGGAACGATATTGACGTGCCTAAATCGGGATTTGCGACAAAGCGCTTTTTCCCTCCGGATAACCGCACCGTCATCGACACGGCGATCCTCGTCATCAATGAGGGAAAATCGATCCCGGTGCGCAAGAACATCAGGAACAGCCAGGAACTGCTCACGGTCCTGAAGGGAACGGTCGAGCTGGAGCTCGGCGATGAAAAGATCATTCTTTCGGAAGGGGACTCGATCCATTACTGGTCCATACCGGGGAAGGAGATGATCTTCGGGAAAAGTCCCGCGTCCATCGTGGTGTGGGTCGGTACCATTTAAATGCATCACATTAGAAGGATTATATAAGATTCTTAAAAAAAGAGGTGTTTCGTTTATGATTAAATTCAGTGACAAACAATTGGCAATTCCGAAATTGATGAGGCCGGTGTACCTGGTAACGGCCGGTCAATCGAAGTTCGACAGGGCCTTCCCCGACAAGCGGACGGAAGAGCTCTGCGTCGACGCCCTCACGCAGGCGGCCGAGATGATCAATCTGTCCCCGGCCGAGCTGAAAAGCTACATCCACACATGTTACTACGGCCACTTCGCCGACCACTTCGGCGATCAGCTCCTCGGCGAAGCGGTGATCCATGACCGCCTGGGCCTGGATCCCCTCGGCAACATCGGTGTCAAGACCGGCGGGGCCACCGGCGGCTCGACCCTGTGGGAAGCCGTCAAGGCCGTGGCCTCCGGTTATTCCGACTGCGTCCTGGCCATGGGATGGGAGCGAATGGACGAGGTCCCCACGGACGAGGGCAACTTCTACATCTCCTGCGCCGCAGACAAGGACTGGGAAGGCCCCCTGGGCCACATCTACACCGGCTACTACGCCGTCATGGCCCAGAAGTACTGGAAGGTTTTCGGCAAGGAAGAGGAATCCTTCCGGCGGACACTGGCGGAGATTTCCGTCAAGCATCACGGCTACGCCCGCATGAATCCCTATGCCCAGGCGCCGATGAAAATTACCGTTGAAGACGTATTGAATTCACCGGTAGTGGCGTACCCGCTTCGCGCGCTGGATTGCTGCGTCATGAGCGTCGGCGCGGCCTGCGCGATCATCTGCGACGAAGCCACGGCGATGAAGCTGACCAAGAACACGAAGAACAAGCCGCTCCGGATATGGGTCACCGCAGGATCGCACACCCTCCGTCCCGCCGACCGGCGCGACATGGAAATCCCGCTCCTGCCGAACGAAACCAAGGAGCAGTACAAAGACCTCGGGAAGAATTTCCCCGGCGGGGAGCGCTATCCGGGCTTTACCGGTTTCCTCGCGGCCCGCATGGCCGCCTATTACGCCTACAACCAGGTCGGCATCAAGGACCCGACCGAAGACCTGGACGTCATCGAGCTCCACGACGCCTTCACCATCAGCGACGTGCAGACCTATGAGGATATCGGACTGCGCCCCTATGGATACGGCCGCGACTACGTTGAATCGGGAGACTGCTACCATACGAACCCGAAGACCGGCAAGCCGGGAAAGCTACCCTCGAACCTTTCCGGCGGACTCATCGGATGCATGCACTCCGTCGGCGCGACGGGCATCATGCAGGTATTCGAAATCGCTTGCCACATCTGGAACCGCTGGGCCGAGATCCACGGCGACGAGAAGATCTGGAAGAAATTCAACCGTCAGAAACCGTCAGACTGGACCGACCTGCAGGTAAAGGGCGCCAAGCGGGCCCTGGCCATCAGCCACGCCGGTGTCGGTTCGCACGTAACATGTACGATCCTGCAGGATCCGGACAATCTCATTAAAAAGGACGCGTAGAGGAGGAATAATTATGAGCCAGATAGGACAAGTATCCGTTAAAAACGGACAGTATAAAATTAAAGGGGACTTTCACCATCTCGAGCTGGGACAGCCGATCCGCAGCGCGGATGAGAACTGGAAGCTGGTCGGGATCACCAATCCGCGGCAGCTGACGCACATGCACTCCTATGGCGGGGAAGCGCTGTTTTTCGAGTCCCTGAGCCAGGGAAAGCTGATGGCGACCCGGTGCGACAATCCCAAATGCGAAACCAAGGGCTCCATCTACCAGCCCTTCCGGATCCACTGCCCGGATTGCCTGGCCAAGATGACGCCGATCGACATGACCGACATCGCGAAGAAAACCGCGAAGATCCATACCTTCATGGTGTGCGAGCGTTCCGGGGCCTTCAACTTCCTGGACAAGCCGATCAAGTTCATCAACATTGAATTCGAAGGCGTCGTCACGATCCTGATGAGCTACCTGGCGGTGGGCGAGCCCAAGATGGGCATGAGGGTCGTCCCCTGTTTCAAGAGGCAGGATCCGACCTTTACGATCCTTGACCTTTGCTTTGTCCCTGAAGGGACGAAGGCGGAGCAGCTGCCCAGGGGCTTTTCGTTTTAACAACGAGACCTCCATTTCCCCATAGGGGGGAAGTGAGCTTTTATTTCCCGGGTCTCCGCGGGGAGGCCCGGGGAACCTTAATGCAAGGTTGGGAAAATTTGGAGGAACACAATGGATTTCTGGTTGAATGACGAACAAAAAATGCTCCGATACAACGTCAGGGAGTTCGCAGAGAAGGAGATAAAACCCCGGGCGCAGGAGCTGGATGAAAAAGAAGAATTCTCATACGATTTAACGAAAAAGATGGCCGAGCTGGGCCTCTTCGGCATTTACGTCCCGGAAAAGTGGGGCGGTGCCGGCATGGACTACCTGTCATATTGCATAGCTGTTGAGGAGATATGCCGCATCGACGGATCCCACGGCGCCACCGTTGCTGCCGCCAATTCCCTGGGCATAGGCCCGATCTACTACTATGGAAGCGACAAGCAGAAGGAGGAATGGCTCCCCCGACTCTGCAAGGGCGAGATACTGGCTTCCTTCGGCCTCACCGAACCGGAGGCCGGTTCAGACGCCGGCGCCAGCAAGACCAACGCCAAGCTTGACAACGGCCAGTGGGTGATCAATGGCAGCAAGATCTTTATCACCAACTCCACCAACAAGATGGCCGGCGTGTGTACGGTCCAGGCCATAACCGGCACCAAACCGGACGGCAAGAAGGAGGTCTCCTGCATCCTGGTGCCCAACGGCACCAAGGGCTTTACGCAGAAGAAAATGACGAAGAAGATGATGTGGCGAGCATCGGACACCGGCGAGCTCTATTTCGACGACTGCCGCGTGCCCGAAGAAAACCTCCTGGGCAAGCGGGGCGAGGGGTTCCACCAGATGCTCCAGACCCTGGACAACGGCCGGCTTGCGATCGCGGCCATGGGTCTGGGCGGCGCTCAGGGAGCCTACGAGCTGGCCCTGAAGTACGCCAAGGAGCGGAAACAGTTCGGCAAGCCCATATCGACCTTCCAGATCAACGCCTTCAAACTGGCCGACATGGCCACGGAGATCGAGGCGGCGCGGAACCTTCTGTACAAGGCATGCCTGCTGAAAGACCAGAAGAAGCCCTTCGGCAAGGAAGCGGCCATGGCGAAGCTTTACTGCTCCGAGGTGATGGGACGCGTCGTTGACGAAGCTGTCCAGATCCACGGCGGCTATGGGCTTATGAAGGAGTATAACGTTGAACGCTTCTTCCGTGACTATAAGCTCCTCACCATCGGCGAGGGGACATCGGAAGTCCAGCGCATCGTTATTTCAAGAAAGATCGGATGTTATGATGAATGACGCAGGGGCCTTGCGGCCCCGTGTGTCTGAATAATCACTGATACTATACGCCACGATAAACCTCATTCCCGCTATGGCGCATTCACTGCGCCATGTTTTTTTACTCCGGTTATGGACTTGGCCTGCTGCCGATAGTTATCGGTAACCGATAACCATCGGCAGGACGGCATCCTGATGGGTGGGTACGCCGCAGGGGCGTCTTTACCGGCGCCCCTGCACGGTTTCATTGTAGTTTAAAAATCACCCAGGGGTCAGAGTAAAGGCCGTACAGGCTTGACGCCTCCAGGTTGGTGAGATCGAACATCGATATGGATGATTCAACCGGCAGGTCAGGGTCAGGGGCATAGTATCCGTAGTTGGGCGGATGGAGAAAGTCGATGAGCACCCGTGCCCTCGCATTATCTATGGCCCCGTATTCATTGAGACAGAGATCGGTAAGGGTCTCATACCGCCATGTTGAGTCGGGGATGGCCCCGCCCAGGGTCATATACATGTCTGGGTTGAAATAGTGGTTTGTGGCGACAATGAGGTCGCTCCTGGTCTCGATTTGAGAGGGAATCTTGAATAGTTTTGCCCATGCCGGCTGGCGGTAGTCATCATACCTAACCCGCTTCATGTTGGCGGACACCTCAACCACGGCGCCGCCGGTTTCCGCGCCACGGCCGTCGCCGATGGGAAAGAGCCAGGACACGCCTAGTTTCTTCGAAGTGAGGATTTTAACTCCCTGGCTCAGTTCGCTGGCGTATTGCAGCACGTAGCGGTTGATGAGCAGGCCGCCCATGCCCAGTGCGTTCACGTTGCAGTTGGCTGACGGGACCATGTCTATGCCGATGCCGATACCCTTGTCGTTCATGCCGGCTGCAGTGCCCACGAAGGATGGCGCCATGACGCTCACCAGGCGGTTCCCCCTGTCCGGCACATATTCGATGAGGAGTCCGTATTTGTAATACGCGCCGTTGCCGAACATGAAGTCCCTGCCCATGAGGGTCCTGCCGTCGACGGTGGCGCCCCCGGTGGCGACAAAGGCGTTGCAGGCATGGGGCACCGGCATGGCCGGTATGGCCAGGGGGATCAGGGGGGATATGATCGGATAACCGATCCCCAGGATTGCGTCAAAGGCCATGTTGTTCATCATTACGCTCTTATAGTCCACCGGGTAGCCGGCGTCATTGGCGCCGGCCACGATACCGTTGACCTCATCAAGAAATTCAACCGGTATGTCTCCATTTTTAATGGCCCTGTCGATGGGCAGGTAAAGGAGATTGACGAGGGACCTGACGCCTTTTTCTCCCCCGACCAGGGAAACAAGCTGGTCCACCGTCAATGTAAGACCGGTCATGCTGATAATCAGACCGCCCCAGAATTCAACGGATGCCATGTGGAAAACGCCTTCGGCGCAGAGATAGCCGTGCTGGTAGCCCATTTCATAGGGGGACCCTTCAACGTGAAGCAGTTTTTTACCCTCGCTGTTGACGCCAAGGTATCCCCTTCCGTCCGGAGAAAAGGTTTTATCCGCAAGATCATTAAGATTGGAGTAAGTATAGTTTTGTTCCTGTGGTTCCACCCATGCGTATTTTTCATCACAGGCGGTGATTGCCACGAGAATGAAGATGATAAAAAGAAGAGCAGTGATTCGTTTACCTATCATGATTACCCTCCGCAATTGAGTTGTTATTTATGAAGCGATTTTAAAGTGATACCTGAACACGCGAAAAAGTTTGAGAAATACAACGTTTTTTAAGAATGATTGACATATCAGTCAATTTAGTTGAAGGATGGCACTTTTGTCAATTAAAAACCGTCTGGACGTATTAAAAAATGGTATTATAATCTTTATTTATAGATATCAATAGATTTTGCTCTGACACCTTGTCAGTATTTTTTGGTTAAACAAAAAGATATAGAATTACAAAAAACTATAGAATTTTGCCCGATGTCTGATGGGTTGTTTTTTCGCGGGCGAGGGTCACATTATATCAGTTATCGGTAACCGATAACTATCGGTGTTCGCTTCCCGCAAAAACCCGGCGGGATTATTCCTGGTATGTGTCCACAAACCGGAACATGAAGGCAAAGGAACCGTATCCCTCAATCCCATGCTCTGTGAGCCTGTCGCTCTTGAACCTGTTATAGGGGATGAAGGGATTTCCGGTGTAGTAGAGCTCCCGGTCCTGGGACCCGATGTTGTAGCCGTACTTCACGCCTGCTTCCAGGCCAAGGGTCACGTAGTCGCCCAGGTTCAGGTTCACGCCGAAGGAGAGGCCGCCGTCTACCCCGTATATGCTGTACTTGTTCCGTTCCTTGAAAATACCGAAGTTAACAAGGTTTGGTGTCGGAACTGTTGCAATATAATATAAAGAGCTGACCATGTCCGTTCCGATGAAGTACCGGTCGCTGCTTCCCCTCCGGTAGCTGAAGCCTATCTGCGGCCCTATCCAGAACTTGACATAGTCGTTCTTTACGGCAGCAAAGGCGAAGGTATGGCTCATGTAGAAGCCGTTGTAATCGGTCTTCGACTGTAAATCAGCCCATGACATGCCGCCGCCCAGCTTGAGGCGGTAGCTGAAGTCGCTGTCGCAGGCGGCGCAGGTTTCAAAGATAAGGCCCGCCCTGAACCCGTAGCCGGTAAGCTTGCCGCCGGTGCTGTCGAAAGACTTGCTCTTGACGCTCCGGTAGGTTTCGCCCCCGGCGGCGTCGATATAGGCGCCGATGCCCAGGGCGGAGGCGGATGACGCGGTCCAGAGCATGACCGTTACGGCCAGACAGGATAGAAGAAAATATTTTATCATAGTAAGTCCTCCATCAAGATCATGGTATTTATTTGATCGATGAAAAAGATGCCGGTTCTCCTTTTTTTTAGGGAGCCTGAAATTATTGCAAGTTTACATATAGTGAAAAATATACCGGATATTGTATGATAAGTAAAGTAAAAAAAGCAGGCATGGGGAACATGCCTGCCGGATGTGTTCAATGACCTTTTTCTATATCAATGAAAGACCACGGATCTCCTTCGTTGTTAACCTTTATAACTGTCGTTAATCCTGAACATGAATCCCAGTTTTGCGTCAGCGCCAAAGGAATTACCCACGCCGGAACCCTTGAGGTTGTATACCCCCATATATCCCACGCCTATGTCGAAGAAGAAGGTGAAGACTTTCCCGGCATTGACATTGAGGCCAAGGGCAAGAAGGGCGTCGGCGCCAATGGCATCATAGGAATAACCGTTATCATGCTTGTAGAGATAATGAAGACCAATCTTTGGACCAATCCAGAAACGGACCATTTCCGTCCTGGCAACGCCGAATCCGAAGGTGTGGGTCATGGAAAAGCGGTGTATCGGATCACTCTTCGCGTCCGAACCCGGATCTGTTAAGACATACTGTTCATAACCCGCTGTGAAGCGGTAGCCGAACAGCTCGTTCCGGGCGACGTTCGAATCAACCGCCAGGCCTCCGCCGTAGAAATAATCGGTAGAGCTCCCCACTTTGGTTCCGTTGTACTGCCAATTCATCATTGCTACGCCCCCCGTGCCATACACGCCGATCCCCGCGGCCTGCGCCGATTGCGCGATAACCATGCTGATGGCGCACATGACGATGAACATCAGAACTTTTTTCATTAAAAATCCTCCAAAAATAATTTTTAATCGCATACGGATACTGATTCTCCCAAACCATGACCTTTTGTGCACTTCAGACGCGCAAATCATCCTCCGCACAGGGTGATTTGTGAATATTTTATATTCCGTTCCGCTTTATCTATATAGTGTCGAAAGGTGATGGTGATTAACAATAAAAACCCTGGAAATGCTTAAAATCAATAAAAAAATTATGTCCCCTGGGCAAAAAATGCTTAAAGTATTTAAGAATAAGCCGATCTGGATAACAGGGACAAATTCTGCATTGATAAGGATTGGGTTATGTTTGAGAACAGCAAAATGATGACGACCAACTATCTCCTTGAAAAGGGGCTCGATATCGAGTCGCTCCGAAGGAAGGTCATCGCCAACAACATGGCCAATGTCGACGTGCCTCACTTCAAGAGGAGCGAGGTCAATTTCGAGAGCGAATTGAAGCGGGCCATCATGGACAGGGAAGAGAAGGAAAACAAGCTCCCGGCCCTCATGACCGACGACCGGCACATACCCTTTTTCGTGCCCCGGGACATCAAGACCGTGCATCCCCGCATAAACCTTGACTACAATTCCACTTCCCGGAACGACGGGAACAACGTGGACCCTGAAAAAGAGATGGTGGACGCGGCGAAGAACCTGATGCGGTACAACGCCTTCACCACCAGCCTGAACCATAACTTCAGGATGCTCAAGTCGGTCATGAGACCGGCGTAAGGAGATAGACCATGGGAATGTTCGACAGCTTTAACATATCGTCCACGGGCCTCACGGCGCAGCGGCTCCGGATGGACCTGATCAGCAACAATATCGCCAACGCGAACACCACGCGGACGCCCGAGGGCGGGCCCTACCGCCGGAAGCGGGCGATCTTCGCGCCGGTGAACATCCGGCCGAACTACAAGTCGCCCCTGGTGCCGGAGCGGATCGAGCACGGCATCGGCAAGGGCGTGCGCGTGGTCAGGCTGGAGGAGGACAAGGCCCCTTTCAGGCTGGTCTATGACCCGACCCACCCGGACGCGATCAAGACCGGCCCCAAGACCGGGTATGTCGAGATGCCGAACATCAACATCGTCACGGAGATGACGGACCTGATATCGGCGTCGAGGTCCTACGAGGCCAACGTGCAGATGATCAACAACGAGAAGGCGATGTTCAACAAGGCCCTGGAAATAGGGCGGGGCGGAGTATAAGGAGGTAGGATATGTACCGGGAACTGGCGACCAACACCGAGATACACGTTTCGCATAACATATCGAAGCGTTTCCAGCTGAAGCGGGGGGAGCGGATAGGGAACCATATCAATGACCTCAATTTCAACTCGAAGATCGAGCTGCGGTATGATAGCGTAAAAGGAGTGCAATAATGAACACCATCAATGACGGCCCCGTCGGCCACATCGTGAACATGAAGACCACGAGCCCCCTCCACTATGACAACAGGGAAAAGCGCGAGCCGGCCCTGGACGACGTGTCCACGTCCTTCGCGGATTCCCTCATGAAGGCCCTGGGGAAGGTCAACGACCTCCAGGTGGATTCCGAGGACATGAACGAGAAGATGATCCATTCGCCGGAGTCGGTCGACATCCACACGGTGATGATCGCCATGCAGAAGGCGGAGGTGGCCCTCAGCTTCACCAAGGCCGTCCGTGACGAGGCGATCCGGGCCTACCGCGAGCTGATTAACCTGAGGTAATTACGCGGGCGTTGAAGGGTAACGGCAACCGTACCCCTGCAACGCCCTGTTTTATATGATGTATTTTTTTATGGGGTTAAGGGGCGAAGACCCTAAAAAAAAACAACGCTTCGAATCAATTAATTTTCATGTATATTTTAATTGATATTTTTAGAAAAATTAATTGACATTTTTTTTTGTCCTGGTAAACTGCATTATGTCTCATTATGTTTTGAGATTTTGCCCATACCCGTAACGATTGCCGTTCCCCCATGGCGATCAGAGGAGGAACATATGATGGAATTCCTGAAAAAACTGCTCGGCCAGATGAAGGAAGTTTTCGGCAAACTGGACCGGACCAAGAAGATAATCATCGGAGTGGTCACCGGGGTGGTCGTGGTCGCCTTCATCGTGCTCTTCTCCGTGTCGAGCGGCCAGCCGAACGTGGTCCTGTTCTCCGACCTCCCGGCCGATGATTTCGGCCAAGTGACGAAGAAGCTGGACGAGATGGGCTACCACTACCAGACATCGGGGCAGACCAACATCCTGGTCAAGCCCACCGACCGCGAGGTTATCCTCACCAAGCTGGCCCAGGAGAAGATGATCCCCAAGGGCATCCCCGGGTGGAAGCTCTTCGACATGACCAAGTGGACAGAAACCGAGCGCGAGCTTGACGTGAAATACATGCGGGCGGTGCGGGACGAGATCAAGCGCCATATCGAGTCCCTGGCAAGCATCGACAAGGCCGACGTGGACATCGCCATCACCGAGGACAGCATCTACTCCGAGACCGAGGCGCCGTACACGGCGGCCGTGACGGTCCACCTCAAGTCGGGCTACGAGAAGCTCTCCAAGAAGGAGATCAAGGGGATCATGTACCTGGTGGCCCGCGGCGTGGGACCGCGGTTGAAACCCGAGAACATCACGGTGACCGACGAAACCGGCGCCATCATATCCGATTTCGACGACGAGCTCGACAAGGCCAAGACCGAATACACCATCCTTGAATACCGGCACAAGCTGGAGGAGCGCGCCCGGGTCAGGATGCTGAAGGACATCCGCGCCGGCCTTGAGCGGATCTACTCCGCGGACCGGATACAGATCCTCCGCCTCAACATGGAATTCAACTGGGACAAGATATCGGAGGAGCAGGAGGAGTACACCCCCATAGAGCTGGAAAAGCAGGACCCCTCCAAGCCGTATAATACGAGGAAAATAAAGGATTCCCTGGTCATCTCGGAAAAGTCGACCCGGGAGAAATTCCAGGGCCATGGCTGGAACCCCGAGGGGCCGGCCGGCACCGAGGGCAACACTCCTCCGGGCTACAAGGCCAGCGACGACCAGTTCGCCAAGTATAGCAAAAAAGAAGACATCCGCAACCACGCGGTCAACAAGACGAACAGGAAAATCGAGCGCGATCCCTATGACATTTCGAAGGTCTCCGTGGCCATTGCCATTGACGGCCAGCAGAACCTGCCGAAGCTCCCCAGCGGCGATTACGACCTTGACCCGCAGAAGGAGCCGGTCCAGACCCCGCTCACTCAGGAAGAGCTGAAAAAAGCAGAGAACATAGTCAAGAAATCCATCAACTTCAACGAGGGCAGGGGCGATCAGGTCGCCGTGGAGAACATCATGTTCGACCGGAGCAAGTACTGGGAATCGCTGCGGGCTGAATTCCGCAAGAAGGAGCAGATCAAGAAGATCCTCCTTGCGGCCCTCATCGGCGTCATCGTCCTCTTTGTCGGCTTTATCCTGTTCCGGGCCATTTCCAAGGAACTGGAGCGCCGTCGCCGGGCCAAAGAGGAGGCCCTTGCCCTGGAGCAGCAGCGCATGAGGGAGGCTGCCCTCCGGGCCGCGGAAGAGGAGGGCATCGACGTGGAGCTCTCCCTGGAGGAACGGGCGCGCCTGGAGCTCCAGGAAAACGCCATCAACCTGGCCCGGGAGAGGCCGGACGATGTTGCCCAGCTCCTGCGCACCTGGCTGGCGGAGGAATAGCAGAGACTGGAGGCCCTCACCCGCGCTCTGTGTGCACTAATCGACAGGATGTCGCGCATGCAGCGTCGTACAAGGATGTACAAGATGCTGCCTCCCATTTAGCAGGGAAGAAAGGAGAGGGCTTCCTTGCAAATATCATGTTTTTATACAGTATCTCCCCTCTCCTTTTTTCAGTTTTTAATGGGAGAGGGGCCGGGGGTGAGGGGCAAAAGCCACACCCCAATTTTGGTTTGACTTTGATATATTAATAATGTTAATTACATATGAAAGCCGATAATTAATATGGTATTAATCCGCCATATTACGGGCAAGTGTGCAAATGGCATACAGGCCTGGGCAATAGGATGGAATAACTGATGCTTCAATCGAAAAAGTCACAATTGACAGGGCGCCAGAAGGCGGCGATTTTTCTCGTTTCTCTCGGTTCCGAGGTGTCGTCGGAGATATTCAAGCACCTGCGGGAAGACGAGATCGAGCAGCTGACCTTCGAGATAGCCCGCCTGGACCGCATCGAGCCTGAAGACCGCGACAAGGTCCTCCAGGAGTTCCAGGAAATGATGATGGCCCAGGAATTCATCCAGAACGGCGGCATCGATTATGCCCGGGACGTCCTGGAGCGGGCCCTGGGCACCCAGAAGGCAATCGATATCGTCAACCGCCTGACCTCGTCTCTCCAGGTGAGGCCCTTTGACTTCATTCGACGCACCGACCCGAGCCACCTCCTGAACTTCATACAGGGCGAGCACCCCCAGACCATCGCCCTGATCCTGGCGTATCTTGATTCGCAGAAGGCCGCCCTGATCCTGTCGGGCCTGCCGCACCAGATACAGGCGGACGTCGCCAAGCGGATCGCCCAGATGGACCGTACCTCGCCGGACGTCCTCCGCGAGGTCGAGCGCGTTCTCGAGCGGAAGCTCTCCACCCTAGCCAGCGAGGATTTCACCTCGGCCGGCGGCATCGACGCCATCGTCGAGGTCCTGAACAACGTCGACCGCGGGACGGAAAAGATCATCATCGAGGCCCTGGAGGAGGAAGACCCGGAGCTGGCGGAGGAGATCAAGAAGAGGATGTTCGTGTTCGAGGACATCGTGCTGCTTGACGACCGCTCGATCCAGAAGGTGCTCCGCGAGGTCGATACGCAGGACCTGGCCAAGGCGCTCAAGGGCGTCGACGCCGATGTGCAGGAGAAGATCTACCGGAACATGTCGAAGCGGGCATCGGCCCTCCTCCGGGAGGACATGGATTTCATGGGACCGATACGGCTCCGTGACGTTGAGGAATCGCAGCAGAAGATCGTCAATATAATCAGGAAGCTTGAAGAATCCGGCGATATCATAGTCGCGCGCGCCGGTGAGGAGGAACTGGTTGTCTAAGTTAGTATTCAAGCCTGGCGAGATCCGCCAGATGAACATACCCAAGCAGATTGAGCTGCCGTCTAAGTACCAGAAGAACCTGATCGAGACCGAGGACTTCAAGGAGTTCGAGGTCGACGACGAGGGCAACCCGATAGACGTGTATCAGGGGCCGTCCATCGAGGAGATGGAGGCGGAGCTCGAGCGCTACCGCCGGGAGACGGAAGAAGAAGTAAAAGACATGCTCGAGCAGGCCCGCGCGCGGGCCAAGCAGATAGAAGAGGAGGGCCGCCAGGCCGCGTTCAACGAGCTCCAGTCTTCCAAGGAGCAGATCAACCTGGAGATGGAGCGCCTCAAAGTCGAGTCGGAGCGCGAGATCGAACGCGGCAAGTTCGAGGCCGAGAAGATGATCAAGGAGGCCGAGCTCAAGGTTTCCGAGATCGAGCATGAGGCGTATAAGAAGGGATACGACGCCGGCCGCGAGGAAGGCTATAAGGAAGGCCAGGCGGAGGTCATGCGCCTCATCGACCGCCTCGGCACCATCGTGTCCACGGCCGTCGACATCCGGGACGATATCATCAAGTCCTCCGAGAAGCTCATGACCGAGATGATCCTGATGATAGCGCGCAAGGTCATCAAGGACGAGATCGTGGAACGCCGCGAGGTCGTCATCAACAACATAAAGGAGGCGATCAAGCGCGTCAAGGACCGCGACCGTATCGACATACGGGTCAATTTCGCCGACCTCGACATGACCACGGCGCACAAGGACGAGCTGATCAAGATGATGGAATCGCTGAAGAAGGTCAACATATACGAAGATTCGCGGGTCGAGCGCGGCGGCTGCATCATCGAAACCGACGTCGGCGCCATCGACGCGAAGATCTCGACGCAGCTTGACGCCATCGAAGAGGCGATCAGGAGCACGACGGCGATATAAACATGAACACGCTCGCATTGCGGGCGTTTTCAATGGAGCCGGATGAGACATAACGTATTGACCCCCCTGTCCCCCCGATGGGGCACGAATCAGGGACGGCACAATACATTGATGGCGCAAGAGATGAGTAACAACAGTGAAGATGGCGATGACAAAGGGATATACAACAGGATGCATGACGCATGCCCCCTCAGGAGGGCAGGGGGGTCATTAGAATAACCTATGATACGGATACTCCCACATGAAAAGATCGATATCCTGTCCAAGTACAAGGATATCATCGAAGAGCTTGAGCTCATCAAGTACACCGGCACGGTGGAGCGCGTGGTGGGCCTCACCATCGAGTCGATCGGGCCCGACGTCGAGTACGGCGAGCTGTGCAAGATACGCCTCGACCGCGGCGGGTACCTCTTCGCCGAGGTCGTGGGCTTCAACAAGAACCGCGTCATCCTGATGCCCATCGGGGACATGAAGGGGATCATGCCCGGGGCCGACGTCATAGCCGCCGGCACGGCGCTCATGGTGCCCGTGGGGGACGAACTCCTCGGCAGGGTCATTTCCGGCGTCGGCGCGCCCCTGGACGGAAAGGGCGAGATCTATACGAAGGGCCGGTACCCGGTCACGGCCGAGCCGATCAATCCCCTGGAGCGCACGGTCATCGACCGGCCGCTTTCCGTCGGCATCAGGGCCATCGACGGCCTGAACACCGTGGGACGCGGCCAGCGCATCGGCATCTTCTCCGGTTCCGGCGTCGGCAAGTCTACCCTCATCGCCATGATTTCGCGCTACACCGACGCGGACGTGAACGTGGTGGCGCTCATCGGCGAGCGCGGCCGCGAAGTAAAGGATTTCGTCGAGAAGGAGCTCGGCCCCGAGGGGCTGCGCAAGTCGGTCGTGGTGGTGGCGACGTCAAACCAGCCGGCCATGATGCGCATCCGCGGCGCCTACCTGGCCCACGCCATAGCCGAGTATTTCAGGGACAAGGGGAAGCACGTCAACCTCCTGATGGATTCCATCACGCGGTTTTCCATGGCCCAGCGGGAAGTGGGCATCGCCGCGGGGGAGCCGTCGTCGATGCGGGGCTACCCGCCGTCGACCTTTTCACTCATGGCCAAGCTCATGGAGCGCGCCGGCACCATAGCCACCGGCGGCAGCATCACCGGGTTCTACTCGGTCCTGGTCGAGGCCGACGACATGAATGAACCGATCGCGGACCATGCCCGGAGCATCCTGGACGGGCACATCGTGCTGGAGCGCCGTCTCGCGCACAAGGGCCATTACCCGGCAATCGACGTCCTCCAGTCCATATCACGCTGCATGAAGGACGTGGTGACGCCGGAGCACAACGCGGCGGCGAACAGGTTCAGGGAGCTCCTCGCGGCGTACACCGAACACGAGGACGAAATCAGCCTGGGCGCCTACGCGAAGGGATCGGTCCCGGCGGTCGACCGGGCGCTGGAAATGATGGACCGGATGAACGCCTTTCTGAGGCAGGGCATATACGAGCAGGATTATTTTGACGATATTGTTAAGAAGCTGATAGACATGTTCGCCGAGCGGAGGGCGCCGGTGAGGCCGGACATAATCACGCGGACCCCGGCGTTTGCGCGGATTGTAAGATGATTTGCCACACGCGGATTTTAATCCGCGTGTGAAATGGTTGGGAAGAGTTCAGATAGGCGCGGATTTTAATCCGCGCAAGAGGGTGAGGGATACGGGGAGATTCGAATGAAAAAATTCAAATTCAAGCTCCAGACGCTCCTCGATATACGGGAGGCCCGAGAGCGCGAGATACAGTACGAACTGGCGCGGATCATCAGCCTGCAGAACCGAGAGCGGGAGAAGCAGGCCGAGCTCCGGCGCAGCATTGAAGAGCAGAAATCGTTCTTCGGCGACAAGCTGAAGCGCGGCGCATTTTCCGGGAACGAGGCGATACTCTTCGAGCGTTTTGTCGATGTTTCACTCAGGGCCATCGGCACGGCGGAAGAGCGCATCAGGAACATGGAGCCGCAGATACAGGAAGTGCGGTCCCGCCTGGTGGAGGCGTCGCGGGCGCGCAAGGTGGTGGAAAAGCTCAGGGAGCGCAGGCGCGCCCAGCACGCCTACGAGGTGAACCGCGAACTCAACAAGGAGAACGATGAGACGAACCAGAAGATATACGCGATGAGAAAAAAGGAAACGGCGTAGGACTGCAATGATAGATAACATGTACACGGTCATGAAACGCATCAACGAGATACGGGGCCGCTTCGGACTCAACCGGCGCCATGACGCCGGCGCGGCCGCGGCCCGGGAGGCCCGCAACGGCTACCGGGAACTCCAGGACAGGGCCGTCAATTCAGGGAAAACCGAAAAGGGCAGACCGGTTGACAGGGAAATAGCCGGGATCAGGGGAACCACCGTCGAGGAGATACGGAAGCTCGCCGACCATTACGCGGCGAAAAAACACGTGCCTCCGGCGCTGGTCAGGGCGGTCATAGAGGCGGAATCGAACTTCAATCCCAACGCGGTATCGCCGAAAGGGGCAAAGGGCCTCATGCAGCTCATGCCGTCGGTGATCAAGGACCTGGGCGTTCGGGACCCCTTCGACGCCAATGAGAACATTGACGCCGGCGTTTCGCTGCTCAGGGACCTTCTCAGCGAGTACGGCGGCGACTATTCCAAGGCGCTGGCGGCGTACAATGCCGGAAGGCGCGCGGTCAATGAAAAGGGCGGGGTGCCCGATTATCCCGAGACGCGCGAGTATATAAAGAAAGTCATAGACTCATATATAAAGAACAGCGAGTGAAACGCGGCAGGGGGGCGACACCGCCTGCGGGAGGAGTGACATGGGCAACATTTCAAACAGGGCAAAAATCATATATCTGCTGCTGCTGATACTTTTTATATCGGCCTTCGGCGTTTTCTGGATGGATTACATCGGGCTCTTCAATATTTCCGGTTACATAAACCGCTTCAAGGGAGAACCGCCCCTGGTGACCGAGGCCGCTGACGATGAGCCGTCCCTGGTGGAACGGGAGGAATTCGAGAAGGAAAAGCAGAAGCTCTCTGAGAGGATCGAGGACCTCGACAAGCGGGAGGCCCTGATTGCCGAGAAGGAAAAGGACATGGATTCCCAGAAGGAGAAGATCGAGGAACTGAAAAAGGGCCTCGACCTGGAGAAAAAGAAGCTCGAGCAGGAGAAAAACCGCTATTCCGGATACAAGAAGAACGTGAAGGTCCTGGCGACCAAGATGGTCAACATGCCTCCCGAAAGCACGGTCGATATCATGCTCAACTGGGAGGACCCGCTGATCATAGATGTGCTCAGGCAGATTGATGCCGATGCCGCCGACGCGGGCCGCACCAGCATCACGCCCTATATCATACAGCTCATGTCGGCCAAAAAGGCTGAGCGGGCCAGCCGCATCATGTACCTGATGACGCAGATCTGACCTGCCGAGGGGGCTCGGGCCCCGGCCCCGCCGGTGAATTTTGCAAATAAAAAAACTTGACAACGGTTCATCTTCTGCGTTTTAATTAACTGTCCGGTGAAGATGGAGGAATGCGGTCCAGGGGGTCCACTGAACCGGCAGGGGAACCTGCGCTGGGTCAGGGGCAATCATAAACCATGGGTACCAGGATGGGCGAGAAAGACGATCGCGATGAAAAAGAACGGGAGCTGGGAAGTTTCGACCTCAACGTCATTAACATCATGACCCACCTGTACCGGAGCGGTGCGGTCGAGGACGAGGTGATGGAAACCCTGAGGATGCTGAATTTCGAGTACCACACGCTCCTCGACAAGAACAGCATCCTCGAAGAAAAAGTCAATATCGATTGGAAAACCAACCTGCTCAAATACCGCGACGATTACTTCACCATGATCATCAAGTCAGCCTCGCGTACCCTGGACATCGTTCCCAACGACAAGTACAAGATCACCTATATCCGCTTCGACATAGATAATTTTTCCCTGCTCAACAACCGTTTCGGCCATGACAAGGGAGACATCGTCCTGGTCGACCTGGCGGAGATATTGAAGGCCCATTCGCGTCCCACTGATTACCTGATCCGCTTCGGCGGAGAGGAGTTCGACGTCATCCTCCCGTCGACAGACCTCAAGGGAGGCGTGACCTACCTGGACAAGATGTACCGCTATATCCGAAACCTCAAGTACAACTTTGACAATACCGACGTGGTGGTCACCGTCAGCGCCGGCATCGCGGTATTTTCCATGGACCTGAACAGGCTGAAGCGCATCAACCTCGATTCGACCAAGGACGAATACCTGAAGCTCCAGAAGGCCGCGGACGACGCCCTCTACGACGCAAAGCTTTCCGGCAAGAACCAGTACAAGATCTACAACGACAAGATAGACTACAAAGATGTCAGGGAGAGGTACGCGGCGGCGGGCGGCCGCGTCTAGCCGGTTAAGCCTTAGTCCATGGCCGAGTATTCGTTTATCAAGCCAAGGATTTCCTTTCTTCCATCCCCGGATTTCGCGGAGCTTATAAAGAATGCGTCGCGCGATATGCCCAGGGCTTCGCTGATCTCGCGCACCCGCTGCGACCGCCGGTTGCGGGACAGCTTGTCGCTTTTCGTCAGGGTGATGGCGGCAGGGACCTTCTGGCCGGCAAGGAGCGAGAGTATCCCGGCTTCGAAATCGTCCGGCGTCCTCCTGATGTCTATCAGCAGAAAGGCGAGCTTCAGATTGGCGCGCGTGGTTATGTATTTTTTTATAAGGGGCAGAAAGGCCTTCCGCATATCCATGGGCAGCTTCGCGTAGCCGAAGCCGGGAAGATCCGCGATGGAAATGGAGTCGTTGAGGACGAAGAAGTTGATCGTCCTGGTTACGCCCGGCCGGGAGCCGGTCTTGACCAGGTCCTTTTTCCTCATCAGCATGTTGATCAGGGATGATTTCCCCACGTTGGACCTTCCCAGGAAGGCGAATTCCGGGTATGCATGCCGCGGGAACTGCGACGGAGCGCTGCAGCTTTTGAGAAAATGGACCCCGTGTATTTTCATCGCGCCAGCACCCGCTCCATGAGGATTGCGTCAACGTCGTCGTAATAGTTTTTGCGGCGGCCGGTTTCGATGAAACCGGCTTTCCGGTAGAACGTTCGGGCCGCGGTGTTTAGCTCGCTTACCTCGAGAAAAATTTTAACCGGTCCATGGGCTTCCCGCGCGTCGCTGATGACGCGCTCCAGCAACCGAGAGCCCAGGCCCCGGAGCCGCCGGTCCTTCCTGACGCCGATGTTGTTGAGCTGGATCTCGTCGGCGACGATCCAGGCCACGGCAAAACCGACTATGTCGCTGTCTTCTTCCAGGACGTAGAAACGGGAAAAATTGAGGCCCAGCTCATCGGCGAACTGCCGCCGGTCCCACCGCGCGTGTCCTTCGCGCTCGATATCGTAAACGGCATCGATGTCTCCGGCGGCGGCTGTCCTGATCAATGTCACTTGTCTTTGGGCACCGGGTCGCGCTTTTCAAGGAAGGCGGCGACGCCTTCCCTCTTGTTTTCTGTTTCGCAAAGCGCTCCGAAGGCGTCCCGCTCCATTTTCAGGGCGGCGTTGAATTCCATCGTGAGCCCTTTTCGGATCACTTCCATGGCTGCCTTGATGGCGGGCCTGCCGCGGAGGGCGATGGCCGCCGCGAGCTTCTTCGCTTCGTTGACGGCTTCGCCCTTGGGCACGCAGCGGTTGACGATACCGTATTCCGCCGCCTGTTTTCCGCTGATGAAATTGCCGGATAAAATAAGCTCGTAGGCGCGTCCGGTCCCGAAAAACCGCGGGGACCGCTGGGTCCCGCCGAAGCCGGGAATGATGCCGAGCTTTATCTCCGGGAGCCCCATCTGGGCCGTTTCATCGGCTATGCGTATATGGCAGGCCAGGGCGGTTTCGGTCCCTCCGCCCAGGGCATATCCGTTGATGGCGGCGATAAAGGGCTTGTCGGCGTTCTCGATCAGGTTCATCAGCTCCTGGCCTGCCTTGAGCCAGTCGCTTCCCGCCTGCCGGGTGTTGAGGGAGGTGAATTCGCTGATGTCCGCCCCGGCGATGAAGGCCTTCCCTTCGCCGGTAAACACGACCGCGCGCACGGCATCGTCCTTGAGGGCCCTTTCCACGGCCTCCCGGATGTCCTTGATGACCGGGGTGCTGAGGGCGTTCATCGGCGGCTTGTTGATGACCATCAGGGCGACGCCCTGGCCGTCTACGGTATAACTGCATGTTGACATGATAGGCTCCTTGTAAATTATAATAAAATTTCCATCGTCGCCGCGGGGATGAGCTTAATAAGCTTGATAATTTATAAAAATTGTTGGATATGTAATATTTGTAAACAACTTTTTGGTGATTGGCGAACGGATAATGTTTGCCAGGCAGGGAATTGCCCCGCGAGTAGGCGACAGGGATGTCGCCGATTCCGCCGAGTCAACACGGACGTTATACGAGGCGGACGAGCGGGGCGGTTCCCTGCCTGCTTTACTTTCATTCAATAAATCAGAAGGATGCATACCCAATGCAGCCGGATTTTTCACCTGTCAGGAATATTAAAAATGCGGCTCTTCCCCGGAACAGCCGTGAAAATACTTCACCAGGGTCACCTGGTTCCCTTTTTCGTTGAAGGTCATCACGTCAAAGGATTTCCGGGCCAGTATCAGGCCCCGCCCGTGGGTGAGAAGGTCCCGGTTCACATTGTCCGCGGTCATTGCCATGAAGCTCCGATGGTCAAAACCCTTGCCTTCATCGGTTATCCGGTAGGCCGCCATGGCGGGCGTCAGGGAATACTCGACTCTGACCCGCTTTTCGCGGTAAAGGGCGTCCTTGCGGCGGTCGCGAACGAACTGGAGATACTCATGTCCGGCCCCGGAACCGGATTTTTCATTGAACTGGATGTCCAGGTTCCCGTGCTCAATAGCATTGATGATTATTTCAAGGAGGCCTGTTTTCACCGCCTGCACGCCGCCCTGGTCCAGGGACTTGCCGAGGTTTTTGATGAGGCGCTGGGTCAGCAGCTCGGCGTGGCTGAAATTGTTGTCGGTGTAATATACCTGGCGCTCTGTTTCCAAGAGGTCAAGGAGTATGTCATCGTTCACCGGCGAGGCGGTACCGAAGATGTTCGCGGTGCCTTCCGATTCAACATAATCAAGCTTGACCGAAAGGGAAACGGGCTCGCTGCCGTACTTGGCCTTGAAATCGCTCCTGAACGTTATGGTTGTCTTGTCCTTTCCGAGGCCTGACAGGTGTTCCCGGTAAATCTGGCGGAACATGTCGCCATCTTTTTCGCCCCGGCGGTCAATGTAGTCGAGAAAGGCCGTGGCAAGCACTTCCTCCGGCTCATACCCGAGCAGCTTCTTGATCGCCCTGTTGACCGTGGCAAAGCGGAACTGGTCGTCCAGGTTGAAAATGATATCATTGGAGCTTTCAATGAAATGGATGTATTTCTTCCGGGTCTCTTCGACCTGGAGCCTCATCATGTTCATGCGGTCGGCGAGGCCGAGGGAAAGAAGGATTACCATGGCCACCCAGCCGGCCTGCATGCTGTAGTTGGTAACGGGGTTTTCCGGGATGAGCCCGTAGGTTTTAAGGATATAGAGTATCACTCCGAGGATCAGTATGCCGACCGCGATGAGGAATGACCGCGCGGTCCGTGATTTTTTTATAAAGGTAAGGTTTACCAGGAGATAGAGGCTGTAGACCACGCTGATGAGGGTGATGGCCGTTATGGTCACGATGCTGAATCGGTAGTTCTGCAGTATGAGCGTTGAGAGGCCGGCGGCAAGGCCGAGAAGGATGAGGATCCTGACGGCAATGTCGGCGCGCGGCATATGCTTCCGCAGGTCGATGTAATACCTTCCGAATTGAAGGAAGAAGGCGTAGGTCAGGCCAATCATGAGCGGGTTGTTGTACCGTTCCCACCACGGATTGCCGGGCCATAGGTGCTGGTAGGATGTGCCGTTAAGTCCCATGGCGAGGAAGAGCATAGCGGCGATCGACATCATGTAATACAGATAGCCGATATCCCTCATGGAAAAAAAGAGGATCAGGTGGTACAGGAGCATGACCAGCAGGATGCCGTAGAACATCCAGAGGAAGGCTGATTCCTGCCCGTGCATTATTTTGAAAACATCGGGGGAATAGAGGTCAAGGTCGACGATGAGGGCGCTGTCCGAGCGGAACCGGAGATAACAGGTGACTTCACCCCGGGGTTGTACCGTCAGGGGAAACACAAAGGTCCGGAAATTCATCGGCCTCTGGGCGAAGGGGAAACTGTGGCCGGTCCTCATGTGCGTCACGGATGTCCCGTCATCGACATAACAGTCAAGGTGGCTGATGAGGGCGTAGTTCTGGTTGAGATAGCAATCAATGGCTTTTCCGGAATTGTTTTTCAACCGGAATCTCACCCAGTATGACGCCGTGCTGAAGCCGAACCCGAGGGATTCCTTTTCGGACTTCAGCCAGCGGAGGGGATGGCCGTTCCGGTCAAGCTGGGTGCTGCCGCGGATGTCTTCGATGGACAGGATGCTGGCCGGGTCCCGGAGGTATTCCACATGGGGCCCGAGGGACATGTTCCTGAAATCGCGGTCCACAACGACGGTTCCGGCCGATGCATCGGCTGCCAGGAAAAGGAAGATGATGAGGGCTGACAGCTTCATGCGGATACAAGGCCTCCCTGGCGTTTGGTCCGGGCTTGAGGTCGCTTTATGCGGAAAGCGACGGTTCTGCCTGTAGTACATTCCCCGTTTGACATCCTGTCAATGACAAAAAGGGGCAACAGGCCCACTATTATCGATGAAAAATGTATGAATATGACCGGTGCATTAACCTTTGAAGATGAAATAGACAGCCCCCATGAGGCAGAGACCGGCCCAGAGATAATTGAGCCGTATCGATTCCTTCATGTAAATGAGGGCGAAGGGGACGAAGACGGACAGGGTGATTACCTCCTGGAGGATCTTGAGCTGCGGGAGGGACAACGCGGTGTATCCTATCCGGTTCGCCGGCACCTGGACCATGTATTCGAAGAGGGCTATGCCCCAGCTCGCGAAGGCCGCGACGTACCACGCTGTGCCTCCCAGGTTCCTCAGGTGGGAGTACCACGCGAAGGTCATGAAGACGTTGGAAATGGTAAGGAGAACGATTGTTTTTGCTATGACCGGCATCTCTGGCTCCAGAAACGGATAGATATAGGTTGTAGAAATTATTTGCGCTTTAAAAATCAAGAACATTTTTAAAATATTAATGACACCGTGAACGCGGTATGACATAATCAAAATGGATCATGGCAGACATGATGAAAGAAGGATCATTTTTCCATAAATATATCCTCCGCATCAACCGGGACGAGCTTCTCTTCGATATATTGCTCTATGCCTATACGGAATTTTTCCTGTACCGGTTCGTCACCGGAGGGAAATGGTTCGTGCAGGTCCTCTCGATGAAATCGCTCCTGGTCGCCGGGGTCTTCCTGGATTTCTTCATCATCTGGTACCTCGGCACGGTATTCCGGGAGTACCGCGCCTATTACCGGAATGCCGTCATCTATGTGGCGTACTGCATCGCGGCCCTTTGGATCGTGATCGCCCTCCACCTCGGCGTTGTCATGAATGTCTTCGATATCTTCGGCAGGGGTGATTTCATCGTCATGTCCGTGTTCGGATATCTCCTGGTCATGGTGGGCATCGCGGGGGGCGTCGTTTTCGCCGCGACGGAGGTCCAGCGGGGGAAGGGGAGGCCCGTCGCCGCGGCGCGCCTGAGGGCTCTCAAGATCGTGGTGCCCTTCGGCATGTGGGCCATGAACATCTATCTGGTGTATCATCTCCTTGAAAGCCTGAACATGAGGAGTTTTCTTGTCGGCATCCCCCTCTGGGTGCTGTTCACCTTCCTGGAATACTACCTCTTCTCGTTTTTCGAGAAGCGTGTCAAAAAAAAGGTTCCCGAAGAACCGCGGCCGTCACGGTTCGACCGGATCTTCCGGTCATACCTGTTCCCCGTCATTGTCGTGACATTGCTCTGCCTCTGGGACGAGATCTTTCTCTGGGGGAGCATCACCAGGGCCCTCAGCCGGGGAGAGACGATCTCCCTGGCCGGCACGATCGCCTACCTCACGCTGGCCGGTATCGTGCCGATGCGGATCATCCTGGTCTTCCAGCCGCCCCTGAACCTGGTGAACCTTGCCGTCGGCGCAGGGAGCATGGGGTATTTCCTCTATTCCGTGGCCATGCTCCTGAAGAGCGTCTTCGTTTAAAACAAAAAATACTTGCATTTAAACATAACACTGTTATGTTTGACCGATAATTCAAACTACCCAGCGAGGTGCGCCATGGCAGACGATGTATACTACCGGTTACGGGACATTCTTGACAAAATGCCCAACGGCTATCCGGCGACGGAAGACGGGCTTGAGATAAAGATACTCAAGAAGATCTTTACCGAGGAAGAGGCGGAGGTCGCCACGAAGATGCGGATGAAATTCGAGACCGCGGAGGCCATGGCGGCCAGGACAGGCATGGACCCCGAATATCTTAAGACGATGCTGCCCAAAATGGCGAACCAGGGACAGATCTGGGGCGTAACCATCGGGGGAGCGAAGATATACAAGCTGGCGCCCTTTGTTTTCGGCATCTACGAATGGCAGGTGTACCGCATGGACAGGGAGCTGGTCGACATGCTGGAGCTCTATTCCCACAGGGATTTCGGAAACGTTTTCTACAGCCAGTCGCCGGCTCTCCTGAAGGTGGTGCCTATAGAGAAGGAAATTCCTGCCGAATCGGTCATCGAGCCGTACGAGAGCATTTCGAGCCTTATCGAAAACGCGAAATCATGGGCGGTCGGCGACTGCGTCTGCAAAAAAGAGAAAAGTATCCTCGGCGAAAGGTGCGACAAGCCCATGGAAGTCTGCATGGCCCTCTCCCCGATCGAGAACATGTTCGAAGGCTACTTCTGGGGGAGGCCCATCACCAAGGAAGAGGCCTATGCCGTGCTGAAGAAGGCCGAGGATTCCGGCCTGGTGCACATGACATCCAATACGAAAGAAGGTCATATCTACATCTGCAACTGCTGCGGCTGCTGCTGCGGCATTCTCAGGGGAGTGAACGAACTGGGTCTCGATTCAGCGCTGGCGCGCTCCAATTACCGGGCCGTGGTGGACGCGGACCTCTGCACCGCCTGCGGCGCCTGCCTTGACCGGTGCCAGGTGAAGGGTGTCATCGAACTAGGCGACACGGCGGTTATAGGCGAGCGCTGCATCGGCTGCGGCCTCTGCGTGTCGGCCTGCCCGGTGGAGGCGATCAGGATGGCAAGAAAAGACGATGCCCACATCGAGTATGTGCCGATAGATGAAAAAGAGTGGAACAGAAAACGGGCCGAGTTCCGCGGCAGGGACGATTACAAGGACCTGCTGAAATAACAGATCGACAGCCCTCATTCAGTCCCCCCTGGCCCCCCAGGGGGACTTCAGTGGCTAGTATTGTTTACAGTAGCCCCTCACGGCGCGGGGGGCTTGTGAGGGATGTACTACAGCCGCGAGGATATGCCATATGCGATTAAGAAAGCTGATCAGGGTCCTGCAGTCAAAGGGCCCGCTCCCCTACCTCGTAACCGACCTGGTGAACGTACGGTACCTCACCGGTTTTACCGGCTCCTATGCAAGCCTGGTCGTCGACCGCGGCCGTTCCTACTTTATCTCGGATTCCCGCTACGAGGAATACGCCCGCTCCATCATGCCGAAGGGCGTGGAGTTCGTCCTCCAGAAAGTCGATTTTCTGGATACGCTGAAATCGGTGCTGAAGACCATGGGCGCCCGTGAGCTGTACCTGGAAGAGCACTCAACCCCTTTTTCCGTGTACCGGAACATGAAGCGGAACCTGAAGGGGGTGAAGCTCCAGCCGGGCGGCGACGAGGTGAACGCCGTCCGCATGATAAAGGACGAAGATGAGATCGCCGTCCTCAGGCAGGCGGCCAATATAACCGACGGCTGCGTGGAGCACCTGAAAAAGATCATCCGGCCCGGCGACGGGGAATGGGACATCGCGACGGAGATCGAGCATTTCTACCGCCGGCACGGGTGCCGGAAGAGCTCCTTTGACTGCATTATCGCCTCCGGCCCGGGCTCGTCGATGCCCCATTACGCCACCTCCATGGAGAAGAAGGTGCGCGCGGGCGAGGTCATTCTCATCGACATGGGGTGCGAGTACCATGGCTATAATTCAGACTTGACAAGAACCATGTTCGTTTCTAGCATTGACCCCGCTCTTGAGCGGATATACCGCATCGTCCGTGAGGCCCAGGAAGCGGCCGTGAGGGCGGTGCGGCCCGGAATCACCACCGGGAAGCTCGACGCGGTGGCGCGGGACATCATAACGGAGGCCGGCTACGGCGACCGCTTCGGCCACTCCCTCGGTCACGGGATCGGCATGGAAGTGCATGAACTGCCGGCCATAAAACCGGGCGACCTGAAGCTTAAAAAGAACATGGCCATCACGATCGAGCCCGGCATCTACGTACCGGGCGCCGGCGGCGTCCGGATCGAGGACATGGTCCTGGTCACCGCGAAGGGGCACGAGGTTCTGACCAAATCATCGAAAGACATCATTGTAATAGGATAGCAGGATATGATATCAGTAAACGATCTCAGACGCGGGCACGTCATAATCATCGACAAGGAGCTCTTTTCGATCATCGAGCAGCAGCACCACAAGCCGGGCAAGGGAGGCGCCATCGTCCGGGCCAAGATGCGCAACGTCAGGAAGGGGAACGTCGTTGACCGGACCTGGAACGCCGGCGTCATGGTCGAGGACGTGCGCCTCGAGAAGCGGCCCATGCAGTATCTCTATCGCGAGGGCGATTCGGTGGTCTTCATGGACACCGAGACCTACGACCAGGAGCATGTGCCGGCTGACGCCATCGGCGACGCGCTGCAGTTTATAAAGGAAGAGGACGTGGTCCAGATCGCCTTTTACGAGGGCGAGCCGATAACCATCGAGCCCCCGGCGTCCGTGGTGCTCAAGGTCACCTACGCCGAGCCGGGGCTGCGCGGCGACACCGCGACCAACGTGCGGAAGCCGGTCAAAGTGGAGACCGGGGCGGAGGTCAAGGTGCCCCTCTTCGTCAACGAGGGCGATTACATCAAGATCAACACAGAGACCGGCGAATATATTGAGCGGGTGAAGATGTAGGGATGGATTTTTTCGATCAGATAGCCTCATGGATAAAGGAAAACCCCGGAAAGACCGTCGGCGCAGCCATCGGGTTCATTCTGGGGATTCTCCTTTTCACCATCGGCTGGTGGAAGACCCTCATCATCCTCATCCTGGTCCTCGTCGGCTTCATCATCGGCAAGTCCCGCGACGAGAATATTTCAGTCATAGACCTCATATCCTCCTTTTTCAGGCGAAATCGTGATTGACGGGCCGGCCGCGGTATCCCCATGATAAACCCGTGGATTCCGCAAAGGTAAATTACCGACTCATCAGGGACGCCTATCGCTCCCTCGACAGGAAGAAATTCCAGGAAGCCATACTGGTGCTGGAGAAAGTGCTCTCCTCCGGCGCCGGCGACATCTATGTGCTTCTTCTACTCTCGGTGGCCTACCTTCATACCGACCAGTTCGGCAAGCTCGCGCGGTTCATCACGAAGATGCGGGAGATGAACCGGTCCTACATGCCGCTCATTCAGCTCGAGGCGTTTCTAAAGCTCAAGTCAGCCGCTTCAAAGGAGGAGGCCCTGAAGGTATACATCGACCTCATGGCGAAATATCCGGCCGACCCCCACATCCACCGGGGGCGGGGCCTCGTCAGCGGGGCCGCTGATTTCCGCGACTTCCAGAAGAACGCCCGGCTCCAGGATTTCGTTTCCATACCTGCCCCTCCGCGGAGCCTGAAGAAAACGGCCATAAAGTCGGTCTATACCGGCATGCTGGACAGGAGGGGTGTCCGCATCATCCGCGACCGTCACTTCCCGTGGCGGCGCATCGGGCTGGTCATGCTCGCCACGGCGCTGGCGGTGTCGCTGGTCATGTTCGGGGTATGGCTCTTCACGGGCCCCGGCTTCCTGGCCGGCGCCGTGAGGCGGGCGGGGCTGTCGCGCGCCGATTACAGCGGGATTGACCGGGTCACCCTGGGCGGGACGGAATACGACCTGGTGAAAAACATGGCCCCGGAACGCGTTCCCGTCTATTACCAGTCGGTGCGGGACATGACGGCCGATTTCAACCGCGCCCGCACGCTCATCAAGGCGGGACAGCACAATGACGCCATCCTGCTGCTTAACGACCTTTACAACAGCAATGTCAATTTCGTCGTGAAGGAAAAGGTCGCGTTCCTCATCAAGTTCGTCACCGACCTCGAGGACCGGGATTATAGCGAGGTGCCCTACGCGAACGTTGAAAAAAACAGGTACCGGTACCGCGGCTTCGCCGTGCGCTGGAAAGGCCGCATAGGGAAGATCAAACAGCGCGGCGGGAGCCAGGTATTCACCATGAGTATCGACGCCCCGGGGGATAAATCCGGCGGCGCGGCGGATGTCTATTCGCCGGGGGTGATGCCCGGCCTGTCGGACGGCACGCGGGTTCAGCTTGATGGCGTGATAATGGATTTTATCGGAAAAGAGAAGCGCGCCTACGTCATGTCGAGGAACATCAGAATCCTTAAATAACAATCCCTCCCGGGATATTCCCGGAAATTCCGATCTACTTTCTCTTTATGATGACCATGGTGACGTCATCTATCAGCTCGTACCCGGCGAGTTCTTCCAGGATGGCGTCCCGAATCTCGCCGGGTGTCTTCGTGCTGACGCGGCAGAGGATGTCTGCCAGCCGGTCCTGGCCGAACATGTCAGTGCGCGGATTCCGGTGGTTGCGCCGGGTACCCTTCCTCCATGACTCGGTGATGCCGTCCGCGTGAAGGAGCATGATGTCGTTTTTCTTCAGGGCAAATTCCCTGTCGCCGGGCACATGTTCTATGACGTCCTTGAGGCCAAGGATTATCCCGCAGGTTTTAACGGTTTCAACCGCGTCCCGGGCGGAACGGTATACCAGGATGTCCTGGTGGAGCCCCGAGGCATAGAGGCTTCCGCTTCCCAGGCATGCGATCACCGTGATGGTCATGTACTTGTCTTCTTTGAGTTTCTGGATGTTGTCGGCGATCACCGTGTTGACCCGTTCCAGCAGGTCGGAGGGCCTGATGCGGGGATCGCCCGCCAGCACGGTATGGATGGCGGTCTGCACCATCATCATGATGATGCCGGCCGGGACGCCGTGCCCCGAGATGTCGCCGATAACGACCCAGTCCATACCGGCGGTGTTGATGATGTCATAGTAGTCGACGCCGACCATTTCGGCAGGGGCCATGTGGCCGGCGATCTCGTACCCTTCAATCCGGGGCCGTTCCGGTATCAGAATGGTCCGCATCTTTCGCGCCAGTTCCATCTCGCCCCAGACGGTGTCCCGCGCCTTCTCGAGTTCGATGGTGCGCTCTTCGACCATTTTCTGCAGGTTCTCGGAGTAATCCGACAGCGCTTCCCGGGACATTTCGAGGGTGCCTGCCATTTCGTTGAAGTTGTGCGTCATGAATCCGAGCTCGTCGTTCATCGTTATGGGGATTACCACGTCATAGTTTCCTTCCCGGACCTGCGTGATGCCGTTGAGAAGGCGCCGGAGGGGCCGGATGTATGCGCCGAGAAAAAAGATCCTGAAGCCGATGAAGGTCGCCATGAGGATTATGATGAACATGATGATGAACTTGCGCGCCGTCCGGTGATGATACTCCCGGTAGTCGACATGGCTGAAACCGGCTTCGTGCGCCGCCTGGCGGTCGGGATCGAACCTGGCGAAAGCGATGTAGTGGGTCATCCCGTCCACACCGGTCCGGTAGCGCCTCTGTTCCGCCGGGAGCATCGGCGCAACGAACTTGAGGGCTTCCCGCTTCAGGGCGGCACCGTCGATGTTCGCAGAAGCGGCGAGGGAGCGGATGGCCACGGCGAAATGCTCCATCGCGGGGTCGCTGCCGGCCAGGCATGATTCCATGCTGGCCGCGAATTGCCGCTCGGGAAGTCGGGAGAGACAGGCCGACATGGCGGCGGTTTTTTTCCGGATCGCTTTCATGAAGGCGATGGTTTCGGCTGCGGGATCTTCGGTGTCGTCCCGCATGAGTTCCGCATGGGCCAGGATCGTGTCCCGGTATCCGTTGAAGTGGACGGCGCCGCCTTCCAGTATGTTCCCGATTTCGGCGCGGAATTTTGCTACGGGCATTTTTCCCATGTTCCGGATCCGCTCGATGCGCGAGGTATTGCAGAGCTCGCCATGGAGGGCCGCGAAGTCCATGGCCGGGCTGTTTTTATTCACGACATGACGGTCTTCCCTGCTGTTGTATCCGATCAGGTATGCCAGCGAGGGCGGAATACGGCCGGGCTTCCAGGGCCAGGGTCATATCGCTCAACCTCAGTGCGTCGTATGAATCGTCAAGGCCTTTCAGGGAGTAATAAGATACCGCCTGGATTATGATGAGCATGGTGGCTGAGCTGATGCCCGGGATTTTAATCAACAGGCTGGTGCGCTCCCTCGTGGTATTGAAGGAAATGATGAAAACAGCGAAAAAACCGATGATGGTGAAAATGTCCTGGGTGATCTGGCACGTGCCCCGGTCGATGACCCCGATCCTGCTGAATAGATTGGCGGTTGCGGGAACGAGGATGGTTATGAATATTATCAGCAGGATGGCCAGGATGGTCCAGCGCACCCTGTTTTTTGTTGTCGCCACGCGCCTACCGCGGCCATGACCAGAAGGTACGCAATGATCATGAGGGCCATGTACGTGCTAATGGTATCCGCGTTGAAGTCCCAGTAATGGCCGTCGAAATTGTAGATTTTCGGGGGATTATACGTGATGACGATGTAAACGATCCACAGGGGGATTGATATGCAGTAAAGAACGGCCCCGAGGATCCGGGCCAGACGCGGATATTTTTCATCAGGCAGGTAGATGAACACCATGATAAAATGGAATTTCGCTCAGGGTTGCAAAGCCGGCGGTTATCCACCGGTGCTAGGCCGCCAGCGGATGGTAGACCATTGCCGCTACGATGTATCCGGAATAAAAGATCATCAGCAGCACATAGGTTATGGCGAGGTGCAGCGTTGCCTTTGATTTGCGGGGCACCCTTAATAGAATAATCCCCAGCGACAGCATGAATAATGCCGGTATGAGGGCGCACACGGAGAAAAAATTATGATAGATATGGGTGAATATGCCGGATATATCCATATGCATTATGGCTCAATAAATAATTACAGGCCGTCAAACTTCGTGCGACCTCGCATCACCGACGGAATCCCACCCGGGTGAAGCCGCGTGCGGCATAAACAGGTTGCACATGCAGCAGGAATAGCGGGCTAACAATACAGGTAAGAACCGAATTTATCAATCAATATATAAAGGACGGTGATCTTTACGGTCGCCTGGGTGCCGGCCCGTGTCCCCATGGCAAAGCGCAACGGCGGGACATCGCCTGTTTGTCAGGCCGAGAGCGGCCGGAAAGACGGATTGCTCTCCTGTGCCGGTCTCAAATGACCGAGGCGAACATCTCCTTCAATTCTCTCTTTAATATTTTTCCTGACGGGTTCTTCGGGAGCTTGTCCGTGAGGATGATTTTTTTTGGGCATTTGAACCCGGCCAGGTTCTTTTTGCAGTAGTCGATGATGTCCTTCTCCGTTGCCGCTGAACCTGCCTTCAGAACGACCACCGCGGCAACCAGCTCGATCCATTTCGGGTCCGGGAGGCCGATAACGGCGGTCTCTGCCACGTCGGGGTGTTGGTAGATGACCTCTTCCACCTCGCGGGACGCCACGTTCTCCCCGCCGGTCTTGATCATGTCTTTCTTGCGGTCCACCACGTAGAGATAGCCGTCTTCGTCGAATTTGCCGAGGTCGCCGCTGTGGAACCATCCGTTGGCAAAGGCCTCGGCGGATTTCTCCGGATCGTTCAGGTATCCCGTCATGACCTGGCCGGAACGGTGGACGATCTCGCCGACCGAGCCCACGGGAACGAAATTGCCGTCGTCGTCCATCAGGCGGGTCTCCACGTTCACCACCGCCTTTCCGGCCGAGCCCGGCTTCAGGAGCTGGTCCTCGGGCTTGAGGATTGTCGCGACCGGGCCCATCTCGGTCTGGCCGTAGTAGTTCCAGAGCCGCAGGCCCGGAAAGGTGTCGGTGAGCCGCTTGATGATTTCCACCGGCATGATGCTCGCGCCGTAGGCCGCCTTTTTCAGGCTCGAGAGGTTGAAGTCGCGGAGCCGGGGATGGTTCAGGAGCCCGATCCAGACGGTGGGCGGCGCGAACATGTGCGTCACCTTGTACTTCTCGATGCACCGCAGCATCTCCAGGGGGTCGGCCTTGTGCAGAATGATGTTTTCGGCCCCGGTGTAGATAAAGGGCATGAGGAAGCAATGGAGCTGCGCGCAGTGGAACAGGGGCAGTCCGTGGAGGCTCACATCCTGCGTTTCGTACTGTCCGTCTATCATGCAGCTGAAATACTGGGTCATGAGGGAGCGGTGGGAGAGCATGGCGCCCTTCGGGCGCGACTCGGTGCCGCTGGTATAGGGTATCTGCACGATGTCTTCGGGAAACACGTCGATATCGGGGTCATCGGCGGGCACGGCGGACATTTCATAGTCAAGGTCGAAGAAGCCTGATGGTGTCTCGGGGCTGGAGATCGGAATCAGCCCCCACGTCTTTATGTTTTTGAAAAGATTCTTCTTTGACTGGATCACGGGGAGGAGCGAGTCTTCCACGAGAAAGATCCTGGCACCGGAATGGGTGACCACGTAATCAACTTCTTCGGCATTGAGCATGAAGTTTATAGGGACCTGCACCGCTCCTATCTTGGCGAGACCCAGGAGGCTGATGGGGTAGTGGTGTGAATTAAACGAGTTAATTGCCACCCTGTCGCCTTTTTTCACACCGAGGCGGAGCATCAGGTTGGCAAAGGAGCATGCTTTTCTTTCAAGGTCGGCAAAGGAAAACGTTTTGTCCCTAAAAACGATGGCTGTTTTATCATTGTATTTGGCTGCAGCCCGGCGGGAAATTTCACCAATGGTATCGCGATTGATTTTATTGGACATTCGACGCCTCCGTGACTAGGTTAGTATACAATCCTGTAATGCCAGTCAATGATGTCTATTAAAATATGGAGAACAGTATAGCTGGGTTTTGTGATTTTATGCTAATAGAATCTGTTATGCCATTGTGGTGTCAGAGTAAAATAATGGTGTCAGAGTAAATGCGGGGCCAGAGGGCCTGTGTTTTCGGTCGTTATGATTCAATATTCTATAGCTGACCGATTGTTATCGGCTGTCCGGGGTCAGAGTAAAATCCGAGTGTGAGATAAAAAACACAGGGTCAGGGCAAGAAATACTATGTATGGGCATTTAATACTTGCCTGTATAAAAAAACATATTACATTATTAACTGGGTAGTCATCCATTTTTTAAACTATTGTGTTACTATTGTGGCTCCAGATACTTTCATTTTGGGGAGGTGGTGTCATGTATAGTCTTTTGATTTCAGTTGTGCTGGATAAATATAAAGACAAATCCTACATGGTTCAGCAAAAAGCCAGGATACTGCTCTACATGATAGGCATACTGGCAGTCATAGTGCTGATGATCACGGTGGCGCTGAATCTCACCATGGAAAACTCCTTCCTGTCCGGAAGAAACGCCGTGAGGTTCCTGATACTCCTGCTTCTCGCGGTGGCGTATGCTATACTCCGTTCCGGCAACTACGCCCTGGCGGCCAACCTGGCCATCTTCGGCTCCCTCGCAGCCATGGGGACCCAGATCGTTCTCGCGGATTTCAAGTCCGGCCTTGATTTCTCGAACCGCCTCCACCTGCTGCATATTTTTATCATCATAACAGCCCTGTTTTCCTCGCGCCGGGCGTCCGTCTTTGCGATGTTCATATCCATCGGCATTGCTGCGGCCGCGGGACTGAATTCACCGGCCCTGGCACCTGCAGAGATTAAGGGCACCCTTGTCGGCTTTTCCGAGAGCCTGGTGATCATCACGGTCGCGTCGATCATCCTCATGAAGATGGTGGACGAAACCATCAGGAGGATAGAGGCCAGCATGAAGACCGAGCAGGAGCACTCGGTCATGAAGAACCTGCTGAATTCGGGCCTGGAACTTTCGAGGAACCTGGCAGACCTGTCCGAGGGACTCAATGCAGAGAACCGGAACCTGTCTCAGCGGACCGTGGAGCACGCCTCGGCCCTCGAGGAGGTGACCGCCACCATCGAGGAAACGGTGGCCGCCATCAGGAAAAACACCGAGAACACGGACCAGGCGTCCCGCCTCGCCGCCGAGTCCACGCGCATAGCCGATGAAGGAGCGCGGATGATCGTGGAGGCCGTTGATTTCATCAGAGACATAGACGCGTCCGGAGAGAAGATATCGCAGATCACCGCGGTGATAAACGAGATCGCCTTCCAGACCAACATCCTGGCCCTCAACGCTTCAATAGAAGCGGCCCGGGCCGGGTCGGCCGGCAAGGGCTTTGCCGTGGTGGCTAACGAGGTCAGGAACCTGGCGAAGCGGGCCGCCGATGCCGCAAAGGAGATAAGCGGCCTCATAGACCAGTCCCTGTCGCGCATTCATCACGGGACGGAACTGGTCAGCAGGAGCGGCGGGGCGCTTTCCGAGATATGCACGTCGATCCGCGGCGTTGACGCCGTTGTCCAGGACATTACCCGGCAGAGCGACGAGCAACAGCGGAGCATCGAGGAGATACGCATTTCCCTCACGCAGATGGACGAGGTGGTGCAGGAGAACTCGGCGCTGGTGGAGAAGACCTCGGCCGTCAGCGACAGCCTGTCGAGGCAGGCCCGTGACCTCATGGCCATGCTGCAGAACGCCGAGGTGTTCGTGAAGGCGTGATTCCTTCTCCGCCGGCCCGGCTAGGGATTCAGCCGCCAGAGGAAGAAGTTGAGAACCGACGCGAAGCTCACCCAGAGCAGGTACGGGACCAGGAGACGGCACGCCGCCCGGGAGACCCGCGCGAAGGCCGCCATGGTGGCCGCTATGGCGAACCAGAGCAGGATGATTTCAATAAATGCCGCGAAGGGCATGTGCAGGTAAAAGAAAAGGAACGACCAGGCGAGATTGAGGAACAGCTGGACGCCGAAGGCCGCAACGGCCGCCCGGGTCTCTTTGTGCGACAGGCCCTTCTTCCACACCAGGTACAGCGCAATCCCCATCATCAGGTAGAGCGCGGTCCAGACCGGGCCGAAGATCCAGTCCGGGGGATTGAAGGACGGCTTGTTCAGGCCGGAGTACCAGGAGCCCACGGATGGCTCCGTCATCAGTGCGCCGATCCCGCCGGCCGCCTGGGGGATGATGATGCTCGCGATGAGCTTGAATATGTTTGATCGTTTCCCTGTTTCCATCCGGCTTCCTCCCGTTATTTGATGATCATGTTTTCTTCCGGCAGCCTGCTGTATACCTGCGCCATCCTTCGCAGGCGCTGAACCATGTCATGGGTCATGCTGTCCTCCCTGAGCTTGAAGCGCCAGTTGCCTTTCGTCGTCCCGGGCCGGTTCATGCGGAATTCCTCGCCGAATCCGAGGATATCCTGGACGGGAATGATTACCAGGTCGGCGACGCTGCGGTATGCCTGGCGTATCAGCTTCCAGTGAAAGTCGGACCAGTCCTCGATGCCCAGGTATTCCATCACGTAGCGGCGCGTTTCCTCGCTGATCTCCGACCCGTAGAACCAGCCGTTGGTCGTGTTGTTGTCATGGGTCCCGGTGTAGAGGATGCAGTTGCGGTTATCAATATTATGGGGCAGGTAATAATTCCTGTTGTTGAAGTCAAAGGCGAACTGCAGTATGCGCATGCCGGGTAGGCCAAGGTCGTCGCGGAGCTTTTCGACTTCAGGGGTGATGATGCCCAGGTCCTCGGCGATAAGGTGGAGGCGCCCCAACTCCTGGCGGAGCTTTTTGAAAAACTGGACGCCCGGGCCTTTGACCCATTTGCCGTTTACCGCGGTTTTTTCATTTTCCGGGATCGACCAGTACGCTTCGAACCCGCGAAAATGATCGATGCGGATGATGTCCACCAGCTTGTGAAGGTGGCTGATGCGCCGCGCCCACCAGTTGAATGTATCGGCTGACAGGGCCGTTCCCTGCTTCCACCGGTAGAGCGGGTTGCCCCAGCGCTGTCCCGTGTCGCTGAAATAATCCGGGGGAACGCCTGCCACGGACAGGGGACGGCGCGTTTCATCGTCCAGCAGGAGGATTTCGGGATGTGCCCACGCGTCGGCGCTTTCCATGGTCACGTAAATGGGAATGTCGCCGATGATCTCCACGCCCAGCTTCATGCATTCGTTCCTGAAATCGGCCCACTGCCGGAAGAAGAGAAACTGGAGGAAACGGTGGAAACGGACCTCTCCGGCGAGCTTTTCGCTCCACAGCTTGAGGGCATCGGGCCGGCGCTTCGAAATGTCCTCGTCCCATTCCAGCCATTCGGTGGTCCCGGTTTCGGCGGCAATGGCGGAAAAGAGCGCGAAATCCTTCAGCCAGTAACCTTCCGATTCACAGAATTTTTCGTATGCCGCGAGGTCCTCCTCGGACGCGTGTGAAAAAAACCCCGCGCAGGCCTTTTCCAGGAGGGGGAGCTTGTGCGCAATGACTTCCTCGAAAGGCACGGTGTAACCTTCCGCCACGGGGAAAGGTTTTACGTCGCCGGAATGCCACGGTTCTTCGGCTATTTTTTCCAAGCTGATGAAATGCCAGTTGCCGGCGAAAGCGGAGGTCGACGCGTAGGGGGAGTAATCGAGCTTCGCATCAACGGGGCCGATGGGAAGGATCTGCCAGTATTTCATCCCCGCGTCCTTGAGGCGTCCGGCGAACTCTTTCGCCTCGGGCCCGAGGGTTCCGATGCCGTATTTCCCCGGCAGGCTGGTTATGTGGAGCAGGGCACCGCTGGAACGTTCGAGTTTCATGCCTTTATGTCCTTAATCAAATAACGGCTGAACCGCCTGTCCCGCGAGCAGGCGGCACGGACGCCGCCGGCAGCCGAGGCTTACAGGACGTAAATACGAGGCGAAGCGAGCGGGGCAGGCGGTCTGCCGTTACCGCAAGCTGTTCATCCTTTCCAGTATCTCCTTGAGCATGTTGATATGCTCTCCGTATTTGGACCAGTTTCCCTCGCGCATGCTGGCCTCGGCCTGGTTATAATGATTCATGGCCCGCACTGCCAGGTCCCTGAGCCGTGTCTCCAGCGACCCCTCAGTGAGGCCGGTGTCGATGAAGGTCGTTCCCGAGAAGAGCCGCTCCAGCGCCGCGGGGAGGTCCTTCTCCATGACGATCCTGTCGGAGAAGGCAACGATGACCCGCTTGAGTTCCGGCATCTCGCTTGATTCCACCTTGAGGTACAGGGGCTCGATGAACAGTATCGACTCTTCGATGGGGATGGCCAGCATGTTCCCCCGGATGATGCTGGACCCCTTCTGGCTCCAGAGGGCGAGCTGCTTGGATATGTCCGGGTTCTGGTTTATGCGCGCCTCGACCTGGAGCGGACCGTAGGAGAGCTTGTCCTTGGGCAGCATGTAGAGCTTGAGCTCGCCGTAATCTGGCATGTCGCACTTGGCCGTAAGGAAGGCGATCATGTTGTCCTTCTTGTAGGGCGTGAAGGGGATGATGAGGATGAATTCGTCCCTCTTTTCGTCGGGGAGCCTGGTGACCAGGTAGTAGCTATGGACCGGCTCCTCTTTGCTTTCGAAGACCTGCCGGGCGATGTGCCACGCGTCTTCGTTATTGTAGAACACGTTGGGATTCGTCATGTGGTAGCGGAGGAGCGTCCGCGCCTGTATGGTGAAGTAGCTCTCCGGATATCTGAGGTGGGCCCTGAGGTCGGCCGGCATCGCAGACATCTTCTTGAAAATGCCAGGGAAGATGTTCTGGTACACCCTGATAATCGGGTCGTTTTCGTCCGCCACGTAGTAGTCCATGGTCCCGTTATAGGCGTCGATGACGATCTTGACGCTGTTGCGGATGTAATTTATCTTCCGCTTCCCGATCGAGATGGGAGTGGAGTAGGGGAACTGGTCCGAGGTGGTGTAGGCGTCGATGATCCAGTAGAGCTTTTTGTCGGATATGGCCAGGTACGGGTCGGTGTCGAAATCGAGGAACGGCGTGAACTCCTGCGCCATTTCCATGATGTTGCGGCGGTAATGTATCCTGCTGCCGCCGCCGATGGTGCCCGATATCAGGATATTGATGTCCTTGAAGGCGGCGGCGAACAGCAGGCGCTTGAAGATAGAATCGAGCCTGATCCCGCCGGTGCCGCTGTACTCGGTGAACTTGTTGATGTCCCCTGAGGGATAGTCGAATTCTTTCATGCTGGTGTTGGTGATCACGTAGGAATTGTTGTGTTCGCCGAAGTAGATCTCCGGGCGCTCGATGGGTATGTCGACGGCGAATTTCGGCGGGATGTCGTAGATCAGCATCTCGGGCTGGCCTTCCGATGTTATCTTGTCGACCCGGGAAAGGACGACGCCGTAGCCGTGGGTGTAGAGCAGGTGCCGGTTCTGCCAGGTCTGGCTGTTCTTGCCCAGCCGGTCGATGGACAGCTCCCGGGCCGACACGTTAACGGCGCTTTTCCTGTCCTTGATGATGTAGCGGTCGACGTCCACGTCGTTGAAGAAGTAATAGGGCTTGAGCTCCTGCAGCTGCTTGTAGGTCTGTTTCAGGGGGCGCCAGTCCCACAGCCTCACGTTTTCCAGGGTGTTGCGGTTCCTGATGATGTCCTGGTAGGTCAGGTTCTGCTTGTTGGCGAAGGGCGTCTCCCGCACCTTCTCGATGTCGTAGGCTATGCGGGTGAATTGTATGTTATGCTTGATATAGGGCTCCTCTTTCCCGAACTCGTTGGGCACCACGATGAAGCGCTGCTGTATCCCGGGGAAGACCACACCCAGAATGAAGTAGACGGGGATGATGGCGCTGAGGAGGATCAGGGGGAGCTTGAAGCTCCGCTTGAAGATATTGAACAGGAACAGCGCCGACGCGATGAAGGATATGACCATGGCGGCGTTGTATGCCAGAAGGTTGGCGTGCACCGCGGTGTAGCCCGCCCCGTAGAACTTGCCGATCTTGGACGAAAGAAGCTCATAGGCGTCCAGCTTGTAGCCGAGGCCGTACAGGAAAACGGTCATCGCCAGGAGGGTCGAGATGTGCGCCCGGGCGAAGAGTGAAAACTCCAGCTTGGCGTTCTTGAAGAGGATGCCCCCGTTGACGATGTGGAACAGGACTGAAAAAAGGGCCGTTATGACCAGGGCCGACATGAGCCATCCGTACAGGAACTGGAGGAAGGGGAGCTTGAACACGTAGAGGCCCAGGTCCTGGCCGAATATCGGGTCTTTTGGAAAGCCCGTGAAGGGGACGGCGTTCGTGAACATCAGGTATTCCTTCCAGAAGGAGGAGGCGGCGCCGCCCATCATGAATCCTGCCGCCACCACGCTGATCGCCAGTATGATGAACAGGGCCCGCTTCGGCGTTCCCAGGACCGGCAGCTGCAGCCGGTTGAGGATGTTGTTCGCGAATATCCGTCCCTTGCCGCCCAGGACACGGATCAGGAGAAAGTTGAACGAGAATATGCCGATGAAAATGAGGCCGAAAAGGATGTGCACGTTGAATTTCGTGAAAAACAGGACCCAGAAAATATTGAGGCCCTTGTACATCCTGAACCATTCGAGGTCCGCGTAGAAGCCGGAGGAGAAGCTTATCATCGCGTAAAGAATGACAAAGACAGTTATCCCGATAATGTATTTTTTATTCATTGCATAATTCCGGTTAATTAGTGTCAAGCAGGCTATGCTATGCGCAAAATCGGCCGGCCGGTAAACTCAAGGCCTCTCGCGGCGGCTCGATGGGGCCTCCGCACCGTCAAGGATGCGATATTTCGTATGGTTTATCAAGCTATTTTTTTAGCGGGTTGACCGCACGGGGCCGGGGGCCCGTCGTCAATTTCGCCTTGACATGATTACCTCTTTTTATTGTCATGGGGATCGCCAAAGGCCCCCGGAACCATCCAGAAGGAGGGCTTATTAAGAAGCGCGGTTCATGGACCGCGCTTAATCGATGGATAACGACGGTATGGGAAGGCCCCTATGAGCAACAATTGCGAGGATAAAAAGAAGATGATTTCCCACAAAGTCCTGGGGGTGAAGCCCTTCATGGTCATGGACGTGATGGCCCGGGCCGAAGAACTGGAGCACGACGGCAAGGACATAATCCACCTCGAGGTGGGGGAGCCCGATTTCGAGACGCCGGAGGTGATCCGGGAAGCGGCCATCGAGGCTATCCGCTCCGGCAAGACCCACTATACCCATGCCATGGGCATCCTGGAGCTCCGGGAAGAGATCTGCGAACACTACCACCGGGAATACGGCGTATCCATCACGCCGGACCGGGTCTTGGTCACCTCCGGCACGTCGCCGGCCATGCTCCTTATGATGCTTTCCATCCTGGAGCCTGACGAAGAGGTGGTCCTCTCGAATCCCCACTACGCCTGCTACCCCAACTTCATCGAGGCGGTGGGCGGAAGGGTCGTCGAGGTCCGCACGGACCCCGATGACGGGTTCCAGTACCGGCCTGAACAGATCCGCTCGGTACAGAGCGGCAGGACCAAGGCGATCCTCATCAACTCGCCCTCCAATCCGACGGGCATCGTCATGACGGAAAAGAACATGGAGGAGATAGCCGGGTTCGGGAACCAGTTTATCCTCTCAGACGAGATTTACCACGGCCTGGTCTACGAGGGGAGGGCCCATTCAATCCTGGAGTACACGGACCGGGCCTTTGTCATCAACGGCTTTTCCAAGCTCTACGCCATGACCGGGTGGCGCCTCGGGTACCTCATCTTTCCCAAAGAATTTTCCCGCGTCATGGAGCGACTGCACCAGAACTTCGCCATATCGGCCAACAGCTTCGTCCAGATCGCCGGCATCGCCGCCCTCAGGCACGGCGGGCCGGACATCGAACGGATGAAGGCGGTCTACAACGAGCGCCGCGTCTACATGATACGCCGGCTCAAGGAGCTGGGGTTCCGGCTCCACGTGGAGCCAACCGGCGCCTTCTACGTTTTCGCCGACGCCAGCCACTTCTGCACCGATTCGTACCGCGAGGCCTTCAGGATACTGGATACCGTCAGGGTGGGCGTCACGCCGGGCATCGATTTCGGCTCCGGCGGCGAGGGCTTCCTCCGGTTCTCATACGCGAATTCCCTTGATAATATCAAAGAAGGGCTGGATCGGGTAGAGGCGTATCTCAAGGAGCGCGTCTAGGTGGCGGCGGACCGGGGGTCAATCCTTTTCAAGCAGCTTTTGTATGGTGCCGACCATGCCGGCCATATCGATGACCGGCTTCAGGAACACCTGCTCTTTGCCGATGCCGATTTCCGTCAGGGCGCGCGGGATGGAGTAGGTCATGGACCCCGTGTGGATTATGAACTTCATTGCCGGCTGGACCTGGTGGGCCTTGAGGATGAAGGTGTTGCCGTCCATGCCCGGCAGGCGCATGTCGATGATGCCGATGTCGAATTTCCGGCTCTTGACCCTCTCGAGTCCGGATTCCCCATCGCCGGCGGTATCCACGCTGTAACCCTCGTCCTCTAGGTAGGCCACCAGGTTTTCCTGCAGGTGTTCCTCGTCATCAACGATAAGTATGGTAGCTTTTCCGCTCATGCTCTCTCCCTTTTTGTCGGAAGCGTAATGGTAAACCTCGTTCCCCGGTCCGGCACCGAATCCACGGCTATCGTGCCGTGATGATTGTTGGTGATGATGAAATATGACACCGACAGCCCGAGACCGGTCCCGGCGCCGGATTCCTTGGTCGTAAAAAACGGCTCGAAGATATGCTTCTTGAGATCGTCGCTCATGCCCGGGCCGTTGTCCTCAACTTCGATATGGGCCGACTCGCCCTCCTTCCTGAGGCGCACCGCGATCCTCGGGCTTTCGCCCTCCGCGTAGTTCTTCCCCCGGATCGCGTGGGCCGCGTTTCTCACCAGGTTCAGGATCACCTGCTGGATTTCAACGGCAACGCACTCGACGGGGGGCATTCCTTTCTCGAAATCCCGGACGATTTCAATATGGCGGAAATCGTAACTTTTTTTCAAGTCATAATCGCTGGCCGCCAGTTCAATTGTCTTATCGAGCAGGTCCTCAAGCCTGACCGTGTCGCTCCGGGATTCACTGCGCCGGCTGAAATTCAGCATGTTGCTGACGATCCTCGAAGCGCGCTCTCCCATCTCGCGGATGCCGTCTATCAGCCGGGGGATGTCCCGTTTCTCGAGGTAGACGAGCATCTTATTGAAATCAACGCCGGCCTCCTGAGCCGCCCCGGTGTTGTTCCGGTTGTCGGGAGAGAGGCGCCGCTGGATGTTCTGGGCGGCCAGCAGGATGCCGCTCAGGGGATTGTTGATCTCGTGGGCCATGCCGGCGGCCAGGCCGCCGACGGACATCATCTTTTCAGTCTGGATCATCATTTCCTCGAGGCGCACCCGCGCGGTGACGTCGTCTATCCGTATCACGGCACCCTCGACGCCGTCCGCGATGAGGGGGTAGATCAGGAGGTCGGAGTAGGTGGTCTCGGTCTTTTCCCTCTGCACCAGTTTTTCAAGCTTCTGCGGCTCCTTTCTGGTTATGGCGATCCGCATCCTGTCCATGTACTGGTTCAGTCGCGGATAGACCTCGCCCAGGTAGAAGCCCATGACCTCGTCCTCCCGCCGGCCGGTCATTTTTTCTGCGGCCATGTTCCAGTGGGTGATCTTCCCCTCGGCGTCAACGCCCACCACCACGGACGGCATGGAGTCAATGATGTTTTTCAGGTAATGGTTGATCCGGTCGATTTTCTGGTTGCTGTCCCTGACCGATGCCGTCATCTTGTTGAACGCGTCCACCAGGGATCCGATCTCGTCCTCCATTTTAACCGGCACCGAGGCCTCCAGGTTGCCCTCGTCGACCCTCCGGACCCCCTTCAGGAGGTCGTGCAGAGGATTCACCAGGGCGCCGCGGAAGAACATCGGAAATCCCACCATGACGAGGATGATAACCGCCGCCAGCAGGTAGACCAGCTTGATCGACGAATTATGGATGAATGAGCGGTAGCTGAAATAGGAAAACCCCGCCTCGTAAATGCAGCCCGCGCCGGCGTCCGCCGCCTGGTATGAGACGAAATGCTCGTCTCCGAGCCCCAGGCGATACAAACGGATACCCGCCCCCTCCATGGGCGCGAGGTATTTCATCATCTCGCCGCGCAAATCTTCCCCCTCCAGCCTGCTTGATTCCAAGCACCCGAGCATGACCACTTTGAAAGGTTCGAATGACCGGTTCGTATTGTTGAGATAGGCGCGCAGGTCGTTCCGGAAGTTTTCCCGGCCAAGCTCCTTGATCTTAAACCGGTGGTAGGATGTTATCGAGTTCAGCCTGTCAATGTATCTCATGACGGCGCGCTTGTTCTTGGCCATGCCCGGCAGCAGCGGCCCGGCATAATCCTCGATCGCTGAACGGTATCCGGTGAAATACGGATGCGTGGAGGATGTCATCCTGGAAAGGCTGACGGCAAAATCGTCATCCGGAACGGCGGCGAGTTTTTCGTACATGAGGGTGTTGGCAAGGTCGTACCGGATGTTGATCCTGATCGGAAGGACGTCCCCCGTGAGCTCCTGTCCGTATTTATTGTCCGGCCCGGAGTAGCGGACCAGGTACTTGAGGTCGGCAGGCCGGTACGAGGGGTCAAGGATGCAGCGGGCCAGTTTCTGTTTCTGGATCATGTCATACGCCTCTTCCCGCTCCCGTGAAGTATAGTAGCTCAGGCCCTGGAATACGACCAGGAAGGCGACCATGCTGATGCCCACGATGTTGGCCATTATGGTGGTCCTGTTCCTGGTCACGTTGGTGTAAACCGTGACGGCGAGAAAGAAGCCGAGCACGGTCACCAGGTTCCAGGATACCTGGAAGATGTCGCGCGGGATGGTCCCCTCCCTGCTCAGGGCATTGGTTATGCCGGGGACAACCGAGATGATCATGAAACAGATGAGCATGTACAGGACATGCTTGTTGCCGGGTCTGTGCGTCACGATGAAGCGCCATATGCCGGCGATGATGCAGGCAAGGATGTAGCAGATGATAACGATGGAGATCAGGTAGCTCAATGGGTCAAGGTCAAGGTCCCAGTAGTGCCCGTCGAAGCGGAAGATGGTCCGCGCCTCCAGGGATTTTACCACGAACACGGCATCAACGGCTAGGGAAATAACCCACAGGAGGGCCAGCATGATGCGCGCGGCGCGGACATTCCGTTCATCCGGGAAATAGAAGAAGAACTGGACCATGTAAATAAGGCCCGGTATCACGGAAAACACCGTGAGCCACCGGTGGAACGCCGACAGGGGGTGGTAGAAGGACGACGTCAGAAGATAGCCCGTGTTCTGGATCATGATAAAGAAATAGATCAGGATCATGCAGGTGGTGGCTTTCGCTTTTTTCGGAATGATAAGAAAATAGAGGACGACGGCGACGTTGAATAGCGTGGCGATGAGGGCGCCGGTGGCGAAGAAATTAATGTAAATGTGATCAAATATATGTGTAAGCATGGTAAAACGCCGCCCGATCACCGGGATTTGTCTTCTACCGTTTTATATCGCTGACCTCGACATTAAAAGTGAAGTGTTTTTCAAGGAATAGATCCACGCAGGCCTTCGCCACGCGCTCATCATACAGCACCCGGGAATTCTTCATGATTTCGTCAAGGGCGGTGTCGGTGCCGAGGGCCTTCCGGTAGGGGCGGTGCGATACCATTGATTCGATCACGTCGGCCACTCGGATTATTTTGGCATAAAGAAGTATCCCGTCGCCGGTCAGCCCATCGGGGTATCCGGACCCGTCAAGGTTTTCATGGTGCTGGAGCACGATCTGGGCCACGGGCCAGGGGAATTCTATCCTTTTCAGGATGTCATATCCCGCCTGGCAGTGCAGCTTGATATACTTATACTCTATGGGATTGAGCTGGCCGGTCTTGACCAGTATCTCCGCCGGTATCGACAGTTTCCCGATGTCATGGAGCATGGCCGCCGCGTGGACTCCCTTCACTTCCTCGTCCGACAGGTCAAGTCCCAGGGCGATCGCCCTGGACAGGGACGCCACCCGCCGCTGATGGCCCCCGGTAAAGGGGTCCCGCATCTCCGCAATGGAAGAGAGAGTGTCGATAATGCCCGCCAGGGAGCGCTCGAGGCTGTCGAGGGACTTCACCAGCTTGTCTTCGGCAAAGATCCTCTCTTTGATTTCGTTGGAGAGGCGTGCGTTGATCTCCTGGAGCTCGGCGGTGGTTTTTTCAAGGGCAGCTGTACGTTTCGCGATTTCATCTTCAAGGTGGGCCCGGTAGCGCTCATTTTCCTTTATCAGCCGGGATCGTTCCAGGGACCTGCCGATGGCGTAATCGAGTACCTCCATCTCCACAATGGGTTTGTTGATATAATCCCACGCCCCCAGGTGTATTGCTTCTATTGCGTCTATGATGTTGCCGGTCCCTGATACGATGATGACCGGTGTATCCGGTGATTCTTTTCGTATTTCACCCAGGACTTCAAGGCCGCCCATTTCCGGCATGCGCAGGTCAAGGAGCACCAGGTCGGGTCGGTGTCTCCGGAACATTTCCAGGCCGGTCCTTCCGTTGGCCGCCTCTGAGACCGCATAGCCGCTGTCTTCAAGATAGGAGACGATATTGTTCCTCAAGATGTCCTCGTCTTCTATGGCCAATATGGCAATTCGGGATCTGTCATTCAAAGGGAGCCACCTTTCTTTATTATGATCTCTCTCTCTGCTCCTCCGCGAAAACCATGCCAGTATGTTCCCGGATTTAAAGTAACAACATTTTTATTAAATTTCTATAATGATTGGATATTTATTCATATTTTTATATATTAGTTTTGTTGCGTATCGGGATTTTTCATTTCAATCCCCGCCTGAGAGGGTGAGGAATCCTGAAATATACACGTTCTATTTAAAACTTCTCCTCATCCCGGATTGCCGGGGTTCGTCGAAATGACAGTTTTGCATTAAATTTATCAGTGTCAGGCCTGATTGATTGTTGATTAAGGTCGGCATAACAATGCAATAATGGCAATGGTGTCATCATGTCCTGTGAGAGGCTGGTGAAAGGATTTGAACAAAGACGCCGTCATCCTGTTTCTGAGGTATCCGGAGCGGGGTAAAATGAAGGTCCGGCTCGCGCAGGAGGTGGGCGATGATCTCGCCTTTGAGCTTCATGTCCGATTCATCCGGGACATCCTTAACACGCTGCGCGCCGTAAACGCCGAAACCATAATCGTCGGCACCGGGTCGACGGGGAAGGGCCCGCCGGGAATTTTCGGCAAATCGATCCGCCTCGTGCAGCGCGGCCATAATTTCGGCGAGCGTCTTCACAATGCCTTCGCCGACGTTTTTTACCGGGGCTTTGACCGCGCCGCCCTTATCGGCATCGAATGCCCGGGTCTTCGCGCTGATTATATCCGGCAGGCCCTCGGCGAGCTGGGGAACCATGACGCCGTGATCGGGCCGGACCGGGACGGTGGGTATGGCCTGTTGGCCCTCCATGGGCGTTCCCTGCGGGCCGAATTTTTCGAGGACATCCCATGGGGCACGGCGCGGGTGTTCGTTGAAACCGTTGGGAAGATCGAGGATGCCCTCCTGGAGCTGTCAATCCTTGATCAGATGGAACGCGTCAACGGGGTGGAAGACCTCGTGCGTCTTGCCGGTGAAGGGGGCTCGCCGGCGATCATCACCAGGCAGTTCCTGGAGCAGCACAGGGAGAAACTGATGGAGAATATTTGAGGATCCACCGATATCGGTTATCGGTTGTTGTCATCAAACGTTGATCTGGAATATCCGGTAGCCCTTGTAACAGTCTGAATTCAGGTACTTGAGGGCGCCGATCATCTTCTTGTTTGTTTCAACGATGAGGGAGCAGTCAGACTGGACGTAGCCGAGGCCTAACCCGATCTCGATGGTCATGAGGATCAGTATCTGGTCGATGTTCTGGCCCCGGTATTCCGGCATGACGCCCATCAGGATGGTCCTGAGCGTTTTCGTTCTCTTTACCTTCCACAGGAGCTTCACGATCCTCCAGGGGTAGAGTTTTCCTTTGAGCGCGGCAATGCCGGGGTTGGCGTCAGGCACCGAAAGGATGAATCCGACGGTCTTGCCGCCCTGTTCGGCGAAAATAGCGAGTTCGGGGATGATGACCATTTTGAGCTCGTCAAACATCAGCGTAAACTGCTTGTCGGTAAGGGGAAGGTGGTCCATGTTGCCTTCCCAGGCGGCATTGAAAATACGCTTTACGTCATCCGCCCTGTTGGGGATATCCTTCTTCTTGGCAATAATGAATTTGATGTCGCTCTTTTTCATCATCTCTTCGCGCATCTTGAAAAGCGGGTCCCAGTTGATGCCGTCCTTCTTCACCATGAAGCAGAACCAGTCAATATACTTTTCGAAGCCGTAGGCCAGGGCGTGTTTTTCATACCAGTGGGCGAAATGGAACATGCCGATGACCGGCATCCTGCCGTTATTGATGCAGTCAAATCCGACCGAATCGTATATGGTGAAGCTCTGGGGACCGTTCATTTTCTTCTTGCCTTTGGCGCGGAGCCACTCCCGGGCCGTATCAAAAAGCGCCTTTGAAACATTCAGGTTGTCGATGCATTCGTAGAAGCCGAAAAAGCCGGTGTCCCTGTCATATTTTTCCTCGTAGCGTGAATAGGTATGGGCGGTGATCCGGCCCGCAGGCTTGCCATCAAGGTAGGCGATGAACAGTTGCGCCTCGCCATGCTCGAAGAAGTATCCCTCATCCGGATCGAAAAAATGGAGCTGGTCTTTTATAACGGGCGGCACCCAGGCGGGATCGTCCCTGTATATTTCAGCTGTCCATGGCACCTTGATGAATTCGATAAGCATTTTTTTATCGGTGACTTTTTTAACCTCAATGTTCTGTTGCATTATGATGACCTGCCCTCTGTCGTGATGATTTCATGTACCCTGAACGGGCGTTGCCTATATCGGGCAACACGATATGCAAATTTTATGTTTTATGTCCATCCTTTTTTAATTAATAAATAGGCCGAAAAGGGCCGATGTCCAGGCCGTCGTGGGGACTTCGCTGGAGCGCCGTCATTTTCCCTTACTCTAGTAAGGATGAAAATAAAGTTCTTTACAAAAAATTGCCTCATTATTATTTTCCATCTACAGTTTCCCGGAAAAATGCATTGATGGATTTTTCCGGGAGCGGTTTTACAAGGCAAATCCGTAATACAAGAGGTTTTTCCCGGCTAACGCCATGAAAAACGGCGGTAGATCTGCCAGACAGGATATCCCGAAGCAGCCATCTAGCGCACAATCCCGATTGTTATCGGTGCTGTCCTAAATCATACTATAAAAACTATGTAACTATGCTGCCTGTGCACGGTTCCGCAGGCTCCGGCACAGTCTCATGTGATACAGTTTTTGGGAGGTCCCTGAATGCTTAAGGAATACAAAGCTGATCAAATACGGAATGTCGCCATCGTCGGCCACGGCGGAACCGGAAAATCCACGCTCTTTGACGCAATGCTCATGGTCGGGGGCAAGGTTGACAAGATTGGAACCCCAAACCAAGGCACTCTCACTTCAGATTTCGATGATGATGAAAAGAAAAGGATGATGTCGATCCGGAGCGCACTCGGCTTCGTCGAGCTGGACGGAGTGAAAATAAATTTCATTGATACGCCGGGAACGGCGGACTTTATCGGGGAGGCCCGCGCCGCCATTCAGGTGGCGGAGACGGTCATCCTCGTCGTGGATGCCGTGGACGGGGTCCAGATCGAAACCGAGAAGGCCTGGCGTTACCTTGCCGAGAACAATATCCCGCGGATCATCTTCGTGAACAAGATGGACAAGGAACGGGCCAGCTTCGAAAAGGTCATGGAAAACATCAAGACCGGCCTGAAAGCCAATATCGCCCCGCTCTGCATCCCCAGCGGCGAGGCGGACACGTTCGCCGGCGTCATTGACCTGTACCGGATGAAGCTCCAGACCCCCAAGGCCGGCGGCAAGGATGTCGCCGTCGCCGACGTCCCGGCCGACGTCAAGGCGAAGGCCGAGGCCGAGCGCACCAAGCTGGTCGAAGTGGCGGCTGAAGGAGACGATGCGCTGATCGAGAAATTTCTTGAAGGCGAGGCCCTTACCGACGATGAGATCAAGAAAGGACTCCAGGCCCAGCTGGCCAACGCGAAACTGTTCCCGGTGGTCTGCGGCTCCTCCCTGTCCGCCACCGGCGTGAAAAACCTGCTTAACGTCATAAAGGATTTCGCCCCGGCTCCGAAGATCGGCAGGGAGTATGCCGGCCATGACGCCGATGACGCCTCAAAGGAAATCAAGATACCGATGGGCGAGAACGGCACCCTGGCCGCGGTGGTATGGAAGACCTACATCGACCAGTACGCCGGCCGGTTCAATTACCTTAAAGTGATATCAGGGTCCATGCTTCCGGACGTTGAGGTGTTCAACCCGAACAGGAAGGCCCGCGAGCGCATATCGAAGCTTTATACCATGGTTGGCAGCAAGCAGGAAGAGATGCCGAAGATCAACGCCGGCGATATCGGCGTGGTCGTGAAGCTCGACAAGACCGCGACGGGAGACACTCTCTGCGACTCCAAGAAGCCCCTGGTGCTGACGACCATCAGCTTTCCCAACCCGGTGTTCTCGTACGCCATCGAGGTCGTCAACAAGGCCGAGGTCGACAAGGTGGGACAGTTTTTCACCAGGGTCACGGAAGAAAATCCGACCCTCACCTACGCTTATAACGCTGAAACAGCCGAGTCCGTCCTCTCCGGCATGGGCGAGATACAGCTGGGAATCGTGCTCAACTCTCTCAAGGAAAAAAACAAGATCGAGGTCAGGACCAGGGAACCCCGCGTGCCGTACCGCGAAACCATCACCAAGAAAGCCGAATCAAATTACCGGCACAAGAAGCAGTCCGGCGGGCACGGGCAGTTCGGCGAAGTCTATATCCGCATGGCCCCCAAGCCCCGCGGGTCCGGCTTTGAATTCAAGGAGACCATATTCGGCGGGGCCATACCGAAGCAGTACATCCCCGGAGTTGAAAAGGGCATTATAGAGGCGCTGAATGAAGGCGTCCTTGGCAAGTTCCCCGTTGTCGACGTCGAGGTCGAGCTCTATGATGGGAAATATCACGATGTTGACTCCTCTGAGCTTTCCTTCAAGATAGCCTCCCGTACCGCCTTCAAGATGGGCATGGAGAAGGCCGGCCCGCAGCTCCTGGAGCCGATCATGGATGTTAATATCTACGTGGACAAGCAGTTCATGGGAGACATCCTGAGCGACGTGACAAGCCGCCGCGGAAAGGTCCTGGGCATGGAAAGCGCCGACGAGACCGGCGGAAGCGTGTCCGTAATACGGGCGCAGATCCCTCTGGCGGAAATGCTGCGCTATACCATTGACCTGCGCGGCATGACCAGCGGCAAGGCAACCTTTGAGATGAAGTTTTCCCACTACGATCCCATATCGGGACGCGAGGCGGACAATGTTATCGCCGCCCGCAAGAAACTTCTCGAAGAAGAAGCTAACAAGTAGCATATCCCCGCCCGGGGCGGGTCCAGTCACCCGTCCCGGGCTTATCGTCCGGTAACCCTATGAACATCATCATATTTGAAGATGGCCTCCATGATAATTTTTATCCTCTTTCAGTGACGAAACCGCTCTGGGAGCTCAGGTCGGGCCTCTTCTCGTTCCGGGAGCGCATCGAGATCTTTGTCCGGAGGGACCCCGGCCTCGCCGGCGCCGGTCTCTACTTTTTCACCCGAGACTACCTTGTACCCCGGTTCCGGGAGCTTTATCCGCAGGTTCACATAAACGATTTTTCAATTTTTGACCATGACGGGGAGTTCCTGTTTGTCAACGCGGTAAAATATCCGTCCAGAACCGATTTTGCCATAGATAAAAACAGCGCCGTCATACTCGGGCCGGTGCCGGTCCTTGCCCGCGTCGACGCGGGAATGATAATGAAACCGTTTGACTCGATTCCCACAATGTTGATGAAACTGGGCCTTGCCAAGGTCGATTATTATGAACAGTATGAAGGCCCGGGAACGGGCCGAAAGGCGAATTTCATCTGGGACCTGATGGATGCGAATCCGGATATTATCCGCGGCGATTACGGTCTCGCGGGATACGCGGGGAACGGCGCCGCAAGAAATGATGTAACTATTTCCGGCGACGAAACTCAGGTATATATTGAGGACGGCGTTGTTTTTGACCCCTATGTGTTCATCGACGCGACAGGGGGGCCGGTTGTCGTCGGCTCGGGGACAAAGATAAATTCATTTTCCAGGATAGAAGGGCCCTGCGTGATAGGGCGTGACTCCCTCATCCTGGGGGCGAAGGTCCGGGGCGGCACCTCCATCGGGACGTGCTGCCGGATCGGCGGCGAGATCGAGCGGTCGATATTCCACGGCTACTGCAACAAGTACCATGACGGCTTCATCGGCCATTCCTATATCGGCGAATGGATAAACATGGGCGCGCTGACGACGAACAGTGACCTGAAAAACAATTACACCAACGTGAAGGTGTATACCCCGGGCTCGCGGAAAAAGACGGGCCTCAGAAAAGTGGGCTGTTTCATGGGCGATTTCGTCAAGACCAGCATCGGCACGCTGATCAATACCGGCACGAGCATCGGACCGGGCGCCATGCTGGTCCATGCGGGAATGCTCACTCCGTTCCATATCCCACCGTTCACCTGGTACATGAACGGGGAGACCGTCAGGACGGCCGGCCTTGATGATTTCATCTCCACCTGCCGGGAGGCCATGAACCGGAGAAATGTGCCGGTCACGGAAGAATTTATCGCCATGATCCGGACGATCCATGCAATGTCAACGCCGGAGCGGGAGCAGCAATGAGCCGCCAGAGCGTACTCCAGACATCCCTTGCCCTGATCATATCGTTTTTTATCCACCTTGTAACCATGGTAAGCCTCATCGTTCCCCGGATAGGAGATATATGGGGGACCCAGAAAATGATGAACGATATTTTCGGCAGCGAAGGGGCCGGCAGGGACATCATTGTCAATATCAACCAGGATGACCGCCGGGTCGTGACCCCGGACACGCTCCTCTCCGACAGGGACTCCAGCGCAAAAGGACATATCACTAAAAGAGCCGGCAGCAGGTGGCTCAACAATTCCCTCGATTTCAAGGTCCTCCGGGGCGACAAGGGCAAGGGGAGGGGCGATTCAACCGCTTCCGCCCATGCCGGCAGGGACCGGGGCATGGTGTCCGATGATTCGGAAATGGTGGCCGTCATCGAGCGGAACGACAGCGCGGGCCGGGATGCGGGGAATTACGGCATTTTCGACGAGACCCTTCTTCCCGACAAGAATGACGTGAGCCGTGAGAACGCACTTTTTTATTCCAATGACGGCCGCTTCAGCTTCAATACCGTCAAGTTCAAGGACTTCAAGTACTTCAAAAACATGAAGGACAAGATCGCGTCCAACTGGTTCCCGCCCCTCATGGCGAATTCTGTCGTCCAGGGGTATAATCCCCTCTCGGGCGAATACGCGCCGGGGTACACGCGCATCATGGCCATACCGAGCCAGGAAGTGAAAATGGTTTTCGTGCTGGACAAGAAGGGGGATGTCATACATATCCAGATCCTTGACTCCCTCGGGAACAAGCCCCTCAACGCCTCCTGCTATGATGCCATCAGGCTTTCGAAAAGCTTCGGGCCGGTGCCAAAGGACCTCCTGAAGGGTGATGTGCTGGTCATCCCCTTTATTTTCGGTTATTACGTGTACTAGAGGCTGTCCCGCCCCCCACGGAAGGGTGCTTTATAAGTAAAATTAAAAAAGTCTACTCCTTATCGATTAACTCTTTCAACGTTATATCGCCGACCACTTTCTGCCTGCTTGCCGTTATTTGGCTGAAGAGTTTTCCCAGGAAGTTCCTGAACGAGGACTTCCCCGGAGCCACCGGCAGGTCAAGACTGATGTCCATGACAATGTCCATGATCCGGTTTACCATGATGTTTTCGGAGCTGTTGGCCGGCAGGTAATTGCCGTCGCTGTCCTGGATGATAAGCCTGTCTTTCAGGAACGGCCGGATATACCGCTCTGCTTGCTCTGACCCCCCTCCCAGGGCCTTCTGGATATCCTTCAGGGAGCTGGCGCCGCCGCCCATTTCAAAGGTCCGGTACACATGATGGATCACCGCCAGGCCATAGTACGCGTGAAAACCGTCCCTGTCGCCGAAAGCTTTTTTGAGGTTCCGGTACGTGTGGGGATGCATGAGGGTATACGCCACCTCCGCGCCGTAAAGGATAATGACCGATGAGGCGTACACCATCAGGAGGAAGAGCGGAATGGCCGCCAGGGCTCCATACATGGCGAACGTGCCGGTGGCGAATCCCTTCGCGTATACGATGAAGAGCAGTATGAAGATGACCCATACGGCCGCGGTGAAGGAGGCGCCCAGCGCCGCTGGCTTGAAAGGCACCCGCGTATAAGGCAGAGTGATATAGGCCAGCAGGAACAGGAGCCAGATGAAAACAAATGGAGCCAGAAAGTTGATTATGGTATATCCGAAATTCCATCCTTTTTTGACAGTTTTCCATGTGAGGCCTAGATCCTTTGACATGATCACGGTCCCGGCGTCGCCGACCGCCCATAGCTTATCATCGCGAAGCTGGAACGCATTGACGCTTATGGCCGGCACCCTGATTTCCTCCCAACTCTCGCCGCCGTTAGCGGTTCTGATTGCCGTTCCATCATCCCCTCCCGCCACGCCTTCATTAGGGTTGAAGAACCAGGCTGAATGGTAATTGGTTTCCTTGAATTTTTTCGTTGTCCAGGTGGCGCCGCCGTTTTCGGAAATGAGTATCATTCCCTCGTTGCCCACAAGGATCACCCTGTTCTCGTTGATGAAAAAGGCGTCGTTGACGCTGATGGGCCGGTTCCTGCGCGTCGCCGCGGTCAGGCGGGCCATGTCCCATTTCTTACCGCCGTTTTCAGTCCGGAGAATGACCCCGTGGTTCCCGGTAATGATCCCCCGGTCCTTGAAAAAGGCTATTGCGGTAAGGTTGGGCCGGTCTTCCCACGTCTCGACCGACCAGGTCTCTCCCCCGTCGACCGTCGTCAGGACCGATCCGTTTTCGGCGGCGATAATCCCCCGGGTGTCCGTCAGCATGCGGATGGCGTTGAAATTGAATGCGTCGAATTTCCGGATGTTCCACCGGTATCCTCCGTCGGACGTGATGAGGAGTATCCCATTGGTTCCAACGATCCATCCCTTGTTGCCGATGAACTGGATGCCGCGGTACCTGGTTTTTGAAAGTTCCAGAGGCTCAACGCGGCCCTCCTGTTCGGTGAAAGACTTGTCTCCCTGCTCGTAGGCGTACACTTTCTGGTTGTCGTAATCGATCCGGCCGCTGGTTTTGGTGAGGTTAATGAAGCTGATCCTCTCTTTATTTGTTTGGGCGGGGTCAGAGTAAAGTATCGTTGATTTCTCCCCCACAACCCAGAGACGCCCGGTTTCGGTTATATAGGCTGCGTTGTAGTTCGGTGAGGAGAGTATGATGGATAGCTGGGTGGCCACGGTCATGCCTGCGGCAAGCATTATGGGGCCGAGGGTCAGAGCAGCCCAGTAATAAATGATCTTGAGGAGCATGGGCCGCCCTTTTTTGATTTTCCAGATGTCATTCATGGACTTCTCCAGGGTCCGGAGCATTGCTGTGGCGGAAAAAATCATGACCGTAGCACTGATGCCGCCGATCTTACCGGCATTCTCTATAAGGCCCAGGATTGCGTCAAATATGGGATCAATGTTAAGCTTTATATTGTTTTCATTAAGGAAAAGCAGGATCTTGTCAAAAAGTTCCTTTTTGTTTTCGCCTACACCGTAATAGATTGAGTAAATAGTGAGGCCCACAGTAAGGGCCGGCACAAGGGATAGGATTATAGTATAGGTTATTGATGAGGCCTTGGTCTGGCAGTCGTCTATGATGAATTTCCGCGTGGAAACGATGAGGACTTTAGCCGCGTTTATGATTTTTTTCCAAATTTCACTGACGATTTCTTCTCCATGATATACGCTTTTTGCTTTGGATCCCAATGATTCCAGAATCTGCTTGATGGCGCCATGTTTTGACATTGATCAATTCCTCCCGGAAGATGGCATTGATAATAGCTGTTTTCCGGTAATGGTCAACAAAATTTTGTCGGTTTGTTGACTTTGTACAGTTTTGATAATACATTTGTACTATTAATGTAGATTAGGATTAATGGGAAAATAATGGTGTCAGAGTAAAAATTAAAAATAGTATAAAGTGCTTTTTCAAATCACATCCGTAAATAAAATGATTGCATTTGCCGCAATACCGTGCTTTTCTTTATCATGCTATTAATCTCCTGTAACTCCTGATATTTTCAATGGTTGGCAAAATCACTGTAAACATCAGTAGCGGATATTAATAGCATTTTTATTCAAACTCATAAAATCTATGGGACAGCAGTTTAAAGAAATAAACTTTCATGAAAAATTCTTTTTCTATACATTTCTTCATAAACAAGAAATCGGTTCACGCAGTCTTTAAAGCTATTCCCCAGTTCCAGGAAATATTCATGCAATGTTACCTGCACTGGTGATAGGTAGTTTTCATCCAGATAGTTTTTGATACTGCTGTAATTATAATCCCTCGGATCGTTTACAAGGCCGTTTCGAACCGGGTTATAACCGAGATATAATAGAGTATTAAAAAAAGTTTCTCGCGGATTGGGGGTTAGTTCGGTAATTACATCTTTGAATCGCTCATTCCAGAAAGGTCCGGTTCTGTTCATCATGCGGTTGTATCGTCTGGTAAATTGCGATTTGATGAATTGCATAATTCTTGATATATTCTCGCCTTCGGCAACGGTTTTTATGTACAAATGGAAATGATTATCCATTATAGTATAACCGATTAATTGAAAATTATACTTTTCCAAAGCCAGGTTCAGAACATCGATCATCAAATTTTTTATTTTTGGTGATCTCATAAGAGGTTTTATTTCAATACAACGCGAAACAGCATGATATGTTGCATCTGGAAGTTGAATTCGTAATTGTCTTGGCATACTATAATTAACTCCGTAAATTCTGGGTGGTTGACATGTATACGAATATAAAATTTAGAAATTTAAGAAAATTGAGGTGTCAGAGTAAAAAAGTAAGCGAGATAATCCATCCAAACATCCGGTGATTATTCTTATTGACAAAAAAAACATATTTCACTACTGTGCCTACACATTGCACAAAATGCGTTATATTATTAAAAAAGGATGTGATTTAGATGACGAGTCCGTTGGAAGTCGATGTCAACGGCGACATTGAAAAAGCCTTCAAAAACCTGAAGAAAAAAATGGCTTTCGAGGGTATTTTCAAGGAGCTTAAAAGACGTCGGTACTACGAAAAGCCCAGCGAAGAGAAAAAGCGGAAAAAGGAAGAGGCCGAAAGGCGCAGACTGAAAAAAATCCGCAGGATGAACGTGTCGCAGGGCAGGGTCAAGAAGTCACCCTCCATGAGGGGCGGCAAGGACTTCTCCCATGACGAAAGCACTGATGCATAATTTAGGTCATCACAGTATTAAAAAAATCCGGCTTTGCCGGATTTTTTTATCTTTACTATATGCGGTGTTATCCTTACCAATACAGGTAGTGTGAAGATAACTTGTCGCGCTTCTTTGAAAACGGGAAAAAAATAGGGTAAAAATAAGTTGGTAAA
>CALMRZ010000079.1 GCA_937872225.1 uncultured Spirochaetota bacterium
AATTAAACCACATGCTCCACCGCTTGTGCGGGCCCCCGTCAATTTCTTTGAGTTTAAGCCTTGCGGCCGTACTCCCCAGGCGGTGTACTTAATGCGTTAGCGTCGGCACTAGTGAACAAGTCACTAACACCTAGTACACAACGTTTACAGCGTGGACTACCGGGGTATCTAATCCCGTTCGCTCCCCACGCTTTCGCGCTTCAGCGTCAGTTCTAGGCCAGAGAGCCGCCTTCGCCACTGGTGTTCTTCCCGATATCTACGCATTTCACCGCTACACCGGGAATTCCGCTCTCCTCTCCCGAACTCAAGAGAACCAGTTTTGGATGCAGTTCCTGGGTTGAGCCCAGGGATTTCACACCCAACTTAATCCCCCGCCTAGACGCCCTTTACGCCCAATAATTCCGAACAACGCTAGCCCCATACGTATTACCGCGGCTGCTGGCACGTAGTTAGCCGGGGCTTTAGGCAGGTACCGTCATCACAACGAATATTACCCGTTGCTTATTCTTCCCTGCTTATTGGACTTTACAACCCGAAGGCCTTCATCGTCCACGCGGCGTCGCTGCGTCAGGGTTTCCCCCATTGCGCAAGATTCTTAACTGCTGCCTCCCGTAGGAGTCTGGGCCGTATCTCAGTCCCAATGTGGCCGGTCACCCTCTCAGGCCGGCTACCCATCGTCGCCTTGGTGGGCCATTACCCCGCCAACTAGCTAATGGGCCGCGGACTCATCTCCAGGTGGTAGGCCTTGCGGTCCCCACCTTTAATGGCTACTACTTGTGTAGCGTGCCATGTTATTCGGTATTAGCCACCCTTTCGAGTAGTTATCCCAATCCTGGAGGCAGATTATCCACGTGTTACTCACCCGTTCGCCACTCTCCTCCCAATGCAAGCACCGGGATTCTCGTTCGACTTGCATGTTTAAGACGCGCCGCCAGCGTTCGTTCTGAGCCAGAATCAAACTCTCCATGATAAATTTATCATAAAGATAATTTGGTTCAAATTTTGATTATTTTAAGAAATTAACAGAGGTAGTTTTTTAATACTACCCAGTTTTCAAAGAACTGTCACATATGACAAAAAAATCCCCAAGTTCTCTACTTTTGGAGATTTTTCAACAATCAGTTCGCCTGATCACAGGCGCTTAATTATTTCAAATCTTTAGGTAACCGTTTTAGCAACCCTTTGATTTATTAAGTGGTGCATACTGTAACGCACTCACTCATTGAGAATGTGAAAATATTTTTTATGCTTAATTTTGTCAAGATATTTTGTAAAAAAAATTTTATTTTTTTACAATTACCACTTTTTACCGGTTTCTTCTTCATAACCGGTTAGCATATAATATGCCGCCCTATCAAAAAACAAAACGACCCTGTCACTGACCTCTAAGGCCTGTTTATAATCGGTCATTTCATTTTCCAGCTGCTTTTTTACAAAGAGCCACATGTGACGTTTTAAAAGAACCAGAGCTTGAAAAAATTGAGAGGCCGGAACCCCTTCATTATGCCTTATTTTGCCTAATTTTGTATAATATTCCTTAACTTCTTCTTTAGGCAAGCCCCTTTCCACCCATCTTGACAATTCCCTGTAAACCCGAATCCCGATTTCATACAAATCATTGGGATCCATCTTTCGGTAGGCGACGGTTTTCTTGTTTCGGAGCACATCATTCATGAAATGTTCAATAATTTCCTGATGATTCTCTTCAATTAACCTAACAAACTTATTAGTAATAATGCTGTTAGTAATTCTGTTCATTTCGCCCGCCTTATAATGTAATTATTATAATTGTTATAATCAATATTAATTATGTACTTTTTTTCAGTACTAGTTAAAAATGCCCCCTTGATTCACTGATATTGGCAATAAATCGGTAAAAAAATTATTGTCTTTAGTAAAAAATGTATAAAAGCAAAATCACCAAATTAGCAATAAATTTTTTAAAAATCTTGATTTTTTGTCCGGGGATGGTCTGTCCGTTGATTTCGGTTCTTGCAGAAAAAATTCAAAACATTACCCATTTTTGTTCTGGTATTGAAAAAATTACCTTATCAAACCTTTTTTACCGCATTCCGGTGCTGTCAGAAAGCCATTGCAGGTATGATTCACTGCCGCCGGATATATCACAGGATATTATTTCAGGCACCTCATAAGGATGCAGTGCCTTTATCCGGAAAATGATATCATTACAAAGGGACTTTCTGCTTTTTATAATCAATAAAAGCTCATTATCCTTACAAATATCACCTTTCCAGCGATATATTGATGTCAAGCCGGGAACAATATTTACACAGGCGGCATATTCCCCGGAAACCAGGTCATCGGCAATTTTCATTCCTGTTTCCTGGGAGGGGACTGTGCAAAAAATGATAATAAAGCTTTCCACCCGCTATTTTTTCCCCTGTTTCACTCCGGCGATAAAGATACCGGCCAGGTCAACCCGTACCATTTTCCGCTCCGGGAGCTTGTCAAAAACATCCTCATCGCATAAAAGGTCCATGACCTGCGAACCGATTTTTGCTTTAACAATAGGCACTTTTTTTATTTTATACACTTTCGGAATCTGTTCAATAACGGATTTCGGAATATTCGCATTGGCTATTTTATCCTTTCTTTTCTCCAATACCAATATCGAAGCCGGGACCTTGTGCTGGTTCACCAGTTCCTGCTGGTCATCCATCTTCTGTTTCACTTTGCTCTTGATAAATCTATATGCCACTATGCCGGCGGCGATTAATGCCAGCACTATTACGAGCAGAATATAACTGCCCCATTCTTGCCAGAAAGTCACGGGAATCCCTCCAAAATATACAAATTTAAACACTTGAAAAATTTGAACCACTCAACAAATTTATCTCGATTGATAACCCCGTTGATGTCAATAATTAATTACTTCCCGTGTCACGATCACCATACGAACCTATCGGCCTTGCCGCAACTATCATGTTTGCAATAAAATAGCTTCCTCCGCCCGAAAAAGGCTTGATCTTCACCGGCCATAACCGCTTGATCTGAGTTCATATATGGACGGACATCCCAACATGCTCCTTGTCGGAACCGGCGCGGTTGGCGGGTACTTCGCCGGTCGCATTGCACAGGTCGGCGCCCGTGTTTCTGCCCTGTGCCGGTCAGATTATGACATCGTGAAAGAAAAGGGGATCACCGTAAAAAGCGTTGCCGGTGATTTCAATTTCAAGCCCGCGGAAGTAATAAAATCCATCGACGAGTATGGCCATGAGCCTGATTATATTATTGTGGCAACCAAGGTTCTTCCGGAAATCAACATACACGCCCTGATCGGCCCAAAAGTTTACCCCCAAACCTCCATAGTGTTATTGCAGAACGGCATAGACATAGAAGAACCGGTCGCGGCTGCTTTTCCCGGCAATGAAATAATCAGCGCCATTGCTTTTGTCAGCGTCAGCAGGCCCGGGTCCGGCCTTATCATTCACAGGGATTACGGCAGGCTTATCATCGGCACGTACCCGTCGGGCGCGTCGGACAGGACTGCCCGCCTGGCGGAAATTTTTCAATTGGCGGGCGTCCGGTGCGATATCGACCGCGACATCATAACGGCCCGATGGAGAAAACTGATGTGGAATGCGCCCTTTAATCCCCTTTCCGTCCTCTGTGGCGGTGCTGACACGAGAGAGATGATGGAATCCGAACAGGTGGTATCCATCGCTGTCAACACGATGAAGGAAATAATGGCCCTCGCGGCCCTTTCCGGGCACCCTGTCAACGATTCATCAATAAACACGATCATCAGGGACACGCGGAACATGGCTCCGACAAAAACGAGCATGCTCCAGGACTACGAGAGCAAACGCCCCCTGGAGGTCGAGGCCATACTGGGCAACACGGTGCGCATAGCCCGCCGCCACAATGTACCAACTCCCCACCTTGACACCCTGTATGCTCTCCTGGAAGCCGCTGACCGCAAAAACAGGAAAGCTTGAATCTGCAGCCCTGGCCGCAGCGCCCGTGTCGCCGGGTGATTGACCTCTGCACTATTTTTCCTTAATGCTCTTTGATGCCATCAAACAGGCGCCAGAGACCTACCGAAAGATCCCTGAAAACCCTGTGCCCTTGCGCGCATGGTCACAGGGTTCTTCAGTGACATTCCGCAGGCATATGCCCGCAATCTTGCCGGGGCTGATATGCCGGTTCTCACCGTACAGTTCGGGGTCCGGTTTGCCGGCTCGTAGGCCCAGGCATGGATGCCGACCTTCCATGGTCCCGGTTTGTCGCCGGATACGGCGAAGGAGGAAAAGACAGCATTTCCGTATCTCCTAATAGCGTTGATTGATGAACGATCATCGCACGGTTTTGAACCGACCTGGCCGGACACCGTCCTGAGGCACACCGGGCAGGAAACTACCGCCAGAATCGATCCCTGTAACTTTTTCATTTGTGTTCATCACTTATTTCTTTGATATAACTTTGATATAATGATGACATAATTTTAATTTCATGCTTGGATTAAAAATTCGATGGCATCATGGCTTAAAACAAACTTTTTAACAAATTATAAAAATCATCATTTAATTATGAAAATAAGAAAAACTTGACATAAATATACCGATAAATATTATATACAAAAGACTTTTATCTATTAATTTTTTTTGAATATTTTTCCGTTCCCTTGGGGATTGATTGATTCATTTTGTTGCACCAATACTACACGGCACGGTAATACTGAAAGCTAAACCCGGTTTGTCATGAACCTTAATCCCTTTAAAGAAACAAATCTGTACGATCTGCAGAAAAATATTCTGCAGTTCCTGTCAGACCATTTGAGCTCCAAGCAGGCGATGCTCAAGGACTGGTGGAAGCGCTTTGTCACCAAGGGCAAAGAGCGCATCACCATCATGTTCATACCCCACTCCGAAAAGCGGATCATCAACTTCCATGTTTCCATTTTTGCCATTGCCATCATCGCCGGCGCCGTCACCGCGACGGTCACGGTCACTTCGGTGCTGATCATCAACCATTCATCGACGATCAAGGAAGTCTCAAAGCTGAAAAAATACGGGTCCAACTCGAAGATACAGATAAAAAAATACAAGGAAGAAATCAATGAGCTGTACGATATCTTCCAGAAATTCAAGCCCGAGATCACCCATCTCTATTCGTTGACCCCCGGCAGCGACATCGACTCCCTGTGGGCCAAAGGCGGAGTTCATAACCCTGAGGCGCCCGCCTTCGATAACGGCGACGCCGGCGATAACCCCAATACCAGCGTGACGGCTCCGCCCATTGAGATTCTCAACATCCAGGAAATCGAGCGTGAGCTGAAGACTACCAGGAAGGTCCTTTCGAAGATCAAGGTGTTCCTGGAATACCGTAAAAAGATAATCGAGACCACCCCGTCGATCTGGCCGGTCAACGGGTATATTGTTTCGCGTTTCGGCCAGCGCAATTCGATCTACGCGGCCGAGACCGAATACCATAACGGCATCGACATCGAAGCCTACCCCGGCTCGGAGATCAGGGCCACGGCGCCCGGCAAGGTGAGCGACATCCGTTGGGACCCGGTCCTGGGCCTCGTGGTATCCATTAAGCACAAGTACGGGTTCACCACCTCCTACGCCCACTGTCAGAGGGTGTCTGTGGAACAGGACCAGCAGGTTGCCAAGGGCGAGGTCATCGGATACGTGGGACGCACCGGCAAGACCGCCCGTTATATCTGTCACTACGAAATCGTCATCGGCACGGAATTCGTCGATCCCATGCCGTACCTGAACAAGATCGCCCGCCAATAGTTCGTTACTCTTAAAACGATCAGAGATAACCCGACAAGGGGTTTCCCTACCGGTACACCGGTTGTCACCATTACGGCAGCCCCCGTTCGATATACCGGTCTAATTAATTCTAATTAGTCCCCTTCCCCGTCCGTTCGTAAGCGTCAAATTAACCCCGTCCCGTGAATCAGTCAACAAGCTTGATCATA
>CALMRZ010000080.1 GCA_937872225.1 uncultured Spirochaetota bacterium
AAATTTCAAGATGGGGTTAATTTGACGCTTACGACACAGGATGTGCCGAATGCGTTGGTCCCGGAGGGGGCCTTGGCGGATGTTGGCTATTATGCAAGTCCCCCGCCGGGGGATTTAGGGGGCTAAAAAAAGCGACGATCATGACCGTCGCTTTTTTTTATATGGCGTTTTCGTCCAGGCCGGTCCGGTCGCGCTCTTCTTCCTCGGCGCGCTTTCTCTTCTCCGCACGGGTGGCCTCCCGGCCTGCCTTTGATAATTTCTTCTTCAAAAATTCCCACAGCTTTACGAGGAGCAAGGTCAGGAGCTGGCCGCGGCTTCCCTTGCCTGTTTCCGAAGTGAATATGAGCTGGGCTTTCTTCATCTCGGCGATGCTGAGCTTGCGGTCGTCCAACTTCATCTGCTTCAGCATCTGCTTGGCCTGTGCCTTGGCCAGCTTCATCGTCTCCTTGTCGTCGGTCAGTTCCTTGCGTTCGACGAACATAAAGACCATGTCCGGGTTCTTGAGCATGCGGCGCTTAAGGCGCACGAGGGTCTCCAGCGCTTCCTGGAGAACGGGGTTCTCTGCGTTCCCGTTTTCCATGAGCATCTGTATGTACTGGTAGAAGAACTGTATCTGCCTGAAGAGCTTTTTCTTGTCGAGGAGCGTCAGCTCACTGATGTCGATGATGGAAAAGCGATCGAGGGAGAACCGGATGAACTCCAGCTGCTCCGGCCCCACGTTGTAGAGGAGGTCGGTATCGAGGTCGCCTATCTGAATGTACTTGTTGGCCACTTCCTTGAGGTCGTTGAACATCTTGTCCGACGAGTCCATGATGCGCCGGAAGGCCGTCTTCTCGGCATAGGTGAGGCCGGCGTCGTTGCCGGTGGCCTTGTACTCGTCCATTTTCTTCTTGATGGTGCGGATGTCCATCGTGTCGCCGTAGACCTGGACGTTCTGGCTCTTCAGGTGGCCCTCCATCTCCATCAGGTCGGGCTTGGCGATGTCGTCGCCGATCTTCAGCACGTTGAGCTTGATGTCTCCCAGCTTGATGCGGAGCTCGTGCTTCTCGATCTTGCTGATGCCGTCGGTCACCACCAGGATCTCGGATTTCGCCATCTCCTTGTCAAAGTTGATGTCGCTGATGGCCTGCAGGATCGCATCGTGGATATTGGTGCTGCGGCCGCCGGTGGTGGTGTAGAGGATCTCCTCGATGAGGCGCGGAAAATCCTGCTGCTTCTCTACCTTTATGAGGTTGCCGGCCTTTGAATCGAATGGACGGTAGAATATCTTGGCGCGGGTGTTGTATTTCCTTCTCAGGAACTCGGCGATGATGCACTTGGAATAGAAGGTACGCATCTTCGCTTCCATCGACTTCGATCGGTCCAGGAGTATGAAAAACTTCTGCTCGTACCGGTTCGCCTCCTTTCCCTTCTTGTCGCGGGAGGTCGACACGGGCTTGAACCGGTCGGCCTCGGTTTCGTAGTGCCGCTGCACCAGCAGCGTCTTGGTGTAGAGCTTTATGTTGAAGACTTCCTCTTCCTGGGCCAGCTCCCGGGGGAGGGCCTTCTTCATGTCGATGATGGTGCGGTACCGGTCGATCTCCATCCGGTCCGAGAGGGGGGAAATCTTTTCCAGGCGGTTGACCTGGATGCTCTCCTTCCGATCGGGCTTGTACTCGCGGTCCTCGCGGGATATTTCCTCTATGGCGCTGAAGGCGTCGTCCAGGCGCTCATCGGAAAATATGACGCGCGCTATTTCGAAGAGCGCGAAAAACTGCGGGGGAAGGATCGTGCGGGAAAACTCGAAAAAGCCGAGGGAGTCCCAGTACTCGAAGAAATCGACGTCCTCGGCATCCGCCCGTCTGTGTTGCGCCGTATCGACAGTCACGGCCGGCCTCGCTTAATAGAGATCACGGTAGTCCTGCATGATGCCGTTCTTCAGCTCCTGGACCTCCTCCACCGCGGGCGTGAGGTCGAGGATGTTCTTCTTGAGCGACTCGATGGTGAGCTTCTGCTCGTCCTCGACCCTGCGGGTGGGGAATATCTTCCTCAGGAAATCCATGAGGCTCTGCAGCACGCTCTTGCGGGCGAGGATGGCGTCCCGGCGCTCGGGGTTCTGCCGTATCTCCTGGAAGACCTGGCGGATGCCCAGGAGCAGCTCGATCTGCTGGAACGCGCCGGTCGCCCGGTAGTGCGCCATGGTCTGGTTGTACACGTCGAGATAGAGGTCGACCTCGGACTTGTCCTTGGCCTTCACGGAGATGTAGCTGTTCAGCGTCGTGAGGCAGTGGTACATTTCCTTGAGGTCGTCGGTGTTGACCTGGAAGCGGTTGTTGAGCAGGGCCGACGCCCGGAGGAAGTCGCCCTGCTTGGCGATCTTACGCGGCGACAGGAAGTAGTTGTAGTCGCTCTTCCGCATCTCGCTCATGAACTTGTCGATGAGTACGTTCTTCATGAAGTAGATGAAGTCCGGCGTCTCGATCCTGATGGTACGGTTCTTGTTCTTGATGATCTCGTAGAGGTAAAGGATCTGGTTGAAGTATATCTTCTGCTCCGGCTCGACGGGCTTGCCGCCGCTCATCGAGTAGGTGTGGTCGATGAGGAGCTGGTGGTACACGTTGGTGTTTTCCGGGATGATGGCCTTGTAGGTGAAACGGTCGAGGACCGCCTCCGTGACCTCGTTCATGCGCATGTAGTTCGCCGTCGCGATGGCCGTGTGCACCGCGGTGTCGATCTGCTCGGAACCGTTTATGAATTTCCGCTCGTTCAATACCGTGAGCAGTGACCGGAGCACCACGTCGCTGGCGTCGAAGAACTCGTCCAGGAACACCAGGTTCGCCTCGATGATGGAGCCCATGATGTTGTGGCGGATGCGTCCCTTCTTGAATTCCTCGATGTTGTACGGGCCGAAGTAGTTGTCCGGCGTCTGGTCCTTGCTGGCCTGGGACGAGAAGATGCGTGCCCCCTCGAAGGTATTGAAGATGTACTGGGCAAGGTACGATTTGGCCATGCCGGTCCGGGAGAGGAGCAGCATGTGCTCGCCCGTGAGTATGGCGAATATGGCCTGCCGGATGATCTCGGACCGACCGATGACGTTCTCGCTGATGCGGTTCATGTGCCAGTTCAGGTTGCCCACGATGGTGGGGATGTCGAACTCGTCCGATTTGATGGAGGCGAGCTCGCTTTTCTGGTCGGGAACCTTCTCGGTTGGGACCCCGGGAGCGGCTGATCGGTCACGGTCGCTTTTCTTCTTGAGGAAGTTCAGGTAGTCCTTGGCGCGGTCCGATTCCTGGAGGCTGATCTGCTCCAGGGATTTCTCGGGGAGTACGGGCTTGTTGATGACGCCGTAGCCGTCTTCTTCCAAGATTTTATGTATATCTTTTTGCTTGTCCATGCCGGCACCTTTCAGGATAATTTTTCCACCAGTGGCAGGATGATCCGGAACGAAGTCCCCTGGCCCGGGGCGCTTTTAAGGCCGATGGTGCCCCCCAGGTTCTGGACTATCGCGGACGTAATCATGAGACCCAGCCCCGTTGCCTGCTTGCCCTTGGTCGTGAAGAACGGCTGGAATATCTTCTGGAGATTTTCTTCCGGGATACCGATGCCGGTGTCGGTTATCGTCAGTATGGCGAATTTGCCGTCGGCGGCCTGCACGGTATCAACCGTTATGGTGATCGAGCCCTTTTCGGGCATCGCTTCTTCCGCGTTTTCTATGAACTGAATAAGGAGCTGCTGGAGCTGGTTCTGGTTCGCCCTGATCAGGGCGGCCTTCGGGGCCGGTTCGACGGTGACGTCGAAGCCCTCGCTCCGGAGCCGTTTCAGCATCATGTCCACCTGGTGGCTGGAAAGGACCTTGTTCAGGTCGCAGATGTCCTTGTCCTCCTCGTCGGCCGTGGAAAGGCTCACCAGCTGCTCCGTGATATTTTTTATCCTTCCCACCTCGTGATGCAGGGAATCGATGTATCCCGCAACCGGGCTTCCGTCGTCCAGGTTATTGTCCACGAAGTTCAGGTCCATGACCATCTTGTTGATGCAGGCCTTCAGCTCCGAGGCGACGCCGGACGCGAGTATGCCCAGGGCGGAGAGCTTTTCCGCTTCGTACACGCGGTTGGTGATGATCGACTGTTCGGTATGGTCCTCCACCATGAAGATGATGCGCTCGACATTGTTGCTTGAATCCATGACCGGGACCACGGTGGCGTTGATGATGAGGTCGCGGCCGCTGGTAATGGCGCGGTAGGGGATATTGAAGGCCTGGCCGGTCTTTTTGTCCAGCCGGCAGCTTTCGTATAGTTTGCCGAATTCACTCTCGGTGAAAACAGGCTCGTTAAGAATGTTGACCCCCACCAGGGTGTCTCCCGGGCCGTGGCCCATGATCTGCTTCAGTGCCGGGTTCTCCGACAGGACGATGCCTGACGGGTCCATGACGAAGATGCCGATGGGAGCGTGCTTGATGACGTCCTCATTGAAATCGCGCAGGTTTTTCAGTTCCTGCTGCTGCTTCAACTGCTCCTTGACCTTGATCTCGAGGATGCGGCTGTATTCCTTCGCTTTCTTCTCGGCCAGGTGCTTTTCGGTGATGTTCTTCATGATGCCGACGAGGCCGATGATCTCGCCCGTGTCGGCCTTGATTGGGGAAAGGCTGGCGGTAAGGTATACCTTGTTGCCTTTCTGGTTGTACGTCTTGATCATCTCGTTTTCGAAGGTTTTCCCCTTGTTGACGATTTCATCGAAGACGAAGGCGGCGCGCTCATGCTCGATGGAGGGTATGCTCTTGGAATAATGTCCGCTGATCGGTTTTTCCGCCGATGGATTAAAGAAGTCCCGCCATGATGAATTAATGTAGATGAGGTTGCCTTCCTTATCGAGAACAAAAATAAGGTCTGATGAGGCCTCAACCAGGGAATGGTAATCAATGGGGACTTTCTGGCTTTCAGCGCCGCCGGTGCCGACCTGGCTTTTCTGCCGGAGATCGGTTATTATCTGAATCAGCTCTTCTCTGGAACAATTGTTCAGGTTCTTTTCATCCATAGGCGATTGTCAATCAGTCCCTATTGTTTTGTCCCGGCGACGGCGTTTGCTTCGGCTTTCAATTTTCTCTGGAGCCGGTTGGCTGATATCAGGAACCATACTTCCACGAAGAGGCTGAGGATGGTGCCGAGGAGAAAGGATCCGCCGAAGAATATCTGGTTCATGTCCAATAGAAACAGGCCGCCCAGGGCTATAATGGCAAGCAAAACGATCTTGATCGGAAACGAGGCAAGGGTCACGGTGAACATGACCATGATGTTTGAAGTAATGGCTTTTCGCGCTATGAATATCCACACGACGGAGAAAAACATGCTCAGCATCGTCCCGAGGAAATAGCCTTTGAATTCAGGAATACTCCTGTTGGAAAAGCAATACACGGTAATGGCGACATTGAGTATGATGGGCAGACAGATCAGGATGACCGATTTAATGAATAGCTTTTTCATGAACACTCTGTCAGATAGTTATAATTTTTGAATTATTTCGTCTTTCTAAACAGCGCGAACGAACTCTATTGATGAGGGAGGAAGATGTTCGTTTTTGAACAACTTCCTCCCGTCCGTTTACCTGTTTTGTATCGTGCGCGTCATAAGCAGCACCAGCCTCGCATAATTCAGATGTCATGTCAAGACTATTTGCGCAATACGGCGGCAGGCCTATCTATCCGAGTTTTTTCATCAGCTCTTCGCTGACTTCTTTGACTCCCGGTTTGCCGTCCAGTTCTATAATGCGGGGTACGCCGTTGTTTGCCTTGGAGAGCCTTTTGAAATACTCCACCGCGGCCAGGGTCCCGTTGTTCTTATTATAGTAAATGTCATGGCGCTTGCCGATAGCCGCTTCGTCCTGGTCATCGGAACGGGCGGAAAGGGAGCCGCCGCATACGCGGCATACAATGGTGCCGTCTTTTTCGGCCGGTTTGATGGCGTCGATGAAAATATTGTTGGGGTGGTTGTTGTCGGTGGCGCAGAGCCTGCGTCCCATGATGCGGTTCTTGGCAATTTCACGATCAAGGATTATTTCTATGACGACGTCGAGTTTCAGGCCGGCTTTCTTTAACGCTTCGTCGAGGGCCTTGGCCTGCTCATCGTTGCGGGGGAACCCGTCTAGGAGCCAGCCTTTCTTGCAGTCGTCTTTCTGAAGCCGGTCCAGGATCATGGGGATGGTGATATCATCGGGAACCAAGTCGCCCTTGTCGATATATGCTTTGGCTTTTTTACCAAGCTCGGTGCCGCCTTTTATGTTTTCCCTGAAAATCACACCGGATTCAATATGTGTTACACTATACTTTTTTTGAACTATGGCGCCCTGCGTGCCTTTGCCGCTTCCATTGGGCCCGAAGATAAGAATATTCATACAAACACCTCTCCAGAGATTTTTTTACAGGATGAAAAGTAGCTATATAAAAGTAAAGAAAGTTTTGGAAATAATGCCAATTAATTGGATCACTGTAATGTTAAAAAAATTTCAATTCCCAGGGCGATAATCGTTTACTCCTGGAATACCTTTTTCGGGAGACCGTATGTTCATTGATACCACTCTTCATTTACAATCAGCAACAGTATGGAAAATTTCAAAGGCTGCCCGTCTGGCGGGCCGATCCGGCAGTCATTTGATATCCCGGCTATTGAATATCATGGCCGGTGAGAAGACGGCGCCTCCCGTGTCCTGGTCGAGGATTCGTTATCAGCAGCGGAACAGCAGTATAAACTGGCATCGTATGCATGTCTCTCTTTCCCCGGTAGAGTATGAGCTCCTGCTCGATTTGAGAAAGGTGTATAAGATGTCCGGTTCCCATATTATTGCTTTAGCCGTGGACAAGTATATGGATCGATTGCAAGGTGATGTAAAGAATGCCGATAACTATCGCTTATCCTGTTATGTTTTTTCCCGATTTATCTTGGATGGGGTCATATGCTGGGCGCAGTACTGGGGGTTGCCCGGAAGGTTGCATTCATTCCCTGATTTGCCGCTTGCTGTGAGAAACCATGTTCCCCTGCAGGGCGGTTGATAGTTATCGGTTTATTCGATATCAACCGTGTCCCATTCTGCCGGATTTGGTCCGCCATTCCCTGAGAGAATGCCACGGCGGACTTGGGCAACGGTATAGTGGCGGGCGCCGATCGTTGTCCGAATATGGTTCAGGGCTGCCTTGTAATTGAAATCTGAACAGCTGAAGAGGTCCACGGCGGCGTAGCTATGCTCCGGCCAGGTGTGGATGGCAAAGTGGGATTCGGCGATAACTATCACGCCGCTCACCCCCTGGGGGCTGAACTGATGGAAAAAGGGCCTGATCATGGTCGCTCCGGAGAGCTTCGTTGCGTCGATCATGATCTGTTCGATGAAAGCCGCGTCATCTATCCTGGCGCGGTCGCAATTGAAGAATTCAGCCAGGTAATGTGTTCCCAGGTGCATGGATTTCCTTGTTGTTACTACTGATTATATGCTCTCACAGTGTAAAACAGGCGATAACTATCCGTCAATACTAATATCATTAGTGCGGCATCTTCTCAATACGAAGAAATGTCCTTGAATAAAAAAAGTAGGATGGGAAAATTGACGCATCATGTAGATAAAAATAGAGCATGATGGTTAATACTACGTATTACCTGGAGTATGCCATGCTGGATAAGTCTGTTGACGACCTCTTTAATTTCTATTCGCCGGAAGATAAGCAGGATTTTTTCGTCGCCTACCTGTATCTCAAGCACATGGACCATTTCGCCTATACGGTGCTGAGGACCCTGGGCATGCCCACGGCCGAGCCGCGGAACCATCCCGGCCCTTCCGTTGACGCCATGCTCCGGTCATATGTGAAGCAAATTGCGATGCTCGCTCCCGGCAGGGACACCAACATCTACCACGGGAAGGTCATGAAGCATGAAGATGCCCGCAAGCTGGTATCCCTCAACGTCCCGGTAAGCCACCGCGTGCCGGAACGGGTTGTTCCCTTCAAGATTGCCCGCGACGTTATCCTCGAGAACCCCGGCGCTATGGCGGTCGGCATCTGCGCGTGCCGCCAGAACCAGCCGAAGCCGTGCGTTTCTGAATCGGATATGGAGGCGTGCCTGATAATGGGCGATCCTTTCGCCTCTTTCATCGCCGCGAACAACCCTCGCTTCAGAAAATGCACGAAGGACGAGGCCATCGCGGTGCTGGAAAAGGCCCATGCCCGGGGCGACGTCCATACGGCCTACTTCAAGAAGGAGATGGGGAACAGGCTGATGGCCATCTGCAACTGCTGCAGCTGCTGCTGCATGGGCATGGTGATGTGGAACAGGCTGAAGGGCGCGGTCCCCTTTCTCGCTCCGTCGGGCTATGCCGCGGAAGTGACCGAGGATTGCACCGGCTGCGGCGTGTGCGGCGATATCTGCCCCTTCAACGCGATAACTATCGATGAAGGAGCCGGCAGGGCGGCTGTGGATCATGCCGCCTGCATGGGGTGCGGCGTGTGCCAGGACTCCTGCAGAGCCGGCGGAATTCTCCTCAGGAAGGACCCGGCGAAGGGAGAGCCCCTTGATATGGATCTTCTGGGTAAGGATTAAAAAGGCTTGCAATTAATGTTGAGATATGATATGCAGACAAAAATTTGCGAATGTATATTTTTACAGCCCGATTGGGCGGATAATTGTCTGGGATATTCCTAAAGCTGCGCGGCCCCACGTAGCTGAATGATAGTGATAGATGAGCATTATTGACAACTATACGGCGATTGAGAAGGAGATTGCGGCGATAGCCGCGGCCTCCGGCAGAAGTCCCGGCGGCATTCGCATAGTCGCTGTTAGTAAAACATTCGATGAATCAGTCATCCAGGAGGCGATAGATTCGGGGATCAGGGTCTTCGGGGAGAACAAGGTCCAGGAGGCCAGAAGGAAAATCCCCAACCTGCGGGGGGATTTCACGTTCCACATGGTGGGGCACCTCCAGTCGAACAAGGCCCGCGAGGCGGTGCAGCTCTTCGACCTGATCCATTCCATCGACAAGGCCGATACCGCCGCGGCTGTCGACCGCGAAGCAGGAAGGGTCGGCAAGAAGCAGAAGGTCCTGGTCCAGGTCAATACCTCGGGCGAGGAGAGTAAAAGCGGCATTGAGCCCGCATCGGCCAGGGACCTGGTTATGCGGGTGACGGACCTGAAGAACCTGGAACTCCGCGGCTTCATGACCATGGCCCCCTTCACCGATGACGAGGGCGTCATCCGGCAGACCTTCAGGGCTGCCAGGGGGCTAATGGAAGAAATCAACGGGTCGGTGGGGCTCGCCCTCGCGGAGCTCTCCATGGGAATGTCTTCCGATTACCGGATTGCCGTGGAGGAAGGGGCGACGCTGGTGAGGATCGGGACGGCCATATTCGGACACAGGAACGCGGAATGAAGGCAGTGAACAAAAAGATAGGATGCATCGGTGCCGGCAACATGGGCGGGGCAATACTGTCGCGCCTGGCCGCCGGGGCGGATCCCTCTGCCATTTCCGTGTATGATATAACCCCGGGCAAGGCTGACGCGCTGGCCCACGGCACCGGCATAACCGTCGCGAAATCGCCGGAGGATTGCGCCCGCGCGTCTGACATCCTAATTGTCGCGGTGAAGCCGGACGCGGTCGCCGCGGCATTGAATTCGATCAAGGGCGCCGTCGCGCCCGGTGCCGTAATCGTTTCCATCGCCGCCGGCGTCACCATTGCGGCCATGGAGGAGGTCCTGGGCCGGTCCATGAAGATCGTGCGCGTGATGCCCAATACGCCGGCCATGGTGGGGGAGGGAATGTCCGTTCTGGCTCCCAATGGCGCCGTTGACGACAATTCACTGCTCGATGTTGAGCGGATATTTTCAAGGATAGGCAGGGTGCTTGTCCTGCCGGAGAAGCTCATGGATGCCGTTACCGGACTGTCGGGGAGCGGCCCGGCCTACGTGTTCACCTTCATCCAGGCGCTGGCCGATGGGGGCGTAAAGCTCGGCATACCGCGGGAGAAGGCGCTGGTCCTCGCCGCGCAGACGGTCATGGGATCGGCGAAATATCTCCTGGAGAGCGGGGAGGACCCCATGGCGCTTCGCGGAAAGGTAACTTCGCCCGGCGGCACCACCATTGAAGGCATTCACGTGCTTGAACGGAGCGGGTTCTCGGGGATTGTCATGGACGCCGTTGAGAAAGCAGCGCAAAAATCACAGAAGCTAGGAGAAAAGTGATGCTACACTGGCCGCCCTTCAGCAGGTATCAGGTACGTCAGATAAAGTTCTATTCCATAATAGGCTCGATAGCACTGGCTGCGGTCATGGTCCTGGGCAATATCATTGCCGCCATCGTCTGCGACCATGTCACGGTCAAAAAGGGGAGCTATATCACCAAGCAGGGGTTCCCCCTCTTCACCGATGCGAAGGAATATATCCGCATGGTCAAGGCGTATCCCCACAACCCCGGCGTCAGGCTTTTCACCCACCGCCTTGCCGGCGGCGAATCATACTGGGACGTCGCCTATCAGTACCATATCAACATTGACACCCTCATCGGGGCAAATCCCTTCATAACTTCCCTCGTACCGAAGGACGGCATCGAAGTTGTTGTGCCTGCCGCGGACGGTCTCCTTCTTGCCATTGACGATGTCCTTGACGTGCGCCGCATGAGGAACCTCCTGGACTACAAGGGCGAGGTGCGGGGCGATTACCTTCCCACGCCATTCAAGATAATCTCGACCGACGATGTCAGGCTTGTCTTTTTCAAGGGGGAGAAACCGGTGATCGTGAACAATTCCCTGGAAAAGCTTTACCGGATCAAGAACATATTCCAGTCCCCGATACAACGGGGTTACTTCACCTCCCTCTTCGGCGACAGGGTCCATCCCTTCATGCAGGACGGTGAACTGCGGTATCACAACGGCGTAGATATCGTTGCGGCAACAGGCACTCCCGTTCATCCGACGCGGGACGGCATGGTCATCTTCACCGGCTGGCGCGGCGGATTCGGCAACACGGTCATGGTCCAGCACCACGAGGGATATACCACTCTCTACGGCCATCTCGAATCAATCAACACAAAGGTCGGAGATTGGGTCACCAAGAAGCACATGATCGGCCGCGTCGGGTCCACCGGCTGGTCCACGGGGCCGCACCTTCATTTCACGGTCATGAAGCACGGCTGGGACATTGACCCGCTCCTCTTTATCTGGTAGTTGTACCGCCGGAGCACCGGAAGAATTGCTTTACAATTAAGCGATGTGCTGATATGCTCGCCGGTAAACGGTGCGCCATGCTGCTCGTAATTGTATCAGCCTTATTATTTATCCTCGCATTTCCCGTCACCAGTCATGACATCTCCCCGTGGCCCTTTATCTTTTTCGCGCTGACGCCCTTTTTTCTCGGCATTGAGCGCGAGAAGACGTTTATCAGGTCTTTTTTTATCGGCGCAGTGTGGGGTGCCATCATGTCCCTCGGCCTGGCCTACTGGCTCGTGTATGCCATGATCTGGCAGTACGGCATATCGGTTGCGGTGACGGTCCTCATCATAGTCCTGGGCCTGGTAATGCCCCATGCCGTCATATACGGTCTTTTCGCCGTCATGTACCGCTACCTGAAGGATAGTGTTCCCGGCGCCGCGGGGGGCCTTCCTTTTTACTGCATGACGGTGCCGTCCCTGTGGGTTGTCCTGGAATTCACGCGGGAGATCTTTCCCCTGGTGGTTCCCTGGGGCCTTGCCGGGTACGGCCTGCAGCCCTTCAATCTTTACATGCAGGCGGCCGATATCGCCGGCATATACGGGATATCCTTCCTCGTGGTGGTGGTGAACGCCCTCATCGCATACCTGGCCAGGGATATCGGCCTTGATGGATTCAAGAACACGCCACTTTTCCGGAACCTTACCGCACAGATGGCGATAATCGGAAGGCGAAAACGCGCAGCCCTTGTCGTGCTGGTCCTTGCCATTGCTGTTCCGGTATTGTACGGGGCGGTGCGGCGCGAAGCTGTCAATGACCTCGTCCTGAAGGGGAGGATCCCCGGTTTGCTGATCAGCGTATCGGCGGTCCAGGCGAATTTCACCCAGGAGGAGCGGTGGCGGAGGACCGGTTTCATCGAGCGCGTCAACGTGTGCTTGGGGCTGACCAGACGGTGCGGGGCGACGCTTTCATCACCGGTCGGTATGAAGATTTCATCGCCGGACAGCATAGTGGTATGGCCGGAAACCGTCCTCAATTCCAGCGGCATGGTCGACACCAAGCTCTTCTCATATATCCAGTCGCAGATAGGCGGGTCACGCCTCCTTATCGCCGGCGGCGTCCGCCGGACGATCGGCTCCAGGGGAGTCTTTAATACCGCATTCATAGTCGAGAAGGGCGGCGACGCCTTGTTCTATGACAAGAACATTCTCCTTCCCTACGCGGAAACCGCGCCCTTCGGCAGGCTCTTCGGCGATTACTATACGGCCCCGGCGGAGTTTCTCGCCGGCGGCACGCCCCCGGCGGCGCGGACCGGGATGGGCCTCATCGGCCTGTCCATCTGCTTCGAGGCCCTCTATCCCTGGCACGCGCGGCGGGCGGCGGGGGAAGGGGCGCGCCTCCTGGTCAATATATCCAATGACGGCTGGTTCGGCAGGACATCGGAGCCGGCGCTTCATCTCAGGCAGGCTTCGGTGCGCGCCATCGAGAACCGGCGTTTCATGGTCCGGACATCGAACAACGGATACTCGGCGATCATTTCTCCGGCGGGGGAATATGTAACAAAAAGCGGCCTCTTTACCCGGGAGTGCGTTTCGGGGGATGCGGTTTTACTGGATCTTCGCACTCTCTATTCGAGGTTTGGGGACTGGATTGTTTGCCTATCAGCGGCCGTTATCGGGGTGTTGCTGCTTGTGGTCGCGATCAGGGTCAAGTGACGGCCCTGCTTCAATAAACGAAGGAGGCCGGTTGATGCCCGGCCTCCTCTGTTCCCGCCGCCCTGAATGCGGCGGATCGTGTTATTCGATAACGAAATCCCCTAGCCACGGCCGCGATAGATGCTTCCCTCGCCCACACGGAAAAGAATGCCCAGGGTGACATTGACGGCCCCGCAGTGGGAGGTGATTTTATCCTTGCCAGACCTGTAATCCATTACGGAGGTTGCATTTGACCATTGGGTCAATGAAAACCATGTCGTGACCGACCGGGTGCGATTGCCCCAAAATAAGGAATATTTCGCAGCCACTTCGGCTGAAATGACGATGACGTTTGAAACGGCAACATTCATGCCGAATACGAGGCCCGTCTCGAATGCATACAGGTTGTACGTTGCCCGTGCGGAATGAAGGCCGTAGTTCCCGATCCATAGTGACGGATCGCCTGGATAAGGACTTACTGTGGACCAGTATTCCTCGAAAATGCCGGTATATTCCTCGCCGAAAAAAGGATCAGTCGTTGAATTGCCCTTGATATACCGGAAGCCGAACCCCGGGCCTATCCAGAGCCTCACCCTGTTGGATCCGAATACCTTGAAGCCGAAGGTATTGAAGAAATGGGCGCCGGCGCCTTCGAAGTCGCTTTCGCCGTCATGGTAGAATTTGTCCCCGCCGATTTTAAGGCGGTAGTTGAAGACCGAAGGACCGAGAATATTTGTGTCGAAGACAAACCCGCCGCCGGCCACGATGTTATTGATGGAGCCGCTCGTATCGGTCCCGAAGTAGGTCTTATGTTTGATACTCGTGCTTCCCCCGCTGTAATCAAAGGAGCCGTAGCCACCCAGCCCGACAGCCATGGCGCTGGAGGCCGATACAGCCGCAAAGACAATTGCCGATATGAGCTGGACTGTTTTTTTTATCATGTTCCCCTCCAGGGAAGAGTAGATGTACCGCGAGGAGAGCCTCGACTCTGTATCTGTCCCGTCATCAACCGCGGCGACTGTTCCTGTGGCCGGTCCGGATGCTTTGCGTGTAATGATGATACGCTTTAACAGCATGCGTGTCAATGATAAAATAGTATCACCGCTGTTGCGGTTCTTATTCTGATTATAGTACAGACTCTGGCCTGCTGCTGCATCGCGGCAAATAGTCAGGCGGTCATCATCCTGATGTTTTTCCGTTATGCTTTTTCCGGAATTTGGATGGAGAGAGGCCGGTCATTTTAAAAAACCAGTCATAAAATGATGTGGGCGAGTTGAAACCAACCGCATAGGAAACGGATATTATTGATCTGTCCGGTTCTTCCAGCAGGAGTTTCTTGGCTTCTTCAATGCGGAATTCATTGATATACATATTGAAGTTTTTATTCAATTTCTCGTTGAGAATCTGGGAGAGCTGATACGGTTCTATGGAAAGCTCCCCGGCCAGTTTGTTGAGATTGAGGTCCTCATCGAAAAACAGCCTTTCCTCCTTCATGAGGCGGTTCATCCGCGCCAGCACCTCTTCGAGGTTGAGCTTGTTTATCTTTGAACGCTCGTAGCGTATCTTCTTAACCTGCTGCTGCATGAACTGGAAAAAATGCGGGTCCCGCTTGCTTGCCAGGTATATCAGCAGGATAACGATAAAGGACATGACCGACATTGCCTTGGTGATCAGGAGATAAAACCAGTGGTCGGTCAGCCAGAGATTGTATACTACCAGGCCGATTGAGAAAAACAATGCGACAAGATATGACAGGGACATGATAACCACGTACAGCGATGATATCTTTTTTATTCTCAAGTATTTGATGTTCCAGAGGAAAGAACTGTTCCGAATGAATACGGCAAGGTATGACAGGTTGGCGGCGACCACCGCAAATACTATTGCTGCGTACACGGATTGCATCAGGTTCGACTTCATAAACCTGGCGGGCGTCATGAGGATTTCGCGCTTGGCCTGGGGGTCAAGGGCATAGTAGGGTATCAGCGCTATCATGATAATCAGCAGGGGAACCATGTGCAGTGTGTCCTTCCACTGCAGTTGGTTATGTTCCACCGTGAGGGATTTGAAGCAGAAGAAGAACGTGGGCCCGGTGCAATAGAGAAAAGGGATGTACGTGAAGGCAAAGTGGGGATACGTATAAATGAGGCCCGAGACCCTGAGGCCGTTATACATCATGCAGTACCCGGCGCTGACAAGGAACGCAGCGAGCATATAGGTGAGCGTGCTTTTCTGCCTGTCCATCAGTTGGCCCAGGGCCATTGTCCAGGACATGGCTCCGCCGAAAAAAATCAAAAATACGACTATCGGGTCTATCATAGAAGGTGAACGGATGAAACAGGTCTATATATCAGCATTAAGATGCAGCAACAATGTTGCTTTGTCTTTTTATAAAAAACGAACATGGCGTCAATAAAAAAACCGGATAGCCGGTAATTTGAACACGTTACCGGGCCAAATTGCTCTGACCCCGGTTAATGGTGCGAAGATAATTATCGGTCACAATATTTTTTATCCGGTGACGGACGTCAAGTTCCCGATCGCAGCAGTTGCAGGTGCTGTTTCCTCTGTCCCCAAACCAGAAAAACGGCGATCTGAATCGCCGTTTTTCTGGTTTTGCCGATAACTATCGGCTTGTCAGGTTGTTTTAAGCAGGCTACCCCTTTTTTCTCCTTCTCAAATACCGCTGCAGCATGATGGCCGACATCGGCAGCATCATCATCCCGAGGAGCCCCATGACCTCGGCAGCCACGCCGGCCGGAGTGCCCCGGTAGGTGGCGGCTGTCGCAGTGGAACCGCATCCGGTGGATCCGCCTGACAGCAGGTAATTGTCGGCGGCCTTGTTGTCGCCGATCCATTTCCAGGTGTCTCCCTCGCTGTCGGTGTTGGGCGATGAGAAGTCGACCCGCGCCTCGTGGGCCTCGTCGATCACGATGGTGTTGTTCGAGGGCTGGATGATCGGCAGCAGGTGCGGGAAATCTGACCCGGACAGGCTTATCCGTATGCGGTGTCCTTTCTTGAAGTTGTTACTGGTGGGCCACAGCTCGATGCAGTACTGGTACAGTTCTCCCTCGTTGATCGCCTTTGGGTTCTTGTCGGGATTGTCATAGAAGGGGTCAAAGGGGACATACGCCGGATCAAGGGCGTGCTGGACGGTCTTAACGTCATCAAGCATGCAGGTGGTGGTCTTTCCCGTTGGATCATAGGGGCGGTGCCACGCTGAAAGCCAGCCGGAGGTGATGTTGCGCGCCCTCCCGTCGGGGAATACGTCGTTGAGTTCGGCGATCCACTGGACGTCGCGCTTGTTCATGCTGTCGAGCATCAGGTTCGCGTCGATGCCGAGCTGGTCCTTTATCAGATAGAAGATCATGTCGATTGTGGACTGCGTGAGTTTGCTGGAGAATTTCGTCTTTGCCCAAAAAGTGACGGTGAGGGGACCGGTTATTTCCACGTCCTCGGTCAGCTCTTCGGTGGTGAAGGTGAGGCACTGCTTCTCATCGTGGCGCTCGTCCTCGTACCATTGCGACGCGTCGATGTTCTCTCCCAGATAATACTTTGACATGTCGGCCAGCATGGCCGGAATGCCCATCAGCCAGCGCACGCTGGACCGGGAACTGCCGCCGTGCAGGTTCAGACCCTCCAACAGGTTGAATACGTCGTGCTTCAGCACCGGGTTGTCGCCGGTATTGTCCTTGGTCTCGCTCAGGCCGTAGTTGTTGTTCCTGTAAATCTTGAGCAATGTCTGGTCGTCGGTGTACCAGTCGCCGTCGATCGGGGTCGGTGCGTGCTTGGTCAGGTAGAGCGTCCTGTGGTCGACCCTGCTCTCGGGCAGGGGCCATGATTTCTCGGCCCGCCACTTGTCCTCGCCCATGATATAGAGCATGACCGGGAATTCTTCCATGAAGGGGTCGCTCTTCTTCTTGATCTTCCAGTCGAACCACCGCACCGGCACCTTGCTGCTCATGATGGAATTGAGGCCTATCCCGATGGCGCCTTCCAGGTGGTAATAGGGGCCGATGACCATTTTTTTATCGGTGGTGGCGTGCTTGCTCAGGCCGTACTGGTACCAGTTGCAGGTCCCCCGGGTGAAGATATCGTACCAGCCGCCCACTTCAAAGACCGGCAGTTTGCTCGAGATGGTCTTGCCTCCCTCCGGGAAGGACCAGCCGTTTTTCGGTTTAACCGGCCAGTATATCATCGATGATTTCTTTTCGTAGAAGGGGCCCTTGTTCATGTTGGACGGGTCCATGACCCAGCCGACGGTGGTCATGATGTGGTCAAGGTGCTCCTGCCAGGTTTTCTGGGCGTTGGCGAGGTCCTGCTTGGTCAATTTTCCCTCCACTCCCAGGTTCACCATCGAGGGGAGAATCCCCAGGAGGTCAACGATGCCGAGCCACATGGGGATGAAGAGGAGGTCGCAATTGCCCCCGTGCATGACGATGTCGCGGTAGGCATCGGCCATGGGGACCTGCGGGAATATCGCTTTCAGGTGGACCGGTTCGCCGGTTTGCGGGTCCTTGTCCACCAGTCCCGCGGTGAGGAACTGGATGATGGCCTCATAGGAGCCGCCGATCATGCCGACTTTGCCGTCGGACCATGATTTCGAGGGGATAAACGTGTCAACCACGTACTTGATGTCGTACTGCTCGACCAGGTCAAAGGAACTCCAGTCCCCGGAAGATGATCCGGTCCCGCGGATGTCGATGCCCATGAGATTGTATCCGCTGGCCGCAATGGGAAGGCTGAACATCATCATTATTTCCCGGCGGTACGGCGTCACGATAAGGATGGTGGGCTGCTTCTCGCAGCCGGCAGGCCGTATCACCGTGGCCCACAGTTCGGTGTCGCTGTCGCTGTAGGGGTTTGCCGATTTGGGTACGGTGACCCGTACATTCAGGTCGATCTGGGCGTTGAGTATATTATTCGAAGCTAATTTGCCGGAAATAGTTTCCTTGTCCGCTGCGGTCAACTGTCCCTTGCATCCCGCGCAGGAATCATCGGTGGTACTATTGACGCAGGGTGTTGTTCCGCCGTTCGAGTCGGAAGTGTCCCCGGGTGTGGTAATATCCGTATTATCTGAATTATTGGAAGAATTGAGAAACGGCAGGAGGGAGTCTCCTTTTTTATCATCGCAATTAAGGCTCGATGTAACTGTCAAGGCTATGAAAATGAGCAATAGACATTTAGAACTCTTCATCAATCACCCTCCAGAAAATGAAACATCACGGCACTTATTCTGTGATTTATCCATACAAACATGAGGTATGATAAATTTCAACAAAATACCGACTGGCCGGTCAGTTTTTTGGTAGCAAAAAAATACCCTGGAAATCATGATTTTTAAGGTATTTTATCCGTTAACGTTGTAAAAGTAGCAAATATTGAAAAATTAATCTTCCTGAATTATAAATTTTTCATTTTCCTGAATTCATATTCATAAATCTGAATTTTATCCGGCTGGACGGATGTTTTTAAGTAAAGACATCTGTCTATCACCGGTATTGTGCATATACACTACCGGCAAAATTGAATTATATTTGCCGCCACCTGGTCAGCCTGTTCCCAGGGAACCATGTGGGCCGCCTTATCAATGAGGACAAATTTTGAATTGGCTATCAATGAATGATACCGCTCGCCCATCGATGGATGCACTACGCGGTCATACGTTGCCGATATGATAAGCGTCGGCGTTTTGATCTCTCCGCACCGCTTGTCCAGGAAACTCTGGAACAGTCCCTCCCTGGTCACCTTTGCCATGGCTTTCCGGTCATCCTTGCTTTTCAGGTTGCTCATCATGATGTCCTTGACGAATTCATCCGGCATCGGGTTTTCCTTGTAAAACATGAGACCCGGAACATGGCGCCGTATCATGCCCTCGTCCATCATGTCCGCTGCCAGTCCCTCGATGTGCAGTGCCCTGCCGAACTTTATGTAGCCGGGGAGGAGCTTCGGCGTCTCTTCCATGCCGGCCGCGCAGATAAGGACGAGTCCCTTGACCCGGTGGGGCGCCTTGAGGGTGATCTTGGCGGCTATCTCGCCGCCCATGCTGTGCCCCACGAGATAGGCCTTCTTGATTGAGAGGGAGTCCATGAAGGCGAGGATCCGGTCTACCTGCGCGTCGGTCCCGTAGCTGCAATTCTTGTCCAGAGGCTTGTCGGATATGCCGTGTCCCAGGAGATCGGGAGCGTATATGTGGTACCTGGCGCGGACCTGCGGGATGATTTTTTTCCAGTAGGCCCCCCAGCAGAGCCATCCATGGAGCAAGATCATCGGTTCACCCCGACCGTCTTCAAGATAGTGGAGCGTATTATCGCCGATTTTGATAAAATGAGATGTACCGATTTTTTCCTGCTGTAGCTCCTTCTTTACTTCTTCGGTAGTGAATTGGATCGACGAGCATCCGGCAAGGAATGCAAATAATATGACTATATTGAGATATCTCATGAACTTCTCCTGAATTTTTTGATTATAATATTTTCCGTCTGTCCGGTTGTCAAATTTATAAACTTATTTTGGTTTTTGACCAATGAAAAATTACTCTGACCAATGAAAAATTACTCTGACACCGCGGATATGGTATACAGTTGATCATATGTACAGAGTTTACGAATTATTTATAATGTACCTGGTTTGCTCTGACCCCAGATAAAAAATGAGGCCTCAATCTAATTTGCTCTGACCCCTGAATAAAAAACGACGATAACAATCGTCGTTTTTTAGAAGTTTACCGATCACTATCCCGATCTTTGCGGCATTCTGCCGCGATCGGGATTTCGGCATCCATGTCTCAATCCGACAAATGCGGGACAATTTATTATCCAGAATACCCTCTCTTTTTCCTCCTTATATATCGCTGCATCATGATAAGCGACATGGGGATGATCATGATGGCCAGGAGTCCCATGAGCTCAGCGGCCATACCGGCGGCCGTGCCCCTGCGGGAAGCTGCCGAAGCAGCCGTTCCGCACCCCAGGGTCCCGCCGGAGAGGAGGTACTTGTCCGCATCGGCATTGGTGCCGATCCATTCCCAGGTGGTGCCCTCATTTTCGCTGTTGGCGACGGTGAAATCTATCTGGGCCGAGTGCCGCGAGTCGATCACGATGGTATTATAGGACGGCTGTAGGATCGGCAGCAGGTGGGGAAAATCAGACCCGGAAAGGCTCACGCGGATGCGGTGGCCGGCCTTGAACACGTTGCAGGTGGGCCAGAGTTCCACCGTGTACTGGTAGAGTTCCCCCTCTTTGATCGGCAGGGGGTTCTTGTCCGGTCCGCTGTAGAAGGGATCGAAAGGGACGTAGGACGGGTCAAGGGCGTGCTCGACCACCTGCTTGCCGTCGAGGGTGCAGGTGGATGTTTTCCCTGAAGGATCATAGGGCCGGTGCCATGCCGAGAGCCAGCCGGAGGTTATGTTGCGGGCCCTGCCGTCGGGGAAGACGTCGTTCAGTTCAGCTATCCACTGCACGTCCTTTTTGCCCATGCTGTCGGTTACCATGTTGGTGTCAACATTAAAGGTGTCCTTAATGAGGTCCATGGCGCCGGTAATAAAGCCCTGGGCAATGGGGGCCGCGAATTTTGTTTTAGACCAGAAGGTGAGGGTCAGGGGCCCCACGATCTCCATGTCGTCATCAAGGGGTTCCGAGGTGAAGGTCAGGCACTCCTTTTCGTCATGGCGCTCGTCCTCGTACCACTGGGCCGCGTCGATGTTCTGGCCGAGGAAGAACTTGGACAGGTCGGAGAAGATGGCCTCCATGCCCATGAGCCACCGCACGCTGGCGCGGGAATTGCCGCCGTGCAGGTTCAGGCCCTGGATCGGGGAGACGACGTCATGCTTCAGCACCGGGTTGTCGCCGCTAAAGTCCTGGACATCGCTCAGTCCGAAATTATTATTTTTATATATCCGCAGAAGGGTCTGGTCGTCGGTGTACCAGTCTCCGTCAATGGGGGAGGGAGCGTGTTTGGTCAGGTACATCGTCTTATGGTCGACCCTGCTTTCCGGCAGGGGCCATGATTTCTCCGCCCGCCATTTCCGTTCGCCCATGACATACAGCATGACCGGATATTCTTCCATGAAGGGGTCCTGTTTCTTCTTTATCTTCCAGTCGAACCACCGCGCCGGCAGCTGGTTGGTCAGTATGGAATTGATTCCCATTCCCATCGCCCCGGAGAGATGGTACCATTCGCCGATGATCATCCGCTTGTCGGTTGTGGCGTGGTTTTTCAGCCCGTGGGCATATACGTTGGTGGTGCCGCGGGTGAAGATGTCGAACCATCCCCCGACGCAGAAGGCGGGGAGTTTATTCGAGAGCGTGAGGCTGCCCTCGGGGAATCCCCATCCGCCCTTAGGCTTCTGCGGCCAGTATATCATGGTCGATTTTTTCTCGTAGAAGGGGGTCTTGTTCATGTTGTCAGCGTCCATGATCCACCCGATGGTGGTGGTGACATGGTTCCAGTGCTCGAGCCACGCGGCCTGGGCCTCCGCCGCGTCCTCCTTGGTTATCCTGCCGTCCACTCCCAGGTTCTGCAGCGACGGCAGGATCCCCAGGACGTCCACCATGCCGAGCCACATCGGGATGAAGAGGAGGTCGCAGTTGCCGCCATGCATGACGATGTCCCGGTACGCGTCCGACATCGGCACGATGGGGAAAATCGCCTTCAGGTGGACCGGTTCCTTTGTCTTGGGATCGGTTTCCACCAGGCCGGCGGTGAGGAGCTGGATGATGCCCATGTACGATGGGCCGATCATGCCGACCCTGCCGTCGGACCATACCCTGCCGGGGATGAATGTATCCACCACGTACTTGATGTCGTACTGTTCCACGAGGTCAAAGGACTGCCATGTCCCTTCCGAGGAGCCGGTGCCCCGGATGTCGACGGCCATCAGGTTGTAGCGGCTCATGACGAGGGGGACATAGAGCATCATCATCATTTCCCGCCGGTAGGGTGTGGCCACCACGATGGTGGGGAGCTTTTCGCTGCCGGCGGGGCGGATAACCGTTGCCCACAGGTCAATATCGCTTGCGCTGTAGGGATTGGCGGATTTCGGTATGGTGACGCGGACGTTCATGTCGATTTTCGCGCCGGTTATATTGTTTTTCGCGAGTTCACTTTGCAGCCGGGCCGCCGCCGTGTCGGTCAGCTGGCCGGGGCACCCGGAACAGGAATCATCGCCGGCCGGTTCGATGTAATACTTTGAGCTGTCACCGGTACCGGTGCCGGAATTGTCCGTGGCGCTTCCATCGTCGGATGCGGTGCCTGACGAAAGAAACGGAAAGAGCGGATTTCCCTTTTCTTCCTGGCAATATAGGCTTGAAAATAGTGTGAAAACCGTGAGAATAAGCGCAATCTTCTTTGAAGTAATCATGATCCCTCTCCCCTTGCAATAAAAATGATTGCTGATGATCTCCTGGATTGCGGCGGGAAATGATAGGGCCGCACGTTTGTTCCAAATATGATACGGGGGATGACTTTTTTGTCAATATAAAAATCCGACTGGACGGTCAGTTTTTTATGAATTAATATCTTTCTTTGTCGGTTAATTTTACATATGTAAGATTATTCGAAGAGTACAAGCCGACATTAAGTAGAACTCGCGGGGATAGGATCGGATCTTTGCAATATCCTTTACTCTGGGAGGAACTAAAACATTCCTGCTTTGTCATATTATAGAATGGATAGACGCCGGATGCAGCCAGTAATCAGGCCCGGAGCATAGGTGGAGGATCAACCAGGTATGAAATAACGAAAAATAAATTGAATTTTTTTTAATGCTAAAAATATATGCCTTTATCTTTGTTGTTTTTCTTTTGCGGGATAGTATTTTATAAAGAAGATACGTATAAAAACAGAACTTTTGCAATGAAGTAACGCTGCCCTGACAATCATCGCGCGAAACCATTGCGCCTTTCACATCATAAAAATGCGCCATATGAAAAAAATAATAACCGGCATTGTAATCATCATTCTTTTTTTTGCCTTTGCCGGTGCCACGGTCTCGCAGGAAGATAGAAAAATCGAGCTGAACGCCCAGGGTATCCTGGCGCGGGTGGACAAGATTTTTGAATATCCGAAGGGCCTGATCAAGGGAATGCTGAAGCATATCAAACCGGACGGCACAGCAACGACCGTGAATTTCACCGGGCGCATCTCCCAGGATGATTATCTCTTCACCTTCAGCAGCAAGGAGCGGGGCGACCAGCTGAAGGTCCTCTATAACCTCGGGGGCGAGGACATCTGGGTCTACAATGTCCATGCCCTGAAGCTTTTTCACAAGCTGGCCATCGACAAGTACGACGAGGTCCTTTCGACTAATTTTACCTACATCGATCTTTCCAACGCGGATTTCCAGAGCAACTATACCGCCACTATTGTCGGCGACGCCTTCATCAAGGGGATTGACGCCTGGAAGCTGGTGCTGAAGCCGATCACCAAGGGGGGCGAGTACGGCATGCTGACCCTCTATGTGACCAAGGACAGGTTTGTTCCGATCAGGATCGACTACCATGACCGCGACAAGGCCATATTCAAGTTCATGACCCTGGTCAAGGTGAAGGAAAGCGAGAACAGGATAGTCCCGCTCCGCTACGACATGATGAATATCCGGCAGGGAACGGTCAGCATCGTCTATTTCAGCGAGATAGACGAGGGCGCGACCTTCGATAAACAGATTTTCAGGTCTGAAAAACTGGGCGAATAGGTGGATGCCGCCCATGCCCCAATTCTTTGTGACATCATCGGACATCATTGACGGCCGCTGCGCGATCCGGGGGGAGGACTACCATCATCTCGTCGACGTCCGGCGGGCCAAGCCCGGGGACATTATCAGGCTCCGTGACGAAAAGGGCGTTTCCCTCGACGCGCGAATAGAAAGCATCGGCGCCGACCGCCTGGAAACGGTCATCGTCGGCGAAAGCGCCGCGCCGGATGTCCCGGTCGACATCACCCTCTGCCTGTGCCTGATCAAGGGCGGCGCCTTCGACCAGGCTATCGAAAAGGCCGTCGAGGCCGGCGTGTCCCGCATCATACCGGTGGTGTCGGAGCGCACGGTGCCCCGCCCGTCCGACGCGGAGGCGAAGGTGCGGCGGTGGAACCGAAAGGCCGAAGAGGCGGCCAAGCAGTCCCTGCGGGAGCGCGTTCCCGTCGTGGAGGGCGTCCGCGCCTTCAGCGATGTCATCGGTCTCAACGGCGGCCGTCTGCGCATCATGGCTCACCCGGGAGCGCCGGTATCCCTGAAGCAGTGCCTGCGCGCCGGCCCCGGATCCGTCGCGGTGAGCATCCTGGTGGGGCCGGAAGGCGGCTTCAGTCCCGGCGAGGTGGAAGCGGCGGCAGCGGCGGGATGGACCGTCGCCGGCTTCGGATTTTCCCAGCTCCGGGCCGAGACCGCCGCCGCGGTCCTGTGCGGGATCATCGTGTACGAGCGGGGGGGCTAAACCTATGGAACAGCGGATCTACGCGGCCATTGACGCGAACCTGAACCGGGCCCTGGAGGGCGTCCGGGTATGCGAGGACGTTATGCGATTCTGCCTCCGTCGGACCGACCTGTCGACGCGCCTCAAGGATGTCCGGCACCGGATAGCGGGTGCCGCGAAGCGTTTCCCTTCCGGCATGCTGCTGCACGGCCGGGACGTGGAGGGCGACGGTCAGAAGTACGTGGACCTGGGCGGGGAAGGGACCAGGAACTCCTTGGCGGACCTCTTCTCGGCCAACATCCACCGCGCCATGGAGGCTGTCAGGTCCCTGGAGGAGTTCGGCAAGCTTGCCGTTCCCGGGTGGGATGACAACCCATTTCAGAACATGCGTTTTTCTCTCTATGATATCGAGCGGGACGGCATGCCCTTTTTGAAACGCCGGCAGAAAATCGACAGCTTCAGGCGTTCTCTCTATGCTATCCTTGATTCATCATATGTTAAACGTGACGATTTCGACGACGCGGTCACGAAGATGATACGCGGCGGCGCCTCCGTCATCCATCTCAGGATGAAGGCGAGCGGCAAGGGGGAAATCCTTACCGCTGCCAGGGACATTGCCACTCTCTGCAGGGAGGGGAAGGTCCTCTTCATCGTGAATGACCATGTCGATATAGCCGTCCTCGCCGGGGCCGACGGCGTGCACCTGGGGCTCAATGACCTGCGGGCAAACGAAGCGAGAAAACTCATCCCCCCTGACATGATCATAGGCATTACTGCCTATACGGCCGAAGACCCGGCGCGCATAGAATCTGACGGGGCCGACTATGTGGCGGTCGGGCCGGTGTTCGATACCGTGTACAACTCCGCCTCCGGGCCGGTAACCATCAAGGGGACCGGAGTGGAGGTGATATACCGGGCCCGGGCGGCGGTATCCATGCCCATAGTGGCCATCGGCGGTATAACCCCGGAAGGCGCGGGCAGGGCGTTTTCAGCGGGGGCCGATTCGATAGCGGTGGCGTCATATCTATATAATGATAATAAAATAGAAGAGAATTGCCGGGCATTGGCGGAGGCGATAGAGGTTGGTACGAAAGCAGATGAATGATAGTAATTACCCTGGTGGAGCAGATAGTTATCGGTGCTTTATAACTCCTGGAAAAATCAGGAGTTATACCAATAGGTGTCAGAGTAACTAAATAGTACTATACCTCAATGTGGCAGAATGATGCCCTGATCGGGATAACAATCGGTGCCATCCGGGGTCAGAGTAAATAATTCACCGATAACTGGATGTTGCGGAAGAATCAACCATAAGCTATCAAATCTATACAAAATCTTGAAAATGCAGGGAAAAGACCTACTCGAATCCATCGCCGGTCTACGCCATGAATGGCGGCAGGCCAGGGACGAAAAATTGACCCGGAAGAAGGATATCCTCGCAGGCGGCCATGACATGGCAGCGGTGCGCCGTGACCGACTGTACCGTGACCTCCGGAAGCGACAGCATGGCTACGCGGTCAGGATCATACATCTTGAGAGAACCATGAACAGGAAGAGGGCCCGTGAAAAAAAATAATAAGGACCTGTGCATGGCCTACGCCGACGGGGAAGGGAATGTCTGGGACTTCCCCGGCTTCGAGCCCGCCTTCCGTACCGGCAACCGTGTTGTCACTGTCGATAGGAACGACCTGATCCCGCTTCCTTACGGGAGCTACCTCTTCTCCCTGCCGGGGCGCTACCCGGTTTTTTTCAATCATAAAACCCGCGATTTTCGCCATATGACGGTATCTCCCGACGGAGACGATATTTACGCCGCGTCGGCCTTCCTGGCTTCAGCGTATCTCCGTACCTATCTGCCGGCCTATGTCAGGAAAGATGACGCCCCGGTGCTCCCCCTCTGGGCCTATGCCGGCGTCGCGGTCATTGACGGCGAATTCTACGTGCCGGCAATGCGGATTGACGACGATCCCCGCTCTGACCCCGCTCTCCATGAAAATGACGTTGAGCTGAAGACGGCGATCACCGAGGCGAAGGGGCTTTTCCCCGAGAACCGCCTCGTGAAACAGCTGGCGAAGTGCTCCACGGCGTACCGCTGCCTGTGCGCGCGGAATTTTTTCCTGGGCCGGTACGAGGCGCCCCTTCCCACGACCATGGCCTGCAACGCCCGCTGCGCCGGGTGTCTCTCCCTCCAGGGGAAGGGGTCGCCCTTTCCGCCGTCGCAGCCGCGCCTTGACTTCCACCCCGATCCGGAAGAGATCGCCGAAGTCGTCCTCCGCCATTTCACCCGGGTGAAGGGCGCCGTGGCCAGCTTCGGCCAGGGGTGCGAGGGCGAGCCGCTCCTCAGGAGTGATGACCTGGCCGCGGCGGTCAGGCTCGTGCGCGGGAAGACCGCCTCGGGCACCATCAACCTGAACACCAACGGCTCGAGGCCCGAGGGCGTCAGGGAACTCATCGGGGCCGGCCTGGATTCCATCAGGATCAGCCTTAATTCCCCGACCCCGGAATACTATACCCGCTATCACCGTCCGGTCAATTATACCTATGACGATGTCATCCGGTCCCTGGACGCGGCCCTGAGCGCAGGGATATTCGTTTCGATAAACCTGTTTTTCCTGCCGGGCTTTACCGATTCGGAGATGGAAGTGAAGGCGCTGGAGGATTTTCTGGGACGCTTTCCCGTGAGCATGATCCAGACACGGAACCTGAACATGGACCCCGATTATTATTTCGAACAGATCGGTTTCAGCGAGTCGGAGCCGATGGGGATCAGGAAGCTGGTTGAATTGCTGAAAGAAAAGTATCCGAAAATGCGGCTCGGGTACTATAATCCGCCGCTGCGCTGACGATTACAATACGTCAATCACCATAATCGTGACATCGTCCTCGAATTCCTCGTCAAGGCCGCGCCACCTCTTCAGGAGGCCCGTCAGGCTGTCGGTCAGGTCCGCGGCTGAGAGTTCCCGTCCCCGGATGATGGCGTTCTTCAGGAAGTTGAAATTCATGACTTCCCGTTCCTTGCTGTAAACCTCGAGGAAGCCGTCGGTGTAGAGGATTATGCGGTCCCCCGTCTCGAGGGTTGTCTCGTGCATCTCGTAATTGTCCGCCCAGGAGTAGCCGATGAGCCTGCCGGCCGGCGTTATCTCTTCAAGGGTGCTGCTCTTTTTCCGGTACAGCAGGAGCGGCTCGTGGCCGGACCGTATGTAATAGAGCTTCATAGCGTCGCGGTCGACCAGGGCGTAGCCGGCGGTGACGAAGCTGTTTTCGATATGGCCGCTCAGGATCCGGTTCATTTCCCTCATCAGCTGGCCGGGCTGGTCGGCAACGTCTTTCAGCATGGAGAAGGCTATCTTGACCATTGAGGCGACAATGGCCGCCGGTATCCCGTGGCCCGATATGTCGGAGATGAAGGCGCCGATCCGGTTGTCGTCGATGCGGTGAAAATCGTAGAAGTCGCCGCCGATGACCTGCATGGGGATGTATTTCACCACGATGTCCAGACCCGGCAGGTGCGGAAGCTTATCGGGAATGGTCGAAAAGTGGATCTTCCGGGCGAGTTCTATCTCCTGCTTGATTGAGGTCAGCTTCTTGTTCTCGTCAACGGTCTTTTTCAGGCGTATCAGGGTCTTGACCCGCGCAAGGAGCTCGGTCTTGTCAAAGGGCTTCGGCAGGTAATCGTTGGCGCCGGCGTCAAGGCCGGAAGTCATGTCCGTTATGCGGCTCTTGGCCGTCAGCATCATGATCGGGAGGTCGAAGAGCGAATGGCGCTCCCGGATGATGCGCGCGACGTCGAGGCCGGACATCTTCGGCATCATGACGTCGAGGATCACCAGGTCCGGGATGAGGCCCGTGCTGATCTTGTCCAGCGCGTCGGCCCCGCTTGTTGATTTGACCACGGTGTAGTTCTGTACCGAGAGCTGGTTCTCCAGCACCTGGAGATTGACGGGGTCGTCATCCACCACGAGGATCGTCGGCTGGTCGATGATCGGGGCGAAGGCAAGGGGATCAAAGGGCTCGCCGGCCTTCGCGGTGATGTTGTCCCTCCAGTTTTTCTTTTTCGACGGGACTTTTATTTCATGCGCCTGCGGCACCGGCACCTGCGACTCGGGCGGCCGCCGTATCGGGATCCGGAAGATGAAGGATGAGCCCTTGCCCGGCTCTGATTCGACCTCTATGTACCCGCCGTGGAGCCTGAGAAGGTCCTTGGTAATGGAAAGACCGATGCCGGTCCCGTTGTAGAGGCGCGATATGGACCCGTCGACCTGCTCGAAGGGCTGGAATATCAGCGGTATCTTGTCCTCGGGGATGCCTATGCCGGTATCGGTAATGGAAACCTCCATCAGCGAATATTCCGGGTTCTCGCCCACCAGCACCTGCGCTGAAATCTCCACCTTGCCGGTGTCGGTGAACTTGATGGAGTTGCTGATGAGATTTATCAGGATCTGCTGCATCCGGTCTTCATCTGCCATTATTATGGGGATGTCGGCCGGGATCGAGTTTATCACGCTGATGTTCTTGCCGCCCTTAAGGTGGCTGGTCAGGTCAATGGCGACATCCGTCAGGGTCTTGATGTCGACGGCCTTCATTTTCAGGGTGATGTCCTTGTTGCGGAGCTTCGAGAAGTCCAGGAGGTCGCTGATGAGGCCGCTGAGGCGCTTGCCGCTCGATATGATCATGGCCAGGTTGGAGCTTACCGTTTCCGGGAGGGTCCCCGCGGCCCCGTCGAGGAGCGATTCCGCGATGCCGATGATGCCGTTCAGCGGCGTGCGCAGCTCGTGGGAGGTGTTGGCCAGGAAGTCGTCTTTCAGCTTGTCCATGTTCACGAGCTGCATGTTGGTTTTCTCGAGTTCCCTTGAAAGCTGCTCGACGGAGCCGAAGGCCTTGGAAAAACGCATCGACAGGAGGAACGCCTGGGACAGCACGAAGATGAAAAGACCGAATGGGAAGAAGTTGCCCGTGTTGATGACCATGTTGTCGTAGAGAATTTCGTTCACCACGGTGACGAAGAGGACCAGGATGCCGGCGATGAACAGTCTGGCCCCCTCGCGCTTGCGGACCAGGGAGAGGACGATGGCATAGACGGTGTATACGCTCGCCAGGAGCGTGATAATTTCATACGGGACCACGGTCTTTGAATAGATGTATGCCGGCGCTGCTATGACGATGGCGGAAAAGACCGCTCCGATGACCTGCAGCGGACGCAGTACCCTGTTGTTGAACTCGAAGGGAAAGATGGAGTTCATGAACATGGCGAAGAAGGGAAGCCCCAGGTACAGGGTGAGGACCTCGGTCTTCAGCATGATTTCCCAGGGAAAATCCGGAACGAGCTGTATAAGATAAAATTCCCCGTTCACCAGAGGCCTGATCGAAATGAGAAGACAGAACACTCCCAGGAAGAGGGGTGACCTGTCGTTTCTCCTCAATAAAAACAGGCCCAGGTGGTAGAAGGCCATGATGAGCAGGCTCCCGAGCATGAAGATCTGGAAGCTGAAACTCAGGTCCCTGATGCCGTGGATCTCTTTTTTGTTTCCAAAGAAGATAGAGTGAAAGGCGCCGCCCCGGGTATGATGGTAGTTGGAAACCTGGAGGATGATTTCCAGGATTTCGGACCCGGGCGTGTAATCCGCCACGATCGGCAGGTACTGCGGCCTGGAATGTTCCCGCGAGGTCCCCACGGTCCCGTTGGAGGCTATTTTCTCGCCGTTGACGAAAAGGGCGTAGGCGGTGCGCATGTCCATGATTCTGAAAGCGACCGGCCCGGAATCCTTTTTTATGAGAACCTTCAGCCGGTAGGTGGCAAAGCCGTTCCCGCTGAGTTTTTTATTTTTGATGACGGTGCCGTTCCATGCCGCAGGCACTTCAATGTAACGGTCCTTTTCGGGCGCCGGCGCCTTATGGAAATCATCGCTGGTGAGGAGCTTTTTCCAGTAGAATTCCCATTGTCCGTCCAGCTTCACCGCGGCCCCGCCCTTTATGTCAAGGCCGGACAGGTCGAGGATGCCCTTTTTGGCCACCGGGCCCCCGTTGCCGCCGGCCGCCTCACGGCATGACGGCGTGAAAACGGCGAGGCATATCAGGAGTATGGCGCACAATCTGTGTCTCAGCACTTTCGGTACCTGTCGAGAAATGGAGTAGCGGTAAACCCCCGTACGGGGGTCTTTCAGTCAATGCGTATTATTGGACAATAAGAATACAGGTTTTCTTTTTCAATAAAAATGCAAGGATTTTTTATGATTTTTCTCAGCCCGGCACCGGGGGTTTCATCGGCGCAGAATCGGGGGACGCTGCATCGGAGCGCCATGCGTATTTTGACAATAATTGCTGAAATAATCTTGACTAATTAATGTCGGGCCTGTTTCTTTATTCGATAATTTGCCATGTTTTTCCTTCGCCTTATGCGGAAGGAGGATTTATTGCCAAGGAGCACGCCATGTCCGATACCATCATCCACGCGCTGGTCCTCATACAAAACTGGGGGGAGGGGGACGATATCATATCCACCCTGAAAAGCGACAAGCACATCGTTTCCATATTTCATATCATGGGGCGATACAGCTTTCTCATAGACGCGAATTTTGACAACAAGGATCAGCTCTCCGCCTGGATCGGCCGGATGAAATCGATCAAGCTGCGGTCGGGCATGCCGGCGATCATATCCATGCAGACGCAGCGGATCATCAATGTTTACAAGCAGAAAGAGGCCTATTCCCTGGCGGATTATCTCTCGATGAACCAGCGGTATCACTTTTTCGTCAAGATCGACAACCCGCACCATGATGAGGCGCTGCTGAAGCTGCTTTCAAAGAGCCCCATCGTCTCTTCCATCCTGCACGTCCAGGGGGAGAATTCCTTCACCATTGAAGTGATCGTGGGCGACTATGACGAATACCGCAGGCTCCTTTCGGAAATGAAGCAGCTGAAGACGATCCACCATATCGAGACCCAGGAGGTTATCTCGGTGCTCAAGTACCGGAACCAGGTGGTGGGCGAAGGCGGCGGCCCGGTGACGCAGTACGCCGATATCAGGGAGTTGTACACATTGTAGTTTTTCCCACCCATCCCCCCGGATGGGGCTTGTTCAAACATATCGTGATAGAAGACCCCCTTCTGGGGATTTTTGGGGGGGATGACCGGTGATTGTGATTACCCAATAACCAGAAACGTAAAGGAACCAATCATGACGAAACCATATACTGTTGAGAATCCTATAGAATACGCGCGCGAGGTTGTCGGACGCGACCCCTTTGCCACCTTTCTCGGCATTGAGGTCGAGGAAGTGCGGGAGGGATACGGCCGCGTGGGCGTCACGGTGAAGCCGGAATTCATGAACGCGGTCGAACGGGCCCACGGCGGGTTCATCCACGCCCTGGCGGACCAGGCCTTTGCCGTGGCATGCAACAGCACCGGCGTCATGGCCATAGCGGTGAACTTCAATATCAACTATCTTTCCTCCGCCGTGGACGGGGAGAAAATTTTCGCCGAGGCGACGCCGGTGAACGTGGGGCGCAAGGTCTCGGTCTGGAGCATCCAGGTGCGCGGCGCCGGGGACAAGCTGATCGCCACCGGTACCGGGACCGCCTACCATAAGTAGATGCCAGGTCTTGTTATGACCGCCCCGAACCCCGATGGGCGCGTGGAAAAATATAGGTGCTGGGTGGTCGGGAGTCCCGACGGGAACCGGGACGGCATCGCCTCTCTCCTTGTGATGACCGTTATGTCTTTCGCGCCCCCTTCGGGAGTCAGGGGGGACGTGAGTGAGGAATTTCTTGAATTCTAAAATGCACTTATAAGATATGGTTTCTGCATAATTAAGTGTTGACAATGGCCTTCCGGGTCGGATTATACTGGCGCGAAACTGAATCTTGTGGAGAATAACGTGCTGAAACGATTGATTGTACCAGTCATTGCGGGCCTGTTCTTTTTCTCGTCGTGCGACGGTTTTATTGACGGTAAAAGCGTGGACGCACTGAAGGACTATGAAAAGAAATACTATGTTTTAAAGAAGGACATAGAGGTTGAAGGTAAAAAGCTGAAGAAAGGCGAGGAGGTGAAGATCGTGGTCACCGCCGGCAAGGAATGGATCAAGGTTCATGCCTATCCGGCGCGGGCGAACGAGCTTAAGGCGGACCACATCCTGGTGCTTTATATCTTTGACGATGATTTCGAGAAAAAGAAATTCAACGTGAATTTCTTCAATGAACAGCTGAACGCGGTGGCCGCCGTCCGGGGCGAAGCCACGGTGTTTGACAAGAAGAAAAAATAATTATATATGGATACAGCCATGTTCGAAGGAGTATATACAGCGCTGATAACGCCGTTTAGGAACGGCGTCATTGATTACGACGCCCTTGAAAAGGTTGTGGCGATGCAGATTGAGAAGGGGATAGACGGCATCGTCCCCATGGGAACAACGGGCGAGTCCCCGACCGTTTCTTTCGAGGAGCACAAGGAATTCATACAGCGGGTCGTGAAGCTGGTCAATAAAAAGGTGAAGGTCATAGCCGGCACCGGCGCCAATTCCACCGAGGAAGCCATCTGGCTTTCGCGCGAAGCGGAGGAGGCGGGCGTCGACGGCGTGCTGCAGGTGAACCCCTATTACAACAAGCCGTCCCAGCGCGGCCTCATCGCCCATTTCGAAAGCGTTGCGAAGTCGATCCGGATCCCCGTGGTCCTCTACAACCACCCGGGCCGCACCGGCATCAATTTCCTTCCCGCCGGCGTGAAGGAGCTCTGCAGCCGCGCCGAAAACGTCGTGGCGATGAAAGAGGCCTCGGGGGACATCAACCAGATGATGGAGCTGCACGAGTTGTGCGGCGACCGGCTGGTCCTCCTGTCCGGCGACGACGGCAACCTGCTCCCCTTCATGGCCATCGGAGGCAAGGGGATCATCAGCGTCATATCCAACCTGCTCCCCGCTGAGGTGAAGAAGGTCGTCACCCTCTGGAACGGGGGAAAGACCGCCGAAGCGAAGAAAGAGTTTTACCGGCTCCTTCCCTTGAGCCGGGCCATGTTCCTGGAAACGAACCCGGTGGGGATAAAGGCCGCCATGGCCATGGCGGGGCTCTGCAGTGAAGACCTGCGGCTTCCCCTGGTTAGTCTGTCGGACGACAACCGGGCAAAGCTCAGGAAGGCGCTCCTTGACTACGGGGTGAAGCTTTCATGAAAATCGGCATCTGCGGCATCTGCGGGCGCATGGGCGTTTCGGTTCTGAAGATAATGCTTGAGCGGCGGCACGTCCTCGCCGCGGCCTTCGACCATGAAGGGGCGCCCCGGTTCGGCGACGATGCCGGCAGGCTCGTCGGCGGCGAGGGGCTGAATGTCACGATAACGGCCATCAACCGGGACGATGTGCGGAAGGCGGACGGCATCATTGATTTTTCCGCGCCGGCGGCGTCGATGCGCCTCATTGAAGAGGCCCTCTCCGCGGGGAAACCCCTGGTGATCGGCACCACCGGCCTGTCCGATGACCAGAAGAAGGAGATTGAGAAGGCGTCGCGCCGGATACCGGTCCTCTTTTCGCCCAACATGTCCGTCGGCGTGAACCTTCTGTTCAAGCTCACCGAAACGGCGGCGCGCGCCCTCAACACCGATTATGACGTGGAGATATTTGAGGCGCACCACCGCTTCAAGAAGGACGCTCCCTCCGGCACGGCCAGGCGTCTCCTGGAGATAGTAAGGGAGAACATGGGGGGCCTGGAGGATGCGAAGGAAGTGCCGGGACGTGACGGGATCGTCGGGGAACGCACGAAAAACGAGATCGGCATCCTTGCCATGCGGGGCGGCGACATCGTCGGCGAGCACACGGTATTCTTCACGACCTTCGGCGAGCGGATAGAGCTCACGCACCGCGCCACCAGCAGGGAGATCCTTTCCTCTGGCGCGGTGACGGCAATGGAATTCCTGGCGGGGAAGCCCGCCGGCCTCTATACCATGTATGACGTGCTGGGGTTGTAATGTCCGATAAGAAAGAAACGGCGCCTGACGGCAAGCAGGCCTTCGAGGAAAATCCCTTCAACCCGGAAAACAGGCGGCCCGAGGACATCGTCAGGCTTTTCTATACCTTCGACGTGCCCATCATACCGGTGGTCTCCAAGCGCGGCATACTCATCGGCGTGCTCAAAAAGGAAGACCTCGTCTCCGAGCTTTCGGACATCGAGCGCGTGGAAAAGATGAAAATCGACGATTTCGTCACCAGGGTGGCGAAGAAGCTCACCCTCGACGAGCTGCTACCTTTCGGCTCCATCAAGGAGTTTGTCGTCATCAATATTTTCGGCGACATCCAGGGCAAGTGGTCCCGGCTCCAGCTCTTCACCGCGTCGGAAACCCCGGAACGGTCCGGGGCCTCCGCCGACCGCGAGGCCGACATCCAGAAGGAGGAGCAGATCCTCGAGTGGATGATCTACCTGATCCTGGAGCATATCCCGCGGGCGCTCTACGCGGTCAATACCAACGGGAAAACCATCTTTTATAACAGCCATTTCGAAGACCTGTACCGGAAGCATTTGAAAAAAGACGTTGACGTGGCTTTCGTCGAGGAGTCGATAAAAGACCCTGACAAAAACGAGCTCATATCCGGCAAAAAAAGCGACGAGCTCATGTTCTTCAACCGCGACTTGAAGATACATTACGAGAAGATCCCCCTGATGAGCAAGCGGAAGAAGGTGGGTTTTTTATTGTACTGCACGCCGGATGCCGACGACAGGGCGGCTTCGCCGATACCGGGGATCGATATCAAATCAAAGTCACTCGACCATATCACCGATGCAGTGGAGCGGATAGTGCTGGTCGACCTGCTGAAGGAAAAAAAGGACCTTGCCGCCGTTGCCAAGTCCCTGAAAATAAGTGAGAAATCACTGGGTCACAAAATGAAAAAGCACGGCATCAAGTGGAAAAAAGAGGAATAGATCCATGGGTTTTTGCCCCGCGCGTAAAAAAATACTTGAAAGGACATAATAATTTTATTATATTGTTTAACGTAAAAGATGATATTTTTGTTGACTTAAACCGACTGACCCGTAGATTGTCCTTGTTTGAAAAGATTCGGCTCCTCAGTACTATCTTTTTTGGTATTATTCCCTATATATATGTTTAAGGGCGTCAAAAAAACGTAATATAATCCTGCATAATAACATTATACAATAACACGCTATTTTAATAATCATTTATCTTGGTTTTCAACAAGTGTTTTAGCGGGATAATCAGCACAACGAGATCCATGCCTTCCGGCAGTTTGCGCGGCAGGGCATCATGCAATATCAATTAAAAAATCAGAAGGAAATTCTATGGCACGAACTACGGAATCCGCGAAGTCCAGGATTAAAACCGAAAACACGCCGGTCAACGGAAACGGGACTGAAAACATCGAAGCGGCACCGGTCCAGGAGACTGCGGCGCCGGAGCCTCCCCGCAACGGCAAAACATCGGAAATTTGGCTTGACCTGGCCGAGCTGAAGACAAAAAAGATAACCGACCTGGTCAACATCGCGAAGGAGATGGGCATTGAGCGGATTTACGGGATGAAAAAGCAGGACCTCATCCTGGAGATCCTCAAGTCCCAGACCGAGCAGAAGGGGCTCATATTCTCGAGCGGCGTCCTTGAGATCCTGGCGGACGGCTACGGGTTCTTGAGGTCGACCAACTACAATTACCTTCCCGGTCCCGACGATATCTACGTGTCGCCGTCGCAGATACGGCTCTTCGGACTGAAGACCGGGGACACCATCGCCGGCCAGATCCGGCCCCCGAAGGACAATGAGCGCTTTTACGCCCTCCTCAGGATCGAGGCGGTCAATTTCGAAAACCCGGAACAGCTGCAGAAGCGGGTGCTCTTCGACAACCTGACCCCGCTCTATCCGCAGGAGCGCATCAACCTTGAAACTGAAACTGAAAACGTCGACATGCGCATCGTCAACCTGATAACGCCGATCGGAAAAGGACAGCGTGCCCTCATCGTGGCGCCGCCCCGCACCGGTAAAACGATACTGCTGCAAAAAATTGCCAATTCCATAACGACGAACCACCCCGAGATCTACCTCATCGTTCTTCTCATCGACGAGCGTCCTGAAGAGGTGACGGACATGCAGCGCACGGTCAAGGGAGAGGTCATATCCTCCACCTTCGACGAGCCGGCAAGCCGCCACGTCCAGGTCACGGAGATGGTGCTGGAAAAGGCCAAGCGCCTGGTGGAGCACAAGATGGACGTGGTAATACTCCTTGATTCCATCACCAGGCTGGCCCGCGCCTACAACCAAGTGGTGCCGACCAGCGGCAAGATCCTCTCCGGCGGCGTCGACTCCAACGCCCTGCACCGGCCGAAGCGCTTTTTCGGCGCCGCGCGGAACATCGAGGAGGGCGGGAGTCTCACCATCCTGGCGACGGCCCTCATCGACACCGGGAGCCGCATGGACGAGGTCATTTTCGAGGAATTCAAGGGCACCGGCAACAGCGAGCTGCACCTTGACCGCAAGCTGGTGGACCGGCGCATCTTCCCGGCCATCGACATGAGCAGGTCCGGCACCCGTAAAGAAGAATTATTGCTTGACACGGAAGAGCTAAATAAACTATGGGTTCTCAGGAAGGCCCTCTCCTCAATGAGCGCTACGGAAGCGATGGAGCTCCTTGTTGAAAAGATGAAGGCCACGAAAAACAACAAGGCTTTCTTCAAGGCCATGAATTCATAAACCAAGGATCGTACCATGAAACCGAATATACATCCCGAATACAAAGATACGGTAATAAAATGCGCGTGCGGCAACGAGATCAAGACGAAATCAACCGCGAAGGACCTTCACGTTGAGATCTGCTCGAACTGCCATCCCTTCTACACCAAGAAGCAGAAGATCGTCGATACCGCCGGCCGGGTCGAGAAATTCAAGAAAAAATACAACATCAAATAGTTGCGGCAACACCATCGATTTGAATCTGCTGAGAGACCGGGTACTGCCGGTCTCTCTTGTTTATGGGGATGATGGCGCCGGGGACGGCCTGAACCGGGCGGCCGTTTTTCCGTTTTTTAAGATAAAGACTCTATGGTGGAAACCGTTATGCCGATAGTATAATAACACCACCATGGAAGGGACAGCGATGGCATCTAAAAGACTTGGCGAGATACTCATGGAAAAAGGCATCATCACCAATGACCAGCTCAACGAAGCGCTGCAGGTACAATCGTCGAAAGGAGGCCTGCTGGGCATAATCCTCGTGGAGATGGGGTACCTCAAGCCGAAGATGCTGGCGAATTTTCTCGAAACCCAGAAGTATTCCTGATGCCTCTCGCATGAAACCTCGCGCACCGGCCCCCTGCTTGGTGCGCTTTTCCTATGATTTTCCCGACCCGCGAAGCGGGCCCGTGAAAAGAAGCGGTGATGTATTTGAATAACAATGCAATACCGGATTCTTAGGCACGCGCGTAAAAAGACCCGTTGAAAATATGGAAGAGATTTCTTTTCGTCCGGAAAAAAACGGGACCCGCTGTCATGATGGGCATGTACATTAATGGCGGGGCACCTGCCCCTTCGGGGGAGAGGGGGCAATGAACACCATGGGAGGAGATGTTTTCTCCTACGCCGCTTTCTGCGCCTGTTTTCTCACCAGGAATATCCCGAGGGCGCCGGTGATGACGTAGAGAATGCCGATGATCTGGCCCTGGGTGAGCTCCAGGGCGAACTTCGGGTTGAGTCTGATGAACTCCACCAGGAACCGCGCGGTGCCGTTCAGGATAAGGTAAAGGAAGAAAATCATTCCCGCCGGGAGCTCCTTCTTGCGCAGCTTCATGAAAAGGATGAAGAACATGAAAGAGACGAAGGACTCGAAGAGGGGGGTGGGGAAAACCGCCGCCGTGACCGGCACGATGCCGTTCGGGTAGGGCGTGCCCAGGAACGTCGAGGTGGCGATGCCGTAGCAGCCGTCGCCCGACACGTGGCATCCCAGCCTGCCGACGCCGTAGGCAAGGGTCATGGCAGGGACCACGATGTCGAATATCTCAAGGATGCTTTCCTTGCTCTTGCGTATCAGGATCATGGAGAGGAGGAAGGCCAGGATGAACCCGCCGTACACGGACAGGCCCGCGCCGGAGAAAATCATACCCTTCGGGTCGCGGAGGAATTCTCCCATGTTTTCGAAAATGTGGAATATCTTCGCTCCGACGATGGCGCTGGGGATGATGACCAGGAGGAGCTTGTATGCCAGTTCGGGGTCTTTTCCCCTGATCGTGAGCTCCCGCTCGGTGAGAAGGAAGGCCAGGTAGAACGCCAGGCCGAGCATCAGCCCGTAGGACCCGATGTTGATGAATTTATAGCTGAACAGTATGGGATACATGGATGTCAACCTCTGGATAATTTCGTTATCGAATCCCGTTATGTAACATGATACCGAAGATATTTGTCAAGATATTTTGAAGGATATCCTTGCCCCGTCTCTGGCGCGGCCATTTATGTTTTTACCACCCCCGTCCCCCGGAGGGGGCGTGGGGGAATAGCCTTCGTGCCCCCTTTGGGGACAGGGGGATAGGAATCTCGGGAAGCGTTCGCCCTCTTGTTGAAAAGGATTATTCGGGGGCGCTAATAAGTGCGATTGTTTAGTTGTTTTTTGTCGATATTGGTAGTATACTAACTCACGGACGGGGAAATTACGAGGGAACCATGGACAGCAAGGAACGGGTTGAGCTGATACGGCGGGGAAACGAGTTGTTCAATAGCGGCGATATAGCAAAGGCCGCCGCATTGTTCGTGAAGACCGGCTACCGCGACGGCCTTACCAGGATCGCCGACCACCTGTTCTACGACAAGAGACAGCCCCTGGTGGCCCTGAAGTATTACCGGATGGTGAACCGCCAGGACAAGGTGAACGAGATTTTCGAGCGCATGGTCTACGCCTTCGGCAAGCTCATGGGCAAGGAGCCCCCGAAGCGGAAGGTTGAGCTGCCTCCCCTCAAGGTGTCCCCCAAGCTGAAGATCCTCGCGGAGGAAATTCTAAGGAATAACGAAGCGGCAAAGAAATAGCATTGAAATGATATTTTTCGTTTTGGGAATTAAGGCCGTCTTGTAAGAGACGGCTTTTTATGCCCTTACGGGAATTTATCTCCAAGCGGGAAAAAACATTGATTATTTTCTGTCACACTGGTACAGTGAAGCCTGGTCATGATACTCGACAAACTGAAAAACATTTTTTACCAGTTCCGGAAGAGTATGGAACGAGCTTCCGTGATTTCCTGCCATCGGAAAACCTGACGATGCTCGTCATCGGAGGCGGCGCACTTTCGGCCCTGGAGCTCGGCGTTTTGTTTCTTTCATGACCCTGGGCATCACCAATAATTATTATCCCCTGGCCGTTGTCCTGTTCAATTGCCTCATGATACCGCTGATAGTGCTGATCAAGCGGCGTTCCGGGCCAAGACGGGTGAAGCGGGCGGCGATTCTATGGAATGCCGTCGCCCTCAATGTTTTCGCGTGGATTACCTCCCGCCTCATCTTCGGTTTCCGCCTCCGATCGTTCATGGACAAGGGCATGATACAGCGCAAGAACATTGAACTTGAATCTGAAAAGAAAAATCTTGAGGGCGCCCTGGCGAAGGTGAAGCGCCTTTCGGGCCCCCTTCCCATCTGCGCCAACTGCAATAAGGTGCGGGACGACCGGGGGTACTGGCAGCAGGTGGAGGAGTATGTCGCCGAGAGGTCGGAGGCCGCCTTCAGCCACAGCCTCTGCCCGGAATGCATGAAAAAACTCTACCCTGATCTTGACCGATAGCCTGCGATGGCCCTGAATTTTCCGCAGGGACGGAAATTGTAATTGCGCTCTGCGGCGAAAAATTTATGCCGGTGCCATGATTGTCGGCCTGGTCAATACCACCGCCCTTTTCGCCGGATGCCTGTCGCTCCTCCTGTCGGCGGGGCAGCGCCACCCTAAATTCTTCCAGATGCTGCTGACGGAGGCCCCGAACAAAAGGTGCGGGCGTTCCATGCTTCAGGGACTCGATCTGAAAGAGCTTGGGAGACGTCTCAAGGTGCTGATGGAACACGGGAAGAAGTACGCCGATGAGTCCATAACCCTCGGCAGCCTGGCCCTGGCGAACGGGTCCGCCCTCGCGGGCATGTCCTTTCCCAATTCGTGCTTGCCTTCAAGGTCAAAGAGTCGTTGTGTGGTGCCTGGATGGATGTATAGTGATGGCTACACTACAGGAAATACAGCCCGGCATTTTCCTGGTCACCGAGCGGGGCGGGTGGGGGCCGATGCGGCCGCCGATGAACCTGTACGTGCTGACCGGCGAGGACGGCCTGCTCTACGAGGCGGGTTACGGCACCAGGGGCTCCGTTCGGTACCTCGCGCGGGAGATACGGCGCATTGAAGCGCACTGCCGGGACAGGGGAGAGCCCTGTTCGATCAGGAGGGTCCTGCCCAGCCATGCCCACCCGGACCATTTCTCCGGCCTCGCGGCCCTCAGGTATAGGCTGGGTCTGCGGATCCTGCTGACCCGCCCGATGCTTGAAACGATCGGGTCCCGGGAGAGATACCGCGCTTCCTACAGGACAGAGCGCGGTGACCGGAACGCTCTGGTCCGCTTCATCGCTGCGTGCGTCGTTGACCCGGCCGCGTCCTGGTTTTATGAAAAGCTGTACGGGACCCGGTTCGTCGATGACCCCGATGAGATTATCGGCGACAGCGGGGTCATGGCGATAGGCGGCCGGGCCTGGCGGCTTGTCGCGACACCGGGGCACTCCCCTGACCACCTGTCGCTGTACGATGAAGGGTCCGGCATATTGCTCGGCGGCGACAATGTCCTCCGGAGCGTAACCACATGGCTCGGCCCGCCTAAATCCGACCTGAAGATTTATATTCAAACCCTCGAACGCATTCGGGCGCTTCCCAACCTGCGCCTCATCCTGGGCGCCCACGGGAGCCCGGTGGAAAATCCCCGGGAGCGCGTAGCCGAGATCATCGAATGGCGCCGGCAGCGCCTTGAACACGTGCATCAGGCGGTCAAGAAGAGCGGCGGCGCGGGAATCAGCAAGGCTGGGGTGGTCCGCGACATCTACCGCGGCGAAGGCGCCGTGAAGCGGTACATGGCGGACGGATGGGTCGATCTTTCCCTCGCTTATCTCCTCGAAGAGGGCCGCATCCGGGAAGTGTCCCCGGGCAGGTACGCGGCTTCAACGGGACATGGCGGCGCGGTGAACAGGAAAAACGTGCGATAAGGGCCAGGGACCGTCATGGAAATGATCCCGTCCATCCGCGTTATCTCTTTCTCCGCGCGCGGTGGACGGCCATTCTCGGTTTCGAGCGTTTCCGTGCCACGACCTTTTCCCGCTGTCCAGCCGGGGCCTTGAGTCTTTGCAGCGCCTTCGGCCAGGTGGATTCGAACATTTCCCTGGACGCTTCAATCGCGTCGGGACCAGGCA
>CALMRZ010000081.1 GCA_937872225.1 uncultured Spirochaetota bacterium
CTGATTTCATAGAAAGATTGAGAAGCCCCAAAAACTTATTTGATAAAACGCATCCTCATGCTGTTATCTGTTGTATGATTTACTCTGACACCTGGATTGCAAATATAACAATAAATTCTAAAAAATGAAAAAATCCTTGACTTTGCGAGAAACCATTATTACTGTATCAATATATATTGATATAGTAATTTAATGGAAGCAGTACAATATTATAAAGCATTGGCTGACGAAACGCGTCTGCGTCTTCTCAATCTGCTCATTCATCATGAATTGAATGTTAACGAAATTGTAAATGCAATGGGAATGGGCCAGCCCAGGATTTCAAGGCACTTGAAGATACTGACTGAATGCGGTCTGCTTAAGTTCCGTCGTGATGGTTTGTGGGTATTCTATAGTGCAACCCGGGAAGGGCAGGGAGGCTGGTTCAACAAATTGTTTCAAGATTTTATCGAAAGCGATAATGATGTAAACCTTGATTACGAAAAGATGAAGTTGATCCTCGATGAAGGAATGAGGGAAAAAACCCGTTTCTTTGACTCGATTGCATCGGATTGGGATGATTTAAAACGCGGAATAATCGGGACTATTAATATTTCAGACGAGATAGTGGGGAGAATAACAAATTGTAATATTGCCGCTGACCTGGGATGCGGAACTGGAGAGTTGCTCCTGCCGATAAAGAAAAAGGCAAAACGTGTCATAGGTGTGGATAAGTCACCGAAGATGCTTGAGGAAGCCGGGCATAAACTTGCATTAAACGGCAAGGGGATTGAGCTCCGGATTGGGGAAATGGAGCATCTCCCTATGCGCGATCAAGAAGCCGATGTGGCTGTCATTAATATGGTTCTTCACCACCTTCCGTCCCCTGATTCAAGCATACTGGAAGCGGGCCGTGTATTGAAAAAAGGCGGTTTGCTTATTATCGTGGATCTTGAAAAGCATCAGAATGAAGAGATGCGAAAAAAATTCGAGCACCGCTGGCTTGGTTTCACCAGGAAAAATATTGAACGCTGGCTAGTTGCTGGAGGATTTGTTCCTAAAGAATTTGTCCAGTATGATGCCAGGGACGATATGAAGATTGATCTTTTTGTTTCTGTAAAACAATGAGTGGTTTGATCCTGCAATGAACGGGCTTGCCATATACTATCAGGAAAAATTCAGGTTTATTATTTTAATCTGAAGATATAAATCCTATTATTAATGTAAGGAGAATTGTGATGAATGTAACTGTGAAAAAAGATTTCATGGCGCTGGATAAAGATCTCCGCTTCAAGGTTGCTGACATTTCACTCGCGGAATGGGGAAGGAAAGAGATACAGCTGGCGGAAGACGAAATGCCCGGCCTCATGGCTGTAAGGAAGAAATACGGAACCCAGAAACCCCTTAGGGGACTCAAAATCATGGGCAGTCTGCACATGACGATACAGACGGCGGTTCTTATCGAAACCCTCCAGGCCCTGGGTGCCGATGTGCGTTGGGCCTCTTGCAATATCTTCTCGACGCAGGACCACGCCGCTGCTGCTATCGCAAAGGCGGGTACTGCGGCGGTCTTTGCCTGGAAAGGGGAAACGCTTGAGGAATACTGGTGGTGCACCGAGCAAGCCCTCACTTGGCCCGATGGTTCCGGACCGGACCAGATCGTAGATGACGGCGGTGATGCCACTCTTATGATACATCAGGGAGTGAAGGTTGAGAAGAATCCCTCTATCCTTGAAGAAAAATATGACAATAAGGAATTCAAAATCATTATTGACCGGCTGAAAGAAAGCGTAAAGCTCAATCCGCAAAAATGGACAAAGATTGCGGCAAAAGTGAAGGGCGTTTCTGAGGAAACCACCACCGGTGTCCACCGTCTGTATCAGATGGAAAAGAGCAAGGAGCTTCTCTTCCCGGCAATTAACGTAAATGATTCCGTGACCAAGTCAAAGTTCGATAACCTGTATGGATGCCGCGAGTCTCTTGCTGACGGCATTAAGCGGGCCACTGATATCATGGTGGCGGGAAAAATTGTTGTCGTGTGCGGTTATGGGGATGTCGGCAAGGGATGCGCCCAGTCGATGCGGGGTTTCGGTGCCCGTGTGCTTGTCACCGAAATTGATCCCATTTGCGCTCTTCAGGCTGCCATGGAGGGATATGAAGTGACAACAATGGACGATGCAGTTGCGGAAGGGGACATTTTTGTGACCGCAACCGGCAACCTGGATGTCATAACCGGAAAGCATATGGAGCAAATGAAGGAAGGAGCCATCGTATGCAACATCGGGCATTTCGACAGCGAAATAGCCATGCATTACCTTGAAAATAATCCTAAATGCAAAAAGGACACCATCAAACCGCAGGTTGATAAATGGACCCTGGAATCGGGGCGTTCCATCATCGTCCTGGCTGAAGGCCGACTGGTCAACCTCGGCTGCGCTACCGGCCATCCCAGCTTTGTCATGAGCAACAGCTTTACCAACCAGACCCTCGCTCAGATTGAGCTGGCTCAGGGTAAGCATGAAATCGGTGTATATACCCTATCAAAGAAACTTGATGAAGAGGTTGCCCGGCTGCATCTGGATAAACTTGGGGCAAAATTAACAATAATGACAAAAGAGCAGGCGGATTATATTGGCGTTTCGGTAGAAGGACCCTTCAAGCCGGATCATTATCGCTATTAGAGATATAGCTGTTCTCGGTTTGTGAAATTTACGGGCAGTCAGATGACTGCCCGTTTGTTTTTTGTGGGCAGGGGGTCAGAGAAAAGCTATTTTTTCCTGACTGTACTCATATAATGAACAGTAAATTGATATTGTGCACGAATTATTTATATTATGGGGTCAGAGTAAAAATCATAAAAGAATTATTAAACAATAACTACGCTTGAGTGTCAGAGCAACATTGTAGATCAATGAATTAAGATACCGGACAATTCTTCGAAATGATTTGACAGTTTGAAATAAATTGCCAGTTATATGATCTGAATAATTTCTATTTATGGCCCAAATATCGTGACAGCTCATTATATTCCATCAGATATCATTGACTTTCATGTTCACCTGTTCCCTGACAGGATGTTCGACGCCATCTGGGAATATTTCTCAAAGTGTTACAAGTGGGACGTCATATACCGGATGTATTACCGGGAATGCATTTCCTATCTGCGAGAAAGAGGAGTTCAGAAGATAGTCTTTTCGAATTATGCCCACCGTGAAGGGGTCGCCGAAGCATTGAATGCATGGAACCTGGAAATCTTGGAGGGTATTCCGGAACTTTACTGCTTTGCCGCCTATCATCCCGGTGATGAAAATGGCCTGGCCATGGCGGATAGGGTTCTTTCTCACCCCCGCGTTCTCGGATTTAAGCTTCAGCTCCTGGTGCAGCGTTTCTTTCCCCATGACAACCGGTTATTCCCGATGTATGAGAAGGTAATGGAGCGCGGGAAGCGTATCCTGTTTCATGTGGGTACCGGACCGGTGGGAAACGAATTCGTTGGTCTGGCCGAATTCAACAAGCTCCTCGATCGCTATCCGGATATACCTGCAAATGTGGCACACATGGGCGCCATGGAATACCGTGGGTTCATGGACCTCCTGGAGGATCATCCGGCGCTATATCTTGACACGGCCTTTGCATTCTTCAGGGAATTCCAGGGGAGGGGCGGCTTCAATCTGGGAAATGAGGAACTTGAAAAGCACAAGGACCGCATCCTATACGGGTCAGACTTCCCAAACCTCATCATGCCCCGTGAATCAGAAATCGCGACGCTGTCGGATTACGGGCTATCGCCGGAATTCTATGAGCGGGTGTTCTACCGGAATGCCCGGGAGTTGATTGATTCGATAGTGAACCGATAACGGTTTTTCATTGTTTTTTGCCCGGGACCAATTCATATGTATATTGGTATTTGTCCCGATTATCATTGCATCATGCCGTTGTCGGGGTTGTGGCTTCAATGTCTTGATCAGAATGACTTAAAGGGTCAGAGTAAAACTATTTTCCCATATCTATCGGAATAAAAAAATATTTTGGGGGAATCATATGGATGAAAACAAAAACAAATCCCGCTGGTATGACGGATTATTCTACAGTATTACGATCGATCCCATAGCTGGAAAATCTTTTGCAAAACCGATTTCCCGCTATGTAAGTGAAAATTCTTCTATTATAGATGTCGGTTGCGGTACCGGAAGTGTTGTTCTGGAGCTGGCTAAGCGTTGTTACCACGTGACCGGGATTGAGCTGTCGCCCAAAATGGTCAATTTTGCCCGGAAGAGACTTGACGCGGCATCCATCAACAATGCGGAAATATTGCAGATGTCCGCCACCGAACTTTCATCTAAGGTATCCCGGACATTTGATTATGCCGTGATGACGCAATTCCTCCATGAAATCCCCGCTGAAATTCGGGACAAGGTGATGGGGGAGGTGAAGAAGGTTGCCAGGGAATTTATCATCGCTGATTTCATAGCGCCGTACCCCTCCACTCTCCAGGGAATGATGATCCGCTTTGTCGAGATGAGCGCAGGAAAAGAACATAACGCCAACTTCGGGGATTGGCTGGGGAAGGGGGGGCTTGACGGTTTCCTCAACCGGCATGGTTTAATGGTGATTGAAGAGCGGACATTCTTGACCGGTGTCGGTAAAATCGTAAAGGCAAAGGTTCGATGACAAAGCCTGGATCGGAATGAGTATAGTCATTGACAAATCTTTCTTTCTGCATTACCGGTGTTGCAGCGTACCGGTGCTATGCAGATAAATATCGAAACCTATCAGAACCGGCCAACCAGGGCAGAGATATCCCTGGGAAGGATCCGCAACAACTTCGAGATCGTGCGGTCCCTCACAGGCCCGAATGTGAAGATCATGGCCATGGTAAAATCCAACGCCTATGGCCATGGCATCAGGACCATGTCCGAAACCCTTCTTGATGCGGGCGCCCATTATCTCGGAGTGGCTTATCTAGAAGAGGCGGTCTATCTCCGGAAGAGCGGCATCACCGCGCCGATCCTGGTGTGCGGCGCCATCAACACTGACCAGGTCGAGGAATTTCTTGAGCATGATATAGAAATAACCAGTTCCTCTTTCGATAAGTCTGTGGCAATTTCCGAGGTCGCCGTGCGGCTTGGAAAGACTGCCAGGGTGCACCTCAAGATCGATACCGGCATGGAGCGAATCGGGGTGCACTGGTACAACGCCGAGCGGTTTATCGAACGTACTCTTGAACTGCCCGGCATCAGCGTTAAGGGCATCTTCTCCCATCTTGCCAGGGCGGAATCTGACCGGGAATTCACCGACACGCAGGTCCGACGCTTTGGCGAGATAGCGGCTTTCATGGCCCGGAGAAATGTCCTGCCCGAGCTGGTCCACCTTGCCAATTCCGCCGGGATTATCGGGAGCCCGGGGTCCCATTTTAACATGGTGCGGCCCGGCATCATGTTGTATGGATACAACCCTTTTGGGTATGATCCGAACCATCTCTTTCTCGGGCGTAAACTCCAGCCTGCCATGACACTGAAGACGAAAGTTTCCTATTTCAAGGTTGTCCCTGCCGGTGTCGGAATCAGCTATAATCATTCATACACCACAAAGAGCCAGACGCGCATTGTAACACTGCCCATCGGCTATGGCGATGGATACAGCCGGTTCCTGTCAAACCGCGGGGAGGTGGCCATGCGCGGCAAGCGCTACCCTGTTGTTGGGAACGTTTGCATGGACCAGGTCATGGTGGACATCGGCATGGACGGTACCGCGTACAACGGCGACGATGTGCTCCTTTTCGGAGAGATGAACGGCTCGGTCATACCCCTGGAGTCCCTGTGCGATAAGATCGGCACTATTACCTATGAGTTCCTGTGTAACATCAGCCTGAGGGTCCCGAGGATATATGTTGAGTAAGCGGCCTTCCGGGGTCGCCTTCCGGGGTCAGAGTAAAATCTTGGTTCCGGTGGATTGAGGCAAGGATCGCAAAAACTCGACAAAGACAAGAAGCCTGTTTATCGGGATAGTTATCGGTGAACAGTGGTTAAGGTTTGTGTTATCTTCTGAATCCGGGGTCAGAGTAAAAAAAGAGTAAAAAAAGCTAGGGGTCAGAGTAAACCCCCAAATTATCATTATACCCCCACGATTGTTATCGGTAAACATCGGTTCGGTTATTCATGATCACAGGTTTCCCTTAGTTTTGATAGTTATCGGCAGCACGGACCCGGGGGTCAGAGCAAATCCCCATCCTCCCCCCTGAGTACTGCAATTTTCCCGAAAAGATAAGGCGCGCCAAAGGAGCACCAGAAGCCGATGCACCAGTATCGGAAAAACCCCGCTTCCAGGCTGTTGGGTAGAATGAATTTCAGACCGAACCGGATGGCTGCCACTACGGCGATACCGATAACTATCTTGGCAAACTGGTAGGGAAGCCGGTTCCTCGGGTTGAAACGAATGCGGTCATCCGTGAGGAGGGCGCCGATAAGGAAACCGGATATGGTCCCCATGGTGGTATTGATGTATTGTCCGGGAACCGTGAGGTATATACCAATGGGAAAAATAAGCAGAACAATGGTTATAAGTATCGGACTGACCATGCGGTAATACTTCCCGGCGGCCATCGCTGCCGGTAGTATCACGGCAAGACAGAGAACACCCAGCACCAGCCCCCCGATCACATCGCCCATGTAGTGAACTCCCAGGTGAAGACGGGAGTAGGTAACGAGGATAATCATTGCCGGGCAGGCGATTCTCACTGCTTTAGTGCCGGCCATGACCGCGATGGTGCCCCAGAATGCCGTCGATCCCTGGGCATGGCCGCTGGGGAAGCCGGGTCCGCCCGGCTTGTATTGCACGGCCAGTTCCCGGATGCCGTGGATCAGTTTTTCCGGATCGGGCCGGGGATTGTTGAAGAGGTATTTCAGCGCGTCATTCACGGTCATGGCGACAAGGAACACGGCCCCGACGTAAATGGCGCGCCGCCGGTCCCAGCACCAGTACAGGATGGGCAGGGCGATCATGTAAAAGGTTTCGCTTCCCGCCGACGTGATGACCAGCATGGCCATGTCCAGCCACGATCCGGCGAATATATGAATGCTGTTGAGGATGTCTTCCCCGAATAAAAAGGTGTTGGCGAAAAAAGATTCCATGGCGCTCCTCTGACCCCCCGGCGGGCGGTCAGTAATTCAATGTAGCGCCGCGCGATGCCAGGGGCGGTCACGTGGCGAAATGTTTCCTCAATTGGTCCATCGGCAGCGTCAGCATGACCGTGGTATTTATGGATGAAATGATAGTGATCGCCCGTTCGCTGGTGACCCCCATGTTGTATAGGAGGACGTCGATCTTGGCGTATCCGAAACCGAATCCCGACTCGCTGGTGTCGATGTTGTCCACGAAAAACTCATGCTCGCGGCCTTCCTCTCGATAGCGGCGGTGTTCGTCGCGCTTGTCATGTATCCTGTTGATGTCGCGGGTGAGGATCGGGGCCGTGTTGGTGACCTCGATGTACATGAAATCGTCGTCGGCCTGGATGCGCAGCATTATCTTGATGTTGTGTTCCCTGATCTGTTTCTGCATGCCCCGTATCATGGAAAGCCCCATGATCTCGTTTTCTTCCTCTCTGGTGTACGACCTCTTCTCAAGGTAGGCCCTGTTTTTTATGGTAAGCAGCTTTGATTCTTCGTTCAGGATCTCCCTGACAATGGCGGACAGGTCTTCTTTGTTTAGAATCTCCTCCGCCATCCGGTTGAAGTTCTCCGCATGTTTCATGAGTGAGTCGATGTTCTGGTTTATTTCTTCCGGGGTCTTGTCGGGCCGCAGCTGCCGGAGCTTTTTGAAGATGCGGTCCCTGAGTAGGATGTACTTGTAATCGGCTTTTACCGCGTTTTTTATCAGTTCGTCCACGCAGGCGAACAGGTCCGATGTCATGCCTTCAAGGCCGGCTGCGGACAGGATTTTTCCCCCGGCCTTCATAATCTGGTCACGGGTCTTCCTGCTGTAGACCTGAATGTATCCTTTTACCTGTACCTGCCGCATGATCGGTCCATGTCTTAACCGGGAATAATTGTTGGACCGGCGCCGCAGAAAGTCAAGCTTTAATGATTTCAAGATAGTGGGGCGATATGGAAAAAAACGAAATTTTCTATTGACAATAATGGCCGTCACGATAATGGTGCTGTATATTAGTTAGGTGCGACACCGACTATATGAGAGGAATAGAAACCGGCAGCAATTATGAATTACACGTTGGCATCACTATCAAACCTGCTTCTCGGCCTGTTGTTATGCCTGGAGGGTTCGCTCCTTGGCCATATTGTGTGATGCCCGCTTGAAAATTGATACCAGAAAAAGCCGTCACAGAATGTGGCGGCTTTTTTTATATTTTGGGAATGATTTTGAAAATAAGATTAATGAGGCAGGTAATTGAATGGATTTCACTTGTACAGTCCTGATCCCGGGGAGGTGGCGGGCTATATGCCCCTTGTTGCTTGGGTGAGCGGTATACCCCATGCATCACCACACCGACCAGATAAGGAGGAACATTATGTCAGATAACAGTAAAAATAAAGTCGTAATATTCGATACCACGCTCCGCGACGGTGAACAATCACCCGGGTTCACCATGAACATGAAGGAAAAGATGATCTTCGCGGACCAGTTGATCAAGCTCGGCGTCGATGTCATTGAAGCCGGATTTCCCATCGCATCCGATGGCGATTTCGAGGCTGTAAAAATGATTGCGGACAGGGCCCGGGGCGTGCAGGTTGCCGGCCTTGCCAGGGCGAACCAGAAGGATATCGAAACCGCGTGGAAGGCCATCCAGGGCGCGGATAATCCCCGGATCCACACGTTTATTTCCAGTTCCGATATCCATATCCAGCACCAGTTCAAGAAGACCCGCGAGGAGGTGCTGAAGCTGGCCGTCGAGGCGGTGAGGCTGGCGAAGAGCTACACGGACAACGTCGAGTTCTCGCCCATGGACGCCACCCGGAGCGATCCCGTGTACCTTGCCGAGATGGTCCAGGCCGTGATCGAGGCCGGCGCTATAACGGTCAATATCCCTGACACGGTGGGATACGCGATTCCCTCGGACTTCCACCGGCTCATACGTTACCTTTTCGAGCATGTTTCCAACATCGAGAACGCCATCATCTCGGTGCACTGCCACAATGACCTGGGCCTGGCCGTCGCCAACTCCATCGCGGCGATAGAGGCGGGGGCCCGGCAGGTCGAGTGCACGGTCAACGGCATCGGCGAGCGGGCCGGCAACACCTCCATGGAGGAGATCGTGATGGCCATCAGGACCAGGAGCGACCTTTTCAAGGTCCATACCGGAATCAACACGAAGCAGATCGTGCCCACGAGCCGCCTCCTGACGAACATCACCGGCGTGTCCGTTCAGCCAAACAAGGCCGTTGTCGGCAGCAACGCCTTTGCCCACGAATCGGGCATCCACCAGGATGGACTTCTGAAAAACGCCATGACCTATGAGATCATGAAGCCTGAGGACGTGGGAATTTCCAAATCGTCCCTTGTCCTGGGCAAGCACTCCGGACGCCACGCTGTCCTCGACCGCCTCGCCTCCCTGGGCTATAACCTGGACAAGGAGGAAACCGAGCGGTTCTTCCGCCTCTTCAAGGCCCTGGCCGACAGCAAGAAGGAGGTCTTTGACGAGGACCTCTCGGTCCTGGTAGGGGAGTCCCTCTTCAAGGGTGAGGAACACCGGCGGTACAAGGTCGAAAACGTGCAGATATCCACCGGCATGTTTTCGCCCCCCATGGCACTGGTAACGCTCAAGGACCACAAGAAGGGAAACCGCGAGGCCTTCGAGGTCGCCCACGGCAACGGCGGCGTTGACGCCGGCGTGAAGGCTGTCAAGAGGATCACGGGCACCACGGCGATGATCACGTCCTTCAATCTGGTCGCCATCACCGGCGGTTCTGACGCGATAGCTGAAGTCCACTGCACGGTGTCAGAGGAGCACGAGGGCAGGGAGCTCAAGGCTTTCGGCAGCGCCGCCAATATCGACGTGTCCATCGCCGGTATCCATTCCTTCGTGGACGCCCTGAACAAGCTGGAATACATGAAGATAGCGGGCCAGCGCCGGCGCGATCTCATGAACGGCGGCAATGGGAACGGTAGTATCAGCGAGGGAGTATAGCATATTCATATTCATGGAGGCGCGGTTATGAAAAGAAGCACGCTGATAATGATAATGGTTCTACTGGCCGTTCTCGCCGTTGTTGTACTCGGCGGCGATGTCTTTTCCGCCGGGAACGCGTCACTTGGGATGATATCCGTGGAGGCCCCCCGGGGATGGGACATTTCCGCAGAGGAAAAACGGATTATCGGCAAACCTGCATCCGGGAGCACATCGTCCAGAGAGTGGTATGCGCTCGGTTCGGAGCTTTTTGTCATACTGGGTCCCGAGCCTGACCCCGGCCGGGACCTGTCCGCTGTGCTTAAAAAATTCATGGAAGACACGTTCGTCGGCTATGCTGAGATCGATTTGAAGTCCGTAAATTTGAAACTCCCCTCGGGCATCGAAAACCTCGGGTTCAGCGGAAGCATGCGAAACAGGAATAGCGGGGACATTATTTATGCCATTGCCCTGGTCCTTCGTCATAAGGGGTCTAACTTTTTTTTCATTTACGACATTGACCGGGAAGAGAGCTACAAGAAATTTTCAGCCGGTCCGTTGTTGTTCATCATGAATAGCATAAAGGTGGTGGATGGCTCGGGCAAGAGCGGCGTTAAATGATAATACTGATGCTGTGCGCCGCCGGTGCTGAGCGTGTATGATGGCAAAGGCGGGTGTAAGTATCCCCGCCTTTATGCTGCCTTCATGATTATCGTGAGAAACCCGTATCTCCTTCCCGGTGCATGCTACTTCATTTTCAGATTGATCGTCTTCCCGATCTCCCGGGCCTCTTTCACTGTCCCCCTGATGATCTCGGCGACGGGCGGAAGGTAGTGGATAATGCCCTGTACCTGGCCAACGAGCTGCACGCCGTGATCAAGGTCGCCTTCCTGCGCCGCTTTCTGGATCGCGACGTGTGCGGCGGCCTTGTGGGCGAGGTTCATTCCCATCTTCGGCCCCTGCAGGAGGCCCTGGGACATTGATTTCTTTTTCTTTCTCGCTTCTGCCGGTGCCGGGACTGAGGCGGATTTTTCTTTTCCCTTGCCTGAAAGTATCGATGTGGCCCGTCCGGTCAATGACAGGTCGAGGCACTTCGCGATGGCGAAGGAGGCGATGAGACCTTTGGGAAGGTTGCGGCCCCTGCTGATGGCTTTTTCAGCGGCAGGGGTCTTCAGTACCCTGCAGTTAAGACCGTTAAAGCGGTGTGAATATATGGTGTCTTCAATGCCGGCCTCAATCTGCGCATCAAGGGTCTTGCTGTTAACCGGGCTTTCCTTTGACATGGAAAGCCTCGTCCCAATCCCGATCCCCTCCGCTCCCAGGGCAAGGGCGTCGGCGTCCGCTTTTTCCGCCGCCAGGGCATGCTGAAGCGTCGTTACGGTTGTTGTCACCGTGCCGCCATAGGCATGGGCCCGCTTAATGATATCCTCGCCTTTTCCCAGTGATATGTTGACGACGGGAACTTTTTCCTGGAGTGCGATCTCGGCATTCTCACGCTCCGGGCATGATGAGGGCCGCGCCGAAGCCGAAGGGTTTGTCGGTAGGCTCCCGGATCTTCCGTATGGATGCCCGCGTCTGTTCGGGGCTCAAGGGCCCGGTCGCCAGGTAGCCGTTGCCGCCGGCGTTGCATGCGGCGGCAACCAGATCCGGCACGCTGATCCAGCTCATGCCGGGGAGAATGATCGGGTATTTGATCGTGAATAATTCCGTGATCCGTGTGTTCATGCGTGATTCCTCAGGGTAAGGTCGCGGAGGGGGCACCGTCCGCTGTTACCGGTTTAAAACCCAGGGGCATGCCGGTGGAGAGGATCACATCCTTTTTTATCTTCCCGCCGGGTTTCCATTATTACAACAGGCGGAGGAAGGCCCTCACCGCGATAAAAACGAGGTTGGCGATTATCAATCCGATCATGAAAGTGTTGCCGGCGGCCGTATTGCGTATAAACGACCATGCCTTGAAATCGTTCCCCAGCACCATCGTCACCCAGAAGATGTTGATGAAAAATATTCCCGAGGCCGTGGCGAGGATGCGATCGTTCCAGCTTCTGCCGGTCGCGATCAGGGCAATGCCGACTCCCAGCACGGCCATTTGAAGGATATACGGTGTGATTCCCTGCGGTGTTTTCATGAACGCGTCATCCCCTCTTCTTCTGTTGCATGGCGCCTCAGAGCACCTCCATGCCAAGGATGCAAATGTCGTCCATAAAATTGCTGCTCCCCTTGAACTCCACGAGCCTCCGGAATGAAACCGCCACGACGTCCGTGATGGGCATCATGGAAAGTGACGGAAGCACTTTTTCCATGAAGGTTGATTCAAAGGACTGGCTTGCGTCGTTTATTTCTTCTATCAATCCGTCGGTGAACAGCAATACCTTATCGCCCGGTTCCAGCTGGACTTCGGTTTCGGCATAACTGGCATAGGGGTTATAGCCGATCATGCCGCCCTTCGATTTGACCTGGATAACCTTTCCGTCCCTCAGTATCAACGGGTAGGGATGCCCCGCCCGGGCGAACCTCAGGGTCCGGCTTTGGGAGTCGTAGAGCGCGTAGAGGGCCGTGATGAAGTTGTCGCCGATAATGCCCGAGGCGTGGGTGTTGATATGCTGCAGAAATCCCGAGACGGAGAATTTTACTTTTTCTGATGCGGCTATGAGCGACTTGAGCATGCTGGTGATGAGGGCGGCCGGAAGGCCGTGGCCGGACACGTCGCTGATGAAGATCCCGATCCTATGCTCTTCGGTGAATTTGATATAGTCATAGTAATCGCCTCCCAGGTCTTCCATGGGCCTGTAGAGCAGGGAAAACTTCACGCCGGGAACCTCGGGATACACGTCCGGAAGCAGGCGCAGTTGGAGCTGTTTGGCCAGTTCGAGCTCCCGTTTCATCTCCCTGGCGTGCTGGATTATCTCCGCGTTCCTGCTCTTGATTTCCTCCTGCTGCAGGAATTCGATTCTCTTGGATATCTCGAAGAGATAGGCAATTATTATGCCCATGATGTTTGCCCCGAGAAAGAAGAAGTTATTATTGATGAATATCACGCTTTTCGCGTCCGGCGTGCTGCTTGGATAGATTTGCTGGATGAACACCAGGGAAAACTCGTAGCCGGCAACAAGGCACAGCAGGCAGAACACGGCGTAATGAAATCTCAGCCCGAACAGCGTCGCTATCCCCATGATGACCAGTATGATCCCCGCGTAATAGAACGTGTACCCGGGCTCGCTCTCCCGGGCCAGGGCCATCATGGCGACAATGCCCAGTCCCATGACCAGCGAACTTGCCGATATGGCAAACTGCATATACCGGTGGAGCGATTTATTATAGGTCATGAGGTATGTCACCGTGGCCACCGGTATTACAACGGCGAACCGAATGAACCACATGGTGCGGTATGATTCGGGCATCAGGAAATAATCGAGGATGCAGAATATCGCATAGAGGATGGTAGCCAGCCAGTACCCCATGCGTATCCCCGGGATGGCTATTTCGGCATAATGCACTAAAAATGCCTTTTCAAGTTCACGATTGGCAAATCTCAGGTGAGTTTTCATAATTGATTATGCTGATGATTCCGTCTTCGCAGTCATGACGTCTTGTGGCGGAACGCCCCCCATGCATGAATAATAATGGTCTTTTTATATATGAAACGTGATGGTACAGCAGGCATGGTCTCTGTCAAGATATTACTATAATATGTACAGATGTTCACTTTTCCGGGTGAATAATGATGCCGGCTGGGTGTTCTGATTGGATAATGCTCATTGCGCCGAAGACGGCTATACAGGTGGGGGGGAGGGATAGTTATCGGTACTTAACAAAAATGTAGTATTTTTTACTTGACATAATCATGCCGTTCATATATCAATCTTTTCACGGGCCGTGAATTTTTTTTCTACTTTACAAAAAATATGAGACATAAGCTTTAATATGGTAACGGTATATTCGTATATTCAACATAATCCATCATACATCTATTCGAGGTAATCAAATGGCTGAACAGAAAGACATGAGTCAAAGAGAAAGCAACCAGAAGGCCCAGGCCCTGGAATCGGCAATACTGCAGATAGAAAAACAGTTCGGCAAGGGGTCAATCATGCGCCTCGGCGACGAGGACAAGGTGGTCCAGATCGAGGCGATATCGAGCGGCTCCCTGGAGCTGGACATCGCCCTCGGCATCGGCGGCGTGCCCCGGGGGCGCGTCGTGGAGATATACGGGCCGGAGTCTTCCGGCAAGACCACTCTTACCCTGCACATCGTTGCCGAGGCCCAGAAGACGGGCGGCGTCGCCGCCTTCATCGACGCGGAGCACGCCCTTGACCCTGCCTACGCGTCTAAGCTCGGGGTGAAGACCGACGAACTCCTGGTCTCGCAGCCCGACACCGGCGAGGAGGCCCTGGAGATCGTCGAAGCCCTGGTCCGCTCCGGCGCGGTGGACATCATCGTCATCGACTCCGTGGCCGCCCTGGTGCCCAAGGCCGAGATCGACGGAGACATGGGCGATTCCCACATGGGCCTGCAGGCGCGCCTCATGAGCCAGGCTCTGCGCAAGCTGACGGCGGTCATATCCAAGTCAAGGACATGCGTCATCTTCATCAACCAGATCCGCATGAAGATCGGCGTCATGTTCGGTTCGCCCGAAACGACGACCGGCGGGAACGCCCTCAAATTCTATTCGTCCGTCCGCCTCGATATTCGCAAGATCGAGACCCTTAAGTCCGGCGAGGAAGCCATCGGCAACCGGGTCCGGGTCAAGGTCGTTAAAAACAAGGTGGCGCCCCCCTTCCGGCAGGCCGAGTTCGACATCATGTACGATTCCGGTATATCACGGGTCGGCGATATTCTCGACCTCGGCGTGAAGTTCGATATCGTCAAGAAGTCGGGGACCTGGTTCTCCTACGGGGAAGAGAGGATCGGCCAGGGGCGCGAGAACGCGAAGAAATACTTCATGGATAACCCCGCCGTGGCGCAGGAAATAGAGAAAAAGATAAAGGCTGCCGCCGGCCTTACGGACAGGACAAAGGAAAATGGAAAGCCCGAGGCGCCCCAGGCGGCCGAGGCGTAGGACCGGTGACATGCCGGCGCCTGTTCCGTCGCGGCGCCGGGCGTCAGGGGCTGATCGAGGATTATGAGAAACAACCGGGTACGGATCAAATCTCCTGACGATATAAAGCGCATACGGGACGCCGGCATCATCATCGCCGATATTTTCAAAAAAATTTCACGGATCTCTCTTGCCGGTCTTTCCACCTGGGAAATCGACACGATGATCGATTCAATGATAATCAAGAAAAAGGGGAGGGCGGCTTTCAAGACGGTGCCGGGCTACAGCGCGGCATCGTGCATATCCATCAATGATGAAGTCGTCCATGGCATCCCATCGAAGAAAAGGAAAATCAGGACCGGTGACCTGGTGAAAATCGACATCGGTGTGGTCCTGAACGGATACTTCGGCGACGCCTGCAAAACTTTCTCCGCCGGGCGGATCACGGATAACGCCAGGCGGCTGTCTGAAACGACCAGCCGGTCATTGGAAAAAGCAATTGAAGTGATGATGCCCGGTAACAGGATCGGAGATATCGGCAATGCCATCCAGGAATATGCCGAGTCGTGCGGCTTTAGCGTGGTGAGGAACTATACCGGCCACGGCGTGGGCTTCGCCCTCCATGAGCCTCCCGTGGTTCCCCACTACGGAAAGAAAAAAACCGGCATCGTCCTCGAGCCGGGCATGGTCCTCGCCGTGGAGCCAATGATCAATGAAGGGGGGTACGGGGTCCGGCTCCTCGATGACGGGTGGACCGCGGTGACGGCGGATGGCAGCCTCTCGGCCCATTTCGAGCATACCATTGCCGTAACCGGCTCCGGGCCTGTTATCCTCACCGCGTAGTTCCCTCTTTTCAGTAATACCTTGACAAAATGACCACCGGTAGGTATTTTTAATGTAAGTGTCGTAAACCCGGCCGTGCAGGTCAGTAATGATTAAGAGCGGCTGATGCATAAAAAGGCTGTTGCGTAATACAGAAACGTCATAAAGCTGTGGGAAATCCATGGTTTTATACCGACAATAGAGGTAATTACCACCCGGGATATTGTATGAAGCGCATACTGCAGACAGTTCTTTTAACTACATTGTTTTCCTTTATACCGCTGACCTCGGCTTATCCATGGATTTTCGTCGACATGTCCCAGGCGCCTATTGTGCCGATCCAGGGGGTGCTCACCACCATTCAAGAGCTCGACAACGTCATATGGAAAAATTTCAGGAATTATCCCGCGGCGTTTGCCCTCACCAATGTGGGCGGGTACCCGGTCGGGGACGCTCTGATCGGCGATTTTCCCCACATGTATTTCGGCGTTTCCTTCACCCTCGGCTGCTCAAACATGAAATATTATGATGAAAGCATACCGCGGGAAAAGAGCATCTATCCCGCGTACGCCCCCAACCCGGTCCTCAATTTCGGCTTCGGCCTGAAAGGCGGCTTTGACGTGCTCTTCAAATTGATGATTTTTACCGATGCCATCTACCGGCCCCCGCTGAACCAGAAATCAGCCAAAATGGGCAAGTTCAACTTTTATTCGGCCGGCTTCAAGCTCCGCAAAAATTTGGTCGGCAAGAAAGATGTGCTGCCCAACCTGCTGGGCTTCGGCGGGTTTACGATTGCCGCCGGCGGCGATTTCATGGACGGGATCACCGGCATCAATGGCAGTTATGATTACACCCTGCAGAACATCTACGTCGGCGGCAGTTACCGTGATGTCCTTTTTACGGCATATTACAATTTCAACCTGAAATGGCAGATGATCGGGGCCAACGCCCAGGCCACGGCGTATATCAATTTTCTCTGGATCTTTGATTTGTACGCCGGTTTCGGGTTCGCCCTGACCTGGGGCCGCATCAAGCTCGACGGAAGCGGCGTCGGCCCCATTACCAGCACGACCCTCGGCTCCCTCGGCTATATCACCGCCCGCTGTGAATATTCAAAGAAGCCGAAGCCCTTCATGGGCCTTTTCATCGCGGGCCTGGAAATCAACATCTGGATCCTGAAGATCACCCTTGAAACCGACGTCAATATAACCAACGGCAAGGATATCAATCTTCAGCTGGGTACGCGGTTCCAGTTTTAGGAAAAATCTGTTCCCGTGCCGCGGCAGCCGGGTCTTCCTCCCACCGGCGGTAAAAACCGGCCCCCCGATGAAATTCATTTGACATTTTGTAACACGGCCCCTCTGCTATGTCCTTAATCCACAATGTTATTAATTCGGGAGTCGGTACATGAAAAGGAGCGTCGTTTTTATTTTCGTATTGGCCGTGATCGTCAGTGCGGCCGCCTGCAAGAGGTCTGGTGATGTTCTTGCCACATACAACGGGGGCCAGATCACCAGGGGGGAATTTTATGAATGGCTCGAAGCCCGTAAAATGGCTAAAGATGCGATCATAAAGAAGAAATCCGAGCAGAAGAACCACCTTGAGCGTTTTGCCACTGAAAAACTTATTGTCCGGGAAGCGCGGAAGGCCGGTTTTGACAAGAAGGATGATTTCCTGTTTTTGACAAACCTCGCGACGAGGGGTTTTTATGCGCAGTACCTGGGCAAGCTCATCAGCAGCGAGGGCAAGTTCAGCGAGGACGCGGCGAAAGCGCGCATCATAAAGCTGACCGTAAAGAACTACAAGATCGATAAAAACAACCGCCAGAAGCTCTCCGATGCCGAGATCGAGGCGGCCTTCAAGGAGAAAATGGACAAGGCGCGCGGTATCATCGACGAACTGAACAAGGGCGCCACGTTTGATGATCTCGCCAAAAAATACTCCGATGACTTTTCCAAGAGAAAGGGCGGCGACATAGGATACATTATCCAGGGCATGCGCGGTGAGGAATTTTCAAAGGCCGTTTTTGCCGTAAAGGAGGGTGAGTATACAAAGGAGCCGGTGAGGGTCGGCAATGCCGTGTATATCATCAAGGTCGAGGACCGGGAAAAGGTAACCGAGGACAATATCGAGGATGTCATCGAGGACAAGAACCAGCAGGCGGGTCTCAAGCGGCGCCTCATGTATAATTCGTCGGTCCGTCTCCAGGATTCGCTGATGAAGTCAAAGGACGTGGTCAACAACATCGAGACCGTGTCATTCTTTGACCCGACTGCGTTGATATACAAGGTGGGCCCGGCGGAATTCAAGGTTGCGGACCTGAACAAGCTTGTCGATTTCATCATGGACAAGAGGAGAAAAATGGGCCGCCCGGGCATGCCGGTCGATGAAAAAATGAAACGCGAGCTCTCCAAGCGCTTTTTACGGGAGGAGGTGCTCAAGCGCGAGGCAATCAGGCGGGGCCTGGACAAGGATGAAAAGTTCAAGAACGAGCTGAAATACTTCATCGATTACAACCTCGCCGGCACGTACGAGTCGGAAGCCGTTCTCACCAACATAACGGTCACTCCCCAGGACGTCCGCGATTATTACACCAAGAACCTCGACCGCATGTACACGAGAAATGTGAACGAGGGAGGCAAGAGCGTTAAGAAGGTCATACCCTTCGAGGAAGCCAGGCAGAATATCGACCGCAGGATGTATGACATCAAGCGCTCCGAGAAGCGCAAGGCATGGGTTGCCGACCTCCTCAACAGCAACAAGTTCAAGATAGACGAGTCGGAGCTCGAAGGAAAATAGGCGGAATGAACAACAGGGGCCTCTCGCGAGGCCCTTGCATTTAATTGATCGTATTGGGGTGCTGGCAGCTTGCCGTGTCGTCGAGGGGCTGGTTCATTTCTCCCTCAACGGATATCTCGGTGAGTGATTCGACATCAAGGCCCAGCTCTTTTGCGGAATCCACGTAAAAATTAATGACATTTTTTATCCTGCGAATCGCTTCATCCTTGTCTGATCCGTAGCAGTTGATATCCAGTTCAGGGCAATTGGCTATAATCTCTTCATGGTTCTGTATCAGTCTGATAGATAATTTCATACGTTACCCTTGATGGTGTAGTCGCCCCCGGCGTCCCCTGTCGATTGTCCCGCCAGGCCCGGTGAGCGGCGGCTGCCATGGCCCCTCAGCGGCACCCGCAATCCGTTTTTGATCTGGCTTTTTTATTATCGACATGTCCTGATAGATGCTTGAATTTTCATCCTGTTTGTCCTGGCAATTGCAGCAATCCGGCGCATGAATGCGGCTCTGGGATATGCATGATGAAACGGGCCTTCCGAAGGGCGATGATTCACCGAACTCAGGGGGAAGGTCATCCCCATAAATTGTTATTTTTCATGTTCAACCAAAAAAACAAAGCGGCCATAATGAAAAACCCTTGACAATTACCTAATAAAAAAAATGCTGACAAGTGTAAGTTGAATGTAAAATTTTATCAGGAATTTCGAACTCATTGAATAAGAAAAAAACGAGTTATGCGGTTTTTCAATATTCAACGATAGGAATTCAACTTGCCGCGACAGTAACGCTGTTTGTTGTGGGCGGATATAAGCTTGATGAGTACCTGGACAGAACGCCGGTGCTCACAATCATCGGGGCCTTTGCCGGAATGGGGATCGGCTTCTACCATCTGATAAAGCAACTTATGGAGATTGATGCAAAAGAGAAGAGTAAGGAAAATCAGGAAAGAAAAAAATGGCTCAGGTGAATTAATCTTGATTTTTAACACTTATTTTTTTAAATGGTCATCAATAGAGAGTATATTTATAGCGGCACTGGAAAACAGGATAATTGGTTAAGAGCATCTTACTGATGCGCTTTAGGTTGGATAGATAAAAAGTAAACCAAAGTTGTAGGAGATTCCCGTGAAACGGATAATTCCACTTGTCATAGTAATTGTTGCTTATGTTCTTTTCCTGATGCTGGTTATGGCTCCCTCCGAGCATCCTCATGAAGTGAGCGGTGTCGGTGAACTCGTTACCAGCCACCTTACTGACAACGTCATTAAACATCAACACGCCTCACACAAAGATAATGTAATCACCACACAGTTGAAAGCGATCAACAACGCCATCGCCCATGTCAATGAGGGTCCCCTCAAGGACAAGCTCTTCGGCGTATTCGACATGCGGATAACCCGGTGGGTCATGATGATGTGGCTTGCCTTCCTCCTCTGCCTCGTTGTTTTCATTCCCCTCGCGTTCAAACTGAAAAGAGAAAAAATGGGCTCCGATTCGAAATGGGTAAACATGTGGGAAGCCCTGATAATTTATTTCGTGTATGATAACATCGTTGAGCCAAATTTTGAAGGGAAGTATGTGAAGAAGGCCATCCCTTACTTCGCGACGCTTTTCTTTTTCGTGCTGTTCTGCAATCTGCTGGGACTTCTGCCCGGCATGTCGACAGCAACCGGCAACCTGGCGGTGACCGGCGGGCTGGCGGTCCTGACCCTCTGCGGCATGATCGGCGTGGGCGTTGTCAAGCAGGGCCCGCTCTGGTTCTACAAGGGCACGGTTCCCCACGGCGTGCCCTTCATACTCGGCATTCTGCTCCTGTGGCCCATTGAGCTTGTGGGATTGGTGATCAAGCCGTTTGCGCTCACTGTCCGTCTCTTTGCGAACATGACCGCGGGACACGTTGTCATCCTTATATTCATATTTCTTGTCATGATGTTCCAGAACTTGTTCGTGGGGATAGGATCGGTCCTCGGGTCCCTCATGATCTACATGCTGGAGCTTCTGGTGGCATTCATCCAGGCGTTCATCTTTGCCGGCCTGTCGGCCATGTTTATCGGCTCATCGATGCACGCGCATTGATGACAAGGGAGATTGCACATAAATTAATTTACTTGTAAATTAATTTAACATAAAGGGGTAAAATTAAGTATCAAAACACCTAGGAGGAAATGATGGAATATTTAGGATTGTCGTATCTGGGAGCTGGTTTAGGTGCTGGTCTTGTTGTTATCGGCGCTGCAATGGGTATCGGCCGTCTGGCCTCTGGCGCTATCGAAGGCATGGCTCGTCAGCCTGAATTGAGCGGCGACCTCAGAACGGCTATGATTATCGCAGCGGCTCTTATCGAAGGTTTTACGTTCTTCGCTCTCGTTATTACCTTCATGCTCGCCATCCAGAAGCAGCAGACGCCGGTTCAGCCCACAGCTGAAAAAGCTCCTGCGGCAGCGGAAGAAGTGAAAAAGTAATAAAAGCCTAAGCAGTTGCCTTTTCTTGCATACGCTTAGTAGAGTTTTAGCTTTTTAAAGAAGGTAAGTTATATGGAATTCTTGAAAGAAGGATTGCTCAGGGTCGATCCAGGTCTAATGCTGTGGACGATCATTACATTCATCGTGCTTGTCCTGATCATGTGGAAAGCCGCGTGGAGGCCGATTGTCGACGCACTGGACGCCAGGGCAGAAAAGATTCGATTTGACATCGATAACGCAGAGCGGACCCGTCAGGAAGCTGAAAAGCTGCTGAGCCAGCACAAGGCCATGATGGACAACGCCCGCAATGAGGCGTCTCAGATCATTGCCAAGGGCAGGGAAGAGGCCGAGAAAATGAAGGCCGAGATCGTGGAAAAGGCGACCACCGAATCCAGGACTATTGCGGATCGCGCCAAGAAAGAGATCGACCTTGCGAAGGATAAAGCGCTTTTGGACATCAAGACGGAAGTTGTTCTGCTGTCGACTGAAATTGCGTCGAAGATAATAAACAAGAACATTAAGCCTGAAGATCAGAAAGCTCTTGTCGAAGAAGCTTTGAATAAAATAGGGACAGTTCAGTAATTTGCTGAACTGTCCTCATATTTAATCTTTATAACAGGGTAATAACGTGGCGGCGAAGGATATAGCTCGTGTATATGCGTCCTCTCTCGTTGAACTGGCCCAGGACAAGAAAATCCTGCCTGAAATCGAAGAGGAAATAAGTTTTCTTGCCGATCTGATGAAGACGGATAAAGATTTTAAAAACTTTCTTGTTTCACCGGGCATAACCAAGGATAACAAGAAGGATTTTGTGGAAAAGATCTTCAAAGGAAAACTTTCCGATTATATCATTTATTTTTTGAAAGTGCTCATAGACAACGATCGGCAATCGGCCATCGTTGACATCAATGATGCTCTGGTGGCTTTTGTGGACAATCTTAACAACCGCCAGAAGGTTACCGTTATTACTTCTGCAGAAATGGATTCATCGGTAAAAAGCAAGCTGACCACCAAACTGAAAGATGTAATGAAGAAAGATGTCATAATGAGCGAAAAGATTGATGCGAGCATACTGGGTGGTATAATTATTAAAGTAGGTGACACTGTAATTGACGGATCTTTGGCAAAGGATCTTAAAAATATAAAGAATAATCTGTTAAATAGCAAAGTCAGGAGTGAAGTGGCCTATGAAGATTAAAACTGAAGAAATAAAATCTATCATAAAGAAAGAGATCGAAGGATATAAATCCACTCTGGACGTCAGCGAAGTCGGTACGGTTATTCAGGTCGGCGACGGTATCGCCAGGATTCATGGCCTTGAAAACGCGATGTCCGGCGAGATGCTTGAGTTCAGCAACGGCATCCAGGCGATGGTTCTTAACCTTGAAGAAGATTCTATCGGCGCCGCTATCCTCGGCGACTACCTGCAGATCAAGGAAGGTCAGAGCGTCAAGAGGCTCAACCGGGTTCTGGCTGTTCCGGTAGGCGAGGAAATGCTCGGCCGGGTAGTTACGCCTCTTGGAGTTCCGGTTGACAACAAGGGACCGATCAACATCAAGAAGTACAGGCCCCTCGAATTCACGGCGCCCGGCATCGCGTCCCGCCAGCCTGTTAAAGAGCCGCTCCAGACCGGTCTCAAGTCCGTTGACTCCATGACGCCGATCGGACGGGGACAGCGGGAGCTGATCATAGGCGACCGGAAAACCGGTAAAACCGCCATTGCGATCGATACAATTATTAACCAGAAAGGCAAAGGCGTTATATGCGTGTACGTTGCCGTCGGTCAGAAAGCTTCGACCGTTGCCGCCGTTGTGGAAAAACTTGAAGAGTACGGCGCCATGGAATATTCCATCGTCGTTACCGCCAATGCGTCAGACCCCGCTCCGATGCAGTACATTGCGCCCTACGCCGGAACGGCCATGGCGGAATATTTCATGTATGAAAAGAAGGGACACACCCTCTGTGTATATGACGACCTAACCAAACAGGCCAACGCGTACCGTGAAATGTCCCTGCTGCTCAGGAGGCCTCCCGGACGTGAAGCGTATCCCGGCGACATTTTCTACTGCCATTCCCGTCTCCTCGAGCGCTCGGCTAAACTTTCTGAAGAGCTTGGCGGCGGAAGCCTGACGGCGCTCCCGATCATTGAGACACAGGAAGGTGAGGTTTCCGCTTACATTCCGACAAACGTCATCTCTATCACTGACGGACAGATCTACCTGCTGCCGAACCTTTTTGCATCAGGTGTCCGTCCCGCCGTTGACGTCGGTATATCGGTTTCTCGGGTCGGCGGCAACGCCCAGATCAAGGCCATGAAAAAATATGCCGGCTCTCTCCGTCTGGACCTTGCCCAGTTCCGCGAACTTGAGGCTTTTGCCCAGATGGGTACCGAACTCGACGCCGCGACCCAGAAACAGCTCGACCGCGGTATCAGGCTTGTCGAGGTTTTGAAACAGGGTCAGTATGTTCCCATGGCTGTCGAAGAGCAGGTGGCAATCCTATTCGCCGCCACCCAGGGATATATGGACAAGGTGCCCGTTGAGAAAGTTAAGGATTTTGAAGCAAAATTCCTGGCTTACATGAAGAGCTCACAAAAAGAACTGCTTTCGGAAATTTCTTCGACCGGCGTACTCCAGAGCGAAGATAAATTTAAAAACGCGACGCAGGAATTTGTAGATCGCTATATGGCAGAAGTAAGCAAATAAACTACGAAGGTATTAGACTGTGGCTACTCAAAGGGATATAAAAAAGAGGATAAAATCCGTCAGCAATACCCGGAAGATCACCAGTACCATGGAGATGGTGTCGACCGCGAAGATGAAGAAGATGCAGGGACGGCTCGAAATGACCAAACCGTACGAGCTGAAGGTCAATGAGATTCTAGCTAACCTGGTCAACTCGGGCGTCACGGTATCGGAAGACCCCCATTTCAGGGAATCTGATGATCCGGCGCGGGTCCTGGTGTTGCAGATTACGGGTAATCGTGGACTGTGCGGCAGCTATAACACCAACGTTATAGAAAACACGATGAACTTCAAGAACAAGCTTGCCGAAGAGCAGAGAGACACGCAGGTGTATGTCGTGGGTAAAAAGGCAATCGCTTTCTACAATTTCATGAAGATGCCTATGTTCAAGTCCATGATAAACCCCGAGGACAAGCTGAACTTTGAAGATGCCGCAATTATAGGGAACGAGTTGAGGAGCCTCTTCCTCAGCGGTGAGTTCCATGAGATCTGGATATCCTATACAAAAGTGAAATCGTCATCTTCTCAAAAGCCGACGATGACCAGGCTTCTTCCGATTCTTCTCGAAGAGGAGGAAATCAAAGACATGTATCCCGGGGCGCAGCTCGAATTTTACTTCGAGCCGAATCCCACGAGGATTTTCGCCTACCTCATTCAGCTGTATCTGAAAGTGAAGCTGTACACTTGCTTCCTCGAGTCTTCCTTTTCAGAGCAGTTCGCGCGGCGGGTGGCCATGAAGAATGCAAGCGACGCATCTTCTGAAATGATCCGGGATCTTACGATCACATATAACCGCGCCCGTCAGGCCAAGATCACCAAGGAGATTTCGGAGATCGTCGGCGGCGCCGCGGCTCTCAAATAGAAATATATATTCGTTGATTGATACTATGATAGTAAGGAGTTTGTCATGAGCGAGAATATCGGAAAGGTAGTTCAGGTAATTGGATCAACCCTGGATGCTGAATTCGCAGAGGGAAAGTTACCCGAAATTTATAACGCATTGATTCTTGAATTCGAAGTCATGGGCGAAAAGCGGAAGCTCGTGAGTGAAGTCCAGCAGCACCTGGGCGGAAACAGGGTCCGGGCGGTTGCCATGGCATCAACTGACGGCATTCCACGCGGCGCCAAGATAGTCGACACCGGCGCTCCCATTTCAGTTCCGGTCGGCGAAGAGACCCTGGGAAGGATCTTCAACCTCCTCGGCGAAACCGTTGACAACAAGGGACCTTCAAACGCCAAGGAAAAAAGGGCGATACACCAGGTTCCCCCCCGGTTTGACCAACTCGAGCCGAAAGCCGAGATTTTCGAAACCGGAATCAAGGTTATCGACCTCCTGGCACCTTATATTAAGGGTGGAAAAACCGGTCTGTTCGGCGGCGCTGGCGTCGGCAAGACGGTCGTTATCATGGAACTGATCAACAACGTTGCCCAGCAGCACGGCGGTTATTCGGTATTTGCCGGTGTTGGCGAGCGTACCCGTGAAGGTAACGACCTCTGGCTCGAGATGCAGCAGTCGGGCGTTATCAGCAAGGCCTGCCTCGTGTACGGCCAGATGAACGAGCCTCCCGGAGCCCGTCTCCGTGTCGGTCTGACCGCTCTGACCATGTGCGAATACTTCAGGGACCTGTCCGGACGTGACGTTCTCCTGTTCATTGACAATATATTCCGTTTCAGCCAGGCGGGTTCCGAGGTATCGGCCCTCCTCGGCCGGATGCCGTCTGCCGTTGGTTACCAGCCGACACTGGCCACTGAGATGGGTCAGCTCCAGGAGCGGATCACTTCAACAAGAAACGGCTCCATCACCTCTGTGCAGGCCATATACGTTCCCGCTGACGACCTGACAGACCCGGCGCCGGCGACCGCGTTCATCCACCTCGATGCCCAGACGGTTCTTTCCCGTCAGATCGCTGAGAAGGGTATTTACCCTGCCGTTGATCCCCTCGATTCCACATCCCGGCTCCTCGCTCCTGAACTGGTCGGCGAAGAGCATTACAATGTGGCCATGGAAGTAAAACGGATCCTCCAGCGGTACAAGGACCTTCAGGACATCATCGCCATTCTCGGCATGGATGAGCTCGCGGAAGAAGATAAGCTTCTCGTGCAGCGCGCACGGAAGATAGAGCGTTTCCTGTCGCAGCCCTTCTTCGTGGCCGAGCAGTTTACCGGTTATAAAGGCAAGTATGTCAAACTCGAAGAATCGATCAAGAGCTTCAAGGGATTGCTGAATGGGGAGTATGACAATCTTCCCGAGCAGGCCTTCTATATGGTGGGCCCGATCGAAGAGGCCGTCGAAAAGGCGAAAAAATTACAAGGTTAATAACCAATGAAGAAGATAAAATGCAGCATCTTAACGCCGGACCGATATCTTTACGAAGGTGAAGTCGCATTTGCCGTGGTGCAGGCGCACAATGGCGAGATGGGCTTCCTCGTCGATCATGCTCCACTTATTTCAGAACTGGGTATCGGTGAAGTTCGGTTGCAGGACGGTAAAACGACCGAATACTTCGTCGTGGAAGGCGGTGTTGTGGAGATACGCGACAATAAGCTGATTATCATTGCAGAAACAGCGAGCAAGAAGGATGAACTGGACAAGGCCGCCCTTGAAGAAAAGCTGAAAGAGCTGAAAGAGCAAAAGGAAAGGGAGATCAAGGCGTTTTCCCCCGAATGGGTCAGGTTCCAGGGCGAAGAGAAACGTGTCAAGGCGCGAATTAAGGTTGCCAGCAGATAAAAAACTATCTTATAACTCAATATAAAAAAAGGATGGCAGAAATGCCATCCTTTTTTTTATGGCGGAGGATCAACAGGATCGGACTTTGCAAGCTGATACACCTGCAGAAACAGGGTGTTTCCGGAACTGGCCGCATTGACAATATCCCTAGGAAGTATGGATATAATGGATGGGCCGTGCCGGATTAACAAAAATTGTCATTACTATCATGTTCGCATTATATGATGGTTTTTAATGCCGTTTTGGAAAGGATACTTAAATATCTTGATTTATTTTGCAGAATAATCGATATTATATACAGGTAAATCTGTCCTGGAATAGGGGCAGGTTATGTCGCAATTGACGGACTTTAATAAACTGAATTATAAAGGGTCTGTGCTGATTACCATATGGCTAAAGACATAATACAACAGGCGGGCGGCAAGGCCGACAGCACCATTATAAGCTTACCGGAAAGTGTTAAGAAGAGCCTGCCCAGTGATTTTGACATTGGCGCTATCGGGAAAATTGACCTGCGGGAAGCCGAATCGATCGCCAATGAAGACATTCTTCTCATCAAGGAAAGTGAGCTCATTGAAGGGCTTGATAATTTCGACATTATACCCATCGAGGAGGATGGTAAAGCCTCGTCTGCTGATTTGTCACGGGTGGACGACCGGAAAATAGCCCTTACGGCGGAGATAGAACGTATTGTCGATCGTATAATAAAACATGGCAGAAAAACCGAAGAGGCGCCCGCCGAGGAAGATGAAAAGACGGAATACGAAGAAGAAACCGCGCCGGTAATTGAGATAAAAAAGAAAGACGAGCTGGAGTATGATGACGGCCGTACATGGATATCCCTTGAAGAATTGGAAAAGTACGATGAACATGGCCATAAATGGACACCGCTTGAGGAGCTTCTTCTGGAAGGCGGCAAGGATGATCGTGAAGCAGGGAGAAGGGAAGAGAAGAAGGACGGCAGGCCATCCGGGGAAGCCGCGGCCGAAAAGACGGAGGGAATCAGAAGTGAAAAACCTCTCATGGTTGAGGGCTATATAGAGAGTGACGATGAATACGTCATCTGGGACATGCCTCCCGAGAAGAGGGTTGAAAAGGTACAAGCAACCGCCAAACCCGTAAGTCTGGGAAAAACGGCCCCCTCGACCGACGGTGAACAGAAAAAAACGAACGAGATACATGAAAAAGATACCGTAACGAAAGAGGACGAGGTCGTCATTTCAATGGAAGACCTCGATGGGCCCGTAAAGGTAGAAAAGAAAAATGCCGAGGAACTGGCGCCTGTTGAATTTACGGATACGCTGAAGCAGACTGAACCAGGTGTCGATGTCATAGGAAAACCGGAACGTTTGAGTGAAGACCGTCAAAGCCAGCAGTACAGGGACCTGGTCTTGTCAGGCATGATCGGGGACTCGCGGGAGATCGGAGAGGTTTACTTCATCGATGACGCAACGAACGGGAAGGAACGGGAAGAAAAGAGCATCTTCGACGAGAGCGATCTTGACAAGATCATATCGGGAATCGTGCAGGTGGATGAAGGTTCGGCCTATATGCTCGGCGAAGCCAACGTGGAAGAAGACAGGGAACGGATTGCCGTTATAGCCGGTGAATTGATGCAGGCCCATGAAGACCTTTTCGTGGATCTGGATTACAAATACGGCGATGAAGAGCTTGACTATATACATGCGGCTATAGTTGAAGAGGACTATGCCGGTTACATCCGGGAAATTGACGAATTTTTCGGGATTCCCGGGGGCCGGACCATCCCGGCGGCAGTGGAGCTCCTCGGCCTTACGGCCGATGAGTTCGACACCATTGAGGACACGCTGTTCCAGGATGAATTCAAGGATATCCATCTATATGACCGGTATCACCTGTATGAATTTGACCGCGCCTCCCGCGCAGGGGGGGGGCGTGACAGGAAGAACTGCCGGTATCTTCTTCCCGAAGAAAACAGCCTGATGGATGATGAACGGGACTCCATAGAAAGCGATGTCTCTTCCGCCAGCGCCCTGATTTTCGAGGAAGACATACAGGACATCACCGAGCAGCTCATCAAGCGGACCGGAAAGACGGAGGCCGAGATCCGTGACCTGGTGGAAAAAACGTTCGGGATTGAATCACTGATCGAAGGCCCCGGTGAAGCAACGGGGGTGGCCGCCGTTCATGAAGAAGAAGGGCCGTCAGCCGCAGAGGGGATCACCGATATCACCGACCGTGTCGTGATCCTTGACAACGAGGCCGACGTGGACCGTTTTGTGAAAGAATTTCCGGAAGGGAAGCAGATGAATATCAAGATGCTCCTCAAGTACCTCGATGGACTGTTCGAAACCCTGCCGGAAGAAATTATTAAAAAATTCGCCAGCTCCGAGTATTTCGAGTTGTACCTGAAAGTGTTGAATGAACTGGGTGTGTAGTTATGGGTCTGCTGGAAAAAGCGTTAAATTTCAAAAAAGAAATAAGCGGTAACGGGAAAAAAACCATCATGGACCGGATAACAGGCCCTGCTGAAACCGGTCTTCCCGGGGAAAAGCCTGCCGCATCGGCAGCCGGACGGGAAGAAGCCGATATTCTCTACCTCGGCCGTGAGGACCTCGTGTCCGTTGACGATGAAACCGCGGGTAAAGACGCTGCGTCGGAGCCGCAGACAGCTGCGGGATCCGGGGGCGGGGCGCGGTCTGACGCAAAACCGAAATTCACCATCGAAGCGGAGGAAAAGTCTGCCGGGCCCCAGACGAAACAGGCATGGGATGACAGCGGAGTGCTCCTCGACAACCTGGCGCTCTATGAACTCAGCAGGGACCTGCTGAAGGCGGCATCGACAAAAGAGCTCTTTGACGTGATACTGTTTTCGGTCATGGGCCAGGTTGGCGCGTCGTCCTCGTCAATAATGATGCCGAGCAAAGAAATCCCCGATGAGTGGGAAATAGAAGAATCGCGCGGTGTCACCATCAATAAAGACGAAGTGGTATTCAGGCCCCACGCTGGCATATTAAAGGAGCTGATCACGAGAAAAGAGATCCTCGATATGGACGAATTCAAGGATGATCCCGCTTTCAGCGACGATTATTACAACTATATATCCATAGACGCCAAGCTCCTGGTGCCCATCACGTTCAACGATGATATCCTGGGCGTCATTGTCCTGGGCAACAAGCTGAACAACATGGATTACACCGGAGAAGAAAAGGGATTTTTCAATATTATTGCTGAATACTCGGCATTTTCATACCGGGCAATACGCTTCAAGGAAGTGAATGATGCCGGGAGCGGTCCGGGGTCCCATATCTCCGCGGTTGACAGGATCAGGGGCAGGATAGCCGCTGAGGGAGGGATCGGCAGGGTGCGTGAAATCATCCGGGATGAATTCACGGGACTCGGGATAACCGGCTTCTCGATTTTTGTGAAAGATGAAGGCAGCAGGGACTTTGTATTTTTCACTGCCGAGCTGGAAAACCGGCTCAAGCTGGATGAACCGGATTTCCGAATTCCGTCAACGGCCACACTGATCCAGGACATCGCCCGCTCGGAAAGCCCCATCATGTTCAACGAGCCGCAGCGGTCCAAGTCGCTCATCGAGATATTTACCGACAGGCAGTTGAAGGCAATGTCGATCCTTGACCTGTTTACCTTCAAACTGGCCAACGATCTTCTGGGGTTCGTGATGATCTATGAAATGTCGGATTCATCGCCGCTGGACTATATCCACGCCAGGATCATGAAATTCATGGATTTTATCTTTCCGTATGTCACCATTGTGAGGGAGATGGAATACCGCCGCGGGTCATACATGGACACGATAGAAAGGGTGTTCCACCGTGTTAACGACGAGATAAAAAATGCCAGGGATCTTTCCATCCCGGTAACGCTGGTGCTGATCTCGATAAAAAATTTCAAACGCTACCAGGCGTTGTTCGGAAACGAAAAAGTGAAAAGCATGTTCATCCATTTCGAGAAATTTTCCCGGACCAGGCTCGGCGAACGGGACTTCTCGGTCCGTTTCGACCGGAGCAAGATCCTCCTTGTCCTGCCGGGCAAGGACAAGAAATTCGCGGTTCCCCTGGCGAATGCTATCTGCAATGAGATGACCCAGTCCTTCAGCACCAGGGACGTGCAGTTGCTGGTTACGTTCCTGGCCGCGGAATACCCGATTGACGGAAAAGACGCCTACGCCCTGGTGGACGCGGTTAGTTAGACCGGGGCAATCCGGGCCGTTATCCCGCCGGAACAATGACATCAGCGACCGAAAATCCAAATGATCTTCAATGAGTCCGAGTACATCAGGATCCCGGTCGGGGATTATTCAATCGGAATTTCCCCCATGGTGCTGGATACGGCAATCGGCGCCCTGAAGGAAGGTGCCGTCAGGAGCGAGTTCCTCGCCAATGCATGTCCAGAACATGTTGTCCATGTCGATGACGTCTTTATCAGGAAGACCCTTGCGACTTATCGCGATTTTTTGGCCTTCGCGCAGGACACCGGGTACCTGACCGAGGGAGAACGCCAGGGGTGGGGCTGGATATGGCAGGATGGGCGGTGGCAGAAGAAATCGGGCGTCAGCTGGAGATGTCCCTTCGGCACTTCCGATGATAAACGGTACCGGAACAACGATGATATGCCGGTCATGCAGGTGAGCTGGAATGACGCGGCGGCATACTGTGCATGGTTTTCCGGCAGGGCGGGTCGCTCGGCGCGCCTGCCGCGTGAGGCGGAATGGGAGGTTTTCGCGGGGATAAGCGGCGTATGCGGCATGGGGGATTGGGCCCGGGGAACATCGGATCCTCCCCCGAAACCGAACCTGCTGGAAGCAATACGCGAGCTCCCTGGAGGAAGCGGTCATGCAACGGGACTTCTCTGGGAATGGGTTGATGACTGGTATGACCGTTATCCAGGAGGGAGTGATCACAGGGATTTCGGAACTGTTTACAAGGTTCTCCGCGGCGGTTCTGTGCTGAGTCTCCCCGTGCAGAAAACGCGGGAATTCAGGCTCAGGAAATGCCCCACTGCCCGGAGTCCCTATTATGGATTCCGGGTCGCCTGTTTCGTCAACCACTGAGAGTTCCGGTTTTTTTATTGTCATTCGCCTGCCGTTTTATTACTGTTACACCATGACATCGGAACGGAATGAAAACGAGTCGACTGGCGCCATGTATGAATCGCTTTTCGAGGAGATCGGCATGGCACTGTATGTCCTGGACGGCGAAGAGCGGTTCGTGCGGATCGCTCCGCTGTTCGAGAAGCTGACCGGGTACAGCCAGCAAGACCTGGCGGGAAAACCGTTCAAGTCAATTGTGTTTTCCGGCATAGACGCGGCCGTCGATGGGCTTTTCAGGGGAGGGGAGGGGGTCGCCCTGAAAAGAGAAATGTTCATCATGAAGAAAGATGCCGCCCCGGTCACATGCATGGTGGCCTGCATAAAGATGAACGCAAGCGGGGAAGGGAAATACGTCGGTGTCATCGTGCCGAAACAGCAGCCCGATCCGGAGATGGAGGAGAAAGTCAGGGTCTTCGCCATGGCTGTTGAACAGAGTCCCGCCACGGTTGTCATTACGGACAGGCAGGGCTCTATCGAGTATGTCAATCCCAAGTTTACCAGCCTTACCGGGTATACCTTCAACGAGGCCCTCCGGCATAATCCCAGGATTTTAAAATCAGGGATGCAGTCCCGCGAGTTCTATGATGATCTCTGGCAGACCATAACATCGGGAAAGGAATGGCGCGGCGATTTCCATAACAGGAAAAAGAACGGTGAAGTGTACTGGGAATCCGCGTCGATATCACCTATAATCAATAATAAGGGTGAAATTACGCATTTTGTTGCGGTGAAGGAGGACATCACCGACCGGAAAAAAGCCGAAGAAGAGATCAGGATTGCCGGTGCAATACTCAAAGAGAGAAACGATGAAATGGTAAGGGAACTGGCTGATGCCCAGGTCGTCACCGCCATGCTTCTCCCCGGGGCCCCTCCCGAACATGATCGCCTGCGAGCTGCCTTCAGGTTTAAGCCCCTTGAAGCGATCGGGGGAGATTTTTTTTCATTTAATACTTTACATGAGCATCGTGTTGGTGTTTTCATTGGAGACGTTGCCGGTCATGGGGTGTCAGCGGCGCTTTTTCTCACGCTTCTCAGGTCGTTGACCGACCGTTTAAACGGCGCTGTCGGGACCAGCCCGTCCGGTTACCTGAAAGGCTTGAACGGCGCCCTTATTGACGGTGGCGTTTTTTTCTTCATAACCGCACTGTACGGAGTGTTTGACCTGGCCGGTGATGGAGCGGCATTCAGGTTCGCAAAGGGAGGGCACATGCCGCCGATTCTGCATCGCGCCGGTGCGGGATCGGCCGAAGTCCTGTGGTCCGGGGGGATTCCGGTCGGACTTTCCGGATCGGCGGAATTCCAGGAGATCACCGTTGATCTGAAGCCGGGAGACAGGATATATCTGTACACTGACGGCGTGACGGAGATCAGGAACGAAAAGGGTGAGATGATAGAGCCGGAGGGATTGCGGGACATGATAGCGCGAAGCGGTTCGATGGGTCTCGAGGAATCCCTTGATCATATCGTGGATGAGGCCGGCCGGTTCCAGGGCGCCAAGACATTTGAAGATGACATCATTATTATCGGTTTTGAAGTGATATATTAGCTGAAGGAGCATTGGATGGCTGCTGAAGAATCGTGGGGAACATGGGCTTCACTGGTGGAGACTGCGGTTGAGATGGACGGAACGGGCGTCTGTATCTGCGATATGGAGGGGGCTGTCAGATATGTCAACCGCGCTTTTCTCCGTATCCTCGGCCATGACGAAACCGCGGCGCTGTTTTCCGGAAAAATTACCGATCTGGCCGGTGAATTCGGAGAAATGCTGGCAGCGGTACAGAACAGCCGTGACGCGGTGAGGAAAACGTTCACTGTGACATTGAAATCTTCGGCGATCCGGCAGCTGTTATGTTCAGCCAGCCTGCAGGGGAACGGCGATGCACGGGCGGCGGTTATCATGGTCCGGAACCTTACGGCGGAGATGATGGGAAACAGCGGCGACACATGGCACGCGATCATTGACAACCTTGAAGACGGTTATTACGAGTGCGATCTCCGGGGAAATTTCACGGTCGTCAACAACGCCATGTGCCGGATAAGCGAGTACGACCAGGACGAGTTCATCGGCATGAATTTCAGCAAGTGGTTCACCGGGGAGTATTCCGACGCGGTGTACCAGCGTTACAACGAGGTCTTTAAGACGGGAAAACCGGCACGCCTGTTGAACTTTACGGCAGTCACCAAGAGCGGAAGAAAGAAGAAGATCGAGCTTTCCATCGCCCTCATCCGCGAGGCGGATGGAAAAATCAAGGGATTCCGCGGAATCGTCAGGGATATAACTGATAAAAATAAGATGGAGATGGAGCTCCTCAGGGCGCGGAAGCTCGAAGCGATCGGGATCCTTGCGGGCGGCATCGCCCATGACTACAACAATGTCCTGACGGCGATCCTGGGAAATATATCCCTCGCCAAGATGGAAGTGAACCCGGAAAACAGGAGCCTGATGGAAGTCCTGAACGACGCCGAGGTGGCATCCCTCAAGGCCGTGGAGCTGACACGGCGGCTCAGCACCTTCGCCCGCGGGGGCAAGCCCGAGCGCCGGATCATTGATTACAGCGAGTCTCTCAAGTCGATTGTCGATTCGGTTCTGCGTAATTACGCGGGCAGGCATGAACTGGTAATCAAGGACAGGCTCTGGGAGGTCGAGGTCGACGAGTTCCAGATCGGGCAGGTGGTGACCTATATCCTCCACAACGCCATGGAGTCCATGCCGGTTCCGGGATTGATACGGATCACGGCGGACAATGCCGTGGTGGAGAAAGAGGCGTCGCACCATGAAATATCCCTCCAGCCGGGTAACTACGTCCGCATATCGATCAGCGACGAAGGGGTGGGGATACCGGCTGAATCCATACAGAATATTTTCGATCCATACTTCACGACCAAGGAAATGGCAAGCGGCCTTGGCCTTGCCACCAGTTACGCCATTATCAAGCGCCATCACGGGTATATCGATGTCCAGTCAATGGAAGGAAAGGGATCGACGTTTTACGTGTATCTGCCGGTGGCCCATTAGTACCGGCATAAGCGTATGCTTGCACCAATACGGATCAACTGAAGAATCGCGCCGTGCGCCGGAAAATACAGATAGAACCTGACTGTCCGGACACAGAACAGACAGAACCTCGAGGTAAAGATGGCTATTGTAAAAAAATTTAAAGTTGTACCAAACCTGCCAGAAAAGCTGAAACCACTCCTGACCATCGCCAACAACATGTGGTGGGTATGGAATTTTGAGGCTATCGAGCTGTTCAGGAGGCTTGATGTCGAACTTTGGCGCATCGTTTCCCATAACCCGGTGAAGATGCTCGGCTCGATATCCCAGAACCTCCTGGAAGAGGCCGCGGCATCGGAGAGTTTTCTGGCCCACATGGAAAAGGTCCAGCAGGAACTGGAGTGGCACATGACCAGGAGGACCTGGTACGATGAGCACCAGCAAGGGTTCGAACAGGCGGGCATCGCCTATTTTTCCGCCGAATTCGGGATCCATGAAAGCCTGCCCATGTATTCCGGCGGCCTGGGGGTGCTTGCCGGGGACCACCTCAAGTCGGCGAGCGAGCTGGGTCTTCCGCTTTTCGGCGTCGGCCTTTTTTACCGCCTCGGCTATTTTCACCAGTACCTCAACCTTGACGGATGGCAGCAGGAGAGCTTCCCTGAAGTTGATTTCCACAACATGCCTGCGCAGCTGGTCAGGGATGCCGGCGGGAATCCCATCATGATATCGGTTGATCTCCAAGGCCGCGCCGTCTACGCCCAGGTCTGGGCAGTTACGGTAGGAAAGATCATGGTGTATCTCCTGGACACCAATATCGATAAAAACGAGTTGGAAGACCGCTCCATAACGGACGAGCTCTATGGCGGCGACAATGAGATGCGCATCAAGCAGGAGATCGTGCTGGGCGTCGGCGGTGTGCGCGCCCTCAAGGCGATGAACAGGCGCGTGACCGTCTACCACATGAACGAGGGCCACGCGGCATTTCTGGCCCTTGAGAGGATCAGGGTCGCCATGGAAGAGCACCGGCTGAGCTATCCTGAAGCCTATGAGTTTGTCACCGCAAGCAACGTATTCACGACCCATACACCGGTCCCCGCGGGTAATGACCGGTTTCCGCCCGAGATGATAGAGGCGTATTTTGCGGATTATTACAAGGCAATGGGTCTTTCCCGTGACCAGTTCATGGCCCTTGGCCGTGAAGCGCCCGATGATAAAAAGGAATCATTCTGCATGACAGTGCTGGCCCTGAAGACGGCGGCGGGGTGCAACGGGGTATCGCGTCTCCACGGGAAGGTCTCCCGGAACATGTGGAGGCAAATCTGGCCCGACCTGCCGGTCCACGAGGTGCCCATCGATCATATCACCAACGGCGTCCAGACCCTGTCGTGGACATCCGACGAGATGATGCGTCTCTTCAACCGCTATCTCGGGCCGCGATGGATAGATAACCCGGCGGACAATACCATATGGCATAACGTCGACCATATTCCTGATTCCGAGCTGTGGCGCTGCCGGGAGCGGCTCAGGGAACGCCTGGTTTCTTTCGTCAGGCAGAAGCTCCGGGACCAGCTCCTGGCGCGGGGCATCTCCCCCAAGGAGGCGGACATCGCCAATTCAGTCCTCGACCCGGACACGCTGACCATAGGGTTCGCGCGGAGGTTTGCCACCTACAAGCGGGGCACGCTGATCCTCCGCAGCATCGAAAAGCTTGCTCAGCTTCTTCAGGACAGGGAGCGGCCCATGCAGATAATTTTTGCCGGCAAGGCGCACCCGCGGGACAACATGGGGAAGGAGCTGATCAGACAGATCATCCACTTCTGCGGCGATGAGCGCTTCAGGCGGAAGATGGTATTCATCGAGGATTATGATATTAACATTGCCCGGTACCTGGTCCAGGGGGTGGACGTGTGGCTCAACACGCCGATCCGGCCGAAGGAGGCTTCCGGCACCAGCGGCATGAAGGTCGTTCCCAACGGCGGCATAAACATCAGCGTCCTGGACGGCTGGTGGGACGAGGCGTACAATACCGCCAACGGGTGGGCCATCGGCAACGGCGAGGAATATGATGACCTGTCCTACCAGGACGATGTCGAGAGCCTTTTCCTGTATAACATCATCGAGAAGGAAGTGAAGCCGGCCTTTTACAGCCGCGGACTAGACGGGCTGCCCCGTGAATGGGTTGCCCGCATGAAGGAATCTATGAAAAGCAATACCGCCATATTCAACACCAACCGCATGGTAAAGGATTACACCGAGAAATTCTACAAGGTCGCCCACCAGAATTACATGAGTTTCGGGGAGAATAATTTCAGGCTTACCCGCGAGTTTTCCTCCTGGAAGTCCGATATTGCGAAAAAATGGGACACGGTAAAAATCGTTTCCGTCGATATTTCCGGGGAAAAGGAAATAAAGGTGAATACGCAGATAACGGTGCGGGCCGAGGTCTTTCTGGGGGACATCCAGCCCGAGCATGTGCAGGTCGAGCTTTATTTCGGCGCCCTTGACCGGAACGGTGAGATCGTCGAGGGTGTTGCCCTGCCGATGCGGGAAAGCGGCCATGCCGGAAATGGGCGCTGGCTCTTCCAGGGACAGATGCTCTGCCTGCAATCCGGGCAGTTCGGGTTCACCGTCAGGGCCATGCCGCAGCACCCCCGCGGCACGCGCAAGTTCTATCCCGACCTGAAGATAACCTGGGCGTGACGGCGTACGGCCCGATTGTACGCTGTCGCTGCCTATTGACCCGTCGGATTAACGTGGCCCTGGCCCTCGGCGGGAGGTTCCGTTGCCTGGGGATCGCCGATATCGAAAAAAAGAATTGTATCGCGGACGGGCGGCACGAAATGCCGGGCGGGATAAACCTGACGGTATACCTTCAGCCTGACTGCGCCGGCGGCTGGCAGGGAAGGGAGCATTTGCCGCATCGGCAGTCACCCCGGGGCCTTGCCGGATGAACGGCCTCTCATTGTTGAAGGGCCTTCATATGGTTCATCTGATAGAGTGAGACTCTCCTCATCACAAGCATAAAACCAAAGACGATAGAAAGGGCGATACCGCTCAGGACAAGCGTCAGAAACACCGCTGCTTTTCTCATGTTAATCCTCCCCGGTGCCATACTGTGGGCCGGGATCCATCCTGCTCAACGGTTCTACAACCAATATCGGCGTGCTGTGGGGATTTGATTATTGGTTCTTGCTCGTCGCGCGGGACCTGGGTGTGGATGCCCCGGATGCCGTGTAAAAGGCGTCAGAGCAGGTTTTTCACTTCATCCTGGAGGCGCTCGAAAAAGGCGACCATGAAGCGGTGCCGTTCTTCCGCCAGGCGACGGCCCTCCGGTGTCAGCATCCGGTCGTGGATAAACCTCAGCTTCACCAGGTATTCGCGGTAGGCCGTGTCTTCCTTGCCGTATGCTTCGGTCAGGTTCACGTCGATATCGGGATTGTGGAGCCGCGCTCCGACTTCACCGGAAAAAAGGAAGGCCCTGCCGATCCCGACGGCGCCTATTGAATCAAGTTTATCGGCATCGTACAGTATCTTCGCTTCGATGGATTCCGGATGATGGTCGTTCCGGTAGCGGTGCGAAAGTATGCAGTCGCGGATTTTATCGGCCCTGTGCTGTTCGAGACCGATTGAAAGCAGGAATTCATGGGCCATCCTGCTTCCCCGCTCTGCATGGCAGTTTTTCCCTGTGCTGTCCACTTCATCGATGCGGGCTATGTCATGGAGTATTGCCGCTGTTTTTACGATAAAAAGGTCCGCGGCCTGCTCCGAAGCCGCGATTTTTTCCGCCAGGCTCGCCACGCGCTCCACGTGGTCCCAGCCGTGGCTTGAGTGGAGCGGGGCCATTCTCTCTTTCGCGAAATTTGTGGCCGCTTCGATTATTTGGAGTTCCTGCCGGTTCATCATATTTTAGAGGACCGATAGTTATCGGTAAACAATTGTTCAATGTATGGCTCTGCTGGATATGGGTTGCCAGGTTGCTCTGACCCCTCATTGCCACGATAGTCATCAGTCATCGGTCAAACCGATAACTATCGTCGGGCATGATCCCCTAAGCATGGTCCGATGACAATCGGTGTCAATCAATCTTGAGTATGGTCATGAAGGCTTCCTGCGGGACCTCAACGGACCCTATCTGTTTCATCCTCTTTTTGCCTTCCTTCTGTTTTTCCAGGAGTTTGCGCTTCCGGGTGATGTCACCGCCGTAGCACTTGGCCGTGACATCCTTGCGAACGGCAGAGATGTTCTCCCGCGCTATGATGGACGACCCTATGGCTGCCTGGAGCGGTATCTTGAACTGCTGACGGGGTATGATGTCCTTCAGCTTGGTGATGATGTCCTTGCCCCGGATGCGCGCCTTGTCCTGGTGCACGATGAAGGAAAGGGCGTCCACGGGCTCGGCGTTGACCAGGATGTCGACCTTGACCATGTCCGATACGCGGAAATCCTTCAGCTCGTAGTCAAAGGACGCGTAACCGCGGGAGATGGACTTCAGCTTATCGTAAAAATTAAAAACGATTTCCGACAGGGGCAAGTCGTAATGGAGCTGTACCCGCTGCTTGTCGATGTACTGCATGTCCTTGTGGATGCCGCGGCATTCGGTGACCAGGGCCATGATGTTGCCGATGTAATCGGTCGGGGTAATGATGGTGGCGGTGACGAAGGGTTCCTCGATACGCTCGATGAGGGACGGATCGGGCATCTTGACCGGGTTGTCGATGGTCAGCATATCGCCGTTCACCATGTAGACTTTGTACTCGACGCTCGGCGCGGTCGTGACCAGGGCCAGGTCAAATTCGCGCTCGAGGCGCTCTTGCACGATCTCCATGTGGAGAAGGCCCAGGTAGCCGCACCGGAAACCGAAGCCGAGGGCGTAGGAATTGTCCGGCTCGAAGATCAAGGAGGCGTCATTGAGGCGCAGCTTGTACAAGGCGTCCTTCAGGCCCTCGTAGTCGTCGCTGTACATCGGGTAGAGACCGGAGAAAACCATCGGCTTGGCGTCCCGGAAGCCCTTGAGGGGCTCGGCCGCAGGGTTGTCGGATTTCGTCACCGTGTCGCCGATTTTCGTGTCAATCACGGACTTTATCCCGGCGACGATGTAGCCAACGTCGCCAGGCCCGATGCTTTCCTTCTTCTCGAGGGTAAGCCTGAATATGCCCACTTCGGTGACTTCGTATTTTTTTCCCGTCGAAAAGAACATGACGGTGTCGCCGCGGCGGACGGTCCCGTCCATGATGCGGACTTTCATGATGGCGCCTTGGTAATTGTCGAAAAAGGAATCGAAAATGAGGGCCCTGAGCGGCGCGTCTGCGTTTCCCTTTGGCGCCGGGATGAAGGCGACGATTTTTTCGAGGAGGTCGTCAATACCGGTCCCGTCCTTGGCGGAAACTGGCACCGCGGTCTCGGCGTCGAGGCCGAGGCTCTTTTCGATGCTTTCCTTCGTGCGCGGGATGTCTGCGCTGGGCATGTCGATCTTGTTGATGACCGGCAGGATCTCAAGGTCATTGTCAAGGGCCAGATAGAGATTGGCGATGGTCTGCGCCTCCACGCCCTGCGAGGCGTCCACGACAAGGAGGACCCCGTCGCAGGCTGCCAGGGCCCGCGATACTTCGTAGGTGAAGTCCACGTGGCCCGGCGTATCGATCAGGTTGAAGATATAGCTCTTGCCGTCACGGGAAGTATAGTTAAGGGTGATGGCGTTCGACTTTATGGTGATGCCGCGCTCGCGCTCCAGGTCCATGGTGTCAAGGATCTGGTCGCGGTGGTTGCGCGGGTCTATGAGCCGGCATTTCTCGATGATCCGGTCTGCCAGCGTCGATTTGCCGTGGTCGATGTGCGCGATGATGGAAAAGTTTCTGATGTGGCTTAGGTCCATGGGTCTCTTGGTTGCATTAATGGTTATGTGCAGATAGTTTTAGATGTTCATTATTGGCAAGTATTTTTTCCAGGATTATACTGGTGTCAAGTAAAAATGATTCGCTGTTTTCGCTTCAGAAAAAAGCTTCAGGGCCTGCGGAAATCGGAGATAGCCTTGGTAGACTCAAACAGTCCTCGGCCTTTCAGCTCTTTTTTCTGAAGCTTGCTAATCCAAACTGGATTACTCAACCGGTAATAGTTATCCATGAGTAGTTAAACCAAGAAGGGGCCCAAGTGGCGGGGCCCCTTGCAATACCCCCTGCAGGGGAACATCATGAATGCATGATCTGGTACAGGACAATGCCGGCGGCGACTGACGCGTTGAGGGAGGATATCTTCCCGGCAAGGGGGATGCGGACGATGTAATCGCATTTTTCGGCAGTGAGGCGGCGCATGCCGGAGTCCTCGCTGCCGATTATGACCACGGCCGGACGCACCATGCCGAGTTTCGGCAGGTCCCGGTTCCCGGCGTCGGCGGTGCCGATGATCCAGAACCCGTGCTTTTTCGCCTCATCCAGGAACGATGCCACGTTGCTGATCTGCTGGATTTCGATGTGGGCCGTTGCCCCGGCCGATGCCTTGATGACGGCGGAGGTTATCCCGGAGGAGCGCGCCTTCGGGATAATGACGCCGTCGCAGCCCAGGGCTTCGGCGGTGCGGATGATGGAGCCGGTATTGTGCGGATCGGTGATCTGGTCAAGGAGCACCAGGACGCCCTTGCGGCCGGCTGATCTGGCGAAGAGGCCCTCCATGCCGGCGCCGTCAGCAGTCGGGTCCGGGACCTGGAGTTTCAGGGCAACGCCCTGGTGTCGGGAGGAAGATCCCAGGCGGGCGAAAAATTCCCGGTCCATGGGGCTGACCGTTACCTTCTTTTCCTTCGCCGCGGTCACGATCTCTTCAATGATTTTGCCGTGGGCGGTGTTTGCCACGTACAGTTCGGCGTGCGGAGCCGGACCAGACGCCCGAAGATATTCCAAGACGGGGTTGCGGCCGAAAATCAGCTCTTTATTTTCCACCGGGTGCCTTCCTTGGTGTCTTCGAGGACGATCCCCTTTTCCGTAAGCTCTGCGCGGATCTCATCGGCGCGCTTGAAGTTCCTGTCTTTCTTTGCCTGGATCCGCTCGGCGATCATCGACTCTACCCAGGAGGCGTCTATGTCCGTCTTTGCCGGCCGGGCATAGAATATGACACCCAGGACCGAATCGATTTTTTTCAGGACCCCCATGATCATGTCCGCGTCGGAGCGGCTGAGGCGCTCTTCGTTTATCATGGTGTTCACACGGTGCAGGAACTCGAAGAAGACACCCAGGCCGCGGGATATGTTAAGGTCGTCATCCACCGCTTCCGTGAATCCCGCGATCATCTCCTCCGCCAGCTTTACCGCATCGGGACTGGTGCCGCCGTCTTGATGGATGTCCTTGAGGCGCACGATGAGGTTGTCGATCCTCTCGAGCGCCTGGTCGGCCTGGCCGATGCCTTCAAGGGTGAAGTTGAACTGCTTCCGGTAATGCGCCGAGACGAGAAGATAGCGGATCGACCGCGGCGAATAGCCTTTATCAAGGAGATCGCGGAGGGTGTAGAAGTTCCCCAGCGATTTCGACATCTTGGTGCCGTTGACCAGGAGATGCTCGGCGTGGATCCAGTGCCGCACGAACCTCTCGTCGTAGGCCGCCTCGCTCTGGGCGATTTCATTCTCGTGGTGGGGGAACACCAGGTCAACGCCGCCGGTGTGTATGTCGATGGTCGTTCCGAATATCTTCCGTATCATGGCGGAGCACTCGATGTGCCAGCCGGGCCTCCCCTTGCCGAAGGGCGTTTCCCAGTAGATTTCGTTCTCCTTCGGCGCCTTCCAGAGTGCGAAATCGCGCACGTCGTCCTTGGTGTATTCGTCGGTGTCGTATCGGAGGCCGGTTTTTATCTCGCGGGTATCAAGGCGCGAAAGTCTTCCGTACTTGTGGAATTTCGCGATGCTGAAATAGAGTGAGCCGTCCTTTTCGTACACGTAACCCTTCGCGCGCAGGTTTTCAATGATATCGATCATCGCGTCGATGGATTCGGTCGCCTTCGGCATGTGCTCCACGGGCTCGATGTTGAGGCACTTCAGGTCTTCCAGAAAGATGGCCGTGTAGCGGCCCGTGTATTCCTGGAGGCTTATGCCCTCGCTGTTGGCGCCGGCGATGATCTTGTCTTCGACATCCGTTATGTTCATGGCATGGTTCACCTTGTAGCCCCTGAACTTCAAGTATCTTCGCAGCAGGTCATTGAAGATAAAGGTGCGGAAGTTGCCGATATGGGAATAGCTGTAAACGGTGGGGCCGCATGAGTATATGGTGACAGGGGGATAATCTTCTATTCGTTCCTTCCGGACGCCCCCGGGGACCAGTTCGTCCTGCGTGCCGGTGAGGGTGTTATAAATTGAAAGGGCCATGCCGGGATCCTCGGAAATAAATGGACGGAGTCGCGCGACGGGCCCGGGCCGTGAAGCCGCTCCCGCGCGGTGCGCCGTTACAGGTATGTCGCCATTTGTCGGGAGATGTTGTCAAACATTTTTTGGGAGGCTGCGGGGATGATCACTTGCGCTTTTTTAAGTCGGCATCAACCGGGAATTCCGTCTCTTCCACTTCTTCGAACTCCAGCTCCCGCTCGGCCCTGTCCGTGATGGTGGCGCTCAGGGTCTGCATGAGCACTTCGGGCGAGACCTTGATCTTCTTGAGCTCCTCCTCGTCGGCCGACAGGTGGGCGAGGAGGAGGTGAAGCTTCTTGATATAGTCGATCAGCTCTTTGAGCTTCTTGTTCTTACGGTCGATCTTGGCCCGCGCGTCGGTGATGACTTTCTTCAGGAGCTCGCCCTGCTGGTGAAGCTTTTTTTGAAGCTGCATCGCCATTTCGTAGTATTCCTTGTTTACCTTCTGGAAATCGATGCGGGCGAGGATTATTTCATCGGACTCGCTGCTCTTGTCGATGGATTCGATGATTTCATTCAGCTCTTTGATGGAAAAAAGGTCCTCGGTGGAGGTCTGGATCCATTTTTTCCCGTCCGCATCGGTGTATTCGGTTAAATCGGGTATCCCGGCCTTTTTGGTGGTCTTTTTCATTGAAATTCGTTCCGGTCCTGTCTACTAGATACTATCGGTATATTCATCGACAACGCTTACCGGTAATAACCGGCCTTTTTTGTTGCCAGTGCCAGCCGGTAATATAATTGACATAAATGGAGTTCTATCTGTTATTGAAACAGCATTTTTTATATGGACATTGTTTAGGGCCATTTTGCCCTGCCGGTCAATTAAAAAAATGATTTTTTTCAATTAATAATCAGTAATAATCAGCCGGAATATGGCATTATGAATATACCAGAGCGAGTGATAGACGCCCTCCGGGAGTGGGGGGAGGTCAAAGAATCGGAGCCTCTCAGGCACTACACGACCTATAAAACAGGCGGCCCCGCCGATGCGCTGGTGCTTCCCCGCGACAATGCATCGGTGCCCCGTATCGTATCCCTGGTGCGCAGTGAAAAACTCCCCCTGACCGTGATAGGGGGCGGTTCAAATCTCCTGGTGAGCGACCGCGGCATAGAGGGAGTGGTGATGCGCATCTGTGAAGACGGCTCACGACGACCGAAAATGGCCGTTCTTGAAGACGGTACGGTTTACGCCGACGCCATGGCGGGCAAGGAGAGCCTCATAGAGTTTGTCATTGCGTCCGGATTCGGCGGGATCGAGTTCATGGCGGGCATCCCCGGCTGCATTGGGGGCGGCATCATGATGAATGCCGGCACTTTCATGGGGTCCTTTGCCGGGGTCCTCATGGATGTAGATATTGTTGACGGTCGGGGCTCCAGGCGCGTTGTCGCGATAGATTCATCAATGTCTTCATACCGGCATATGGATATCGGTGATGACGTCATCATCACCGGCGCCCGTTTCAGGTTTCCCGCCGCCGATGACCCTGCCGGCGTCAGGGCAAAAGTCGAGGAGATACTGGCTGACCGGCGGAACAAGCATCCCCTGGAATATCCTTCCGCGGGGTCCGTGTTCAAGAATCCCCAAGGACATTCGTCCTGGAAGCTGATCAACGACGCCGGCCTCAAGGGAAAAACCGTCGGCGGGGCCCGCGTTTCCGATCTGCACACGAACTTCATCATCAATGCCGGCAATGCCACGTCGGACGATATACGGAACCTGATAGACCTCGTCCGCGAAACGGTATATAATAAATTCGGGATCCGGCTGGAGCCGGAAGTTAAGATGCTCGGCTTGTTTTAAGCCATGATTGACACCCGCAAAAGCATTTCCGAAACCATATTCTGCGCCCTGGACCTGGAAACGACGGGGACCAATGCCGCTCTGCACATGATTGTCGAAGTTGGCATCGTGCGCTTTACCATTGACCGGATCATTGAAACCTATGAAAGCCTGGTGAACCCGGGCGTGAAGATACCCGGGGATGTCGCAGCCATTCACGGTATCAGTGACGATATGGTGCGGGGTGCGCCTCGCATAACGGACATTCTCGGCGACATATCGCGCGTTATCAGGGATTCGGTCCTCGTTATCCATAATCCCGGCTTCGATCTCTCCTTCCTGGGATGGGCCTTCCTGAAAGGAGGGCGCGTTTCGCCGAGGATGGAGGCTGTGGACACGGTCCGCATCGCGCGCCGGGCATGGCCCGGGCTGAAGAACTACAAGCTGGAAACAATCTGCGAGCACCTGCGGCTGAACATGACACCGCACCGGGCGATACCCGACGCCATGGCGTGCATGGAGGTGTTCCGCAGCGCGGTCAGGAAGGAAGACCGCGCGGGCCGCTGGGTGATGGACGACCTTATCGGCTACCATGGAAACCTGATCCGCTTCATCAGGGTCAAGGGGAAGAGGATTACCGAAAAAGGGAAGGCCCTGATGGGTCTGCGTCTGGGAGCAAAGGCCGAGATCACCTATGAGGACCACTCGGGTTCGGTCACCGTCAGGACAATACTGCCCATCGAGTTCATCACTGCCGACGGCGAAGCCTATGTGCTGGCCCACTGTTACCTGAGGGATGACCGGAGATATTTCAATATGAGCCGCATAATCGACATCAAGTGACGCGACCCGATTCCAGGGATGACCGCCGTCCTCGGGACCCGCGTTACCACTTGTTGTAGATGTTGAAGTACAGGTATCCCTCGTGTCTCTTGGTCGACAGAAGGTAGTCCCATCCGTATTGCAGGTAGAGCTCAAAATGATCGATGATCAGGATGCGCACCGTGGGGCCGCCGACCACCGCGAATTGGGCCCCCTTGATGTCGCGCCCCGATCCTTCGAAGAGCGTCATGTCGAAGAAAACGCCGACATACAGAAAGTCCTGGTACACTGATATGCGGTATTCATTGGCGATGGAAAGGGCGTTCCGGGAGAAATACGCCCATCTCTGCAGGCCCATGAAATTAAGGCTGCTTACGGATGATTCCTTGTAAAACGGCGTATCGCCATAGGCAAACTGATAGGTGATGCCGCCGGAATATATGCTGTGGTCCTTGAATTCATAATCGAAGTTTCCAAGAAGCCGGATGGTATGAAAATATTTTTCCATGATGTAAAAGTCATATGCCAGGGCAATGTCTTTTTTAAGCCTGTTTTTCCTCAGTTCGTATACTTTTCCGCTTTTTTTACTGAAGTCGTAAATAAGGCCAACTTCAAGATAGGCGTAGGTGTCAACGTGATTGTCCACCTTGCGTAAAAAGGTCACCATGTCATTGAGCGCCTTTGACTTCTCATACGAGTTGCCTCCGAATACGATCTGTGAGGGAAGAAACTGCAGAAAGAAGAAGGGATTCTTTTTACTGTTGAAGATAAAGGCGGATTCAACGCCGACGCCGGTATATATGTTGAATTTTTTCAACAGGGTTATACCCGGGGCAAGCATGGCGTTCAGCAGGAGAAAGCTGTATTGCCTGAGGCCAAGGTCCGGCCGGGCTGCCTTGCTCTGATACAGGTCTATTCTCACCAGCGGGGTGAAAACATCCTTGAAGGTCGGCGTGAAGAAATAGTTCAGGTTAAGGTTGAAATATGTTTCACGGGGTGGCCGGGTGAATTTGCGGTCAAGACCGTACATGAACCCGGCAGAGGTTTCAGCCATGAAAAAATCCCCCTTCGATATCAGCCCGAGATGATAATACTTCAGATACGGGATAACGCCCTTGTAGTAGTTGATCTTTAAGCCGTAATCGAATTTATTCAGCGTCAATTTTTTACCGGCCGGTCTTTTCCTGTCCGTTCCGATAGTTTCCGACTCGGTTTTCTTGTCCCTTCCCAGGGTCTTGTCTTCCAGCTCCGGGATATCGCCCCTGGTGAAAATAATTATCAGGTCATACCGGGGGCTGTACCTGTCGAAGAAAGCGAGTTTCATCTTTCTCATGATTTCGAGGTTGAGGGCCCGGTCAATCTGCACCAGGGATGCGTCGTAATCCTTCACGGGCTTTAATTGCCATGTGACGTATTTCCATCGCTTGCCTCTTTTTAACTTCTCGATATTCTCTTCAACGGCATAGTAGTTGAAGATCTTGTTCTTGAGCTTGAATACGATCTTGAGGTACAGTGTGGTGAAATCATCCATGTTAAGAAATATTATTTTCCCGAGGGCCCCCTCGTCGACATAAATCTTCAGGAACGAATCGGTCTCTTCAATGAGATATACCTTGACCAGGGTATAGCCCGATCCGCTGTAGAAGGATATTATGGCGTCAGTGACTTCTTTCGAGGTCATCCGTCCGCGTTCATACCGCTCCAGGTTAAGCAGGCTGTACAGCTGGTCTTCGGTGTATATCTTCAGGCCGGATATTTCCAGTGTGCGCTGGTTTGGTAATGATGCATGGGGGAGACAGAGGAATATAAGAAGTGATATTGCAGCGCGTTTTGCCATTTAACAGAAGTTGTTTTTCAGGGTCTCCATCAGTTTGAGTATATTGTTGTCCTTGATAGAATAGAACATAAAGTTGGCTTCTTTGCGCCTGTCGATGATGTTGGCTTTCCTGAGAACGGTCAGGTGCTGTGAAATGTTGGATATGGTTGATCCGAACTGCTGTTCGATTTCACCGACGTTTTTTTCACCTTCCATCAGGAAACAGAGGATCTTCATCCTGATGGGATGGGCTATTGATTTCAATAATTCAGTTACCGTGTCGACCTGCTGTTCGTTGAATTTCATTGGCGTGCCTGTACAAGGAATTTTAGTATTTTACAATCCTCTCATGTACCTTGTGTATGTCAATAATTTTTCATGGACGCGGCGAAATAGCGTGACACCCGTTTATGAAGACCCGCATGGCGTGTTTCCGCCGAATAATTATGCGGATTTTTGATTAATAACGGTAATTATTTCCGGCGAGAAATAATCTATTATATTCAGCATGATAAGGATTTTTTCCAGTGTCAGAGAAAGGACCAGCTCCAGTTTGCCGCCGTTTCTTTCGATATTCTGCTTCGCATGGAGCAAAAATCCGATAAATGAGGAATGAATGTTTACCGTTTTACTTAAATCAAAAGTTATTGTTTCAACAGGTTTGACATATTTCAACCGGTCAACATAAGAAGAAACCTGTTCTATGCTGATGCTTTTGGGGAAATTCCATGATTTATAATCATCCATGATTAACGATCCCTCCTTGGGGGGGGAATTTTTATTTCCATGTAATTATATCGACATAATTCATTAAATGCATTAGCAAAATGATTGGAATTAAGGGTGCTTATTAAGTATTTACTACCTATACATTCCAGTGAATTATGACAAAAAATCAAGTTGTGTGCATTATTATAATTTCATTATATACCGTTTGGAGAAAAAAGTTTAGATGAATTGACCGGCCTGACTAATCGTTGTTATATTCTTTTTGCTGATTGTTGCTCTTGCGGGATAAAATTGCTTGAAAAAAGCCTGTTTCTCGCGACAGTGGTAACATTTTATTATAAATGTCTGCAGGGCCCATTAATAAGATATATAAAAATGTACACATATTTAAAAAAGAAAGAACTCCACGGACCATCGTTAAAGGCTGATATGGCCCAGCTGAAAAAGCTCTTTATCATGCCTGATTCTCCTGACAAGTTTCTCGAATTCGGTACCGAACTGCTGGACCTGATCCATAATTTTTTCAAGGAGAAAGGCGGGATCCACAGCGAAATCCCCCTGTCGGAGCTGGAAAAAATTTTTTCCAATGTGAACATCCCCAAACGTCCTCAGCTTTTAAAGGATGTCCTCCTGGAAATAAAGAAGAAAATCATCGCGCACTCGGTAAAGGTCGGCAACCCGTATTATATCGGCCACATGACCAGCGCGATACCGTATTTCATGATACTCCTGGAAATGATCATCGCGGCCCTGAACCAGAACCAGGTGAAGATCGAATCGGCCAAAGCGTCATCCTTCGTGGAAAGGGAACTCATCGGCTGGATGCACCGGCTGGTGTATAATAAAAATGCCAGCTTCTACAAAACCAACATTCAGCGGTGGGAGGTAGCCCTGGGCAATGTCACCACCGACGGGACCATGGCGAACCTGACCGCCCTTCTTGTCGCACGGAACAAGGCCTTCCGGCCGGACGGTGATTTCCCCGGCATCCGGGTAGCCGGTTTGCATGAGGCCTTTCTCCACTACGGATACCGGAGGGCGGTCATCCTTGTTTCAAAAAGGGGCCATTATTCCATTGACAAGGTCGCCCGCACTATCGGCATCGGCAACGACAATGTCATCAAGATCCCGGTCAACTCGAAGAACAAGGTGGACATCATCGAGCTCGGAAGGATATGCAGGCAGATCAGGGACCACAATGAACGCGGGCAGGACCGCATCAAGATCATGGCGATAGTCGGCATAGCCGGTACCACGGAAACCGGGAACATCGACAACCTGCAGGAAATAAGGACCATTGCCGACGAGTGCGGAGCCCATTTTCACGTTGATGCCGCCTGGGGAGGTTCGGTGCTGATAATCGACCAGCTCCGCTATTTTTTCAACGGGATACAGGAGTCCGACTCCGTCACTGTCGATGCGCACAAGCTGCTTTATTCGCCGGCGTCCATGGGCATGGTTCTTTTTAAAAACGAAACCGACCTCGATTACCTGAAGCATTTCTCAAACTATATCATACGGCAGGATTCGGTGGACCTCGGGAGATTTACCGTGGAAGGCTCCCGGCCCTTTGCCGCCCTGAAGCCGTGGGCGACCTTCAAGATACTGGGGACCGACGGGTTCAGGCTCCTTTTCGAGCATGCCTTTGAGTTGACCTCGGTCCTCCGAGGGCTGGTGGAGATGCACTGCAATTTTGAGCCGATGAACCAGCCCGAGCTGTTCATCTTCAATTACCGGTTCGTCCCGAAAGAGGTCCAGGAAAAGATTGAAAAGCTCATGATGAAGATAAGCAGCGTGCGGCAGGACCTGCCGGAGCACCAGATACAGAATAAATGGCTCCGCCGCCTCCACAACATCAACAGCGTCCTCAACGAGTTGAACATCGAACTCCATAAAGAGCTGCGGGAAGACGATAACACCTTCGTGTCGAGGACCATGCTCGATTCGCCCATTTATTACTACCAGGATATCGTCGTCCTCAGGGCCATTACCATCAATCCCCTGACCACGCCTGAAATACTGAAGGAAATCATTGAACTCCAGAATACCCTCGGCAAGAAAATCTACAAAGCCCAGTTTGAAAGCCGCCTTGAGAAACTTTAACATCATAGTGCTCCTTGCCCTATCGGCGGTCGTGCTGATGCGGCAGCCTGTCCTCCGTGCCGGAGATAATGCGGATGGGGTTTATTCCGTTGAGACTGGAAAAATCCGCATCTATGCCGGAGACTCCGTCCGGTCTGTTGCCGTTGGCGGGCCGGTTGACTGGCATTGCCGGGGGGATGGGGGGGTCTATTATGTCACCGTGAAGGCCGCAGGGGGTTCCGGCGTGCCCCATATTGGATTTGTGGACCTTCAATCAGGCGATGTGAAGTTTGAGAAAAAGCTCCCGGTCGGCCTTGATGAATATGCGGTAAGGAAGTTCATGGTGAGCGAGGGCATTGCCTATATCCTTGCAGAACTTAAACTATCGACCGGAACGGAGAGAATCCTTGAAAGGATCAACATTAATTCCATGGCGAGCGACCGGCGCAAGGATGTGCTGGATTTTCATGTTGAGGGCCGGGACCTTCTGGTGTTGGCGAAAAGCGGCTCCGACATAGCGTTGACCAATAATGAAATCTCCGTGCCGATAACACTCCCGGGGGAGGGGGGTCTCAGGATAAGCGCCATAATAGACGGCAGAATGGCCTTTGTCACCAATGGCGATGAAACCGAGATCGCGGATATGCGCTCAGGCAGGGCCCTGTATCGCTATGCAAACAATAAGGAGTTCCTGACCCCTGAAAGCCACAACATGGTTATCCAGGCAGTCGACAGCAGGGTGTCAGAGCAGGATGACCGGGAAATGATATTCTACAAGGTATTTGTGAATGGCACTGAATCAGGCAGGACCAATTCAGGCCCGGCAAACCTGTTGAGGGAATTCCGTATAAAGGTTAATGCCAATGAATATCACCTGGTGAAGCTAGAGCGATGGGTGCTCAATACTGCAAAAGGGAGATATGACCGGGAAAATAATATCCGGCAACCGCAGGTGGAACGCATTTTTATACCCATGAACAGAATTGTGAAGATTATGGTAAAATTTGACGGTAAGAAATATCATTTTGACGTGTCACCATTATATAAATAAATATGAACATAATTGACATATAGTATAAAGTATATTTTCCCACATATTTGATTCTTATTTGCTCTGACCCTCAACATTCTTTTTTTTGGAAAAATTTTTTGATTATATTGACGAATAAAATAATTTTTTGTATTTTATTGTTAGCACTCTATATGGATGAGTGCTAACAATAAAATCAAGTAAAGGAGGTGCGCCATGCAATTTGGTATCAAGAAAAGAGATAATTTCTATGGCTCTGAGATCGATGCATTCAGAAGAAGCATCTCGAGTTTATTTGATGACTTCTTTTCGATCAAGCCGGGTAGCATGTTTGAAACAGACTGGGTGCCTACCATGGATGTCCATGAGGATGCGAAGGCTATTTATGTAAAGGCCGAGATTCCCGGAATGGATGAAAAGAATATTGAGGTGAACATTGAAAATAATTATCTAACCATCAAAGGAGAGAAATCAGAGGAGCGCCACGAAGGAGACGACAAACGTTCCCTGGTTACTGAAAGAAGGTTCGGTTCATTCCAGAGGACGGTGCGGCTGCCTGAAGGGATCAAGGCCGATAAGGTAAAGGCTGAATTTAAGAACGGGGTATTAAGCATTGATATCCCCAAAGATAAAATAGAAGAGCCTAAAAAAATTAAAATCAATGTCAAATAAGGAGGAAGGTCATGTATACCTATGATATTTTTGATGACATCTTCAATTTAAGAGATACGGTTAATAATTTTTTCAACGATTATACCGGCCGGTGGAGAGGCAGGGAGTTTCCCAACATGGAGATATACGAAGGAAAGGACGATCTTGAAATCAGGGCCTTGGTGCCGGGAATAAAGGCCGCTGACCTGAATATTCACCTGGTCGATAACAATCTCATCATTGAAGGGGAAAAGAAAAATGATTATGCTGATAATCCCTATATCCGCAGGGAGCGGCAGTTCGGTTCATTTAAAAAATCCTTTACGCTTCCGTACAAGGTTAATGCCGATGCCATAAGCGCGGACCTGATAAACGGCATTCTTCATATAAGACTACAGAAAAGCGAAGATGCCAAGCCCAAGAAAATTGAGATTAAATAGGAGGCACGGCCATGTTGAAAGAAATGGTAAAAAAGGAGAATAATTCAAGGGAAGAACGCGTCCTGGTTCCTCTCACGGACATTTACGAGACGACCGATCAGTATACCCTGAAGCTGGAAATGCCTGGTATAACTAAAGATAAATTGGAAATAACCATGGAAAATGACGAGCTTGAGATCAGGGGGACGGTAGACCCGTATAAGCCGGAGAGCAAGGAATTGAAGTATTCAGAATTCTCACAGTATGACTACTTCAGGAGATTTACCGTCGGTAATGATATTGACAGGGATAAAATCAGCGCTACTCTTGAAGATGGGGTATTGACCCTGGTGCTGCAGAAACATGAATCTGTCAAACCGAGGAAGATATCGATCAACGTGCATTAATTTAATGAGTACAAGCAAAAAAGGAAGGATGACCAATAAAGGCGGGCTCTGGCTCGCTTTTATTGCGTTTATGCTTCGATGTCCAGATTTTCTCCGACCCCGGCTTCTACATTGGCCGTAACATTCGCCTTCATCAATTTTTCATCCACTCCGAGCTTGGCTGCTGCAATCATCTTCAGCAGATCATTACTCTTCTGGATGCTTTCGATCACTATCTGGTTTTCACTAGCTTTTACATTCATATGAACCTCTTTGGTGCGACTCAAATATAACTTTCTCTCCAGTTCATTTATCGACAAAACCAGGAAAAAATTTACATATTTTTGATAATTGTCATAAAAAATTGGTTTTTTTATGTTTTACTCTGACCCCCAAAAAAACCTGTATCATGGCCAGGACCGGGGTCAGAGTTAATGAAACATCCGTATAAATAATCCTTGAAGAATATAATAATGATTGTTATACCATTGCTTGTTAGACTGATATTAGCTGGTGTCAGAGTAAAATTCATTTAAATAAGGATTCGCTCAATGTGCGGTCGATTTGCCCAGATAGAGCCTATCGGCAAGATTATAAAGACTTTTTTTATTGATGAGGTCCTGACTGATCTAGTCCCGAGTTATAATATTGCTCCCGGAGGCCGTATCCTTTCGGTGGTAGTAAGGGATGGAAAACATTACCTGGTGGATCACCAGTGGGGTCTAATACCTTACTGGGCCAAGGATCCCTCCATAGGGAATAAATTGATAAACGCGAGGGGAGAGACAGTAAACCAGAAACCGAGTTTCAGGAATGCTTTCAAATCAAGGCGTTGCCTCATCCCTGCCAGCGGTTTTTATGAATGGAAAAAGGAAGGCAAGATCAAGATTCCGTATTATGTAAAGCTGAAATCAGGCAGCGCCTTCGGTTTCGCCGGCCTCCATGAAACATGGATATCCCCATCCGGAGAGGAGGTGCGTACCTGTACCATAATCACCACGGGAGCCAATGCCTTAATGGAGCCGATCCATGACAGGATGCCGGTCATTATCCCCCGGGACAGGCATGTTCAATGGCTCGATACAACAGGTACGCCGGATAATGTGCTCGGCCTGATTGCGCCATACCCGGCCGAAGAGATGGAGTTGTACCAGGTTTCCCCAATGGTTAACTCGCCGAAAAACAATTCAGCTGAATGTATCACACGTCTGCAGTAACCGGCTATTTTTTTCGTTCAGTTATATGCATGTTAATAGTAGCTCTCATCACCTCGGTTCCTTTCGTATCGGTCACGCTTACATTCACCGGCGGTGACCCTTTCCCTTTTATTGATTCAGCGGGTATCACGCATGTCCCGGTCAGGTCTTTTTTTGCGATCCTGAGGTATTCCACCTCCATGCCGCTGGGGATCCACCTCAGGTGCGAGGGCAGGGTGACATCAAGGGTGGTCCCCCCGGCAAGTTCGCAGAGGTTACACATGGCAACGGCATGGGCGCTGTTCAAGTGATTCCGAACGGCCCTGCGGTTCTTCATGGTAATTCTGCCATAGCCCGGCCTGAGTTCCGCAAACCAGGGCCTGATCGTTTTAAAGCAGGGAGCCATCAGGCATACTGCCTTTGAAAGAATATATTTCACCATGGGAAGCCCTTGTAATTTGTTGTACGCCGTCAATACAGAGATCATATCCCCCTCCGTTCATCTCACTTGAATTTTATTAAAAAGCTGCTGAGAATGCGCTTAAAGATTTTGATTTCATCCTCGCTGAATCCTTCTTTGAGCATGGTATTGATTCTATGCGCGATCACTTTCGACTTATACGCCTCTACAATTCCTTTATCAGTGATATAGATCAGGCATTTCCTCCTGTCGCCAGCATCCTGTTCGCGTGTAACCAGCCCGTTGCGTTCGAGGAGGTCCACATGGCGCGTGACTGCCGCATTATCTATGGAGATAAGTTCACTCAACTGGTTCATCGAAAGTCCGTTGCGTAATTTCAGCGAAAACAGTATGCCGCTTTGTGCCGGGGAAATTGCGACGCCTCCGGTGGTGAATTCCCTTTTCAGGTAATTCTTTAATGTGCGTTGGGCCTTTGACATGAGAAAAAGAAGTCTGTCGTCCATAGTTATCCTGCAAATTGTTTGATAAGTCAAATATTGACAAGTCAAATAAATTTGCAAGTTTTTTCAAGAAAGAGGATATTATTAAAAATAATATACTAAACATTTGTTGACATATAATGGCTGATTTCCTATATTGTTATCGGAGGAGTTGCTCTGACCCCCATGTTGATAGCAAGGAGGTATGCATGCGTGAAATAACGATAGATAAGAATCTCATAGCCTTTTGCGGGCTCTATTGTGCTGCCTGCTCACGGTATATCAAGAAGAAGTGTCCCGGATGCAGCCAGAATAAAAAGGCTGCCTGGTGCAGAGTGCGGGCCTGTTGTCTGGAACGAGGGTATGGATCCTGTGCTGATTGCACCGATTTTCGGGAAGCCCGGGAATGCGGCACTTTCAACAATTTCATGGCCCGGATATTCGGATTCATCTTCCGGTCAGATAGGGCCGCCTGCATCGCCATCATCAGGGCAGAAGGTTATGAGGCCTTTGCCCGGGACATGGCCGTGCGCCGTGCACGAACCATACCGAGGTAGCGGAGGCGTTTATGGGAGTCGCTGAAAAGATTCGGGCGGCCCGTGACAGCTCCATTGCCTCCATACATCATGCCGGTGGATGCAATCCAGCGCGATTTCCGCTGTTTGTGGCCAGGATACCGGCCGGTTTCCCTTCTCCGGCCGATGACTATGTGGACAGGGGACTTGATCTGAATGAGTTCCTCGTGCGGCATCCCGCAGCCACGTTTTTCGTCCGTGTCTCCGGCGATTCCATGACGGGGGCGGGCATTTATTCCGGCGATGTCCTCGTTGTGGACCGGGCTGAGACCGCCCGGGACCGGAGCGTCATCATCGCGGCGCTGAACGGCGAGCTCACGGTAAAGCGCTTCGTCCGTGAAGGCGGCCGCGTTTACCTTGCTTCGGAGAACCCGGCATATGAGCCCCTGGAGGTGACCGGCGAAACGGGGTTCGAGATATGGGGCGTCGTGGTGCATGTCATACACAGTTTCAGGTAACGTTTGCCTGTTGGATAAACCTGCGTTGACCGGCTGAATTTTTTTCATTATTATGATCTCCGTTCGTATATCAGCTGATAGACATTCAGTGAAGGGCGGGGAGGTAATACATGGAAACTACACTCAATGTTCATGCTGACATCCTGGAAAAAATCAACTGGGCCGCGCGGTCACGCCGCGTTTCACGGTCCGAGATGATTATCGTGCTGATCAAGAGAATAATGGATGATGCTTCAAACTCCGTGCGCTTCGGCAGGATGGTCCGGTACCAGGAGAGAAACAGGCCGGATATGTGGCATACTGTTCATGTGAAGCTTAGGATGGATGACTACGAATACCTCCTGGATCTCAGGCGGTTGCTCAAGATGTCTGTTTCATTAATTCTTGCGTATGCAGTGAGGAAACACTTGAATGAAATAATGAAAAAGAAAGCTACCGATAACAATCAATATAAGAATTATGTTCTCATTAAAGAGATATTTAATGCCACAGTATGCTGGAAACTAATATGGGGATATCCCCCCGACATGGGAAAACTGCTCCCCTGAAACTTCATCAGGGACAGGCGGAAATCATGAAGAACCTCTGCTGCCTAATCGATTGCAACAATTTCTATGTTTCCTGCGAGCGTGTCTTCAGACCGGAGCTCCAGACGAGGCCCGTGGTGGTGCTCTCCAACAACGACGGCAACGTCGTCGCCCTGTCCAACGAGGTGAAGGAGATGGGTCTGCCTTTCGGCGCTCCATTTTTCAAGGTGAAGGATCTGATCAGGGAAAAACGGGTGGCGGTTTTCTCCTCCAATTATACCCTGTACGGCGACATGTCGCGGCGGGTCATGGAATGCCTGGCGCGGTTTTCCCCGGAAATGGAAGTCTATTCCATTGATGAGGCCTTTCTGTCCCTGGGGGGCATGCGCGCCGATCCGGTGGAATACGGCATGATGATACGGGATGCTGTGAAACAGTGGACCGGTATACCGGTCAGCATTGGCATAGCCCCCACCAAGACGCTGGCAAAGCTCGCCAGTAAAATCGGGAAGAAGGACCCCGACTGCCGTGGCGTCTTTGACCTTGTCGACCGCGATCGCGTTGACGGCGTGCTGGAGGCCACGGACGCGGGCGATGTGTGGGGCGTCGGCCGCCAGTACCGGCAGCTCCTGCACCGCAACGGCATCCGCACTGCCCGGCAGCTCCGCGACGCGCCGGACAAGTGGGTCCGCCGTAACATGACCATCATGGGCCTCCGCACCGTGTGGGAGCTGCGGGGCGTGCCCTGCATTCCCTTCGACGAGCTCCCGGCGCCGAAGAAGGGCATCGTTAGCTCCCGTTCCTTCGGCAGGCCTGTGGAGTCCATCGACGAGCTCCGGCAGGCCATTGCCGCGTACGTGAGCCGGGCCGCGGAAAAGCTCCGCGCCCAGAAGGGCGTCGCCGGGTCGGTGACGGTGTTTCTCTCCACCAACCGGTTCAAGGAGGATGATCCCCAGTATTCCAGCGGCATCTCCTGTCGCCTGCCGGTTCCGTCGTCGTACACGCCGCGCCTCATCCAGGTGGCGGGCCGCCTCCTGGAGGGGATATACCGGCGGGGCTACCGCTACAAGAGGGCGGGGGTGATGCTCTATGAGATCATGCGGGAGGGGGACGCCCAGCTGGATCTGTTCAGCCGTTTCCATGACACGGACCGCGCGCGGCGCCTCATGGGCGTGGTGGACGGCATCAACCGCGATCTGGGCCGGCACACCATTCATTTCGCCGCCGAGGGAATCGCCAGGCCGTGGCAGATGCGGCGCGAGTTCCTGTCGGCGCGCTACACCACCCACTGGGACGAGATCCCGGTGGTGCGCGCGTAGGGGCGCGGCTACAGGAAATCGCGATAGTACTCGTTTGTTATCGGGTCTTTCAGCTCCGGGTCAAGCTCGACCAGGTGCCGGATGATGAATTGACGGTTCTTGATCTCCGGATGGGGGATGATGAGGTCGCCGGTGCTGAGAATGATGCTGTCATACAGCAGAATGTCCAGGTCGATTGTGCGGGGCCCTTTGGGGACCGTCTTCCGGCGGCCCAGTTCCAGTTCAATTCTCCCGGTTGTTTCCAGAAGTTCGTGCGGAGCAAGGGCCGTTTCCACGACGATGATCATGTTGAGAAACAGCGGCTGGTCGAGGTAATCGATGGGCTCCGTCTCGAGAATGGAACTCTGCTTCAGAGGCGTAATGGACGGAAGGGATGCAAGGGCGTTGATTGCGTCTCTCAGGTTTTTTTCGCGGTCGCCCAGGTTTGAACCGAGGCCAATGTAAACAATCGCCATTTACAGCTTTTCCCTGTAATCTTCACCGCTGATTTCCATGATGCGGCACATTTCTTTTATCCGCGAAAGGATCCTGCCCTGCGACAGGTCTTTGAGGGCCCTGTGGGGATTGTTGTTTGACGTGAAGATGGTGAACTTCTCGGCCTCGTACCGGGCGTCCACCAGGTCATACAGCGTTTCCTGCTTCCACTCGGTGTCTTTCTGTATCCCGAAATCGTCGATCACCAGGATGTCCACGTCGGCCAACTCCTTTTCTATCCTGCCCGATTCCCCGTAGGTTTCCGAGCCCTCGTGGAAGGATTCCTGGAGGGTCTTGAAAAAGTTCCGGGAAATGCTGATGAACCTGCCTTCCACGGCATGGCGGATGATGATCTCGGTAAGGATGATCGATGCGAGCAGGGTCTTGCCGGTGCCGGCGTTGCCCCAGAGGTACAGGCCTTTTCTTGCATTGGGGAACTGCCTTACGATATCATAGGCGGCGGTCTTGGCCTCGTCGGCCAGCTTGTTGACGGACTTGAAATGATTGAGCTGTTTCCACAGGTATTTTTTATTGATCCCCGACCGGTTGTAAATCATGTTGATTTTCATGATTTTCATCCTGGTTTCGCGGCAGAAGCATTCTTCAATCCTGCCATTATTATTGTAGTAATACGGGTCCTCCCCACCGCAGGTGCATTTTTTTATCACGCATTTGGGGCAGGGGACAAGGGCATTTTCGCCCAGCTCTTCAAAATGGGGGTTATGGATTATGCCTGTCCTATCGCAGAAATCGCAATACTTCGGGCTGATTACGGGTTTTATCTGGGTCTTCATGGCCATGAACTTGAGTTCGCAGATTTGACCAGGGACGCGATAATGTCAAGAATATTTATGAGACATATCACTGACATTTTATAACGGGATCCGGCATTTATTATTGAAAAAAGTATGAATATTTCATATTATTAGGCCGATATGGTAGTGTGGTAGTGCACCGGGATCGTTGGCGTGCATTCACGGTCGGAATTATTTTGCGGTAAGGGGTTACTATATGAAACCAGAAACTATGTATAAGGCAGTCATTGCTGTCCTGATCGGGGCGGTGCTTTTCACCTTCGGGCCCGTTTCCCGGGTGTCCGCACAGCAGGCTGATGATAAGAAGAAGGATGAAAAGAAAGACGCGACCCTGCTCAATGAATTCAGCGATGTGGAAGTCTCCGGCTGGAGGATCAGGGATTTCAAACCGTATATCAAGGCCATCCAGGAGCTGGAAAAACTGAACAAGGAATACTCCGACAACCTGTTGAAGCTGGCGATCGACGAATACTCCACCGGCCTGGATATTCTCGAAGACATGGAAAACGAGGTTATCAAGATCAGGACTACCAATAAGGAGAAGAAAAACCTTCAGGAACGGTGGTACTGGCAGGAGATAGACCGGAAGAATGCCGAACAGCGTCTTATATGGTCCAAAAAATCGGAAGCAAAAATGAAATCAGTGACCTACCTCACCAAGGCTATAAATTATCTTGACCAGATACAGCACCAGGAGATTAGGCAGGAGCCCCGGTTCCTCAACTTCCAGACCAGGCTGTTCCAGGTGTACGTGTCAACCCAGTATGACCTCCAGAATTTTCTGCCCTGCATAGCCATCCTTGAACGCTATATAACCCTTTCGGACAAGAACGCGAAGGACATCTGGGCTTACAAGTACATGTCGAGCTGCTACGGCTACATGGAAAAGGTTCTTGAGAAGTACAAACATGCCTCTGAAGACGAAATCAACACCTATAAGAACAAGAAGAACAGGAGCATGCTCCAGGCCGTTGAGCTGAAATACGGAATTGAATCGCCGCATTACAAGCATATGCAGGAGCTGGTCGAGCAGGATGAGAAGAAGAGCGAGCGTATAAACGATTACAAGTAACCTGCGGTAACATTACGAAAAAAACCCGGCTTGAGCCGGGTTTTTTATGCATGTGAACTATATCTTTTTGCTTAACCGCTGTTTTGCCTTTTTAAATTCTCCATCCATGATTTTGTGCGCGAGATTCGGGGCGTGGCGGACAATGGCCCACAACAGGCGGGACTGACCGGGATGGATGTAGAACTTATTCTGCATTATCCCCTTTATGAGCTTTTGCGCCACTTCTCCGGGATCAAGGAGCCCCCCGGTTTCCGACATTATCATGACCTCGGCAGGCTTGGTCCTGTTCTCGTTATCAAAGCCGGGGGTCTGCGTATCGGGAGGATACAGGACCGAAAACCTGATGCCCTGGGGTGCCAGTTCGCTCCGGAGGGCTTCAGTCAGGCCGCATATGGCGAACTTGGTGGGGCAATAGGTCGCGTAACCTATCATGCCGAGGTATCCGAGCAGGGAGGAGCAAGTTACGATATGTCCCGACCGCCTCTTTATAAAATGCGGCAGGACGATAATAATCGGGACGAGCTGGCCGTAGTAATTGGTTTCCATGTTTTTCTTGAAATCTTCAATTGTATAATCCTGGATGTAGCGCGGTTGCGCGTATCCCACAAAATTCATCAGGTAATCCGGGACCCCGCTTTTTTTTATATGGGCCTCGATGAGGGGCTTCAGCTTTTTCATGTCCGTGGTGTCGCAGGAAATTGTTGTCACCGACTGGCTGTCGATGATGCGGGCGTTGCTGATTTCATCAGAAGCCGTCTTCAGATCATTTTTATTCCTCGCTATGATGCAGACGCTGCCGCCGGCTTTCACGAATTCCAGAGCCACGGCCTTGCCGATGCCTTTTGATCCGCCTGAAATTATTGCTGTCTTACCTGAAAAATGTTGTTTTACGCTGGCCATGTGCATGATCCCCCGGATGTAGTTGTTGGAAAAAGAGAAAATGAGATCAGATGTTATATGTCAATGAATATTCGGATTATGATAAAGGTAATGCAAAACCGGTGTTCAAAAAAGTGCTAACTGGATTTCAGTTGCATATATGATACGTGGTGTGGACTTTTTTTAATACGTTTCAGATTTTTTTATTTAATGGCCTTAAATTAAAGAATAAGGTGGAAAATGCGGGAAAAATAAAAAAATATTTGGCATAAAACTTGCATATTAATTATTCAATGCTTAAAAAGTCACAAGACATAATCAATAATTAAAGGATAGGTTATTTTCTTTCTTGACATTGAGCCAAAATAAAAAGAAGTATCTTGTTTTTTTAGAACAAGGGTATTACTAAAAAATATAATTATGAGATTTCGTCAATAAAATCGTTTCAGAATTATTTTACATAGCTTCTTTGCCGCTTCCAACGGCAGCGCCGCGTATAAATAATTTCTTATGCCAGAGCAGTTTGATGGCCTTCATGGTAAGGAAGGACAGATGTATATGCTAAAAAAATCTATTAAGGATATGCACATGAATGCAGCACCAGTAGCAAACAAGGCGGCACACCTGAAAAATCATTCCAGGTATGAATTGAAAGCCCAGACACTTATCGAATCTCTTGAAAAAAGAGCGGGATTAAAACCGGAATTCCTGATATTCATGGACTTGAAAAACAAGGAAACGAGAGTATCGGCGCTGGAGGTCCTGGAAAAGGCCCGGTCGGCTGCACAGTACCTCATGGCCAGGGGGCTGAAGCAGGGCGATAAGGTCGTCATCATGCTTCCCACGGGCCAGAATTTCGCTTATATCTATTTCGGCGTTATTATCGCCGGCGGCGTCCCGGTGCCCGTCAGCCAGCCTGCCGGAACCAACAACCTTGCCAAGTATCTTGACAACCTTACCCATATCATACATGATTGCGAAGCCAGGTTTTTCATCACCTACGACAAGATAAAGCTCATCGCGGGAAGCCTGATGAATATCTCAAACCTGGTAAACGGTTTTCTCTTTGATGAAGAGATCTTCGCCAACCCGGTGCCGGCGGAGCACCACAGGAAGTTCCCCGTGGTAAGGACAGACGACCTGGCCCTTATCCAGTATACCTCCGGGACGACGGGAAAGCCCAAGGGCGTCATGCTCTCCCACCGCAACCTGCTCCACAACATACACGGCATCGGCGTTGCCAGCGCCATGACCGACAGTGACGTGGGCATCAGCTGGCTTCCCATGTACCATGACATGGGGCTCATCGGCGGCTTTTTATCGACCATGTACTGGAACATATCCCTGGTGCTCATGGCGCCGGAAGCCTTCATATTCAGGCCCTTCTGGTGGCTTGAAAATATCTCGAAGTACCGTGTCACCATGGGCGTGGCGCCCAATTTCGGCTACCATTACTGCGTTACCCGGATTGACGATAAAGATTTACATAAGCTTGACCTCAGTTCGTGGCGTCTTGCCCTGAACGGCGCGGAGCCGGTGGACCGGAACACCCTGAACAAGTTCCTCGACAAGTTCAGGCCCTGCGGGCTCAGGGACGACATCTTTCTCCCGGTCTACGGAATGGCGGAGGACAGCCTGGCCGCGACCTTCCCGGCGCTGGATAAAACCACGGTGGTGCGGCGGTTCGTGCGCAGCGTCCTCGAGGAGGAGGACCGCGTCGTCGATTCAGCCAGCGAGAACACGCAGGAGTACATAGACCTGGTGTCGGTCGGCTATCCCCTGGTGGGTCAGGAGATCAAGATCGTCGGCGAGCATGGCAGGACATTGAACGAGCGGGAGGTCGGGGAGGTGTGCGTGAAGAGCCCCAGCCTCATGAGCGGCTATTACAAGAATCCGAAAGCCACGAAGGAAGCGGTCAGGGACGGATGGCTCCATTCCGGCGACATGGGCTTCATCCTTGACGGCATGCTCTACATATCGGGCCGGAAAAAGGAGATGATCATCAAGCGCGGCAAGAACATCTATCCCTATGACGTGGAGAGGATCGCCCAGACGGTCAGGGGGATCCGCAAGGGGTGCTGCGCCGCCTTTGACGTCCATAACGAGGAACAGGGGACCGAAGACCTTGTGCTGGTTTGTGAAACCACGGTGAAGCACAAGCATGAACTGGAGCGGATCAGGCAGGAAATCCATAACGAGATCCTGGCCAAGCTGGGCATAGCGCCGGACGATATCAGGCTGGTCCCCAGGGAAACGATCCCGAAGACCACCAGCGGGAAGACCCAGCGGATCCTGTGCAAGAAGATATACCTCGAGGGCGAACTCATCCCGAGGAAAAGCAAGAACCTCTTGGTGCTGGCCAGGACCTTCCTGATGAGCCATTTCCATCTCTTCAGAAGGCGCCTCAAGCAATAGGTCCCTAATCCTGCAACCCAAAATATTCATTGAAAATATAGCGGCGTATATCACAATGTGCTGTCGGGTGCAGTGCCGCACGGCGCGTGCATATTCCCGCTAAGGAGACAACAATGGGAAGTGTTACAGCGGATCAGATTCGCAAGGATTTTCTCGCCATCATAGCCAAGCTGTCGGGTAAAAAACCGGACCAGCTGAAGGACGGGGACCGGTTCAGGGAGGACCTGGGATTCGACAGCCTCAAGAGCATGGAGGCCATATCCCGGATCACGGAAATGTATGATTTCGATCCCGACCTGGACGAGGTCATGGAACTCCAGACAATCGTCGAAGTCATCAGGTACCTTGAGAAAAAGCTTATGTGAGCCGCGGCGGCGCACGGGCTGAAGAACACGCCGATATTTTTCAGAGTGAGGATGTTACATGAGTCAGTTAGTCAGCGATGCGATGAAGCAGCAGGCTGCGCTCCTGTCGATGCTGCGCAGGGAGAACATATACACCTACAGCCTGGAGGTGACGTCCGCCTGCGCCAACCGCATCACGGTGAGCGGTAGGGAGCGGATAAATTTTATATCCAACAATTACCTGGGATTTTCAACGCACCCCGAGGTGCTGAAAGCGGTCAGGAAGGCCCTGGACACGTATGGGCTGGGCATCGGGGGTTCGCCCCTCGCGTGCGGCACCACGGACATCCATTACCGGCTGCAGGAAAAGATCGCGCGCCTCTATGAAAGGGAATCGTGCGTGCTCCTCCCCAGCGGATACCAGGCCCTCCTCGCGTCGATTCAGGCAACCATCGGCAAGGGCGATGTCGCCCTCCTGGACAGCCTGGTCCACCGCAGCATCGTCGACGGGGTCACCCTGTCCGGCAGCGACAAGCGCATGTGGCTCCACAATGACACGGAGGACCTGGCGTCGCTTCTGGAACGGGTCAAGTCCAAGTACCAGCGGATGCTCGTTATCGTCGATTCGGTCTACAGCATGGACGGCGACTGGGCCGACCTGAAGGAGCTCAACCGCCTGAAAGAGGAGCATGGCGCGCTCCTCCTCATCGACGAGGCCCACAGCCTCGGCGTTCTGGGCAAGCGCGGCTACGGCCTCCCGGACCAGTTCGAGATGCCCCATGCCCCGGATGTCATTGCCGGTACCTTCTCCAAGTTCGCCGGAGCGGTGGGCGGCTTCGTGGCGGGGCCGTCGGATTTCATAGACCACCTCCGGCACAACGCCTCGGCATACATTTTCTCCGCGTCGCTGCCCCCCATGACCGCGGCGGGGGTGTACCGCTCCTTCGAGCTTCTTGATGAAGAGCCTCAGTGGCGCGAAAGGCTCTGGGACAACATATCCTATTTTCTCAAGGGGCTGAAGGACCTCGGCTTCGATACCGGCCCCTCGCGGACGGCCGTGGTGCCGCTCCTCATCCGCGATGTGGAAAAGACCATGACCTTCAACAAGATGATCTTCGACGAAGGCGTGTACGCGTCGCCCATCGTGCACCCGGCGGTGCCCCCGGCGGAATCGCGCATCCGTCTCGGCGTCATGGCGACCCATACACGGGAAGACCTCGATAAAAGCTTCGAGGTGTTCAGAAAGGTCGGGAAAAAGCTGGGTGTTATTTAAACAAATATGAAGGCGGGGTCACGTGACCCCGCCTTCATCACATGGAATTTTATTATGAGCAAAATAAAAATCCTTCCCCTTTCAAACAGTAAATCAGACATTAAAAAATTCGTGACCTGCGCCTGGAACTTCTACCGGGATAATCCCGACCGGGATCCCGGTCGAGACCTTGCCCGGGTCCCGGGCCTGACTATGACCGATAGTTATCAGTCAATTAATCCAGATCGATACTCGCCCCTGACATCGCCCCAACGGGGCACGCGATCTTGCATAACCCGCAGGCGACGCACTTTTCGTGGTCGAATTTCACTTCCATGGTGGCCCGGTCAATGGAAAGGGCGTCCACGCGGCACACGGAGGTGCAGGCGCCGCAGTTGATGCAGCGTTCATCGTCCCTGACGATCCTGTTGACCAGGGTCTCCACCGTTACGCCTTCCCTGACGAGGTACTCGATACTGCCGTTGATCGATTCCTCGGTGCCGCGGAGCTCAAGGATGAGCCTCCCTTCAAGCTTGGGAAGGATCTTTGCCTCCAGCACGTTGAAGACCACGTCGAAGTCCCTGGCGAGGCGATATATCAACGGCTTGTACATTATCTTCTTGTTGAATATGAGCAACACGTTTTTTGAGTTCATGATGATTCTCCTTCCGGATCTGCCAGCTCCACTTCTCCCCTGGCCGCGAGACGGTCGCGGTATAGTATCACCACGCCGGCGGCGCCGCAACTCATGCCGTAATCCGCGGCGTACTCCATGGTTTCAGCGCCCTGCACCCTGTTGCACGCTTCAGTGGCTATGGCGTCAGCCAGGGCCGCGTCCGGGGCGATAATCGTGGCCGCGTCGGCCTTGCCGAAGCTGAAGGAATGGCCTATCCGGGCCGACGAGGTGCAGATGCCGCAGGGCGTCCGGTCCGGATGGACCTTCAGCGCGACGGCGTTGAAATACATCCCTCCGGGATAAATGAGCACCGATGCGGGGGACGTAATCCGCATCCATATATCGCCGCCGTTCTCAATAATTATTTCCTCGGAGTATCCCATGAGCTCCCGGCCGACGGCTTCGGCCACGGCCCCCGCCACCGCCGCCATGGGGCCAACGCCGGCGCGCTCCGACGCGTCGTACATCATGGTGACGATTTCCGGGCAGCCGTCAAGGCGCTCCACCGGCGTGTAGGAGGTGAGGAACCCGTTCTGCCGGTCGATATGGCGGAGTATCTCCTCCCTGGCGCGGCGGACAAGGCGCTCCGCCTGCGCGGACAGGTCGCTTCCGGCCCTGATAAACAGGTCCGATGTTTCCACCTTCACGCGGAAGCTTTGCCATCGTTCGGTCTCGGTGAAGTCGCGGTATGTCCGTCCGGCGCTTTTCATCCTGCCGTTCCTTTTTTATACGGCACCGTGGGAAGCGGCGTCTGGGGCACGCCGATGGTGAAGCCCTTCATGATCCACTCCTTGAGTTCCAGGGCGATCTTTTTCGCCATGGGGTAGCTCGAAAGGGGCGAGGCATCAATGGTCTTGCCCATCAATTCTATTTTGCCGGTCTTGAGCTCGGCGTAGGTCACCTCCCCGAGAGGTTTGCCTATGCCGTAAGGGGTCTCGTTGCCGTAGTCGTAGACCTGGCAGGGGAGGTCCCTGTCGGACTGGCCCGTAAAGTAGGCCATGTCCTCGTTGATGATGGGGATAGGTATGCCGATGCCGATCATGATGGAACAGCCGTACCCGGTGAAGGAGGCGCCGCGGACGTAGCGCGGGTCCATCTGCTTCATATCGCCCATGACCGCCAGGGTGCCGGCGCCCTCGCAGGGGATGCCGTTGGCGCCCCTCTTGCAGTCCGGGGCGTGCTGGGTGCCGTGCCATACCACGGAGCCGGCGGCGCCGCAGAGGAATATCCGCGTGCCGGTGCCGATGGTCCAGTAGAAGGGATCGTTCAGGAGCGGGGAGAGCTGCCCGGAGGTGGAATAGGTGGCGTTGGCCATGTCCGGCTTCAGGATACCCATGTAGGTGTAGATGGTCTTGCGCGAACAGTTCACGGCGCAGTTGTAGTTCTGGTAGGCGTTGCGGGGATTGAACATGATGGCGTTCCTGAGGTCGTTGATCGTTATCATTGCCTCGTGTTCCTTCAGGGGGTAGCAGTCCGTTCCGTATCCGGAGGCCGTGAGCCGTACCCGCTTGCCGGCGATGAGGTCCTCGATGACATGGCCGCCGCCGTACTTGAATTTGCCGGGGTGGACCCTGTTGAGGGGATCATCGTCCTGCACCTGGGTCGCGCCAATGTAGCAGTCAACGGCCGCGATGCCGCCGTAGGCCTCCACGTTGTTAAGCCATATCTTTGACGCCTTGATGCGCGGTTTCGTGTGCCCGATATTGATAAAGGCGCCGGAAGAGCACATGGCGCTGAAGGTCCCGGTGGTGACCACGTCGACCTTCTTGAAGGCCCCGTCAACGCCTTCCTTTTTTACGATTTCAGGCATCTCTTCGGCGGTGACGACTACGGCCCTGCCTTCCCTGATTTTCTGGTTTATTTCTTCGTAACTCTTTTTGATTTCCACGTCGCCCATGGTGTGCTCCGGAATATGGATGTCTCATTGGCTACATACCCGCGGGGCGGTATTTGTTCAACTGTTTTTTTGTCATTGCCCCGGTCCGGGGCGTGGGTGCGCCCGGGTTCCCCGGGCGGGGACTTTCACACTTTTCTTTTGTCGCCAAAAGAAAAGTGTGAAAAAGAAAAGTGCCCGCCTGCTGTTTCTGCCTTCGGCTTCCCTGCGCTTCTCGACAGACGCGGGGGCTGCGTAACAGAGCCAGCCTGCCTATGGCAGGCTCAACGCCGCACTTTTCCCGACATCCATGTCGGGGTGCGGCACTAGGGCCTCCTGCCCTTAGCATTCACTCACCCTTTTTCCGCGTCTGTCTGCGATGCTCGGCGAAACAAAGGGCGGGTTTGCTCCTAGCGGATATTAATAATCATACCTGCGTTATGGATGCTGATCTACAAATGTACATATATTTATCCACACCCACCAGCCTCAAAACATCCGCCTGAAAGGCGGATACTGATAGCCGATTGTTGTCCGAGGCTGCACAGAGCGAAGCGAATGCAGCCGAGTTAATCGCCCAGCCTCCGCCGGCGTCTGAGGCGGCGGGGGTGAGGAGGAGCGCGAGAGGAAGAGGGGAAGCCACACTGAGCAAACAGGATGTTTGCCCGCCGCCGCCGGCAGGATGCCGAAATAGCGGCGGCCTTCTCCTCGCTAATCCCTTTTTTACTTGCCATCAACCCCGCCATCAGCTATAACGTGACGTGCGGATGATATTCGCAGGCGCATTGCGCGAACCTTTACAGCCAAAAAGATCCGGAGATTGCCATGAGAAAAGTATTACCGTTTATTCTGATATTCTTTATCGCCGTTGTTTCTAATCTGTATCCCCAGGAGCGCGTCGACGCCGTTGAATCGATAACGCCCTCCGGGGTCATGCTCTTCATAAAAACCTCCCGGGTGAAGCAGGCGGTGGTTTCCCTGAAATTTATCGTGGACAATCTCCTTTGCCGGGAAGACGCCGAAAAATTCAACCGGAAGAAGGATGATATAAAAAACAAACTCGGCCTGGACCCGATGGACATCGAATCGCTGAAAAAGGCCGGCATCGACGTCAACCGGACCGCGAGCATGGCAATCTACCCGAAGGGACGGCATGACGAGGAGCGGATACTTCTTTTCATCCCGGTGCTGGATGAAAAGACATTTCCCCTCAAGTTCATCGAGATCCTGAAAAGGATCGGCGGGAACGATAAGGCCGATGTCTATCCCGCCATCACCGAATATAAGGGCCATACCCTGCACCAGATCGGGCGGGACATCTTCACCGCGGCCTTTGACGGCGTGTTCATCGTGGGGTCCACCGGGGATCTCCTCCGGAGCGTCATCGATACGAAGGTGAACAATTCCGGCTTCCTGGCCCTGGACCACCTGTACAGCGACTGCCTGTCGAAAACGAAAAAGGACTATGACCTGCGAGCCTTCGTCGCCAGGGACTTCCTGAAGGATGTCATGAAGAAGGACGTGAAAAAGGAAACCGTTCCACCGAAAGAGGAAAAAAAGAAGTCCGATGACAGCGCCATGAACGACGCGGTGCTGACCGGCGTGGCATACATGGTCGAGGCAGCGGGGAGCCAGCCGTCGGTCCGCTCCGAGCTGGATAAGCTTTCCACCGGGCCTTCACCCTTCAATTCGGTAGACTACGCCTTCCTTGGCGGATCGGTCAAGCCGGCCGAGGTTGATATCGATATTGCCGCGCGCTTCAATAACGCGAGCGGCACCGTCAACGCCTTTCTTGATGTGATGAAAACCGGCGCCGCGGGCAGGGCGCTGTATGTTGCAAATGTCGCGACGTACGCCTTCCTTTCCCTGAACTTCAACAGGATCGAAGAGCTGTGCAGAAACTCCGTCGCAGGGTGCTCGTATTATAACGGCATCAAAGAGCAGGTGAGGGATGAGTTGGGCATAGATTTCGAAAAAGATATTATCCCCTATTACGGCGGCGTTATGAATATCTTAGCGGGACAGCCGAAGGGCGCCGGTGGAGGCTATCTTCTTTACGTCCCCATGGAGGACCATGCCCAGGGAAAAAAGGCATGGGAAAAATCATCGGCCTATCTCGCGGAAAAATTCAAGGGCACCGAACGGTACGGCACGGCGAAGATCGCCGGCGAGAAGTCCTTCTGGTATGTGGATTCGAAGAACAGCAGGATATTTGTTGTCTGCGACCGGCGCGGTCTTTACATGGGCAATGACCGGGAGCTGATGGGCGCCGCCCTCGCCGGCCGGGAGATCGGGGAGAAGGGCGTCAAGGACGACGTGATGAGCAGGCTCGGGGGGAATGTCTTTTTCCTCACCCATATCAAAAAAGAAAGCTACTTCGGCACGCTGTTCACGCTCCTTGCGTACCGCGTCAGGGAGATAAGCGGCATTATCGATAAAATGACGGACCTCTACATCATAGGCGAGAAGGCCGATAATTATGTTTCCATGGCCATCACGGTAAAGCTCATGAAGCGCTAGGGAAACGGTCGCGTCATGAAGTATCTCTTCGGTCCGGTCAATTCGCGCCGCCTGGGGGTGTCCCTGGGCGTCGACCTGATGCCCTACAAGACCTGCTCGCTCAACTGCGTCTACTGCGAGTGCGGCGGGACCACGGCCCTCACCTCGGAAATCGCGGAATACGTACCGACAGATGACGTCATAGCCGAGCTTGACGGGTTCCTTGCCGGGTCCCCCCGCCTCGACGTGATCACCTTCTCGGGCTCCGGCGAGCCCACGCTCCATTCCGGCATCGGCATTATCATCAGGCATATCAGGGAGCGCTATCCCCACTATCGCATCGCTGTGCTCACCAACGGCACCCTCTTCGGGGATCCCGCCGTGCGCAGGGCCGTCGCGCCCGTGGACATCGTGGTCCCCTCCCTTGACGCCGTGAGCCCTGAGGCCTTCGCCAGGATCGGGAGGCCCGCCGGCGGCATAACGCCGGAGGGGCTGGTCGACGGCCTTGTCGAGTTCAGGAAGGATTTCGGCGGTAAGCTTTTCCTGGAAATATTCATCGTCCCCGGTATCAACGACACGGCGGAAGAGCTCGCCGCCCTCAGGGATGCGGCGTTGAAGATACGGCCGGATGCTGTCCAGATCAACAGCCTGGACCGGCCCGGGACCGAAGCGTGGGTGGAGCCGGCGGGTCGTCAGGAGCTGGAATCCATGGAGGGCCTGTTCGCTCCCCTCAAGGTGGAAATAATCGGCCGGCCGGCGGAACGGATATATCAGGACCGCCACGTAAGCGACATGATGAAGGAAATACTATCCCTGCTGCGGAGAAGGCCATCGACGCTGGACGACCTGCAGCTTGCCCTCGGGTCCGACCGGGAACAGCTCCGGAACGTCCTCGGATCCATGACCAGTGATGAGATGATTACCGTCGAGGTTCTTGATAGGGGAGAGTTCTATAGAATTGTATAGAATTGTACCTTTGGATGATTTATTTTTGTGAGCGCGGGAGTTCATCGCTCGTCCGCCTCGTATAAGCAGAGCCAAATGCGACATCCTGTCGCGGCTCTGCACTCGGCCTTCCTGGCCAGCGCACCATGTTTTCTCTCGGCGGAATCAGCGACATCCTGCACCCTGGTAGCATGTTACTGCCAGGATGGCAGGAATGCCGCGAAGGGCACGGATGCCCGAGAGTGGCCAAGCCGATGAACCCACCGCGCATTAATCAGTAATCATAAGGTGAAGGACATTAAGCTAAAGGTATAAGTATCGTCGCGTAGGTCTTCTGGGTCCCGTCGGTGGTGACGATGAAGTTCTTGTGGGATATGTTGATGTTTTTCAATAAAATGACGACCATTGACAGGCCCAGCCCCATTCCCTCCGCTTCCGGGTCCGGGTTTTCCATGTAGAATTCCGCGATATTGTCGTACTTCGATGATACTTCTATCCGCTCGCTGATCTTTTTCTGCTCTTTTTCCGTCAGAGGGACGTTGTTGATCACTTCAACGATGAGGTTGTTGCCGTGCACCTTCAGGTAGGTGCGCGTCGACAGCTTGTATTTTTTCGCCTTGAGGCCGTATTCTAAAAGCGCTTCGTCGTTCAGGATCCTCCGGATCTGCTTGACCACGTTGGCGGGGTCGTCGTCCGTCCTGATTTTTCCCTCGTTGATGAGGATCGTCTTCGCGTTGGCCTTGGTGGCGTTGGCTATCAGTTCCTTGAGGCACGATATGATCGGGGTGAACAGCTCTTCTTTCCGGAAGCGCTCCAGGATCTTGGCCAGGGCGAACTTTATCTTTTCTTCGGTGTCCTCGAGCCCCGAATAGGTCAGGAACACCAGGTCGCTCCGGTTCTTGAGGGCCGTGATGATCTCGGTCTGGTAGGTCGTATCGATGTTTTTTCTCAGCATTCCCCTGTAACTCCAGCACTAACGGGCTTCACTTTTTAAGGATCGGAGTGCTTATATATAATCTTGATGTAATTATTGGCGTCGCCATTCACTGAACTGACAATCAGCAGAATACCATTTCCACTACTATTCCCATGAGAAAATAAATAATTGATTTTTTTCAAGCATAAATTACTCTTATCCCGATAGTGGGGCCCGTTTCACGGAAAAACCATGATTGACACGATAATTCCTTCCGTATATTCCATAGCCACCGTGGCGGGCCTGGCCGCCGTTTTCGGTCTTTTCCTGTCCATCGCCATGCGCAAGCTCAGGGTCGTCAGGGACCCCCGCATCGATAAAGTCATGGAAGCCCTCCCGGGCGCCAACTGCGCCGCCTGCGGCATGCCGGGGTGCTCGGCCTACGCCACCGCCATCGTGGAAAAGAAATACGCCATCGACCTCTGCCCTGTCGGCGGGGCCGAGTCGGCGGGGAAGATAGCGGGGATCATGGGCGTGGACTATTCCGGGTCAACGGCGGCCGTCACGGCGCGGGTACGCTGCCGCGGCGGCAGGGCCGAAACCTCGGCCAGGTTTGAATACGGCGGGCCCCGGAATTGCGCCGCCGCCGACGGCGTCATGGGCGGCTTCAAGGTCTGCGAATACGGCTGTCTCGGCTTCGGCGACTGCGTGCGGTCCTGCCCCTTTGATGCCATGTACATGGACGGCAACGGACTCCCCGTGGTCAGGTTCGACCGGTGCACCGGCTGCGGCCTCTGCGTCAGGGCCTGCCCGCGGGACATCATCCACCTGGTCCCGAAGGGAAACGATATCCACATGATGTGCGTGAACGAGGAAAAGGCGCCGGCCATGAAAAAGGGATGCGGCGTCGGCTGCATCGCCTGCAAGCTGTGCGAGAAGGCGTGCCGCGGGGCGCTGTCGGAACAAAAGCCCGGCGTTGACCCGGCGGCGATAGAACCGGCCATCAGGGTCGACAACTTCCTGGCGCGGATCAATTATGATCTGTGCATCCAGTGCTACCGGTGCGTGTACGTGTGCCCGGTCCCGGTGATACACCCCCTGGGAAAGTCGAAGAAGCTCATCGATGCCTCATCGAAGAGCGGGAAGTCAGGGAAAGAAAATGAAAAGGTTGGGGCGTCACTATGAAAGACGTGTTTGACATGAGCGGCGTTGAGCGCGCCGCCGCCCTCCTGGTGGCCATGGGCCCCAAGGTGGCGTCCGAGATCATGAAGCACCTCGACGAGGCAAGCATCGAAAAGATAACCACGGAGATCGCCAAGATAGACCGTCTCACTCCCCAGGAGCGGGAAGAGCTGATCGGCGAGTTCCTCATCGACCTCCGCAGGGAGAAGCGCCGCCTTCGGGGAGGGGAGGGCACGGCCCGGGAGATCCTCACCAAGACCTTCGGCGAAGGCAAGGCGGACCAGATCCTGTCCAAGTTCACCAATATAGACGTGGACAAGGAGTTCGCGGACCTGAGCGAGATCGACGACCAGGCGCTGGTGTCGTTCCTGAAAGACGAGCACCCCCAGACGATCGCGGTGGCCATGTCGTTCCTGGCGGCCGAAAAATCGGCCGCCATCATGAGCGCCCTCGATCGCGCCAAGGCCAAGGAGGTGGCCCTGCGCATGGCCCGCATGGACACGGTGATGCCGGAGGCTGTGGCGGGGATCGTGAAGACCATCAAGAAGAAACACCAGGAATACCAGAAGAAGAACCAGGGCCTCACCGCCGGCGGCCTCGACACCCTCATCGGAATACTGCAGCACATGCCGGCGGATGAAGAGAAGAAGATCATGGAAGACCTGGAGGTCACCATGCCCAGCGTCTCCAGCCAGATCGCCGAAAAGATATTCACCTTCGAGAACGTGGTGAACCTCACCAACCAGGAGATCCGCCTCCTCATCGACGCCGTCGACGACGACCTCCTGATTGCCAAGTCCCTCAAGGGAGCCGGCGACGAGGTGCGCTTCAAGTTTCTGCGCAACATGAGCCAGAACCGGGCGACCGACATTCTCAAGGACATGGAACTCATGGGCGTTGTCCGGCTTTCCGACGTGGAGGACTGCCGCAAGAGAATCGAGGGGATCATGCGGACCCTGGACGACAACGGTGTGATCAACCTGCGGGGCGGGAATACGTTCGTGAAATGACATCAGGTAGGCGGGGTCACGTGGCCCCGCCTATCTGCTATATAAAACTATCGTCCCGTCCCTTTCAATCCTCTTGTAGAGCCTTCTCACGGCGTGTTCGGAGTAGTTCCCGGTTTCCCCCGTGTAGAGCGACATGATGGCGTTCACGTAGTCGATGGTCGCCTGGATCGGCGGCAGGGACATCCTCTTCTTCACCCTTCCGATGCCCGCGTGATAGGCCCCCAGGGCAAGGGGGATATCGTTCCTGAAATAGTTCTGCAGCGACTTGAAGTGCCTGATGCCCGCGTCTATGTTCTTTTCAGGATCGAAGGGATTGGCGAGATTGTAATAGTCGGCGGTTTCCTTCATTAACTGCATCAGCCCCATGGCCCCCGCCGGTGACACCGCTTCCGGATCGAAGTCCGATTCAACCCGGATGATGCACTTGATGAGCTTCGGGTCCACCCCGTGTTTTTGGGATAGCGTTTCGATTATCCCGTCAAATTTGCTGGAGATGTTCCGGTTCAGCCGGTGACCCCCGCCTCCTGATCTCTCGTTTTTGTTGAAAAAATCAATGGACCCATCGGGGTTGACCCGCTTGTATATCCTGGCCGCGGCGTCGCTTGATGAAAGGGCAAGCATCAGGAGGGAAAGAAGGAGTATGTATGGAACAATCATTCGAGGTGTCATGACTTTAGTCTGTATGGATTCTTCATAGGCTCTCTGTTACAAAACTTGATGAACAAGTAGACGGATAGGGTATTTTTGTCCATCATTAATCAATATAGCGATTCCTACAGAAATATTGGAGTTTTTCCTACAGGATATTCGGTTAATCACCAATTGACGAACATCGGTCCATCAGTTACATTGTATACGTTATAATGCATGTTCCCGGGAGTGGGCTCATAAAATATCAACTGGAGCACGATAATGAGCGAATCAGCAATTAAAGAAGTGTTCATCAGCGAGGCCAAGGAGATCATCGAAAAGCTCGAATCCGACCTGGTCCAGCTGGAAGAAAATGAAGGCGATCAGGAGATTGTAAACCGGATTTTCCGCTCCTTCCATACCCTGAAGGGCAGTTCGGGTATAGTGGGATTGACCTCCATCTATAATTTTTCGCACAAGCTGGAGAACCTTCTCGACCGGGTCCGCTCCGGCGATATCGCCGTCGATAACAGCCTGATCGATCTTATCCTCGGCAGCATTGACTGGATACGGGACGAGCTGTTCACCGAAAAAGCGGATACGGATGAGTCGAAGTCGGCCATGAACGCCCTGCAGCAGCGGATTCTCGAATATACCGGCGAGGAAAAAGCGGTCGAGGCCGGAGAAGAGGAAGAAACCGGGAGGGCGAAGCCGAAGGCGGGCGTGTACAACTATTTCAGGATCAAGGCCCGATTCGCGGATGACGTGTTCGAGACCGGCATCGATCCCCTCATGATCATCGAGGACCTTCTCACCGTAGGGACCCTTCTCACCAAGAACGTCGACCGGGAACAGCTGCCGGCCCTTGACGCGATGAACCCCGAGCGCTGTTACCTCTCGTGGGACCTGATAATCAAGACCCTTGAACCGGTCGATAAAATCAATGATGTTTTCATGTTCGTGAGGGACCGCAACAGCATCACCATCGAGGACGTGACCGCCAGCTTCTCGGGCCGTGGCAGGGAGCTTCCCCAGGAAAAACGCATCGGGGAGATACTGCTGGAGAAGGGCATCATCAGCGAGGCCGAGCTTGACGCCGTTCTGAAGTACCATGATTCGCACAAAACGAAAATAGGCGATATTATCGTGAAAAAGGGCCTTGCCTCGGAAAAGGACGTCAAGGACGCCCTCGAAGAGCAGGAAAAGCTGAAAAAGAAGATCGAGCTAAACACGGTGCGGGTCGATACGAACCGTCTGGACAACATCCTGAACCTTCTCGGCGAGATCGTCATCGGCCAGTCGTCCCTGAACAGGATCGCCGACGAGCTTGACGACGACAAGGACACAGGCTTTCAGCTCAAGAACGCCCTGTACGGCCTTGACCGCATAACCCGCGAATTCCAGGAGCAGATCATGTCGATCAGGATGATCCCCATCGGTCCCTCCTTCGAGCAGTTCCGCCGCTTCGTGCGCGACAGCGCCCATGAGCGCGGCAAAGACATCAAGCTGGTCATCGAGGGCGGCGATACCGAGCTGGACAAGACGGTCATAGAAAAGATAAGCGATCCCCTCAAGCACATGATCCGCAACGCCATCGACCACGGCATCGAGGTCCCGGAGGAGCGCGAGGCCGCCGGCAAGGCGGCAGCCGGCCTGGTGACCCTGCGGGCGTATCACCAGGAAGGCAATGTTTTCATCGAGGTTCTCGACGACGGCAGGGGCGTGAACCTGGCCAAGGTCCGCAGCCGCGCCGTTGAAAGGGGATTGCTGAAGGAAGACGAGGAGGCCTCCAGGGAAAGGCTCCTGTCATATCTCTTCCATCCGGGCTTTTCCACCGCTGACCGGGTGGACGATCTCTCGGGCCGCGGCGTCGGCATGGACGTCGTCAAGACCAATATCGAGGAACTGCGCGGCACCGTGGAGCTGAAATCGGAGGAAGGCAAAGGGACCACCATCCGCATCAAGCTGCCCCTCACCCTGGCCATCATCGACGGCATGCTGGTGAGCATCGGCAGGAACATATACATCATACCGCTGCTCTCCATAGTGGAATCGATGCAGCCGAAACAGGAGGACGTGAAAACCGTCGAGGGCAAGGGAGAGATGATATCCTTCCGGGGCGAGTTCGTCTCGCTGGCGCGGCTCTACGACCTGTTCGAGATCGACGCGCGGCACAAGAACCCGTGGGAAGGCCTGGTCATTGTCGTTGAATCGGCGAACACCCGCATCGGTCTCTTGGTGGACGACCTCCTGGGACAGCAGCAGATAGTCATCAAGAGCCTTGATAATTACATTACCCGGAGCCGTTCGATATCGGGCGCCGCGATACTGGGAGACGGCAAGGTGGCCCTTATCGTCGACATTCACGGCCTCGTGGAAGACATAATGGACATCAATTCTGCACGGTAAGGAGCGTCATATGATCAAGCTTGATTCCGACATCGGCGTAAAAAAGATAAAAGAGTTCCACGCGGCGATTATCGATGAATTGCGGTCAAACGACGAGGTGCTGATAGATTTCAGCGGCGTGGAACGGATCGATTGTTCCGTCGCCCAGCTTATCATAGCGTCGGGCCGCGCCGCCAGGGCGGCGGGAAAGACCATAAAGCTGAAGTCCGTACCCCGCTTTGTAAAATACCAGATGCAAATTTGCGGGATCAAAATATAGTATACACTACTGGAGGATTCGATGGGCAAGTATATCATGGTTGTTGATGATTCTCCGACCATACGGGTAAGCGTTGAATTCGCCTTGAAGGCGACGGGGATCCCCGTGGAACAGGCGGAGAACGGGGCGGAAGCGCTCAAGAAGATAAAGGCGCTCACGGAAAAGGGCGACGCCATAGCGATGGGAATTATTGATGTCAACATGCCGCAGATGGACGGGATCACGTTCATCAAGAACTTCAGGAAAGACGACAAGTTCACCCCGCTTATCGTTCTCACGACGGAGTCCGAGGAGCATAAAATCCAGGAAGGTAAGGATGCCGGCGCTTCGGGATGGATCGTGAAGCCCTTCCAGCCGGCCGAACTGCTGGGGGTCGTCCAGCGATTTATCAGGTAGGAGACGGACATGAATACAACAGAACCAGTCGAAGCCAGGGACCTGGGGCAGGCCGGCGAAGACGAACAGTATGTGACCTTTTTCATTAAGAACGAGATTTACGGGGTTCCGGTCATGAAGGTCCAGGAGATCATCGGCATGACAAAGATCACGGCCATGCCAAACTCGCTCCCCTTCATGAAGGGAGTCATCGACCTGCGGGGGGCCGTCGTCCCGGTCATTGACCTTCGCCTGAAATTTGAAATGGAGCAGGCGGAGTACAACAGCTTTACCGTTATAATCATTGTCGAGGTGAAGGACCGCCTGGTGGGCATGATCGTCGATTCGGTCTCGGACGTGTTGAGCATCCCCGTGCACAGCATACAGGAGACGCCCTCCTTCAGCGCGAAGATCAACACCGAATACATGCAGGGTATCGGCCAGAAGGATGATACCCTGGTGATAATCCTCGATGTCGACAGGATACTGACGACGGCTGAATTTGAGATCATCAACGAGGACCATGATGGGGAATAGACCGATCCATTGATATATGCCGATTATGATAAAAAGTGAAAGCAACAAGTTCAATAAAGACCTTTACATCCTCTATCCGGGAGACTATTTCGCGACAAAAGACGACTGCATGATGGGCACCGTGGTGGGGACCTGCGTCGCGGTGTGCATCTACGACCTGCCGAGGAAGATCGGCGGCATGGTGCTGTTCGTCGTCCCGGGGACCATGGGCACGGAGGGAATCGTGACGGATGAGATCGCCCGCCGCGGCGTCCTCAGCATGGAGTACCTGATGGGCGAGCTCGTCAAGCTTGGCGGCGACAGGCATTTCATCAGGGCGAAGATTTTCGGCGCGGGTTATTCCAATACCGGCATCAACAACAGCGGCGCCATCGCGGATTCCAACATACGCTTCATACATGAGTACTTCACCCTTGAGAAGATACATGTCGAACGGAGCGACCTGGGCGGCGAGTTCAGAAGGAAACTCTATTTCGAGCCCCGCAACGGGACGGTGTACCGGCAGATCCTGAAAAACAACGAAGACTCTTCGGAATTCATGAAAATGGAGAAGGAGTATATCGACAGTGAATTCAGGAGCAAAAAACAGACTGGGCGCGTCATCCTCTTTGAGTGATAACCGTCGGGGTGCGATGAATTTTATAGAATTTGATGATGATGTATTCATAAAGTTTAAGGAGCTTATCTACCGGGAAGCGGGGATAAAGCTTACCGACCTGAAAAAAGCCCTCATCCAGGCGCGCCTTTCCAAGCGCCTCCGGTTTCTCGGCATACCGTCTTACCGCGATTACTACGAGTACCTGATCGAAAACTACGGCGAAGAAAAGATCGAGTTTATCAACGCCATTACCACGAACAAGACGGAGTTCTTCAGGGAGGGCAGGCATTTTGAATTCATTAAGGACTCCTGCCTCCCGGAGTTCGAGGGCAGGGGGAAGAAGGCGATCAAGATATGGAGCGCCGGCTGCTCCACCGGCGAGGAGGCCTATTCCATCGCCATTACCCTGCGGGAGTATTACGCCGGGGGGAAGTATCCCGAGATTAAGATACTCGCCACAGACATCGACACCAACGTCCTGGAAAAGGCCTATAACGGCGTCTATTCCTTCGAACAGATCAAGGAGATCGATGTGCCCGTGCTGAAAAAATATTTCATGCGAGGCAAGGGTGATAACGAGGGATTCTTCAAGGTAAAGGATGAAATCAGGAACATGATAGTGTTCAGGCGCCTTAACCTCCTTGACGACGCCTACCCGATGAAGGGGAAATTTGACATTATTTTCTGCAGAAATGTGATAATCTACTTCGACCGTCCGACACAAAGGGACCTGTTCGAGAAGTTTTACCGGTACCTTGACGATGACGGGTACCTGTTCATAGGGCATTCTGAAAACCTGACCAGCGTTTCCAACAGGTTTACGCTGCTCGGCCATACTATTTACCGGAAGTCAATCATGCAGCTGCAAGGGGCGGGACCGGTTTCCGGTAAGAGGCAGTGACGCACATGTACATACGGAATAACACGAAATTCGGGAAGGATATCAAGATCATTCATCCCGGCGAGTATTACGTTTCCGGAGAAAACGAGCTCATCGGCACGCTCCTTGGTTCATGCGTGGCGGTCTGCCTTATCGACGGGGAGATGGGCGTGGCGGGCATGAACCACTTCATGCTCCCGGGAAGGATCACGGCCCGCGATATTTTTTCCGATAAAAAGGCGAAATACGGCATAACCGCCATAAACAAGCTGCTATCAGCCATGTATAAATCCGGCAGCAAAAAGGAAAATATCATTGCAAAAATATTCGGCGGCGGGCATGTCTTGGACAGCATCAAGCCTTCTTCGACATCGATATCCGACGACAACGTCCGCCTTGCGAAGCTCATGATGGAAATGGAGGACATACCCATTGCCGAAAATGACGTGGGGGGCATTTTTACCAGGAAGCTTCTCCTCGACGTGAAGAGCGGCAAAGTATACCTGAAGAAGTCGACGCGGAAGAGCATAATCGAGGAAATCGAGCGGCAGGAAGAGGAATACGCCAGGAGGAACTTCAGGTATGAATAAGATCAAGGTCATGATTGTCGATGATTCGGCGGTAATGCGGAAGTTCCTCACTGAATCCCTGTCGCGGTCGTCCCGGATAGAGGTGGTGGGAACCGCGCTCGACCCGTACATCGCGGCGGACAAGATCAACAAGCTTCGGCCCGACGTGCTGACGCTGGACATCGAGATGCCCCGCATGGACGGCATCACGTTTTTGAAAAAGCTGATGATCGCGTCGCCCATGCCGGTCATCATGGTCAGCTCCTTTACCGACAGCGGCGCCAAGGTCACGCTCCAGGCGCTGGAGAACGGGGCCGTCGATTTTATCCTGAAGCCCTCGATACAGGACAGCGCCGGCATGAAGGAATTCGCCGAAGCCCTGATTGAAAAAATCATCATGGCCAGCAAGTCGAACGTGAAAAGGGGCTTGCCGGTAAAGATACTCCCCGACAGCAACAGGCCCGCGCCGACCATCGTTGTCGACAAGAAATACACCGCGGACGTTATCCTCTCAAAGAAGGACCCGGGCCAGATAAAGGCGCGGAGCGAAAAGGTAATAGCGATCGGCGCCTCCACGGGCGGGACCGAGGTGATAGACGAGATCCTGGTAAACCTTCCCGACAATCTCCCGGGCATTGTCATCACCCAGCACATGCCCGAGAAGTTCACCGAGGCCTTCGCCAACAGGGTAAACGAAAAATGCGCGATCACGGTGCGGGAGGCAAAGGACAAGGACCGCCTTTACAAGGGCATGGCGCTGATCGCCCCCGGCGGCAGGCACATGCTCCTGCGCGCCGACGCCAACGGGTACTGGGTGGAAATCAATGACGGCCCGCCGGTGAATCGGCACAAGCCATCGGTGGACGTGCTCTTCCGCTCGGTAAGTCACGTGGCGGGCACGTCGGCCCTCGGTATCATATGCACCGGCATGGGCAACGACGGGGCGGCGGGGCTCCTGGAGATGAAGCAGGCGGGGGCCGTTACGATTTCACAGGACGAGGCGTCCTGCGTCGTGTACGGCATGCCCAACGAGGCGAAGAAGATCGGCGCCGCCGCCATGGAGCGCAACGTCAAGGGAATAATCGAGTATATCAGGACATTCAACGATTGATTACCGGCGCGGCCAGCGGGACGGTGAGGCGCGCCGGGCCTTTATCAGAGACCGTACATCTGGCCCACTATGTAATCACCGACATGAATATTTACGGTTTTGACAGTACAGGGCGTGATCGTTGTGGCGGTACAGGTGCTGAGTGTTACCACTGTGTTGAAGGTAAGTCTCTTTGTTTTGAGCGTTTCACTGGATGCATCGTATGCTTTTGAGCAGGGAGGTGTTGAGGTCGTACTGCAGGCCGGCTCAGTATAAAGTCTAGTGTCTTCTTCTAAAACTGTAACATCACTTCTTGGTACCGTACCCCTGTATTCCACCCCGTCAAGAATCAGGTATATCTTCCATTCGGTGACGGCATCTATAACCTTCATGATAATATGTAGCGTTTTGTTTGTGAAGCTTAGGTTGTGGCTGTCATCCAGGGCAAAACCGGAAAGGAGGAAGCTATTAGTGTATGATGTGCCTGTCGGCCAGGTAGCGTAAATAACCCTGCATTGACCGTCGCCATTTTGATTGCACGGCGCTAATGGATTCAATGGGTCAGGCTTACAATGTTCTGTGTCGGTCCACTGATCGGGCCACCTAGCAGTAACGTTCGATGAGCAGGAATATGCAAGTGGACCTGTTCCTGATCCCACAACAGATAAATCCGCGAAATTATATGCTTTTTGCCCCGCCACTCCCTTCGGGCGAAACTCGCCGGGGGACCAGTATCCGGGCACGATGGATTTGTCTTCTTCCTTTGAACAGCCGCCCGATAAAGTTATGAGGGCGGAGAGTATGCTTATCACTGCTGCTTTTTTTAACATCGTTACGGTTCCTGCTTGTATAAGACTATTAGAAGATAAACCCGGTTTTTTGTTTCATGTTATGGATAAAAAACGCTGTAAATATGAAACAAATTAAATATAGGGCGGCTATTTTGTCAACAACCAATACAATCCTGCGCAATATTCATGACCTGCCGGAAAAACCCCGCTGGCGCGTTAACATAGCATTGCCCCGCTTAAAGCGGGGCAATGCGAGTGATCCGGTCTGCCCTGTGAAATAGTCCCCGGGCGATATCTATTTCTTTTCTGCTTTCTTGTCCGCTTTCTTTTCTTCTTTGGGCTCTTCCTTCTTGTCAGTGCCCTTCTCGATCTTTGCCAGGTACTTCTTGAAGCCTTCCTTGTTTACCCCGGCCTCGCCGAGAAGTTCGAGGATGAACTCGTTGGATTTGATCTCAAGCTTTTCCATGAAGACCTGCTGCTTGATCCAGTTGTCCACCTCTTCGTTTACCGGCACGCCCTTGAGGCGCTCCTTGTTTCTGTTGTAGAAATTGTTTTTTTCCTCGTCGGTCACCTTGATGTCATCCTTGAGCTTCTGGCTCAGATAGTAGGAGGACACGAACTGCAGCTCGGCGAGCTCCCGGATGGTTTCCAGGTCTTTTTTGTTCATGGACTCGTCGCTGAACGCCTTGTTGGAAAGGAGCTTCCTGCTGATCAGGAAATCCATGAATTTTTTCTTGTTGAGCAGGTTGAGGGTGGGATGGTTCTCGATCTCGGGATTTGCCGCCATCTTGTCCACTTCCTTCTTGTCCATGTTCAGCATCATCTTGGCGAACATATAGTAATAATTGTTGAACTGGTCGAGGGTTATTTTCTCGCCGCCGATTTTTACCATTACCTCATCGCCTTCTTTCTTGCATCCGGAAACCAGCGTGACGGCGATAAAAAGCATGATCAGTAAGGCCCATGTACTCTTTTTCATTATCTTTTCCTTATGAATGATAGTAATTTGGGAATGAGGCCCGCTGAGAAACAGGGAGCCATAGTTGTTTTGACATTCTACAGATTGCAGAAGTTACCCGTCAAGCCAATTGTTGCAACAATTTTTTAAGCTCCGGAACCTTTTTTTCCGCTTTCATCGACCCGGGAACGAAGACAAGGGTTTCCCGGTCGACCTGGTCGATGGAAAGGCGCCGGTCGGCGGCCATGAGGGTTACGATTTTCTTCACGTCGACCCTGGCGGCGCCGGATATCTTGATCCTGATGGAGCGTGAGTCCTCCATGATCTCGTCTATGGCCAGGAGGGAGGCCATGGCCCGTATCTGCTCGATCTCGATAAGCGTTTTCACCTCTTCCGGGTAGGGGCCGAAACGGTCGACCATCTCCTTTTCGACCTGCTCGACCTCTTCCGCGGAATCGCACGACTCGAAGCGCTTGTAGAACTCTATCTTCTGCTTCTCGTCGCCGATGTACGAGTCCGGTATGAAGAAATCGGTCTTCAGGAAGATCGGCGTCCGGAACTGGGAGGAGGGGGGCTCGCCCTTGAGATGCTGGACCGCGTCCTCGAGCATCTGGAGATAGAGCTCGAAGCCGACCTCGAAGATATTGCCCGACTGCTCCAGGCCCAGGATGTTGCCGGCGCCCCTGATCTCCAGGTCCTTCATCGCGATCTTGAACCCGCTTCCCAGCTCCGAGTATTCCGAAATGACGCGGAGGCGCTTCATCGCCTCCTCCGTGAGGGGGCGGTGCTTCGGGTAAAAGAGGTAGGCGTAGGCCTTCCGGGTTGAGCGTCCCACCCGGCCCTTCAGCTGGTAGAGCTGGGAAAGGCCGAAGGCGTCGGCGCGGTTGATGATGATGGTGTTCACGTTGGGCATGTCCAGCCCCGACTCGATGATCGAGGTGCTCACCAGGACGTCGAACCGGTGGTTCAGGAAGTCTATCATCACGTCCTCGAGCTCGTGCTCGTGCATCTGGCCGTGGGCCACGGCGCAGGTCGCCTCGGGGACCAGCTCGCGCAGCATGACCGCGTGGGCCTCGATGGTCTGCACCCGGTTGTGCACGTAGAAGACCTGGCCGCCGCGCTCTATCTCGTTCATGATCGCCATGCGGAGAATGTCCGGGTTGTCCTCCATGACATAGGTCTCGATGGACTGCCGGTTTTCCGGCGGGGTGAGGATGATCGACAGGTCCCGGATGCCCGCCATGGCCATGTGCATGGTGCGGGGGATCGGGGTGGCGGAAAGGGTCATCACGTCCACCAGCGTCCGGAGCTTCTTAAGCTGCTCCTTGTGGCGCACGCCGAAGCGCTGTTCCTCGTCGATCACCAGGAGCCCCAGGTTCTTGATGACCATGTCCTTTGCCAGCATGGCGTGGGTGCCTATGACGATGTCGATCTTCCCCTCCTTGAGCTGCGCCTTGATCCTGTTGACCTCCCCGGGCGTTCGAAAGCGGGAGATCATGTCTATTTCGATGGGGTAGCCGGAGAAGCGTTTTTTGAACGTGGTGAAATGCTGCATCGCCAGGACCGTGGTGGGGACCAGCACCGCCACCTGGCGGCCTGCCATGACGGCCTTGAAGGCGGCCCTGATGGCCACCTCGGTCTTGCCGAAGCCCACGTCGCCGCAGATGAGGCGGTCCATGGGGCGGGGGTTCTCCATGTCGTCCTTCACGTCCTCGATGGCCGTGATCTGGTCAGGCGTCTCCTCGTAATCGAACTGGGACTCGAACTCCTCCTGCCAGAGGGTGTCCGGCGGGAACTGGAAGCCCTTCAGGGCCCGGCGCGCCGAATATATTTTGATCAGCTCCGCCGCCACTTCCTCTACCGATTTCTGCACCCGCTCCTTGATGCGGTTCCAGGCCGATTTTTTACCCAGGCTGTCGATCCGCGGCTCGCGCCCTTCGACGCCGATGTATTTCTGGACCATGGTGATCTGGTCCAGGGACACGTAGAGCCTGTCGCCCTCGGCGTACTCGATGAGGAGGAAGTCCCGCTCCACGCCGCCGGCCGCCATCCGTTCGATCTTCCGGAAAATGCCGATGCCGTGGTTGATGTGTACGATGTGGTCACCCGGCTTCAGGTCCAGGAACGAATCGATGGGCCGGGAGGTCTTTTTCTTGAATTCGCGCTTTTTCCGGTAGCTCTTGCCGAAGATCTCGTGGTCCGTTATGACCAGGAGCCTGCACGCCGCGATCTCGACACCTTCCTTGAGGGGCGAGATGAGGATGTTCAGGTCTGAGTCCGTGAATTCCTCGAACCTGCTGTCGGGCCTGAATTCCGCGAGGAGGTCGAAGAGGCGCCGCGCCTGGCCCTCGAAGCCGGTGGTGACGACGACCCGCCAGCCCTGTTCGATCCTGGCGGCGATCTCCTCGCGCACCTGCTTGATCCTGCCGTGAAAATTGGGTATGCTCCTGAGCTGCCATTTCAGGGAATGCTGCGAAACGGTGAAAGCCTGGAGGGAGATCGATTTCCCGCGTCCCCTGTCCAGCGCGTCCGGGTCGATCAGGACGTCCGGCGGCAGGCAGAGGGTCGCCGCGTGCTTTTTCGCGTACAGGTCGGCGAATGTCTTTTCGATATGGTTTTTCCTGACGGTGAGCTCCGCCGGTTCCAGGTAGATGACAAGGGCGTCGTCCCGGAGATAGGAACAGAGCGTGTCCGCCGGGATGGCGATGGGGAAAATGTCCTCCATGCCGCTGGCATCGGTCAGCTCACCGTCCTTCAGCTGGGCAAGGATCTGCTCAGGCAGGTCCAGGCCGTCATCGCGGGCCTTTTCCAGCGCATTGAAGAGCTTTCCCCGCTCTCCCTCGAAGAGGACCAGTTCTTTCCGGGGGTATATGGTGACTGCCCGGTGCTCCTGGCTCGAGATCTGGCTCAACAGGTCGAATTCACGGATCGACTCCAGGGTGTCGCCGAAGAAATCGAGGCGCAGGGGCGTTTCATGGGACGGGGGGAATATGTCGATGATGCCGCCCTTGACGGCGAAATGGCCGAAGGACTCGACCCGCTTTTCCCGCGAGTATCCGTACACGGCAAGCATTTTCACGATGTCGTCGAAGGGATAATCCGAACCAGCCTCGAGGGTGACCCCCTTTTTTTCGAAGAATTCGCGGTGCGGTATCTTCCGCATGAGGGACTCCACCGTGGTCACCACCAGGGCGGGTTCGCCCCTGATGAGACGGTAGAGGGCGGTGATCCGCTCCCGCTCGGTCGTTTCCGGGGGCGAAACGAATTCGTAGGGAAGGGTCTCCCAGGGCGGGAAGAGGAAGAGGGAGCCCTCGTCGACCATGGCGCTCAGGTCAAGGTGCGCCTCATGCATCTTCTGGTAGTTTTCGGCCACCACGACCACCTGCCGCGGTGTTTCGTGGAAGACCGCCGCTGCTATGAGGGGGAACGAAGCGGGTGATATGCCCTCGACCAGGAGAGCGCCGCCGTCTGCGCCGCGGCCCCGTTCCTCCAGTGCTGTGCGCAACCCGGCGAATTCGTCGGATTGCCTGAATATGTCGCATAAGGGTTTAAGGATCATTTCATTCGACGCGGGATCTAAACCCCGCGCAACTTCAGTGCTACATTTTTTCCAATGAGGTTATAATGCAAGGAATTTTTTTCGTTATCACCCTTGCAGGGTGTGGGTGTTACCCGGTGCGGGTCGGGCGTGTTTACGAGGGGCAAAGGGCTGCGCGCCCTTAGCCCCTCGTGCTCCCCACTTCCCCGGTCGCTCAGGAGACAGGCGTTTTTTGTCCATCCTGGACGCGCCTGCAGGCTCGCATCCTGCTCGCTCCCTCGACGGGCTTCAGGGTGAACTCGGCTCGCCCGCTACGTATGACTCGCCTCAGACACCACCCCGATAGGTATCCGCCCTTCGGGAGGATGTTTGTGGGGCTCACTTTATAATGAGCTTTATACTCGTTGCTAGTTTCTTAATTTCTTAAGAATGTAAGAAGTTCCTGATGGCTTTCGCTCCGGAAGCCACATCCTGTGGCATCCTCGCGCCGCCGGGCCTCGTGCCCGGCGACTCCCTTGAAAAAATATCCCCAAAAAAAGCCGGGCACGGACGCGCTGATAATAAATAGACTTGTTGCAAAACTTAATAATTATTTAATTTTGCCTCCGCCGCCGAAGGCGG